>CAZXGJ010000066.1:0-18069 GCA_964639955.1 uncultured Ignavibacteriaceae bacterium
AATTAATAATCACAGAGTTGCTTATCTTGCTGTCTAATTTTAGGGGTACAGTTCAGTAATAGATTTTAAGGAATTACAAACAATTGACTAGTTTTAAGGTAAGACAGTTTTTTAATTTGATTTTATATGAGTAGTAATAAGTATTTGACCTCTTCAAAAGAAGTTGTAAGAGCAATGGGGATAGTTTTCGGTGATATCGGAACAAGCCCAATTTACACGCTCACTATTATTTTTTTTCTTATTCCACCAACGCAGGAAAATGTTATCGGCGTGTTGTCACTGGTGTTCTGGACTCTTATTGTAATAGTAACAATTCAGTACGCCTGGCTTGGCATGTCATTAAGTATCAAGGGAGAGGGAGGTATTATTGTCTTAAAAGAAGCACTGATAAGCACACTGAAAAACGGAAAGAAGTGGGGCTTAGCTAGTGCACTTGCTTATTTCGGGATTTCACTGCTTATTGGAGATGGCATAATCACTCCAGCAATTAGCATACTATCAGCCGTAGAAGGTCTTGAACTTATTCCGGAACTCGGTGAAATAACTACTCCGACAGTTGTAATCATTACTTGTATTATTTCCATTCTACTTTTCTCTGTTCAGGCTAGAGGCGTTGATAAGATAGCTAAATCATTCGGACCTATTATGCTAATTTGGTTTCTCAGTCTTTTTATCTCCGGAATATTTTACATTTTTACTAACCCATCAGTACTTAAAGCAGTTAATCCTTTTTATGGAATTAATTTCCTATTCAATAATGGATTGATGTCTTTTTTGATATTGAGTGATGTGATCCTTTGTGCAACAGGTGGAGAAGCGCTTTATGCTGATATGGGGCATCTTGGAGGAAAATCTATTAAGGTTGCATGGATATTTGTTTTTATTGCCCTATTTGCAAATTATTTTGGACAGGGTGCATACTTGCTAAACGTTGGTTCAGTATTTCAAATCTTATTCTCCTCCATAAATAATATATCACCTGTACTATATTTGCCTTTTTTAATATTAGCTCTGCTGGCAACCATAATTGCATCTCAAGCTATGATCAGTGCTGTAATGTCTCTTGTATTTCAAGGAATAAATCTTAGAATCTTTCCTCTTATGAAAATTAAATATACTTCGAGCGAGCTTAGATCTCAGATTTATATTGGTTCTGTTAACTGGATGTTATTAATTGCAGTTTTATTAATGATTCTTATTTTCAAATCTTCAGAAAATTTATCCGCTGCATATGGATTCGCTGTTACTGCTACGATGACCATAAGTGCAATTTTCATGTTTTGGGTATTCCGGAATAGGGGAATGAAATTAAAAATGTTCCTCGCTGCGTTTGTCCTGATTTTTGATTTAATTTATTTAGTATCTGTGTTCACCAAAATTCCTGCAGGTGGTTATTGGTCACTCATAATTGCTTTTATCATCACTCTTCTTATCCAAATATGGATAAAAGGATCAGAGACTCTGCGAAAGAAATTTCGTTCATTAGATCTTGATATATTTATAACAAGCTTCGAACAAATTTATTCTTCAGAATCTATATTGAAAGGTGAAGCAGTATATTTTGCCAGAGTTTTGGATAAAGTTCCTCCGTACGTAGTGCACTGCACTTTACGAAGTGGAATTATATATGAAAGAAATATACTGTTCGCAGTTGAAACAGCTGATGTTCCCTACGGAATCAATTTTTCTGAAATGAAGGAATATACAAAAGGACTATATGGGCTTTCAGTTTCGGTTGGATATTTACAAATTCCAAATTTACCAGAGTTATTTAAGAGGCAAGGCATTTCTGAGAAAGTAATTTTCTATGGTGTTGATGATATTAAGACAAACAAACTTATCTATAAAATTTACGCGTTCATTAAAAAGATTACTCCATCTTTTGCCAGTTTTTATAATCTGCCGTATAATAAACTTCATGGAGTAGTTACCCGGCACGAACTATAATGTGATGATGAGTTAGGAATAATTTTATCTTTTAAGACTATTTGAGTACAATATTTATATTTTCTTTTTAAACCAGCTCTTTATTAAAGGATGATACAATATGGAATCGTCTTCATTCAACATTCCACTATTAGCTCTCTTACCATTTATTTTAATGCTGCTATCCATAGCAATTTTTCCTCTTTTCTTTAATCATTTCTGGGAGAAGAATAAGAATAAATTAATCATTGCAATAATCCTTAGCATTCCCGTCATCATCTATCTTCTTTCAAATGGATTAAGTGAAAAGCTGGTCGAGACGATGGTATTTGATTATATTCCATTTATAATTCTTCTTGGCTCACTTTTTACCATAACAGGTGGAATATTTCTATCCGGTGATATCGAGGCAAAACCTTTAATCAATACAATGTTTTTGGTAGCAGGAGCAGTGCTGGCTTCTTTTGTAGGTACTACAGGTTCAGCAATGTTGCTGATAAGACCTGTAATTCAGACTAATAAGCAACGAAAATTTAAGGTTCACACGATATTATTCTTCATTGGAATTGTAGCAAACTGTGGTGGGCTTTTAACGCCATTAGGTGATCCACCACTTTTTATGATGTACTTAAGAGGCGCTCCATTTGAATGGTTTTTCAAATTGTTTCCGGAATGGCTTTTAGTCAATGCTTTCTTATTAATTATCTATTTCTTTGTAGATAAATATTATTACAGAAAGGAAGACGTCACAAATATCATAATTGATAAAACTTCAGTACGTCCATTAAAGATTGAAGGAAAAAGAAATTTTATTTTACTAGTTATGGTTATCCTTGCCGTAGCTTTCTTGAACGAACAGTATCTTACATTTATTCATTCAAATCATTACTTTAAATATATCCGGGAAGCTGTTATACTTCTGGCGGCATATCTTTCGCTTATATTTACACCCAAAATGCTGCGTGTTTCAAATAATTTTACATGGATGCCCGTTCAGGAAGTTGCTTACTTATTTCTTGGAATTTTTATAACTATGGTTCCGTGTCTGCTTTACCTTGAATTGAATGCTAAATCACTTGGGATTAATTCTCCTTCTGATTTTTATTATTACACAGGCTTGCTCAGTAGTTTTTTGGATAACACACCCACTGCCGTAACCTTTCATTCATTAGCAACAGGACTTGGTACAACATCGTCAAACCTTGTAGCCGGAATTCCTGAGGAAATTTTGAAGGCAATCTGTATTGGTGCAGTTTATTTTGGGAGTATGACTTATATTG
The DNA here is from genome assembly GCA_964639955.1 of uncultured Ignavibacteriaceae bacterium. Taxonomy (GTDB): domain Bacteria; phylum Bacteroidota; class Ignavibacteria; order Ignavibacteriales; family Ignavibacteriaceae; genus IGN2. The sequence goes on from CAZXGJ010000066.1 coordinate 3,207, forward strand.
GCAATGGACCTAATTTCATGGTTAAAACTGTCGCAGAAGAGAATAACATCAAGATGCCAGATTTTTTCAGCTACATTGTAAAGTTCTCTTTAATAATACTTCTGCCGGCATTTATTATCACACAATTAATAATTTTATAGTTAGTTAAAACAAATATGAGAATAGAAAACTTAAATCCATGGCACCTGGTTTCCCCGGGAGATGAGATTCCGGAAATTGTTAACAGCATAATAGAAATTCCAAAAGGGTCGAAAGCAAAGTATGAACTTGATAAGAAAAGCGGACTCTTAAGGCTCGATCGTGTACTTTTCTCAGCAGTGCATTACCCAGCAAACTATGGATTTATTCCTCAAACATATTGTGAAGATAATGATCCACTTGATATACTGGTTATATGCTCAATAGATGTTGATCCACTTTGTATAATTGAAACAAAAGTACTAGGTGTTATGCATATGGTTGATGATGAAATGAAAGATGATAAAATCATAGGTGTGGCTAAGCACGATATAGCGCTAAATTATGTTAATGAACTTACCGAACTACCACCACATACTATGGTTGAACTTCAAAGATTTTTTGAAGACTATAAAAAACTTGAAAATAAACATGTTAGAGTAAAAAATTTTTTGGGAAAGAAAAAAGCTTATAAGATAATTAACGATAGTCGAGATTTGTACATTAAGAATAAAAGTTTACTAATTTCTTAATAATTTACACTTATGAAAAAATATTTTATAGTATTTGTAGTTATCATTTTTCCCGGGCTAATTTCCTGTCAAACAGAAAATGATACAATCTTTGTAGCTTTCTGGAATCTTCAGAATCTATTCGATACTAAAGATGACCCTGCGAAGGAAGATGAATCATTTTTACCCAACGGAGAAATGCAATGGACAGAAGATCGCCTTGATAAAAAGATGTTTAATTTATCAAGAGTGATCAGAATGATGAATGATGGAAATGCACCAGATCTTCTTGGTGTCTGTGAAGTCGAGAATCAAGCTGTTCTGGAAGAAATGGTAAAAAAATATTTATCTGATCTGGATTATAAAGTGGCATATCTTGAATCGCCTGATAACAGAGGTATTGATAACGGTTTAATTTTTAAAAAAGACAAATTCAGATTATTAAGTGTACAAGCTGATACTGTTCATCTGGCAGACGGCTATCCGACAAGATTAATTTTTGGCGCTAATTTATTAATGGAAAATAATAAAGCAATAACTGTTTTTGTAAACCATTGGCCATCTCGAAGAGGAGGTCAAATTGAGTCTCAGCCAAACAGGATCGAAGCTGCAAAAACTCTCAGAAATGCTGTTGATCGGATTCTGGCTACAAATCCGAAAGCGAAAATATTTATCATAGGCGATTTCAATGATGACCCGGTAGATGTTGCCTTGCTTGAACACCTGAATGCTTTCCCGGTAAGATGCGACTCTTTACCCGCTGAATTTGAGGTTGACTCAGAAAACTTATTATTCAACCTCTCTTATTCATCTTTTACAAACGGAGACGGCAGTTACAAATACAAACAAACCTGGAATTTGCTTGACCAAATAATAGTTTCAGGATCATTGCTTACAGATGAAAATTTTTACTATATATGTAACTCTTTTGAGGTATTTAAGCCGTATTTCCTTCTCACTCATTCAGGTGAATACAAAGGAACGCCATTCCCGACTTACGGAGGGAAAAGATATTTAGGAGGCTACAGTGACCACTTTCCGGTTATTGCAAAATTTTCAATTAAAGAAAAAATGCCATGATAAAAGAATTGATTATTTTCGGATCTAACGGTGCACTCGGTAAAGGGGTTACTAAATCCCTGCTTAAGAAAGATTATAACAAATACTATTTATTTGATTTTAATTTCGATGATGATTATCAATCAGAAAAAATTCTGCAGATTAAAATTGAAGACCTTTCCCTTGAAGAAAATGTTCAAAAGGCTTTTAAATTAGTTCAGGGTTCAAAAGAAAAATCTATTTTCCTCTTCAGTACAGTCGGTGGCTTTACCGGCGGCAAAACTGTTTGGGAAACCGATACAGACGAATGGGATAAAATGATGAGTATGAATCTGAAATCAAATTTCTTAATTGCAAAATACTTTGCCCGGCTTGTAAAGAATTCACACTCCGGTTCGGTCTGTTTTACAGCAGCTTATACAGGTCTATCACCCGACGTTAAAAAAGCAGCTTATGGAGCTTCGAAAGGAGCATTAATACATCTGGTTGAGACCATAGCAAAGGAAGGTGCTGAAATTAACCTCACGGCAAACGCTATTGCACCGCTTATAATTGACACTCCGGCAAACAGAAATTGGCTATCAGGAGCAGACTTTGAAAACTGGATGAAACCTGAGGAGATTGGCGAATTTATTCACTCAATTTTCAATTATTATTATTTTCTTACAGGAAATATTTTTAAATTAACACACCGATTTAATGTCGCTTAAAAAAGTTGGGCTACAGAATAAAGAATTTGTTGACTTTCAAACTTGAAATGTTTATTGTAGTCCTACTCATAATTAAAAATATTGGAGTTTTCCTTTCCCAAGCATCAAATATTCATTTAACTAGGAGGTAATCTTCTATGGATTTATCTGGAGTAATATCGTCTTTTTATAATATAATTGCGCAAGCAACCACTGAGAGCGGAGGAACACTAAATTGGCTTACAGAAAAATTTGAAGCCGGCGGTGGTTTTATGTGGCCAATCTTAGTTTGCCTTATTTTGGGATTAGCATTTAGCTTTGAAAGACTATGGACATTAACCCGTTCAAAGACTAACACGAAAAAATTTATTGTGCAGGTAAAGCGTGCTCTTGATGACGGCGGTATTGAGCAAGCTAAAGAGCTTTGTGCTAATACAAGAGGACCCGTTGCTTCCGTTTTTCATGCCGGTTTACTGCGTGCAGATGAAGGCCTCGAAGCTGCAGAAAAAGCTATTATTGCATATGGCGGTATAGAAATGGGTTTTCTGGAAAGAGGTCTTATCTGGATTTCACTTTTCATTTCGCTTGCGCCGATGCTTGGATTTACAGGTACAGTTCAAGGTATGATCGAAGCTTTTGATGCTATCAAAGAAGCTGCCCAGATTTCACCTGCCATTGTTGCCGACGGTATTGCTGTAGCTCTCTTAACTACGCTGTTCGGGTTAGTAGTGGCTATGATTCTGCAGGTATTTTATAATTACCTGGTTTCAAGGATTGACAGGCTTGTAGGCGATATGGAAGAAGCTTCCATCGAACTTATCGATGCTCTTTACGAAATTCAGACAAAGAAAAAATAATTACCTTAACAGGCAAATAATTAATTCAGAAATTACCTTCAAGTAATTATGTTAAAAAAGAAAAAACTACCCGAAGCAATAATTCCGACTTCTTCTATGGCGGATATTGCATTCCTGCTTCTTATATTCTTCCTTGTTGCAACTGTAATAGATGTTGATTCCGGAATTGGTTTAACTCTGCCGGAATATATCCCGCCGGAAGAACAGGAAATGGTTAAAGTTGATCCGGACAGGATGGCAGGCATTCTGATAAATGAAACAGGAGATGTTTTACTGGATGGTCAGCCAATTTCTTTGTTTCAAATAAAAAATACATTGAAGCCGCGCATACAGTCTAAAATAGAATTACCATCAAATAAAAAACTTATAGTATCGCTTAAGACTGATAGAAAAACTGTATACAATGCTTACATACAGGCTTTAGATCAGGTGAAGATGGCATTTTTCGAAGTCAGGGATGAATACTCAAATGCTAAATTCGGAAATAAATACAATGACCTTGCTGAGGAAGAACAGAAAATAATTAAAGATGCTGTCCCGATTATTATTTCAATTGCAGAACCAGAACAAGTAAAAAAATAGGAATAGCAGATATGAAATTTGAAAAGAAAAGAGCTAGCACAAAACAGGAAATTCCTACAGCTTCTATGCCCGATATTATATTTATGCTGTTGTTATTCTTTATGGTTACTACTACCCTTAGAGAGGTTGAAGTTCTTGTTGATTTTAGTTTACCGGAAGCGGAAGCATTGGAAAAAATAGAAAACAAAAGACTCGTCTCGTACGTTTGGGTTGGGAAAGGAAATAAAATTCAGATAAATGACAGCATTGTTATATTGGATGATGTGCAGCCGATAATGTATGGCAAAAGACAGGCTTTGCCTAATGTAATTGTTTCTTTACGCGTGGATAAAGCAATAGATATGGGTCTTGTAACGGATATACAGCAGGAACTGAGAAAAGCGTACTGCTTAAGAATAAACTATTCGGCCAATGTAAAAATTTAGTTATAAAATTATTTTTAATATCAATTCAGCAGGCCGATTTTTTAATCGCCTGCTTTTTTTATTAATGAGGTAAATGTGAAACTTTCAGAAAAAATAAATCAGGATATTAAAGAGGCAATGAAAGCCGGGGATAAAACCAGGCTTCAAACTATAAGATCTATCCGGGCTTTGATTCTTGAATTTGAAAAAAGCGGCTCAGGAATACAACTTAATGAAGAGGAAGAAGTAAAACTATTAAGCTCTGCGGCAAAGAAAAGAAAGGAATCGATTGAAGAATATAAGAAAGCGGGCAGGGAAGACCTTGCTGCAATGGAAGAAGCTGAACTCAAGGTTATTATGTCCTATTTGCCAAAGCAACTTAACGAAAACGAATTGCTCGATGAGGTAAACAGAATTGCCCGCTCCTTAAATGCTTTTTCAAAAGCTGATTTCGCCAAACTTATGCCTGCTGCAATTAAAGAACTGAAAGGCAGAGCTGACGGAAAAGCAGTTAAAGCTGCTGTGGAAAAAATTCTTGGGATAAATTGAACCTCATAGACGCAGTTATATTAGTTATAGCTATCACGGGCTTTATTCTCGGCTTTAAGGATGGTTTTATAAGAAAGCTGATAGGTTTAATTGGCTTAGCTGTTGCAATACTATGCACCGCTGTACTTGCACGCAGGTTTGGAACCTTGCTTGAGAATGTTTTCCAGATAGAACTATATCTCTCTGAAATCATCGGCGGTGTATTAATATTTTTTGTAATAATAATAATATTTACGATTATAAAACGAGTTGTTCATCCTTTCGATAAAATCAACAGTCTTATTAACCAGCTTGTAGGCGGTGTTGTTGGTATGATTCAGATTTTTTATTTCCTCAGTGCGGTCTTATTGATATTAAATATTTTTGAAATACCTTCCTCAGATGCTAAAAGTAACTCTCTTTTTTACGAAAGCACAAGCCAGATAATTCCCGTAACCATTAATTATTTAAGTGCATACACACCCGAGCCCAGACAAATAATTAAAGAATATATTGAGAGAAAAGATTCGCTGTAATGTTTGATAAAGCTGCAATTGAGAAGCTGGAATTCAGAAAAATTACCGAACACATAGCTGCTTATACGCTTACCGGAAAGGGTAGAAATAATATTCTTAATATCGCTCAGCTTACCACTCCTGAATTCGTTTCTGAAGAGTTATTTAAAGTTGAGCAGTCCAAACAGCTTCTTATAAAAAAAGATCCCCCGCCTTTAGAAAATATACCCGACTTAACAAAAAGCCTGGAACACAGTAAAATCAATGGTGCAATTTTAACAGCAAAAATAATTCTTGAAATTTTGAGACTTGCAAAAACTTCCCGGCTGTTAAAACAATATTTGAAACAGAATATCGATACCGCACCTTTGTTACAGAATATTTCTTTAAATCTCTTCAGTGATAAAATATTTGAACATCATATTGAAAGAATTATTGACGAAAACGGAGATATTAAAGAGAAGGCCAGTAAAAAATTGCAGGAAATCAGGCAGGAAATGAGAGACCGGCAAAGCTTGCTTACAAAATCCATAAGCAAGATTATCAAATCCCTCGAAGATAAAGGAATGGTCAGAGAAGATTATCTTACACTACGGGATGGACGTATGGTAATCCCGGTTAAATCAGAACATAAACGGCATCTGAGGGGATTTATTCATTCAGAGTCTGCATCCGGTCAGACTGTGTATATTGAACCGGAAGAAACTCTTGAGCTCAACAATGAAATTGTTTCCCTTGGTTTTGCGGAGAAGAGAGAGATTGAAAGACTGCTGAAAGAATTAACTCAGCTTATTGGAAAGGAGAGCGGGAAGCTGCAGCAATCATTAACATCACTTTCTATTCTCGATTCACTTTTTGCCCGTGCAAAGTACTCAATAGAAATAATGGGTTCATCCCCATCCATTGATAACCAAAAAGCTTTTTTTATTGCTGATGCCCGGCATCCGGTTTTGCTGAAAAAGACCGGACGTCAGAATACTATTCCGCTGAATTTTAAATTGCAAAACGAACGGGTTGTGCTTATAACCGGCCCTAATGCCGGTGGGAAAACAGTAGTATTAAAAACAATCGGGTTGCTTTCGCTCTTACTTCAGTCTGGAATACAAATTCCGGTAAGCCCGGACTCCAATTTTCATTTTTTTGATAATATTCTGCTCGACATCGGCGATGAACAATCTATTGAAGATGACCTCTCAACTTTCAGTTCCCATTTAACTAATATTAAAAAAATAATTGAACAGTCCGGGGAACACTCACTTGTATTGCTAGATGAAATCGGGACAGGAACTGACCCGGCCGAAGGTTCTGCCATTGCTGCAGCTATATTGACAGTATTAAGAGATAAGAGAGCATTGGTATTCGCTTCCACACACCACGGAAATCTAAAGCTAATTGCAGATTCAGAGAAAGATTTTATTAACGCAGCAATGGAATTTGACCACGAAAACCTTGTACCCACCTATAAGTTTAAACTTGGTGTACCAGGTTCAAGCTATGCATTTGAAATAGCAAGGAGAATCGGCATCGAAGAAAACATACTGCGATTGGCAGAAAGTACTATGGATACAGACAAACACAGGATAGAAAAATTTCTTACTGAACTGGAATCAGAATCAAATAAACTTCAGAAAAAACTTAAAGAACTGGAAAACGAAAACAATAGGTTGACCCATCTATCAAGCCTTTATGAGGAAAAGATTGAAAAACTTGAGGGAGAGAAAAAAGATATCCTGAAAAAGACAAAAGTAGAAGCAGAACAACTTTTAAACGGAATAAATAAAAGAATAGAAAACGTAATAAAAGATATCAGGGAATCGAATGCTCAGCGCGAAGTTATTAAGGAAGCCAAAAAAATAATCGAAAGTATTAAAGAAGAATCAAAAAAAATTTATACTCCGGAAGTTGCTAAAGCCATAGAAATATCTGATTTTAACGTTGGCAGTTTTGTAAATATCCGGAACACGGCTACTTCAGGAAGAATTGTGCAGCTCGATATAGATAAAAAAAGTGCAGTTGTTGAAAGCGGTTCGATAAAAATGGTAGTTAAATTAAGTGAGCTTGAAACAGCTCCGGACAAGTTGCAGGCAGAGCTATCCGGGCATTATCATAAAATTAATTATCATGAAATTGAATACAGGATTGATATAAGAGGTAAAAAGCCGGAAGAAGCTGATTTCGATGTAATCAGGTTTATTGATGACTCTTATATGAACGGGCAAAACAGAATTGAAATATTACATGGGAAAGGAACCGGAGCTTTAAAGAAAATGGTTAAAGAGATCCTCGACAAACATGAAAAAGTTAAGGCTTACTATTTTGCACCAATTGAAGCAGGGGGAGAAGGAATAACAATTGTTGAACTAAAATAATTAGCGGATTGTTTAAGAAAATTTTAATAGCAAACAGGGGAGAGATTGCGGTTAGAATTATAAGAGCCTGCCGCGAGCTGAGCATTAAATCTGCTGCCATTTATTCTGATGTTGATAGAACTGCTTTACATACAAGCTTAGCCGATGAATCATATTATATCGGAAATCCACCCTCACACGAATCATATCTAAACCAGGAAAAAATAATTAACCTTGCAAAAGATATTTGTGCGGATGCAATACATCCCGGCTACGGGTTTTTTGCCGAAAATTCAAAATTCATTAATGCTGTTGAGAGAGCCGGAATTGTTTTTATCGGACCCTCGGCTGAATCGGTTGCATTAATGGGCAGCAAAACCGAAGCACGCAGGCGAATGGCTGAATTTGATGTACCCATCGTTCCGGGAACAACAAAATCAATCCTGAACGCTCAAGAGGGAATTAAGATTTCTGAAGAAATAGGTTACCCCATTCTGTTAAAGGCTTCTGCTGGCGGGGGAGGTAAGGGAATGAGAAAAGTAAATTCTTCTGCTGAATTCGAATCTTTATTTGAAGCTACCAGACGAGAATCCCTTAAGGCATTTGCAAGTGAAGAAATATATATAGAAAAATTTATTGAAAAGCCAAGACATATTGAAGTTCAGATCTTCGGAGATAAATTTGGGAACTACGTTCATCTTAATGAGCGCGAATGTTCTATACAAAGAAGACACCAGAAAATTATAGAGGAATCTCCGTCTGTTTTTGTAAACGAAATAACAAGGAAAAAAATAACTGCAGCTGCTGTTAACGCAGCAAAAGCATGCAATTATTATAATGCCGGCACAGTTGAATTTCTTATGGATGCAGATAAAAACTTTTATTTTCTGGAGATGAATACCCGGCTGCAGGTTGAACATCCAGTAACTGAACTTACCACCGGATTCGATCTTGTAAAAGAACAGATTGCTGTTGCCGCAGGAGAAAAACTGTCATTTACTCAAAATGATGTTAAAATTAATGGTCATTCAATCGAATGCAGAATTTATGCAGAAGATGCTGTAAATAATTTTTTACCAACTACAGGAAAAATTATTAACTGCATTGCCCCTGCAGGACCGGGTGTAAGGCTGGATTCAGGATTTGATACCGGTTCTGAAATATCCGTTTACTACGATCCTCTTATAGCTAAACTTATCTGCCATGCAAAAGACAGAAATGCTGCAATTGATAAAATGAAATCCGCTCTTGAAGAATACCACATTGCCGGACTGGTAACTAACATTCCGTTTCTGAAGCTCCTTTTTGAGCAGCCTGATTTCAGAGAGGGAAGATTCGATATTAATTACCTGACGGAAGATTTTTTGAAAAAAATATTTGACCTTGACGCAGCAACAAAGAGAAATGAAAACTCAAAAATAGCAGCAGCTTTAGCAGCTCTGCTTAAATCGCAAACTGCTGCGAATAATTTTTCATCAAATCACACTGCAACTGCAAATAAATGGTTAGAGCAGCTTTATGAATGAATATATTGTAAAAGTTGATGAACTGCAGCACAACATTTCCCTTTTGAATGATTCTGAAATATTAATTGACGATCTTAAATACAATTATGAACTGAATTTTGTGTATTCTAACCTGTTTCGTTTAAAACTTAACAACAAAGTTTATGAGTTAACCGGAGTTAACTTAATGGGTGATTCTTATTCAGTAAATATCGGAGGTTATCAATTTGATGTTACAGTAAGAACTGCCCTGCAGCAAAAAGCTTTTAAATTGATTGAAGAAGCAAAAACAGCAACACACCAATCAAAAAATGTAGTGGCACCAATGCCGGGTTTAATTCTTAAAATTAACAGGAAAGAAAACGAACTGATTGCCCAGGGAGATTCTGTGATGATTCTCGAAGCAATGAAAATGGAAAACGATTTAAAATCGCCTGCTTCAGGGCAGATAAAAAAAATTTTTGTAAATGAGGGCACCGCCGTAGAGAAAGGTGCTGTATTATTTACAATTGAATGAGTAATTCTCTTAATTAAATAACCTATTCACATAACTAGCGAGGGAGGTTAAGCTTTGAATAAAAAAAGCTGCTTACTATTGTTGCTGCTGGTAATGAATACCAGCTTAATCCTTGCCGGGGGATTTCAGATAAACGAGCACGGAGCCAAAGCTATGGCACTAGGAGGTGCTTTTACTGCCATTGCCGATGACCCGTCAGCTATTTACTGGAATGCCGCCGGAATGACACAAATGCAGGGAACAAATTTCCTTCTTGGCACAGCACTAATATCGCCAAAGTCAACATTCCGGGGTGTGGCACCTTCAGTTAATATGAACTACATGAAGGATAATGTTTTTTTCCCGAGCCACCTGTTCATCACGCATTCTTTTACCAACTCATTTGCTGCCGGTGTTGGCATTACAACTCCGTTTGGTCTGGGCACCGAATGGGATGATAACTGGGTTGGCAAATATTTAGCTATTAAAACTGAGCTAAGAACTTTCTGGGTACCTGTTACACTTGCATACAACATCCTGGATAATCTTTCAGTCAGCGGCGGTTTCGTTTATAGTTTTGCAGATGTTCTGATCACTCGTAAAAATTCGCAATCACCTTTTGAAGGTGATGCTTATGTTGAGCTGGAAGGAGAGGATTTTTCTGCTTTCGGATATACTTTTGGTTTAATGTTCAAACCCGTCAAGGAACTTACTATAGGTGCAACCTTCCGCAGTGAAGTAAATTATACTTTCGACGGAAAAGCAACAACCAAAGGTGCTCAGCAATTACTTGATATTAAAGCTCTGCCGAATGGAGATGCAACTGCAAAACTTATCACTCCAATGAATATTGTGGGTGGAATTGCTGTTCAGATTATGCCCGAATTACTGCTAAGTGCCGATTTCCAGTGGGTCGGATGGTCAAGTTATGATACACTGGCTGTTGATTTTAAAGATCCCGATTTTAATGATTCTGCAAGCCCTCGCCTCTATGATGATACTTTTGTTTTACGTTTCGGAGCGCAGTATGATATTTCAAGTGAGTTTGCTTTGCTGGGTGGTGTATACTACGATCAGATGCCGGTTAAGCCTGAGAAACTCAGCCCGACTCTGCCGGAGACAGACAGACTCGGATTCAGCATAGGTGCTGATGCAAGAATATTTGATAACTTCGGGATTACCGGTTCATATCTTTATATACGCGGAAGTGAGCTAACAATAGATAATTCTGAAGAGATTTATACTCCCGGTGATTCACCATTTAACGGAACTTATAATACAACCGGGCATCTTTTGTCTTTCAGTTTTTATTATAATATTCCTTAAGTACGGGAGGATAAAAATGAAAAAGAATATCACTATTATAGTTCTATCAACATTCATTTTGTTATTTTCAGTAAGTTGCGATGATTACAATGAATTAATGACTCCGGAAATTGATTTTGGGAGTTTAGATTTTTCTCGCTTTGTTACCATCGGCAATAGCCTTACTGCAGGTTACCAGGCAGGGTCGCTGTATGAAAGTTCGCAAATGCATAGTTACGGAAATCTTCTGGCGCAAATCGTAGGAACAAACTTTCAGCAGCCCCTATATTCTGACCCCGGAACCGGAGGAAGAATAGAGGTTGAATCGCTGAACCCTTTCACAACAAAAATAAACCTATCTGCAGGTACACCAAAAAACATAAATTATCCGGCTCCTTACAACAACCTTGGAATACCGGGTGCTTTGCTTTATGACGTTTTGTTTGCTACCGATGCAAATAATTGTGCGTCTGCACTGTTTGCCGGTAAACCAAATCCAATGTTCGATCTGATTCTTCGAAACAGTGCCCTGCAATTAGGAACCCAGATTCAACAAGCTTCAGCTTTGCAGCCAACATTGCTTTTTGTATGGATTGGCAACAACGATGTGCTTGGATTTGCCGCCAGCGGAGGTACCGCTCCATCTGCACCAACATCTGAAGCACAATTTGGATTCCTTTACAATACACTCGGCGATGCTCTGGCAGTTTTGGGCACCGATGTAATTGTGGGTAATGTATTTGATGTAAGTACGATTCCTTACTTTACAACAATCGGTATGCAGATGTCGCAGCAGATACCGTGGGGTTATCTTGCTTCATTAGGTGCTCCGGGCGTTATTTATCAAAACCATGGGGAAACAATTGGCAGTGGAATAGCCGATTCTTTAGCTTTGCTTTCCGGTGGAGTGCTTATAACTTTACCGGGAGGAAGTTATGCAGGATTAATAGGAATACCAACTGGTAAGTTTTATAAGGATAACAATTATCCCGGTTTGCCGGCAGGTATAGATACAACCAAACCATTTGGAGTTCATCCCCAAAATCCCTGGCCGGATGCACTCACGCTGGATCCGGGAGAAATAATAACCGCACAAACTGCAACTGATGCTTACAATAATATAATTTCAACCACTGCTTCGGCTAAAGGATTTAAGCTTGTTAATTTTAATTCTGTGCTGAAAAGTATCAGGGCAAAAGATTTTACCGGAGGAACTATCATTAACGGAATCTCTTTCACTACAATGTATGTTGAAGGAGGACTCTTCAGCCTTGATGGTGTGCACCCCACATATCAGGGTCAGGCAGTTATGGCGAACGAAATAATAAAAGTTTTAAACTCAGGATTTAATGCCAGTATCCCGTTGATAGATGTATCTACTATTCCAGGCAGTTTAAACTTTTCCGGACAGGTAGTGATGAAAAATGGTTACCCTGTATTCAGCAAAGGAACATTTGATCACCTTCTGTTTTAATTTATCGGCATTAACTAAAAAGCCGAAATGAGAGGTGATTTTATACTTGGTTGAGGGATTTTTAAACTTATTAGCAACCTCTGCTTCCTGCTTTAAGCAGGCAAGCCTGAGTCTTTGCTAAAAGAAAAAAGCTAAGATTTAATTAATTCAGGCCTGCGGGGACGCAGGTCTGAGTTAGATGGTGATTTAGTTTTATTACTGTAAAACAGAAAACCTCAAAATTACTTTTGAGTCAGGCCCAATCATTTTAAAACTATGAATTATCTTGGATACATTTTTATTTCACTAACAATTTGTCAGATAATATCTTGCTCTTCAACAGAAAAAGAGGTAAAACAGCAGGAGAGTGATGACACATATCTCTTTGACGAAATTCCACCTGAGGATTTTATAACTTTTGATACACCGGTTGAAGAGAAGGATACAGAATATGTTGTACAAATCGGCGCTTTTTCTTCATTTGAAAAAGCAAAACAGTTTGCCGATTTCAGCAGAGTAAAACTACAGAAGGATATAAAAGTAAACTTTAACGAACGGAATAATCTTTATGTTGTTCAGATTCATCCCCCATTCAAGTCGAGAATTGAGGCTGAAACATACAGAAACGAATTATGGAAGGATGATGAATACAATGATGCATGGATTGTGTTAATCAATAAAGCATCTGACTAAAAAAAAGGTTAAGCAGTTTTATTTGATTATTTTTATCACCAAAAAAAATATTATTCCCACCAACTCGCGATCTTAAACCTTGATGATTTCAGATACAACTGGCAGTTTTCAATAGCCTCGCTGCTATAGTAAAATGCAGCATTTCCTGTTGCATGCAGGTCAACATCAGAACCTACAAGAATTACAGTACCGTAAACCCCTCCATTACCGGTAATCTGGCACTCGATAGAAGATTTATCATAAACAAGTATAATTCCGCTGTAAGTAAAATCACCGCTCATCACTAAATTTCCATTGATTACCATTATCCCATATCCATCGCAGTCGCCGGATAAATGAATATCGCCATTCATAAATGTAATTTTAGGGTCCGTTTCAGTACCAAAATGAATTCCGCTTGAGTATGTTCCTGAAGAAACTGTGATATCGGCAGCAAAAATGGTATTCATTACTACAGCTTCCCAATCAGTTGAATCGTTCGTTGAGTATACACTCGGAGAACCACCGTACCCTTCAATATCCTTAGCTATTTTAGGTTTAATATTATTTATAAAATAAGCACTATCCGAAGTCTCATCCAAAACTACACCCGGCAAAGCGTCTTCATCACCAGTTGAGCCATCCATATTGGTATCGTTACCATCTATTGTCAAATTTCCGTTAAGCTGCAAATCGAGCACATCTGAAACAATATATAAAGCCCCCAAAGTTGGAGGTAATTCTACCGGCTGCCTTGTTGCTTTCACTATTGATTGGTGCACGGTGTTTCCAAAATGCCCTGTGGAGGTGATTACCAGAAATGAATCCGGCCCGCTGATATCGATATCGAATGATCCATCCATCAAAGGATTATTATTAAATGTACCCTTGAGTGTTTTATCTCTCCTCATTTTCTCCAGATAAACCTCTACTCCGGAATTTGCTATTAACCTTGCTTGAGTGTTTTCAAAATGATCTACAGTCGTTTTTAATCCTTCTTTCGAGTTCGCATTAAGCTTAAGTATAAAGAAAGATGTAATAACTGAAAATCCTATCAAAACAATAATTATTGCTTTTCCCATTATAGGCTCCTCGGATTAATTGTCATTTCCCAATATGTAAATATATAATTGCCGTTTACCGGTTCTATCGATTCAACCCAGAGTTCAGCCTTTACATATCTTATGTTTGATAGAACTGCCGTAGGAGATCCGATTTGATCCAGGTAAGAAAATTTTATTTTTGTTAAACCAAGCGATGGACCGGAGAGCGTATCACTGTTTATTACTCTCTTAAGAATTCTGTCGTTTGGATTTTTTGTTGCTGAGGCTTCAGATTTATCACCCAATAAATAAGTAACCAGATCAATTGAACTGTCTCTATCAATATCACTGTAAAACGAAATACTCTGCGAATCTGCAGATACGAATGGCATGCCATCATACTCGAATCCAATTTTACGCAAGTCATAGTTTACTATCTCTGCCAGAGTTTTTGCATTCTGCTGCATTTGCAATTCAGAGTCTGATGAAAACCTGGTATTCGATTGAAATATATTAAAATTAATGAGCATCAGCATTATCATGCCGCCAATAATAGTTGACCCGAGAATATCTAGAATGTAACTCATAATAGTTATTTATGTGTAAATATGAATGATAGTATGACGGAATTACGAAGATAAGGACTCGTAACAGTAACTTGAACTGTACTGGTTCAGCGGAAAATGGAATTTCGGGTTAATTAAGTAAGGTAGATTAG
>CAZXGJ010000067.1:0-17100 GCA_964639955.1 uncultured Ignavibacteriaceae bacterium
GCGCTTATCCTTTGCTTCAACTGATGCAGGTGAATTTTTTATGTCAACAATTTCTTTTGATGGAAATGGTCTGATGATATGGAGCGAACCAGTTGCGCATCCGTTCTTAGCTAACGGATTCAGTACTGAAATATTTTCAACACCGGAAAAATGTATGCAGATACAATCTTTAAAAGTATTCCTTAACTTCGATAATTTATCAGCAACTTTTTTTATCTCTCCATCTGGAACAGTAAGGAAGAAAACATTTATATCTTTCGGAATTTTTTGAAGTGAATTTGAATAATGAGGAATTAGGTATTTCTCTGCAAGATTTTTTGCCGAAGAGTTTTTTTTACTTACAATACTTTGAACATCGTAACCAGATTTTTTAAGTGCAGGGGAAAGCGAGTATGCAATTTTGCCCGCACCGATGATAGCAATTTTGTGTTTTATCAAATTTATTTAGTCTCCGTAAAAAACTGCTGACATATAGCCAACAACTTCCGAATTATCTCCTGTTACATCGCCTGAATCAGTTCTGCTAAGTACCATTGAGTGTCGGATATTTTTAAGATTTGCAGCTTTCATCAAAGTGACAATTGGTCCGCCGCCGCAAGCTTCGCAGGTATGATTTTCTAAATCAAACTGGAGCGATTCAAAATCAAATTCTCTCACTCGCTTTTCTACGACTGAATCCAACTTGTCCGCCTGAGATTTGGAATAAAAATGAGATAGATCTGAACTAGCAACAATCAAAGTTTCATCATCAGCAAGTTCAGCAAGCTTTTTTGCAAGTGTATCAATATTTCTTTTGGATTGATCTCCCATTACAACAGGAACAATCTTAAAATCCTGAAGTACCGATTGCAGAAACGGGAGCTGAACCTCAAGAGCATGCTCTCTCCTGTGTCCTTCATATCCTGTGAAGATAACACCATCATCAGTTAATAATTTTTCACGGAACTCTTTATCAACTTTTAGAATTCCGAGAGGAGTTTCATATGCATCGCCTTCAAAAACACTTATTCCCGGAAAATATTCTGAATGACTTGGTGAGATTATAACAACACGTTCGTATTTTTTCCCGACAAGAAGATTGTAAGCGTGTGCTGCTGTTTTACCTGAGTAAACATACCCGGCGTGAGGTGCAACTAAACCAAAGATTTTATTAATTTTTTCTTTGGGTTTGGTAACATCAAGCATCAGGCTGATATCTTTTTTTAGTTTATCAGGATTTGAAGGATAAAAATATCCTGCAACCTGTGCTGGTCTTACATAATTCATATTCAACCTCCTTTTTCTTCTTCTGAAAAAACAAGTGCGGTGAAAACTTTTATGTTCAACATTCTTTCTTTCCAGTAATTTCCATAAAGTCCTGCTTTGTGGCAGAGAGCTGTTAAAAATTGTGCGCGGTTATAATTTTGTTCAGTTGCAACCTGGGGTAAAAGAACTGCTCTGCCGCCTTCTTCCAGCAGAAGTCCGTGTTTGCCGACTTCAATTTCATCATAACTTTTGATTGGTTCAAACTGCGAAAGGACAGATATTTCAATTACAACTTCGTCGAGTTCCTCTCTGCTTAATTCAGGAAATCTCGGATCACCGAAAGCAGAGTGTTTTGCAGCTTCAACAACTGTTTCGAACAACGGCTTTTGTGCAATTATGTAACCGATACAACCTCTTAATTCACCTTCTAACTTAAGGGTAACAAAAGCACCAAGTTCCATCTTTAGTTTTGGATATGCTTTGTAGTCAACCTTTGATACTTCACCTTCGCTGAACTCTTCAAGAATTGATTGGCGTGCTGCTTTTAGTAAAATTTGTTTTTCATCATTTGATAATTCCATTTCTTCACCATCAATAAATAATCTTATATACTTCAAGTCTGGTTTTTCCGAACAGTAAAAACAGCAAATCATTTTTTATAAAGAAACTATCGGTTAAAAACAGATCTGTTTCTTTATTGATTACCTCTTCTAAAATATACTTTCCTGTGGATAAATCAACAGCCTTAAAAAGGTTATTGAAAGAACCTTTAGAATTTACCTCATGAAAACTCGTCATTAATAATTTATTTTTCAATATGTATTCTATTGTACCTGAAATAACGAAATTATTTCTTAATGATTTTATGAACTCAATAGTGTGAATATCAACTGCGGAATCTGCTTCAAACCTTTCAGGGAATAAATATCCCTCATTACTTTCTTCCAGATTGGATTGACTGCGAAGATTATTAATCCTCTGAAAATCCTCCCCAATTTCTTCAATTAACTCACCACTATCAGCATTGATGGAATAAAAATTTCTTCCTTCAAATTTGTCTTTATAAGCATATAATTTATTATCAAACAAAAACAGGAAAATTAATTCCGGATTTTGCCAGAGGAATTCTTTCTTGGTTAAATCGTAGGCAAAGATACCTCTGTGCTTTGGCATATCAGGTTTAGCAAATTTGTGAAAAAAGATAATATCGTTCTGAACTGCTTCAACACCAACCCAGAACTTGTCATCAAGCTGAAAGTTGCTTAATATTTTCTTTCCTGATTCGAGAGAAAGACAATGAAAGTAAACCTGCTTCTCTTCAGACTGGCGCTCTTCAATTATTAGCTTTCCTGTATTGGTGGGAATGATTCTCCATATCTGTCGTTTGTTATCAAAGCGATATTTTTTTTTGAGTTTCATTTTATTTCAAAGGTTCAAACCTTGCTGTAAAGTGCCGAAGCATCGGAGCTTCGAACACAATTTTATATCCTTTTAATTTATTTCTGTTGTTAAATACTTCAAGAATTATTTCGATAAGGTAATCAACATGGCTTTGTGTATAAACTCTTCTCGGAATTGCCAGACGAACAAGTTCCATCATTGCAGGAATAAGTTTTCCATTACTATCATACTTACCAAACATAACACTTCCGATTTCAACTGCCCGAACTCCGCCTTCAAGATAAAGCTCACAGACAATCGATTGTCCCGGATATTGATCTGGAGGAAGGTCAGGTAAAAATCTTTTTGCATCAATATAAATTGCATGACCTCCGGGTGGTTCGATAATCGGAACGCCGGCTGCAACAAGTCGTTCTCCGAGATATTCAACACTGCGGATTCTGTACTCAAGATAATGTTCGTCAACAACTTCTTCCAACCCCTGCGCAACTGCTTCGAGGTCTCGTCCGGCTAATCCACCGTAAGTTGGAAAACCTTCTGTAACAATGAGAAGGTTTCTGCACTTCATTGCAAGTTCTTCATCATTCAATGCAAGGAAACCACCAATGTTAACAAGAGCATCTTTCTTTGCACTCATAGTTGCACCATCAGCATACGAAAACATTTCCTGTGCAATTTCTAAAACTGATTTATTCTCGTATCCTTTTTCTCTCTTCTTTATGAAGTAAGCATTCTCTGCAAAACGGCAAGCATCAAGGAATAACGGAATACCGTACTTTTTACAAACTGCTTTTACATCTCGGATATTTTGCATTGAAACCGGTTGACCACCGCCGGAATTATTTGTAACTGTCACCATACAAAGAGGAATATTTTCCGCACCTTTTTCTTTGATGAACGCTTCGAGCTTTTGAATATCCATATTTCCTTTAAAGTCCGCTCGTTGCTCAGGATGTTTTCCAACTTCTGTAAGAAAATCATCTGCTTCTGCTCCTGTAAATTCAATGTTAGCCCGTGTTGTATCGAAGTGAGTGTTGTTCGGGAAATATTTTCCGGGACCGCCAACAATCGAGAATAATATTTTCTCTGCTGCTCTTCCCTGGTGAGTAGGAATGATGTGTTTCATATGGGTTATTTTTCTCACTGCATCTTCGAAACGATAAAAACTTTTTGAACCCGCGTAGGCTTCATCGCCTTCCATAATTCCTGCCCACTGCTTTGCACTCATTGCTGATGTTCCGCTGTCAGTAAGTAAATCAATGAGTACATCATCGGCGTGAATCATAAAAGGATTATAGCCAGCATTAATTAAAATTTTTTCTCTTTCCAGTCGTGTAGTAAAACGGATAGGTTCAACTGATTTAATCTTGAAAGGTTCGATAATTGTTTTTGGTTTCATTTTATTTCTCAAAAGGTTGGTGATTATTTACAGCCCAAATTTACTAAATGAAAGTGGACTTTGCCTGTTAGTTAATTACCGGTCTTTTTAAACCCAATTTCTCAGAGAAACCGGATTTGTCTGAAGCCGTTGAACATTATTCTACTGCCACTAAGCAAAATATTATTGCCTTTGGCAAATAAGAAACATAATTTCAGTTATCCGAAATTAAAATAATTTGTGAGGTGCATAATGGATTTAAACGAAACTATCACTCCTTTCGAAGAAACAACAAACGGAGATGTTGAACTAAGTCACTCCGACAAAATGATCGGGGTTTTTACTGAACCGGCTAAGATGTTCGAACACACGTCAAAATTCCCGCCGAGAAATAAGGATTGGGTTATACCAATACTCCTGCTGTTTCTTGTAGTTGCTATTATAAGAATAATAGCAATGAGCAACGAGGAAGTTTATTTTGAAGCGAAGAAGCAGCAGATAGACAGAATTGAAAAAATGGTTCAGGATGGACTTATGGACAGGCAGACTGCAGATCAGGCAATTGAAGGAATTGACCGGCAAATGGAATTTATGAAAGGTCCTGTTGGCTGGGTTATTACTGTTGCGACTACGCTTATTTTCGGATTCATTATATTTTTTATAATAGTCGGCATTTATTACCTGTTCATAAAGTTTCTTCTAAAAGGCGAAGGAACTTTTGCCTCTGCCCTGGTTGCAAACGGATTAACTGCTTATATCGGGATTATACAAATTGTAATTGCAGGAATACTCACTATGCTGTTTGGCAAAATGATAATGGACACTAGCCTCGCCACACTTTTAGGGAGTGACAAAAACACACTCGCCGGCTGGTTCTTTGCCAAGCTCGATCCTATCAGTATCTGGTCATACGTTGTTCTCTCAATAGGTTTTGCAAAAATGTTTAAATCCCAATCTACAGGCAAATACTATGCGCTGGTTTTCGGTTTGTGGCTAATTGGAATGTTTATTTTATTCCAGCTTGCGCAGGCAGTTCCGTTCCTGCAGAACTTTATGCAGTAAAACTGACGGCCGAACAAATTCAAGTGAGACTCGCATTATAGTTGGGTCTCACTTCTTCTTTTAAAGCAAATCTTTCGATTAAAAATATAATAAATCATATCAAAAGTATTTTATACAGTTTTGCCAGACTCTGAAATATCAATTTCAATAAATAATGGCGTTAACACTTTTACCGCCTGCAAAAAACCAAACTAATCCAAACTATACAACCAAACTGTCAATATTTTCCTGTTATCAATACTTGCTTTATACCAAAATAATTTTTAATGTTAGGTCGAATTTCTAAAGTTACTTGAGCAAAGCGGGTTTTAATTAAGAACACAAAAACCACAGTAGTAAAAGTTGTAAACTTAGAAGACTTCAAACTAAATAACATTACTTCAACCTATAAGGAGGATACCTGATGAAAAGAACTTTTCAATTGTGTCTGGTTCTGCTTCTAGCACTTGCATGGTCCTTTAATTTTGCACAGGATCAGGAAAAAACCGAAGACCCGGCACCAATATTAAATTCGGATTGGCATAGCTGGCATGAGGATCTGGGGGCTGGTACATTGCTGTTTTCAGATGATTTTGAATCCGGTTTGGGTGCATGGACAATAACGAATGACGGTGGAACCTGTGTCTGGGTAATTTACACAACACCATACCCAAACGCATATACGCTTCCCTGTGGAGGCAGCTGCGATAGTGTTTTGGCTGCCGATTCTGATGAATGTGGTTCAGGAACTACATTATTATCCACCGCATATATAACTAATCCGATCAATGCTACACTCTATCAAACAGTTTGGATTGAATTCGATAATGACTGGAATGCCATAGATCCACAGGATTCCTGCTTTGTAGAAGTGAGCACAAACGGTACTACCTGGACAGCAGTCATTACCTGGAATGGTACAGACGTAAGAAATACACACGAGAATGTTTCACTTACTTCTCTGGTTGCTCTTTCAAATTTCTACGTCAGGTTCCGTTCCGTTCAGCCCGGATGGGACTGGTGGTGGGTCGTTGATAACGTACAGATTTACGGCGATGACCCCGTTCCGGTTGAGTTGACTTCTTTCACTGCTGTTACGAAAAACGGTAATGTTGAGCTGAGCTGGGCAACATCTTCAGAGACTAACAATCAAGGTTTCGAAGTTCAAAGAAATTCCGGCGCGGAAGAGTTCGAAACTATTGGTTATGTTGCCGGTTATGGCACCACAACTGAACCTAAATCATACGCCTTCACCGATGCTTCTGTAAGCGCAGGAAAATATTCTTACAGATTAAAGCAGATTGACTTCGATGGATCTTTTGAATATTCTCAGGTTATCGAAGTGGAGGTTCCTCTCCCTGTTGAATACGCATTGAATCAAAATTACCCTAATCCATTTAACCCGGCTACAAAAATCAGCTTCAGTCTTGCTGCTGATTCAAAAGTAACGCTTAAGATTTTCGACGTTCTTGGTCAGGAAATAACCACATTATTTAATGGTGATCTTTCTGCCGGTTCACATGAATTAGACTTTAATGCATCTGATTTAAATAGCGGTGTATACATTTACCGTCTGGATGCTTCTGGAATTGACGGACAGAAATTCTCTTCTGTAAAGAAGATGATTTTAAGCAAGTAACATTTTCCCCTAAAAGTGAGACTCACCTTGGAGGTGAGTCTCACTTTTTCTCTTTTTCTTTTTTAATCACTAAATCAAACTCTGCGGATCAACATCATAAATCAACCGCACGTCTTTATATCGTGATTTCCTGTTGAACTCAGTAAATGAATCGAGAATTGCCTTTCTTAATATCTTTCCGCCTGGATCCGTTTGCTTTGATGATTTAATTAATATCTGATACCGATACTGTCCTTTAAGTCTGGCAATGATAGCTGGAGTTGGTGATGATATCTTTAAATATTTTGCGAATTTCTTCAGTTCAGTGTAAAACGAAGTAATCGCTCCCTTAGCTTTTTCATTCGATTGGTCTTTAGCTTCAATCAAAGCAATTCTTGTAAACGGAGGGAAGCCCATTTTTTCTCTGTCAAGAATTTCTTTTTCATAAAAGCCACTATAATTATTATTCAATACCATCTGTAATGCGAAATGTTTTTCGTTCTGAGTCTGAATAATTACTTCACCGGGAGATTTGCTTCTTCCTGCTCTTCCGGAAACTTGTGTCAGCAATTGAAAAGTTCGTTCATCAGCTCTGAAATCGGGAAGCCACAATGTTGTTTCAGCAGAAATTACTCCGACAAGTGTAACACGTGAGAAATCCAATCCCTTTGAAACCATCTGGGTTCCAACTAGCACATCAATCTCTCCGCTTCCAAATGAAGTAAGCAATCTGCTCAACGCTGATTTTTTTGTAATTGAATCTGAATCGATCCTGCTCATTTTTACATTCGGAAAATAAAATTCAAGTTCATCTTCAACTCTTTCAGTTCCTGTTCCAAAATATTTTAATTGAATGGATCCACAGTGAGTACAAGCACCGGGAACATCTTTAACCAATCCGCAATAATGACATTGAATACTGTTTTTATTAATGTGATAGACCATCGGCACCGAACAATTATCACAAAGCTCAACTTCACCGCAATCTGTGCAATATATTTGAGTTGAGAATCCCCTTCTATTCTGTAAGATGATAACACCTTCGCTTCTCTTAATCCTTTCTTCAATTTTATCGAGAAGAGTTTTAGAGAAAATATTTTCCATCCTCTTCTTTTTTCTTTCCTTATTAATATCCACGAGAGTGATTACAGGAAGTTTAGCATTGTCAATTCTTTCAGGCAGTTCAAGCAGCGAATATTTTCCTGTTTTTGCATTATACATACTTTCAATAGAAGGTGTCGCCGAACCAAGTAATACAGGACAATTAACAATACTTCCCAGCATAATTGCTGAATCACGTGCATTATACTTTGGAATCATATCCGCCTGCTTGTAACTCGCATCGTGCTCTTCATCAATTACTATCAATCCGATATTCTTCAGTGGTGCGAACAAAGCTGATCTCGCTCCGATTACAACACTGGATTTTCCTTTAAATATTCTTCGCCATGAATCATATCTTTCACCCGGAGACATCCGGCTGTGAATTACAGTTACTTCATCGCCAAAAACATTAAAGAATCTGGAGGTTATCTGAGGAGTTAAAGAAATTTCAGGAACAAGTATCAGCACTGTTTTCTTTTGACCAACTGCTTTTTTGGCAAGTTCAATATAAACCTGAGTCTTGCCGCTGCCTGTAACTCCGTGCAACAAAAATGTTTTGAAGTTTTCCTCTTCAATAGTTTTGGAAACTTCACTGATTACTTCCATTTGCTTTTTCGAAAGAGAAAAATTTGTTTGCTCTTCTTTGTAGTGTTCGATAAATTTTCTGTCAACTTCCTGCTCATAAATTTTTACAATTCCTTTTGCAACAAGTGAATCAAGTGAGGATTTTGAAGAAGATGTTTTATGCAGCAGTTCAGCAACAGGCAAACCTTTTCCTTTTGCATTAACTAATTCTAATAGCAATTTAACTTGCTTTGGTGATCGTCTTTCTATTTCAGGAAATAATGAATATACTTCACCGACTTTCTTTTCAAGTTTAACGAAACTAACAGTTTTTGCTTTAACCTTTGCAGGCTGAAGCATATCAAGCAAAGTAACAACGCCGTGTTCCTGCAAAGTTCGGAGAATTGAATAAATATTCTTTTTCTTCACCAGTTTTTGAAGCTGCTGAAGACTAATTTCATTTCTCTCAGAAAGTACTTTTAATATTTGCGCCCGGTTTGAAGATTTATTTTTTTCCTTAATAAGAAGATGATTGCAGGCTTTCTGATCGGAAATTATTTTTCTTTTTGATTCGACAGCCGAGCCGTAAGGAACAGCCAATTTTAAAGCCTCGCCGGCAGAGCACAGATAATAATCAGCAAGCCATTCGTAAAACTTAAAACCATTCTTATCAACTATCGGCTGTTCATCTATTATATCAATTATCTGCTTAAGCTCATCTTTCCGAGTTATGTTTTTGGGCTTATTGATGATGAAACCGGTAAGTGTTCTTTTGCCAAAAGGTGCAACTGCTCTTACACCAACTTTAGTCTGGCTTTCAAGCTCTGAAGGTACCATGTATGAAAAAGATTTATGGAACCCTAAAGGAAAGATTATATCGGCATACATTTTTAAATCAACCCGGCATTTTTATCATTCTTCCAGATAGAATTGGCTCATCTCCGTTAAGCTGCCAGATTCAACATCCACACTGAACATTTTAAACCTCAAGGGATTTATTGATTTATCCCACATTATCCGCTTATACTCCGGTGATGCAATTATTTCTCCGTTTGTAGAAATTATACTGTCTTCCAGACCAAGTGTGAGAAAATAGAATGGTTCTTCGTACACTATACCTTCAACCCGCGATATATCTTCGAAAGAATAATTTACTCTTCCGTTCAATCTGCCCGCTGCAAGAAATAATTCCCTTTTCGAAATGTTCTTTCCCTCGGTTTTCATTTGCTCTGAAAAATCTTCGCTCTTCAAGATAAAATCAAATAACTGTGTTTTATCTTCTTCAAGTTCCGATGAATTCATTGCATCAGATCTGATATCGGAAACCTCCAGGGTAACCGTGCCGGATTTTTCATCAGCAAGACTAATTTCGTAAGATACGGTATGGAATACCAGGCAGCCCTGCATAGCGGCTGCGAAAAAAATAAAACTAATAATTTTAATTGTGTTAATTATCATTTTATGTTTCCTAATATTGAATTTTACCTGTATTGTAAAGCTATATCAGTAATTCATAAAAATAAAGCTAAATTTGATTTGCAGTATTTTCAACTTGTAATTAAAGTTAAGTATGTTCTTTTTAATTTTAGCAGATTAAAACAGGAGATAAATGCTTCGTGGTTCGTTAAAACAATTATTTAAAGCTGTGGTTTTTCTTACAGTAATTATATTCTCAGGTACTGCAGGCTTTATGCTTATTGAGGGCTGGGATGTGCTCGATTCGCTTTATATGGTAATTATAACTATTACAACCACAGGGTTTGAAGAGGTTCATCCTTTATCGCCGCAGGGACAGCTGTTTACACTTGTACTTGTACTTGTTAGCTTTGCGGTTGTTATCTACATTGGCGGCATTGGGGTGCAAATCCTTATAGAAAGTAAAATTTTTAAGAGGAAAAGAATGGAAAACAGGATTAAAAATTTATCAGACCATTATATAGTTTGCGGCTACGGACGAATGGGCACTCACATTTGTGAAGAGCTTTCAAAAGCCGGAGTAGATTTTGTAGTTATCGAGAACAACGCTGCAAACCACCCGAAACTGGATGCTGCCGGATACCTGTATGACAGCGGCGATGCATCACACGATGCCACACTTGAAAGGGTTGGTGTAAGGAAAGCAAAGGGGCTAGTGGCAGTTCTTCCTAACGATGCCGAAAATGTTTTTACAACACTAACCGCAAAGTTTTTAAACCCGAAAATTTTTGTGGTTGCAAGAGCAATCGAGGATGAAACAGAACCAAAACTATCAAAAGCAGGCGCCGACAGAGTGGTAAAACCTTACGAGCTTGGCGGCTACAGGATGGCTTCGCTGCTACTACGACCGGGTGTAGCAGATTTTATTGAAATTGTTGCTGCAAACCGGAATATTGATCTACAGATCGAAGAAATTGTTGTTAAGAAAGGATCTAAGATGCATAAGAAAACTCTCGCAGATCTTCCAATCCGGAATGTATTTAATACAATTATTGTTTCTATTCAAAATGACGAGAAAGGAATATTTGTTTACAACCCAAGGGGTAATACAATAGTTGATGAAGGAAATAAGCTTATTGCTATTGGTGAAAGGAAAAACCTGGAGAAATTAAAGGATTTTTAGATTTATGTAACCGCCGGTTCAAGCAGACGAAGCTGTTTCGAATCTGAGTCGAATTCTGCATTTATACCAAAGGGTAAAGTTAATTTATCCACAACATGCCCGAAAGATAATCCGTAAACAACCGGAATACCCAGGTTTCCCAGCCGGTCCTGTAATACTTCCATCAATGAAAAAGACCCGTTAAAAGACGGATTTGTTTTGCTTGGCTCGCACATCTTGAAAATACCAAGTGCTATACCTGCAGCATTCCGGAATTTTCCTGCCTGTAACATTTGTGTCAGCATTCTATCAACACGGTAGGGTTCTTCAAGAAATTCTTCTAGGAAAATTATTTTACCCGAGTAATCCATATCGTAATCTGATCCAATCATTGAAACAACAATAGACAGATTTCCTCCAATAAGTTCTCCTTCAGCTTTGCCTTCCGAAATAACTGTGATTCCATATGGGTTGTAATCATTATCTGTTGTTGAGTTATAAAGTACAATTTCTCCTTTCGGATCCAGAAGTACATTTTCAAAATTCCTTTGACTGAAATTACTGAATGTGGAAATTGACACAGGACCATGAAAAGTTACCAAGCCACTTTTTTTATAAATTGCATAATGCAGGGCAGTCACATCACTAAAACCAATTAATGGTTTAGGATTATTTCGGATTACCTCATAGTCGAGATATGGAAGAATTCTTGCACAACCATAACCACCGCGCGCGCACATAATTCCTTGTACATCTTTTCTTTCAAACATTTCATTCAGGTCGGTAGCACGTTCTTCATCGGTTGCTGAGAAGTAGCCATTTTTCTGCATAAGTCTGTCAGAGTAAGTAACATTAAAACCAAGATTTCGCAAATTACTTATTGATTCTTCCTGCTCTTGCTGCGTTATGTAACTGCCCGGAGTTACGAGAGCAATCGTATCTCCAGTTTTTAACCTTAAAGGTTTGATCAGCTTTTTACGCTGATAACTTTTATTATCATTTAGAGCAGGCTTGGTTATTGCTGCTGCTGCAGTAGTAATCGAAATAGTTTTAATGAAGTTTCGGCGTTTCATTTATTACAGCAGAAAAAAATTTGATTTGGGTTGTTGATGGGACTTAATTAAGTAATTTCAAACAATTATTTAATTAATTTTTATTCGATAGCTAATATTGGTTTTATCAAAATGGCAACGAACTGCTTCGGTAATATTTTTTTTCAGCTCATCAATGGTTTCAGCTTCGGTAAAAATAGATTCCCCAATTGCTCTGGCCTCGTATCCGCAGTCTAAAGATTTTTCAACTATGAAAATTATTTCCTTTGTTTTCATTTTAACCTCATTTATTTACTTAAAGTTGTTGTAAACCGTTAAAACGGTTTGAAACTCTTACTCTATTCTTATTAACCCACGACTTAAGTCGTGGGTTAATAAAACGAAAAACGATTTTTTGTAACCGTTTCAACGGTTTTTCACTCATCAAATATTCGGGCTGTCAACTTGAGTAAAGATATAAATCTATTGATAAAGAAAAAACATCAACACTTAATCCTTACATCCACTGCAAAGATATTATTATCCTCAGTAACTACAAGTGGATTTAAATCGCATTCAGTAATTTCATTATGGTTGAGCATCATTTGTGCAACCGATTTGATTGCATTTTTTATTTTATTCAGATCAGCAGGTGCTTCACCACGAACGCCCTGAATAATTTTTCCAATTTTTGTATTGTTTATCATTTCGTCAATATCAAATTCAGTTAAGTATGCAGAACGGATGACAGTATCTTCGATATACTCAACATATTTTCCGCCTGAACCAAACATTACCATCGGACCAAAGCTTGAATCACGGAAACCGCCGACGAGAAGTTCAAACTTTGTTCTGATGAATGGCTGAATGAGGAATGACTCAAGCTGCAGATTTTTCTCTTTAAAATTTTTCGTCATTTCATCTGCTGTTTTTATCAGTTCTGATTTATCTTTAATATTTAATACAACTCCCTTCAAATCAGACTTGTGTATAATTTTTTCGCCTACTGCTTTCAGCACAACTGGAAAGTTCACTTTAGCATCTTTCAGTTTATCATATTCAAAAAGCTGTGTTTCAATAATTGGAAGATTATAATGCTTTGAGATTTTGATCACTTCATCCTGTGAAAGGAATTTGTCTTTCTGTAATTGTAAACCTGCAACTTTTTCTGATTTTGGTGACAGGTGTTTTGTATTTGCAGGTTTGTTTTTGAACTTCAGCATATTACCGATAACAACTGCTGGATCTTCAGGTCTTCTGAAAAGTGATCGCTTTGTCTTCGATTCTTTCCGGTACTTATCCCAAAATTCCGGCAGCGGCATCACAACCTGAAAAATTGGTTTGCTGCTTTTTATGTCACTAATACCTTCAATTACCGGCATTGCAGGAACCATAATCGGTTCAACAAAAACTGAAATTACAGCATCTACATTTTTATCCTGAACAAGAATTTCATTTACCTGTTTGAATTGTTCAGCCGTCCCGCCGGGAAGAAGATCAACCGGATTATTTACACTTCCCTGTGGATGAACAATTTCTCTGAGTTTCGTTTTTGTCTCTGGAATTAGTTCAGCAAGCGTCAGACTATTTCTTTCCAAAGTATCAACTGTAAGAATAGCAGGACCGCCGGCATTTGTTACAACAGCAACTCTGTTTCCTTCTGGTATTGGAAAATCTTCAAAACCTTTTGCAGTGTTGAACATATCATTCAAATCATCGGCACGGATGATTCCGAATTGGCGAAGTACAGCATCAACAACTTTATCACTGCTGCCAAGAGCTCCTGTGTGCGATGAGGCTGCTTTAATTCCGCTTGATGTTCTTCCACCTTTTAAAATTATAACCGGCTTGGTAATCTTTCCATCAATAAAATATTTTATAAAATTCTCTCCGGCTTCAAAACTTTCGAGATAATATGTAATTACACTAACGTTTTTATCTTTTTCCCAGAATTCGAGAAGATCATTCTCGGTAACATCAGCTTTATTTCCAACACTAATGAATTGTGAAAACCTGATATCTGTTTCCCGCAATGAATTTAATACTGCTGCACCAATTGCTCCGCTCTGTGAACAGAACGCCATTTTTCCGTTACGCGGCTCTTCTGCAACGAATGTTGCGTTCATTTTAATTTCAGGGAGAGTGTTTATTATTCCCATGCAATTTGGTCCAACCAATCTTGTATCAGATTTTCTAACAAGCTCAAGAATTCTTTTCTCTTCTTCTTCCCCATCTTTTCCTGTCTCTTTAAATCCTGCTGTGATTAAAATGAGTGCTCTTGTTCCTTTTGCTGTAAGTTGTTTTATTGAATCTTCAACAAACTGTTTGGGAACCATAATTATCGCCAGATCAATTTTTTCGGAAACAGATTCGATTGTGGGGTAACATTTGTAAACCAGAACCTCATCAGATTTTGGATTGATGAGAAATAGTTTTCCGGTATAGCCGTACTGCCTGATTGATTTTGTTAATTCATATCCGAGTGATTTTGGTTTTGAAGAAGCACCTACAACACAAATTGATTTTGGATAGAAATATTGGTTGAAGACAGATTCCATAATGTGACCTTAATTTTTAGAAGTTACATTACAAACTTAATTCATAACCGGGAAAGATTCTTTTACTTAAATTACAAAAGCTGAAAAGCACCGGAATTTTGCGAACTGAATTTTTGGTGTGATAAAATAACTGCCGGACTTTACGTTACGAGTGAGAAATTGTTGCCGGATTCACATTTCCTTTTAGCCTCGCTGCAATAAAGAAAGCTGGTATTGTGCCACCCGTGATATCGGATTATTCTTTTCTGCTTAAGGCAGAGCAGTCGGGGCTTTTTTGTTTAGAATAATATTTTTAGGGACAAGTCGCGACTTGTCCCTACATCTATTTTCATTATTTCAACAAAACCATTTTACGCGTCTGTACATATTCACTCGCCCGTAATTGATATAAATAAACTCCGCTTTGCAAGTTGCTTGCGTCAAAATTAATTTCATATTTTCCAGCAGATTTCTGCTCATTAACGATTGCTGAAACTTCGTTGCCTAAAACATCATATACTTTTAAAGTTACAAAGCTGCGTACCGGAATAATGTAAGAGATAGTCGTAGCAGGATTAAAAGGATTCGGATAGTTTTGCGAGAGTGAAAATTCAGACGGAGTTACAACAACTTCAATAATATCCGAGTATTCAAAGCTTCCATTAAAATCTACCTGCTTTAACCTGTAATAAAGTTTTGACGCTTCAAAACCTTCAAGCTTATCTGAGTAAGAATAATACTGAGGTTCAGATGTCGTTCCACTTCCTTCAATATAACCAATAATTCCCCAGGTAGTTTTGTCTAAGCTTCGCTCAATTTCAAAACCAAGATTATTTAGTTCAGTTGCTGTCACCCAGGATAGAGTCACGATATTTAATGCAGTGGCGGCTGTGAATGAAACAAGCTCGACGGGCACAATATCCGGAGTTATATAACTGTAGTAAACATCCTGCTCACCGTTAAAAGTAGCAGCCCACGAAAGATGTGCACCATTTGCATCCGAAATCATATCAAAGTAATCGCCCATTTTATCCTGGTTTGGCCAGCCAAGATGAGGATTGAAATACCCCGAAAGTCTTTCATTAGCAGACCAGGTTAAACCTCCGTCTGTAGAGTAAGAATAATATAAAGCCGATAAATAAGTTCCCGGGTTATCCCGTGTATCGAGCCATATTACATCGACCCTGCCTGTTGGGGCAACTGACATAGTTCCAAACCATTGCCACGCTGATGTTCCCGGATCATCATTAATTTTAATTGAGGAACTCCATGTAACACCTCCATCTGTACTTCTGGTAAATCTGACATCCAATGGATCAGGACCAGAAGTTGGCTCAACAGAGCATAATAAGTAAATGTTGCCGTTATTGGCACCACCTGAAGTGTCAACTGCAATCCAAGTTTGTCCAAGCAATCCACCAGGATTAGGTCCACCACCAAATGACATTGAACCACCCAGATTAACATTGGTGTTCATATCCCAAGACACTGTTTGACCAGCTATTTGTGCATTTGTAGATCTAGCCAGCTGAAAATTAAAACCGATTGTTCCGCCAACATAAAGCTCACCGCCCGGTCCTACAGCAAGCGTTCCCCAATATGGTTCATTTGGGATTGAAACACAGTTTTCAAAAAACCCGCCTCCATCAGTCGAACGTGTAAAAAAATCCGGATAACATGTACTGTAAAAACTAGTCCAGAAGGCATAAATATGTCCGGTGCCGGGACTACCGGTTTTATCGATCGTCATCCACTGTTTGTCTCCCCCACGTGCATCAGTTCCAGTGCTCCAGGAAGAACCCCCGGTACTGGATTTAAATACCTTGCAATAATAGTCAGGATTGTTGGTAAGACTGTTATAATAAAAATTTCCATTAATATCGCTGTCGAGCACCGGGTCAGAACGAAAAACACCAGGCTCAATCACTCCGGGGAAAGTCCAGGTCTGCCCGCCATCTGTTGTAAATCCAAAACCTGCCTGACGAAAGTTGCTACTAATAGTGTTGAACTGCCTCCAACCAATAGCAATGTTATTCGGATTATTACGGTCTACTGCTATTGAAGGTTCATTTGCGGCATCGCCAACTATGTTCTGCCCATTGGCATCAACATTAACCTGCTTTGTAATAATATTACTAAGCGTATAATTGTAAGCCGGAGATCTTTCCTGGCTGTCTCTTAAATTAGGGACGTAATCATCATCCTTAATTTCCTGATGTAAAGAGGGATGCGGAGGATTCCCTTTTTTTTGATTCTCTGTTTGAGAAAATATTTGGTTTGGTGAAAGGATAAAAAGTATTATCAGAATGGATACAAATCTGAAGATTTCATTAATACTTTTCTTTTCAAATATATAGTTCATAATGTAACTCCAAATTTAGTTTTCGGAATCTGTTGAATTTTCTATTCCAAATTTACGATTAATCTTTTTAATCTGACTTTATACTTATTTAATTAATTTATGATAAAGCAACAGGCATTGATAATGGAATAAGTTATTCAGAGCTTTTAAGATGATTGAATATTTAACCTGAGATACAAAGGGCGAGATGGAATCTCGCCCTGCAAAGTTTCATTTTAACATTTCAGTTGTAGTGATAGTC
>CAZXGJ010000068.1:0-17048 GCA_964639955.1 uncultured Ignavibacteriaceae bacterium
GTTTCATCTTTGATAATGCTAAAAGTAAATCCCTTCTGCTCAAGATGAAATTTGTATGATCTATAAACATTCTCTGCCACATCATTTAGATAACTTTCCACAAAATTATACTGCCTCTTCCCTGCTTCCATCTTTGAAAAGTTAAGAATTGAATTAACAATTTTCCCAAGCCTGTTAGCTTCCTGGCTGATGATTGAATAATATTCTTTTTTCTTCTCTTCGGTTTTGACTCTGTCCATTTCAAGTGTTTCAGAAAACATGCTAATGAGTGAAAGCGGTGTTCTCAGCTCGTGAGAAACATTTGATACAAAATCAGATTTTATCTGTGCAAGCTCGACTTCCTTTTTAATATTCCGGTAAACAATCCAAACTCCGAGGATCAAAACAATTGTAAGCAAACCGATAAGCAAAATATTTGTGAGTGCTCTCTGCTGAACAAGATCTTCGATTGTTTGTCCCACAAGAGAAATTCCAATTTGATAATTTGGAAAAATCCACAATGATTTTGATTGCTGTACTTCTCCAACCTTAAAATCCCTTGATGAATTGAACTGAAAATTCTCAGCACGATTGAAAACTGAAATCACAAATTCTCTCTGAGCAATTTCCTGAATTTTAGGTGAGAGTATTCTGTAAACAAACTCTTTTGGATCAATCATCATCCCGGTTATCCTTTTCAAACCTTCCGGAGTTTCTTCTATAAACAGAAGCATAGAAAAATCAGTAGTTGTATCCGGGCTAACAGGTTCAAGCTTTCGGTAGCCTGCTGTTTTATAAGTTAAAAGTCTTTTTACAATTGGCTGGTTTTCGGATAAAATATTTTTAACCGATTTTTTTAACTCACCTAATTTATCGAAGAAGTTATTATTCTTCTCGTTTTTCACAATGAGTTTTACTTCACTGTTAACACTGTCTGCTACAAAGATTATATACAAGGAAGGAAACTGGTTGTAAAAACTATCAATAGCTGAAGAAATTTTCACATCATCAAAATTATTAAGATAATCATGGAACTCATCAATCCTGCTTGCCCAACTACTAACAACATCTTCAGAATATTGATTAACGGAATAAAGAATTGCATCAAGTTGATTAGAATAAATCCTTCCGATAACCTCTTCGTTCTGGTTAAGTGAAATCATTTCATTAATTGTAAGGAATGCCGCAGGAAGCAGAATCAGAATGATAAGTATTACAACTATTCTCCTTACAGTTTTATTCATCAGTGAAGCAAGTTTGATCGAAACAATTAAAACATAGCAAAATATTTTCGCTGATTCAAAAATAAGAAATTAGCGGATGGCTTTCGTCCTGATAAAGATGACATCTTCAGGACATGAATCGGTTTCAGATAATATTATAATTTTGCAATAATGAAAAGCTGTATTTTATAAAAGATATCATCTTTCCGCTTTTCTTAATTTCTGTCATAATCTGATGTAAATTTAAAGTGACTATTGCAAGTAATTAATATTATGCAACGAACTTTGATAATAATTGGAATAATAATTTTAATAGCAGGCTTGCTCTGGCCGTGGCTTGTCAAGCTTCCGATTGGAAGGCTTCCTGGTGATATAATCATCGATAAGCCGAATTTTAAAGTCTATATTCCAATCACAACGATGGTAATATTCAGTCTGCTTCTAACGCTGATCTTCTGGTTGTTCCGGAAATAGTTCTGTTGATGCTGGATTCTGATTTCCGGATAATGAATACCGGACAACCTGATCCCGGATAAAAATAATTATTTTTCAGAATCAAGTATCGAGCATGCGGAATCTGGTTTATATTTTCAGTTCGATTTCAACAATCCAACATCAACCAGACATTTTTTAATTCGTTCAAATGTTTTGTGAATGTTGTTATCCAATCCTATTGAAATTCTAACCAGTCCTTCGCTTAATCCCATTTTCTGCTGCTCTTCTTTTGGAATTTCAGATGATGTACTGTGACCGGGTGAACTGAACAGAGTTTTAAAGTAACCGAGACTGACTGCAAGGTAACCAACTTTTTCATCCTGCATTCTTTTCATCAAAGCATCTGCAGTTTTTTCATCACCTGCATCAATAGCCAGCATACCCCCGAAACCAAACCCTTCATTCATTAATTCTTTTAATAACTTATGTCCGCTGTGAGAAGGTAAGCCCGGATAATAAACTTTAAGTCCAAGCTTTTCAAAATTTTCTGCAAGATACATTGCATTCTTGCTGTGCTTTTCAATTCTGATATGAAGAGAATGAAGATTTTTGAGTATGCTTGCAGCCCTGTGGCTATCTAATACAGGACCAAGAAGCATTGCCGTTCCTGAATTTATATCCATCATCTGGTTGATGAATTCTTTTGTACTACAAACGCAGCCAGCTACACAATCACTGGTTCCGTTAATAAATTTTGTAAGGCTGTGAATTACAATATGGGCACCCAGATGAATCGGACTAATAAATATCGGGCTGAAAGTATTATCAACCATCAATTTTATGTTGTGAGCATTTGCCATCTCACTCAGCTTTGGTAAATCGGCAATTTCAAGCAATGGATTACTCACGGACTCACAATAAATAATTTTTGTTTTTTTCGTTATTGATTTCTTAACTGCATCAAGGTCAGTTGTATTCACAAACTTTACATTTATCCCGAATCGCGGTAAAAGATTTTTAAAGAAAGCATAAGTGCCCCCGTAAATAGTTCTGCTTGAAATCATTTCATCCCCAGCACTGCAGACCTGAAGTATTGTACAAGATATTGCAGCCATACCGGAACCTGTTACGAGTGCTGCTTCACTATCTTCTAATCTTGCAAGTGCATCTGCTAAATATTTGTTAGTAGGATTCCAGTGGCGTGAATATAGAAAACAACCTTCAACTTCGTGTTCGAAGAGTTCCTTCATTCTTTCGGGGCTTAAAAAAGTATAGGTTGAGGAATCAGTAATTGATGGATTTACATCGCCGTATTCTCCAAAGACAAGATAATCTTGAATTTCAGTAGATGGGTCAAAGTGGTGCATAATTATTCTCCTTTAAAATTTGTTTTGTAAAAATAAATAAATGATTTTTTAAACACTTATTAATAATAACTTTTAAAAATGAATGAAAAGCAAATTGCAGCAAGAAAAGCAGTTGAATTCATTACTAACGGAAAAACAATAGGTCTCGGAACCGGTTCAACGGTTTCA
This sequence comes from uncultured Ignavibacteriaceae bacterium, assembly GCA_964639955.1. Classification (GTDB taxonomy): domain Bacteria; phylum Bacteroidota; class Ignavibacteria; order Ignavibacteriales; family Ignavibacteriaceae; genus IGN2. The sequence continues at coordinate 3,173 of CAZXGJ010000068.1, forward strand.
TATTTTCTGAATGAATTGTCTGTAAAAATAAAAGCCGGTCTCAAAATCAAAGCTGTTTCAACATCCCTTTCTACCTCAAAGCTTGCATCATCGCTTGGGATTGAAATAACCGATCTTTCGGAAGTTCGCGGCCGCATCGATTTGACCATTGACGGAGCAGATGAAGTTGACGAAAACTTAAATGGTATCAAAGGCGGGGGCGGGGCTTTGCTGTTTGAAAAAATAATTGCAAAAAATTCTTCTGAAAATATATGGATAGTTGATTCATCCAAACTTGTAAAAACTTTGGGGAAATTTCCCCTTCCAGTTGAAGTAGTAAAATTCGGAGCCGATTTACTTTTTAACTATTTCACCGAGTTAAACTACAAACCGAAGTTCAGAATGATAAATAATGAAAGATTTATTACTGATGGAAATCATTATATCATTGATCTGAATTTAACTGTTATTGAAAACGCTGAGGAACTGGATGTGAAATTAAAACAATTAACCGGTGTGGTTGAGACTGGTTTATTTTTGGGAATTGCAGATAAGGTTATTGCAGGTAAACCGAATTCTGTTTTGATATTAGATAAAAAAAAGAGACCAAACCATCTAAATGTTTGATCTCCATTCCACCTGAACTTTTTATTTGTTAGCGCCCAATCTTTTTAGTTCTTGAGAGACTTTCCTTGAATTTGCAAATGCCAAAAATCCAAGTAATGCCAGAAACCCAATAACTAATATTACCGTAAGCCCCATAAGCTTATAGTCTCCTTTCTATTTATTTTCTACTAATTCTTTTTCATTTACAATTATTTCTTAAAAAACAAGTATGGTGCCACCCAAAACAGGCACCGAAAAACTACTTTATGAATCTATGTTTGATAAAAAAATTTACAAATCCGGAACTCCGGTAAATCTTACAAGCAGCGACAATAATGGCAGTAAGATTTTACCAAAAAAACGGGCACTAATTATTATAGCGCCCGCTCAAAAAGTAAGAGATCATAAGCTTTTTATTTCATGAGTAGGAGTTTCCTGGTAGCAGTAAATGCTGCCGTTTTAATCTGGTAGAAATAAACTCCCGTCGACAATCCATCCGCATTAAATTCAGCTTCATATACACCTGCTTCTTTTTCTGCATCAACAAGAGTCTCAACATAATTACCCAACGCATCGTAAATCACAAGCTCTACCTGGCTTCTCTCTGGCAGAGAAAATCTTATAGCGGTTGTCGGGTTAAATGGGTTTGGATAGTTCTGCTCAAGGCTGTAACCGGTTGGAATAGTATTATTAATTCTTCCAACGTTAACCAGATTTGTATCGAAACCAAGTATTGACATTTGTTCCATTGATAAAGGAGTTGCGTATAAAAGCTGAAATCCATCGGCATCACCTTTAACAAATGACCAATTCTTAGAAGGACCCGGCGGATCGCTTGGATCGCCGTTATAAGTTATAAAATCCATTTTAAAAGATCTCTTATAATCCAAGGGCAAAGGAACAATTCCCTGGAGCCAGCTTAATGTGCTGTCGGAAGTGTTCCATGTTGCAAACTGCATTATTCCATCGGCATTATAGTCCTCGATAGCTGCAACGCCTGAACCCATATTGTTATGACAGTCACCGCATGTTCTTGCACCTGTTTTCGTAATTGTATGAGCCACCGATGGGCCCATGGCAATCCAGGTTTTTCCTTCATAGGATACAGACTGAAAAGTTGCCGGATGAACTTTACCATCCTTTTCTCTGTTCACCAGAATCTGGAAACCGGTTATTTGCTGTTTTGGTCTTTTGATATGATGCTGCACCTGGCTTTCGAAATGGCAATTGTAGCAGGCAAGATTTGTTGAAGCGTGACAGGAAGTACAATGCAACGCTCCGTTATGTGGGTCCTGACCACCAGAGTGAGTAAAACCTTCGTGGCAGCCGGTATTGGAACAATCGGTTGTAATTGCACCCGGATCAAACATTGAACCGTGCTCTATACCATTATCACCGTGAAGTTCTTCTTTTTTGTGACAATCCATACATACAAAAGGAGTAGATGCATCCCTATGCACATCAGGTACCTGATGGATATTTATTATTGACGCTTCTCTTGAGTGGCAACCAAGGCAATCACCTTGAGTTACTACCCAATTATTGTTAGTAGCATGGCAATCTACACAATCTGGTGAATAACCTGTTGGCGGATATGGATTGCCGTTTGCATCGTTTGCATCGTGGCATTCAACGCATCCTAAGTCTTCAACAGGTACATTTGTTAAGGTTTCAAAACCACCATTTTCAGAATTATACCAGGTTGGTTTTCCGTTTCGTGTTTTATGAAGGCTTGTATTAAAGCTACCCTGTGCAAGGGAAGGCAGTACAAAGCCAATAATAAAACAAACTGTTAAAAGTAAGGTTATTTTTTTCATACATTGCTCCAGAGTTATTGAAGTTAATTAGTTTTATTTTTTTTTGATTTTAATTTTTCTTCTATCAGTACAACAATTTCTTTCAACCTGTAATCAGCAAGGTCTTCTTTAAGCAGAGATGTAAAAAAACCAAGTGATTGACCTGCATCGCAATAAAGCCAGAGCATTCCTAACATAAGTTTCAGATCGAATGAATTTTCTTCAAATGGCAGGTACTTGCCGTATTTAGCAACAAGTTCAGGGCAGGGACAATCGTCGGCAACGTGATCAGTATCGGCAATAAAATTTATATCTTCTTTTACCAGGGAATAAAAAATGTTAAACGCATTCTTAATCTGACCTATTTGAGAGTAACATATTATAAGCTTTTTCCGCGCCGGTTTATTCATGGGTTCGTTGCTTATGACAAATTGCAAATTCGCTGCTGCCTTTTCATAGTTACGCGAAAGAAAATACTGGTTGCCAAGCATTTCGCTGTACATAGTATCTTACAGAAGCAAGTTATTTGCCAATTAATTATTGTTCGTATAAATGAAATTTTAATAATTACATAGAAACAATCTGTTTCAATTGAAACAGATATTAAAAAAAGGATCAATTAATAGATTTAATTACAATGAGTTAGATAAGAATGAAACGATACGTTTCATCAACAAAAATGAAACGATAACGCTAAGATTTTTCGATCTTCCTAAGAACACGCCATAGGGTTGTTCTTCCTATTCCGAGCTCCTCGGCCACGCGGGTTTTATTCCATTTATGCTTTTCTAAAAGTCTCAGCACTTCTGCAGGGTTATCGGGTTTAAATTCAGGCTTCTTTTCTGCAGGTGCGGAATCAACAGATATTAAACCAAACGGCAAATTTTCTTTTTTAATATTCTCGCCAGCTTTGGTTCTTACAACAGCATACTCAATTACATTTTCAAGCTCTCTTACGTTACCCGGCCATGAGTTATTTACTAAAACCTGCAAAGCACTATCAGAAATTTCCTTTAAGTCTTTCTTATAAAGACGAGCATATTCATTAATAAAATGATTAACTAGATAAGGAATGTCCTCTATCCTTTCCCGCAATGGTGGAATATGAACGGGTATTACATTCAGCCTGTAATAGAGATCTTCCCTTAGTTTTCCGGATTTTAATGCATTGGCAATATTAACGTTTGTTGCGGCAATAACCCGGATGTTGGTTTTCCTGGCGATAGATTCACCAACTCTTTCAAATGTACCTTCCTGCAAAACTCTTAGCAATTGAACCTGAGTCTGCAAAGGCATCTCCGCAATTTCATCCAGGAAAATCGTTCCTTCATTTGCTAATTCAAATCTACCGATCCGGTCTTTTACAGCGTCAGTAAATGCTCCTTTAATATGACCAAACAATTCACTGGCCAACAATGTTTCAGGAAAGACAGCACAATTAACTTTAACAAATGGTTTACTCTTTCTTCTGCTTGTTGCCTGAATTGCATTGGCGACCAATTCTTTTCCTGTTCCTGATTCTCCCTGAATTAATACAGTTGCATCAGATTCTGATATTTCCTGAATCAACCTGAAAACATCCTGCATTGTTTTACCGTGACCAATTATACCAAAATAGTTACCTGCAGAACTAATATCTTTTTTTATTGCTTCGATTTCGGATAGATCACGAAAAGAAATTACGCCGCCAATTGGTTGGTCCGAATCATTTTTAAGAATTGCTGCGTTCAGCTTTATTGGTTTTCTGGTTCCATCTTTAATTTCAATATTTGACCGGAAATCATAAAGCGGATTGCCTGATTCTAAAATTAATCCTATCGGACATTTGGATTCACAAAGCTCACATTTGAATACATACTTACAAAATTGATTTAGCACCTCTTCACGTTTAAAGCCGGTAATCTGTTCAGCTGCGCGATTGAAGAAATTTATTTTAAAATTCTTATCAACTGTAAGTAAACCTTCTCCAATGGAGTCAAGGATTTCATCGCGCATAGAATTTGAATCAGACATTAGCTGAAAGAATCAAGTTATTAATTTTTATTTAAAAATTTTTCATTTGTACCCCCGAGAGGAGTCGAACCTCCGACCAAAAGTTTAGGAAACTTCTGCTCTATCCACTGAGCTACGGGGGCAAAAGTATGAAAAATGAAAAATTAAAAATGAAGAATCACATATTGTAAATTCTTCGTGTGTAAAAGTAAGAAACTTTGTTGTTTTTATAAATGGAGTTATGAGTGAGTTAAAAATTCAACCAGTAGGTTACTTTAATCATAAAAATATTGTCAGGTTCTGCTGCTACCATTCTTGTCATTGATTCTTCAAACTTAAAATCTCCTATTTCCTCAGCTTCTTCCCGGGTTTGTGTCCATACAAAATAAATAACACTGCCGGGCAAATACTCCCAACGCAAAACAGCATTACCTCTGAGAGATTTCACATTAAAATCAGGATTATCTATTTCGATTGGCTGAGCAGGACCTTCGCCATCAGGATCAGCAGTGTTTGATTCAGGATCAAACGTTGAGCCTTCCTCACCATAAATTTTAAAATCATAAGTGCCCGGCGCTTTAAGTTCTTTAAAATTTGTATAATCACCTGAAGAAATTAGTGGCTGAACATAAAGCTGCAGACTTAACTGCGGAGTAAATGTCCAGTTTAGTCTGATACTTGATGATAAAGTTTTTTGATCAAGCTCTGCAAACACATACCTGCTGCCATAAGTTTGAGTCGCTGTTGGGTCTGAATAAGTATCAACATACTGGGCATAAGAAAACTCCCTGATAAATTCAGGATTAAAGATGAAAGAAATATTTGGCAGCAGCCGAAGTTCAAGTTCTGCTTCCGCAAACCAATCGTACGAAGGACCTGATTCACTGGTTCCACCGCCTAAGCCAACCACCCAATCTTTCCGACTGTCTGAAGAAAGGTTAAGTGATGCCTGGTAGCCTGCTGGATTTAAAGTTAGTGGTCCGCCTCTTGTTCTGTTGTTGTTAAATGATTCAGCATAATAAGCAAGATTCCAGTTAGAGTAATAGTAATTCGGAAACTGCATTGAGCCGAAATGAAAAAATCCTTCCCATGTTTTATTGCCGCCAAAGTCATGATTCTGAAATACAGCACCGCCAAGTTCCAGATATCTGAAGATATCATTCGGATCACTCCAGTAATATCCGGCACCGGCGTGCCAGTTAATTAAGTCTGCTCTGTAAAAAAATCCAAGATCATTCACATCAAAGGAAGGAGTGACGAAACCAAATGCCGTGTTAACAAAAAAATTACCTTTCTGTTTATTCAGATGAACCCGGGCTGCATAACCGGTTAGTGATGTTGCCGAACTATCAACATTTACATGTTCTGCATCCGGTCTCTGGAAATAATGTCTTGAACTTTTCTGAAGATCAATCATACGCTGCTCATTACCGTTAACATAGCTTGCACCGGTCCAGCCGGCAATCACCCAGGTTTTTGATTCATCAAGAAATGTCCAGCCATCAAGACCAAAAGACAAAGCATCTTTATTTATTTCATCACGAAGTCTTTCATCTTTAAAATTTCTTAATGCCACAGTGGACATAAAGCCCAATCCATGCTGACCGCTCTCAAATTCATTCTGAGCTCTGAAGATTCCGTAATAAGTCAGCGGCTCAACTTCTGTTTCTGATTGTACTCCGTTGGTTGAAATTTTTGCGTACTCACGTTTAGTTACATTTTGAATAGTTCCGACATTCCAGCTATCGCCTAATTTACCTGTTAATTTTCCTGCAGCAAGAATGTGAGTTCCTGTAGGATAATCATAATAATCAACACCATCAGGTAAACTTCCTTGCGGTTGTCTTCCAATTCGCCGGCTGTAAAAGAAATCCGGATTACCCCAGTTAAATCCCCAATAGTTTCTTGCGCCGCCATAACCAAAATTGAAAATGCTTGAGCCTTCTATAAAGAATGGTCTTTTCTCTTCAAAAAATGTTTCAACATCACTAAGATTTATTACAGCAGGATCAATTTCAACCTGACCGAAGTCAGGATTTATAGTAGCATTGAGATTTAAGTTTGAACCGATACCCATTTTAAAATCAGCACCGGCACCGGGGATATAACTTTTGCCATTCTTAAACGGATCACCTTCTTCAAACTGAAGGTATTCTGCTCTTGCAGTGATGTATGGTAAAACTTCAAGCTGACCGCCGCCATCAATTTTTTTAAAACCTGTGAGACTTGCGAAGTGAGATACAAAGCCGCTTTCGGCTTTAGGGATAAAGACCAGAAAATCAACTTCATTTTTTCGTTCAATTTTTCTCCTGAAATTAATTCCCCAAATCATGCTCTTACTATTATTAAACCTCATTTGGGAGAATGGTATTCTCATTTCTGCTTTCCATCCTTCAGCATCTATAGAAACTTTTCCCTCCCAAACGCCATCCCACGATTCATCATCCCAGCCATCGTTATACAGAATTCCATCTATTAATGTACCCGCTGCATTCAAAGTGAAGAAGTATCCGCTTCTTTTATCATTGTATGGATCTAAATAAAGGGTGATATGATCGGAGTTGGACCACTCATCTCTCCGGGCAAGCCTGGCTAAAATTGAATCGGAAGAAGAGTCGTACATTACGGCAGCAAGGTAAAGATTTTTTTCATCGTAGGCTAATTTGATCATTGTGCGTTCACTTGCAGGAGCACCCTCATCAGGATCTCTTTGAATAAAATTTTCGAATGTATTTCCACTTTGCCAGATTGACTCGTTTAGTTCACCATCAACTTCAATTGGTGCGTTTAATTTCTCTGCCACAAGTATTACATCATTATTTCTTATCTGAAGAGTATCGCTTGAAGGTAATAATTTTGAGACTGCGGTAAAGAGTAATATTAAAATTAAAATTTTGCTCATTACTTATTGGTTTGATGTTATTTAAGATGAAATCATCCCGATTATGTTTCGATATTCAACTGCAAAATTGAGAAATAAAATTTAGAAGCAATTAAGCATTTAAATGAACGGTATTATCTGATGATATTGTGCTATTTTAATTTTTTAATTGAGATTTCGCCCATGCCAACATTCAGCTCAATTATGCTGCCGCCACCATTCAATTCATAAACAGATTCAAATGTATTTCCCTTGCGGTTTTTAGATACATTGTAAGACTCAAATTCTGACTTAATACTATCTGAATCTTTTGCAGAATCCTCCCATTTAAAATCGCTGGCAGTAGCAACTATTGTAGTTTTTGCTGACTCAGGAATGTATATTATTATATTTCCAACTCCTGTATTCAAATCACTGTTACTCTTTCCATCAGGACTAAGTTCAGCAATAATATTCCCTGCACCTGTATTAGCTTCAATTGAACCTTTTATGTTTTTGAGCTCAATATTTCCCCCCCCGGTATTTGCTTCAACTTTACCTGTAGCACCATCGAGCTTAATATTTCCTCCACCAGTTGATATTTCAACGCTGCCAGAAACAGTTGAAACCGTAACATTACCACCAGCCGTTGAGATATCTGCACTGCCACCGACTGTTCCTACAGTCACATTACCTCCAGCCGTTGAAATTTCCGCAGCATTGTTCACGGAACCAACTTTGATATTTCCACCTGCTGTTGAAATTTCTGCTTTTCCATTAACCGAACCTACCTGAATATCACCGCCCGCAGAATTTATACTCGCGTTATTGTTGATATCAGCTAATTTAATATTGCCTCCCGCTGTAGTAATCTCTGCTTCTCCACCGATTATTTTTGCAGTGATATTCCCGCCAGCCGTTGAAATAGTAACTTTATTTTTTAGATCATCCTTGATAGTTACATTGCCGCCGCCAGTTTTGTAATCAATTATCAAATCAGCAGGAATGGTTAATTCAAGATTAAAGTCATCTGAATCTTCACCTTTAAACTTAACCTCAACCCTTCCAGACTTTTGCTCTGTTGTAAAAAGATTAACTTCGTCATCATCAATATTCTTTGCTAAGATTTTCACTTCATTCTTATCCCAGGTATTAGTGACGATACTTCCATGCTTAAGGTTTACATCAAGCACATCACCTTTTTGAACATTAAATGATGCTTCTTTATCAACAGCAAATGAAGGTATTGTTGCTCCGATTAGAAATAAACAAAATATTATTACTGCTGATTGACTAATCTGTTTTTTCATTTCAGTCGTACTCCTGTAAAATTGTTCGTGAACGTAATTTTATATACGGATTTTCATCCTGTTGTAATTTTTCTTTGAATAGATTTATTTCACTGCTGTTTAATTTGTAGCCTTTATTTCCTGCTTCAATTAGTGAATTGAGTGCTTCAATTCTCAACCCTGATACGGAGTCATTTGCTACAACGAAAAGAAGTGTCTGCTTAATAGATTCGTCATAAGGAAATTTATCCATCAGTTTCAGTGCTTCTCTTCTCACACCGGGATTTTCATCCGTCATCACAACAGTGATCAAAGCATCTTTTACATCCTGATCATAATGAGTCGGAGCTTCTGTATCCATTGCGTTGATCGAATTTAACCTCGAACCAGGATTTTGTTCATTGAGCATTGCATATGTGAGCACACTTTGAATCTGATTATCGTTGATACTTCCTTTCAGCTTGACTGGTCTTGAGGCATCAAAAGTGAACTCAATTTCACCATCTGATGCATCCGAATCAATAAACCTGATATTCGAAATGCTGATATCTTCACTTAAAGAAGCGAATTTGTTATGACCATCCTGCTGACCGGTGAAATTTGCTTGCGCCGAATCACTGAAAAAAAGACTGCCAAATAACATTCCAATGGCTAACAACACAGCACCTGCAATTGCAAATCTTAAAGGTGTTGTAAAAAGTTGATAAATACTATCCGGTAAAGAACTAAAAATATTTTTGTTTTCTTTTTCTGCTTTGAGTGCACCTCGTAACTGATATCTTGCAGCAGATAAAACCTTTTCATCTACAACCACTTTTTTCTTTCCTGAAATTAATTCAAGAAGATTTTTTTGATCTTCCAACTCAGCCCTGCACTCTTCGCAAGTTAAAAGGTGCTCTTTCAATTTTAATTGCTCTTCGGATTTTAATTCTCCAAACAACGAAAGCTGAAGCAGTTGTTTGTATTCGTTATGTTTCATTAATTACTCCCTTATCTGGCTTAACTTTATGCATAAACCGGACTTAATTTTTTTCTCAAATTTTTTGTTGCATCAAAGAGATACTTTTTAACCGTGCCTTCCTTACAATTCAGCATCTCAGCAATTTCCCTGATCTTATAACCTTCATAGTGCTTAAGAACAAAAGTAATCTTTTGTTTAGGTGAAAGAGACTCTACTGCAGCATTTACAATTTCTCCCAGATTTGCACCTGAGGAAATATTTTCAGGGGATGAACCATCGTAAACCAATTCTTTTCTGGTGCTGAATTCATTTTCTTCTTCATCGAAATCTTTATCAATTGAAACTCTCAGATGCTCTTTACTTCTGCTTTTGTAAGAGAGACAGACATTTGTTGTAATTCTGAATAGCCAGGTAGAAAACTCACTCTGGAAACGAAAGCCTTTAATGCTCCGGTAAACACGAATAAAAACTTCCTGGTACAAATCTTTTGCATCATCTTCATTATTTGCATATTTGAGAGTAATGGAAAGCACATTCCTATCATAACGGTACACAAGTTCTTCGAAAGCTCTTTGATCACCCTTTTGCGCTTGAATTATCAGGTCTGTATCATTTAACTGCATTTAGTCCTTTCCATAACTAATAACTTAGACTCAGGTGAATTAAAAAAGGTTGCGGGGTCTTGTGGATTAAAATTAGGATTTATGAACAGATATTAGTTCTTTGAAATTTTTTGCTTCATATTTCTCATATCCTTCTTCTTTAACGTATAGCCAATTATATTTTGTTCTGCTACCCAATTTATTGATGTCTTCACACCATTGTGATAAGCGTTTTATTTTTAACAGGTCTTCTAAATCTTCTCTACCTTTTGTCTCAACTATATAAATCTCATCTTCTTTATACTTGATAATATAATCGGGATAGTAATTTGATGGGCTGCCATCTGAGGTGATGTAATCAATTTTGAAATGAACCGCATAATAATTTTTTATGTATGAAATAATGTCGTCGCATTCATCAAGAAACGAAGCAAACTTTAACTCAAAATTACTGTCTCCTACAATTCGGTTAAAAATACTTTTCTTGGGAGTTATATATTTCTGATCTTTAACCACAAATGGTCTTACCTGACTGATTTTTATATAGTCCTTTATTTCAGCTTCGCCTTTATCAACAACCGTTAATTCATTTATCCTCTTTTTAAATGTTTCAACGATTGTTTTGTTTGCTTCAAGTTCAGATAGATTCCTTATCGTATTCGGATCATTTAAATCAACCGCGCTGGTAAATAAATAGTTTTGAATGAAATCTTTAACCTTTCCAAAAAGAATATCAAAACTTCCGACTAAACGTAAATCATGCATGATAATCTGTGTGAAAAAGCCAATTATTGATTGATAATTAACTGAATGTGCAGAATCAAGCACGGTTGTGTGCGAAATTTTATCATTGGTTATATCCTTGAATACGATTTCCCTTAATTCTTCGTAATTGTAAACGAATGGAGATATTTTCTTGTGATTAAATTTTGAAACATCAAGTTGTGATAAATTCTTATAATCTCTATGAATTCTTGGAGAGAGTATCGGAATTTCAATATCCAGATTAGAGCTGTTTTTCTTTTTATTTTCAGAATCAATTTCAATTATGAGAGGAGATTTCGGAGGAGTTCCTGAACCCATTGCTTTTCTTTCAAGTTCGACACCTTCACTCTTAATTGATTCAACGAAGTCCATAAAAGCATCTGTTCCAACAACCGAAACTTCTTCGTATTCAAGTTCATCATTAGAATACATTCGCCTTAAACCACGTCCCAAAGTTTGTTCGGGAAGAATATTGCTTGGAGAAGTGTAAGCACGTAAACCAACAATAGTTGTAACATTTCTAACATCCCAACCTTCTTTTAACATAAGAACAGAGATTATTGCATTGTTTCTATTTATTACTTTATCAATTGTATTTGCTTCATCACGCAGTTTTTTAAGTTCTTCCTGACTTTTCCCGGAAGAAGCTTCTGATATCTCACCATTATTTTTTGTATGAATGACTAAAGTATTGTCTTTAAACTCAGGATATTTTCCTTGCAGGTATTCTGCAACATCATCACAATTCTTTGTATCATCCGTCATTACAAATAAAACAGCTTTCTTTCCTGCTTTAATATGTTCATCATAAACTTTTTTCCATTCAAGATATCCAAGATGAAGAAAGTCCTCATATTTTTCTGAGAATATTGAACTTTGCTTTTCCATTAATTTTGAACGGCTTGCTGCATCAGGAAGAACAGGATGCTTAACTATATTCTGATGAATTGCCTCAACAAGAGGATAATCTGAAATCGTTTGTACGAATATAGCGCCATTATTATGGCGTGGCGTTGCGGTTGCGTCAACCTGCAAAGAAATTTCTGAACCTTTCATCTTAAGACGATTATTTATATCCTGGATTGATTTAAACCATGCTAACGAAGGATCGTGTATATGATGAGCTTCATCATTCAAAACAACAATCTCATCAAGGTCACGTACAATATCACCAAGATCAATCTTGGAATCGGTTGTTGCACCTGTTGGTTTACTGCCAAGGAAATAATCGGAAGTATCTTCATCATCAAATGAAGGTTCCCTGTAATTATTTTCGAAAACACGATGAATATTTGAAATAAAAAGGTTACCTGTTTTCCTTACAATTCCAATCTCATCCTGTATATGGACAGTAAGCTGAAAATCATCCTGCCAGTTTTGTCCTTCATATCCGTTCTCAGGCAGGATTGGATCGTCGTAAAATATTTTTAGTCCGTCAAAATCTCTTCTGATTCTGTCAAGCACAATTATGTTTGGAGTTATTAAAAGAAAGTTGCGTGCTAATGTTGAATCTTCTTCATAACGCTTATGGAAATATGACCAGGCAAGAATAAGACTGAGAACTTTTGTTTTACCGCTGCCGGTTGCCATTTTAATTACAAACCTTTTCCAATCCTCATCAAACATATTTGTTGATACTGCACCGGAACTATCGAACCTTAACAAATCATATTTATCTTTTACTTTAGCTATTTCATAGAGATAAATAATTGTTTCAACAGCTTCACGCTGAGCAAAGTAATATTGGAAATTGGTAAATGAACCATCAGCATTTGGGATAGGATGTTCAGTTTGAAACCACCATTTGAGTAAAGCCAGACTTGTTTGGGAAGCCTCTGTGTAATTTGAATCTCTCCACTCCTTTACTTTAGTACGAAGTTTAGCAACAAGAGGGGGGAGAAGCTTATCATAAGTTTTTTCTCTTAAATCTTCATCAGCAGGAAACCAGCGTATTGATGGGTCTAAAATTTCATAAGGTGATTTTGGAAATTTTGGATGTAAAGCCATATTATAAATATTATCCTTGTAATAAAGACTATAATGATTATATTTGTAACAGCGATTCCAAAAGTTGTCTTGTTACCATAACTCGCCCTAACTGGCGGAGGTTGTCAGTATTGACACGGGTTCAAGAGAATTTTTGGAATTCGCTTTTTTAAACTAGTATAACTCATAACTCAAACTTAGTACACTTATCCAAACTAAATGGATATGTTTGTGAATAATAGTTTGTCCTCTTTGAACCTGCTTTTGAATAGTTATCCTTATCATATAAATCTATTATCAGATTGTATTTAGAAATTAGCGCTTCGTAAAATCTGCTTTCAGTTGTTCGAATATATCTTTGCAATGACCATAGTAAATAATCAATAATGCTTAACTCAGGATATTCACTGCTAAGAACGACATCACATTTATAATTTATTTGAACAGGATTTTTTCTTCGTTTATTATCTCTCTCAATTGCATTCCTAACAGATTCTTCAAAATAATTCATTTTAGTTTTCTGTCGTTTTGCAAGGAATAATTGATAAACAACATTTTCTTCCCTCAATCGATCTTTTAACAATTGATAAAGAAGATCATAATAAAACTCTGTTGGGCTTTTGTGATGTTTAAGGGTGAAACGACCTAAATTTTTGCGACCAATTACAATAAAACATCTAAATCCTTCAAGATTACGAATATGATCAACAAATCTGGTTCTTATATCAGGATGATCCTCAATTGCATGCAAATACCAGCCGGGCTTAATGGAGTGTAGATTTTTAAAAAGAGGGTCTTCCTCTAAGGATTTTTGAAATTTTCGAACAGATTTACTAAGTGCTCTTCTACTTTCAGTTTCAATCATACCAATTAGTAACAATGGCTGATAACCAACTTGACCGACTAATAATTTACCTCCACTACCATAAAAATTTGGATCACCACTTTCATCGATAAAAAGATATTTTTTTTTAATTTGATCAGGCTGTAATGCTTCAGAAGGAAATGGAATTTCCTAAATTTGTTTAATGTAAAAACAG
>CAZXGJ010000069.1:0-16893 GCA_964639955.1 uncultured Ignavibacteriaceae bacterium
GGATGAGATGGACTTCAAACCATAAGTGGTGAAAAGTTGATTTTCACACAGCCTCAAATAAGGAGGGGTCGGCTTTCTTGTCGGGCCTAGCTGATTTATCAGCAAAGACCGAAGCCGGGGGTGGTGTGAAACTAAATAAACATTATTTGCTAAACTTTTCTCCCTCCACCCCTTCGTCCCCTCCTCAGGCAGGAGGGGAAAAACTAGTTGAAATAAAAAATGCCATCACAAGGATGGCATTTAATAACTAAATCATAAAATCATTCAGTCATACAACCATACATCCTTTACGCTTCTTCTAAAACCGGCTCCTCAACTTTTTTCCTTTCCGGCTTTCCGTTAGGACTCGTCTTTGACGTCTTCTTTCCGTTAGTCTTCTTCTTTTTGCTGCCGAAGCCTTCAGGATTATTTTTATCGGAATAGTTTTTATATCTGTAAACTTTATTCTGGAAGTTGCGCAGAATTATTTCCTCTTCATCCATATGAAGAACATAATTTGGAAGTAACGGAATTTTTCCACCGCCACCAGGTGCATCAATAACAAAGTGTGGTATTGCCAAACCGCTTGTGTGTCCACGTAATGCTTCTACAATTCTTAATCCAGTTTCAACAGAAGTACGGAAGTGGTTTGCACCTTTTGTCTCATCAGCCATATACATATAGTATGGACGAACTCTTATTCTCAATAATTTTTGCATCAACTCTTTAACTACAGCAGGATCATCATTAACACCTTTCATAATAACCATCTGGTTGCCAACAGGAACACCGGCATCAGCCAGCATTTCGCATGCTTTGGAACTTTCAGGAGTGATTTCCCACGGATGGTTGAAATGTGTATTTACATAAATCGGATGATACTTCTTTATCATATTAACAAGTTTAGTTGTAATTCTTTGAGGAAGCACAACAGGCATCCTTGTTCCGAGTCTGATAATTTCAATATGCTTGATCTCACGTAAACGCTGTAGAATTTTCTCAAGCATTGTGTCAGTCAGCATCAACGGGTCGCCGCCTGAAAGAATCACGTCTCTTATCTCAGTATGTTGTTCAAGATAAGTGAAGGCGCTTTCAAGTCCTTTCATTGAAATCTTTTCGTAGTCACCGACTTTTCTTTTCCGGGTGCAGAAGCGGCAGTAAATGCCACACTGGCTGGTAACAAGAAAGAGTGCACGATCGGGATAGCGATGAGTGATGTTTGGAACGGGACTCATTTCATCCTCGTGGAGAGGATCTTCTTCTGCATCTATGTCTTCCAGCTCTGCTTTTGCCGGAACACATTGACGCCAAATTGGATCGCCGGGATAATGTATCAGACTTAAATAGTAAGGATTAATACGTGCCTGGAAAAATTCATCCAGATCTTCGGCCGTTTTGCGGTCGATACCGAATTTCTCCACGACATGGTCTACAGTGTGTACACTGTCCCTTACCATTTCCTGCCAAAGTTCCATGATAGTTCCTCAGTTGTTCTTGTGATTGAAATATTTTCCAAAGACGATCATACCATCGCCTTTGGAATAAAAATCATTTATTTCAGAAATTATGCTGTAATTATTACGCATATAAAAATTTCTGGTAGCAGAGTAACTATCTTTAGAAGATGTTTCAGCCAGCAGCCACCTGCCGTTGTTTTCATTAACAAAACTTTCTGCATGTTCTAAAAGTTTCTTACCAATCCCTTTTTTTCCATGTTCAGGATTGGTTACAATCCAGTAAAGATCATAGACGCCGTCTGTCAAAGGTCTCTTACCGGTGCAATGATATCCAAGAATCATGCCATCTTCTTCATAAACGAACAAATTATAGTCCTTCTGCATCGGATTATTAGCTGCGATGTTTACAAGTTCCATCGCAATATTAATTTCCTCATCACTAAAATTCGGAGTCGAATTTAAAATTCCTTCTATAACTTTTGCATCATCCGGCTTTAGCCTGCGAATCATTTTTCTTCTTTCTGATTAATGCAAAGTTTGCAATTGTATAAAGCAAATCATCATAACTTATTCCGCTGGCAGCAGCCGCACGCGCAAATCCCGAGTCAGATGAAATATCAGGATTTGGGTTTACTTCGATTACATAAGGAATATCTTCTCTGCTTAATCTGATATCGATGCGGGCGTAATCCCGGCAGCCGAGAGCTTCATACGCAGCAAGGGCAGACTTTTCAACTCTTTTTCTTAATGCTGCACCAAGTTTGGCAGGAACTACCGGTATAGTATGTTTATAATATAAACTTCCTTCCATCCACTTTCCGTCATACGTTACAATCTTAGGCATACCGGCGGGCAGTCCCGTAAATTCAATTTCGGATACAGGTAAAGTATTGCCATCGAGAACAGCAACATTAAGTTCTCTGCCTTCAATAAATTCTTCGATTATAATTTCCTGCCGGTATGTTTCTGCCAGAAACCCGAACTGTTTTCTCAGTTCGGTGTAGTTGTGAACAACCGAAAGCTCCGAAATACCTATACTGGCATCTTCAGTATTTAATTTAAGGATGAGAGGATAAGACAATTTAATATCTTTGGCGGTGAACCCGCATCCGGGTTTAAGTGTAATATTACCGGGGGTAGCAATTTCCCTGGCTTTCAATACACTCTTGGTTAGTTTTTTATTTAAACAGTTACCAAGAGTTATCGGGGTACATCCGGTAAATTCATATCCCAGAAGCTCAAATAAACCGGTCATACACCATTCATAATATGAAATACCTTCCACTGATTCCACAAAATTGTAAATTATGTCCGGGTTATACGTGCTGATGTAATTAATGGTCTTACGTAAATTTCTATCTATGGCAAGCGAACCAACTTCTTTAAAATATTTTGAAAGTGATTTTTCAACTTTGTTCAATTCCTTTATAAAACTTTTTTCAGATAGATCTTTGTCTTTTGTATCGTCATCGGCACGTTTACCGTTATAAACCGAAAACACGCTGACCGGGGCGTTATAGCAAATCAATATTCTGGCGTTTTCTGTCATAACAGGGCGTATCTCCTTATTGCTGCATTTAATACATTCCTGATCATCTGTTCATAGGACATACCTGCAGCTCTCGCTGCTTTCGGGAAGCTCGAATTTTCATTGGGGTCAGGCATAATTCCGGGCAAAGGGTTTATTTCAATTACATTCGGAACTCCGTTTTTGTCAAGCCGCAAATCGATACGGCTCCAGTCTTTACAATTCAGCACCCGGTAGGTTTTAATTGCAATTGATTTAATTTGTTCTTCCAGAGCCGGAGAGAGACTAGCCGGGCAATCGAATACATCGAAGTTGTTTTCCTTCGTATCGAGTATCCATTTTGCTTCATAGGAATAAAGAGGAACCACGTTCTCAGGAAATTTTTCGTACCTGATTTCAATTATAGGCAGTACTATAGTCTCATCACCGTTTCCAAGCAGGGCAACTGTAAATTCTCTTCCCGGCAAAAACTCTTCGATCAGTGCCGGCTGATTGTAGCCGTTTTTAACACGAAGTATTTCATCATTCAATTCAGCCGGTGTATTTACCAGCGAAGAAGAAAATATTCCCTTGCTTGAGCCTTCCGAAACCGGCTTTACAATTACCGGGAAATCAGCTTGTGATTTTTCTGTGTCGCCAGGCTGAGAAGCCACAAAAAATTTTGCGTTTGGTATTTTGTGGTAAGTTAATATTTCCTTTGCCCTGGATTTTTCCAGGCATATACCGAGAGTCAGCGCATCAGATCCGGTGTACGGTATCTTAAGCATATCGAGCATCGCAGGCACCTGCGATTCGCGGTTAAAGCCATGCAGCCCCTCGGCAATATTAAATACAATATCTGGTTTTAGTTCTTTAAGTTTTGCGTATGCGTCAGTATCAGCTTCAACAAGAGAAACGTTGTGTATGGTTTCGATTGCATCTCTTACGGCGTTTATTGTTTCCCACGTATCCCACTCGGCATACGTATCCACAGAAAATTTATACTCTTGTTGAGAAGGATTTCGGGTTGGGGGTACTTCATCAAGGAAAGTTTCAGCTTCCGGTTTAACGTTGAATGTCAGTGCAACATTTAAACGAACGTTACTCAATGATGATAAGATATGTTCTCCTATAAAAATTTTTTTATACGATTTATTCCAAATATAAACTTTCTAAAATATAAGTCAACATGTTTTAAAAAGTTTTTTAAAAATTTTTTTTCATGGAAATTTTCATGAACAGGGCGAGTGAAGAAAATTTTTTTATCAACTCGTCGTTTGTGCATGAAAAAATTTATGAGCGTGCATGAAATATTTTTCTGAAGATTTTCTTTAACGAAGAGAAAATTTTCCGGAGAGAGAAAAAAATTTTCAGGCTATCTTTGCGTAACGAAGGTTGTCTGAATAATGTTTGATAAGATTTTTTCTGACTACACTATTAGATGGTGAATCAAGAGAAGGGTCTTTATTTATAAGGTCGAACGCAATGTTCTTTGTTAAGCTGATCAGATCAGCATCGTGAATTAGATCTGCATGTTTTAAATCAGGGAAGCCGCTTTGCTTCGTGCTGAAAATATCTCCCGGTCCGCGCAACTTTAAATCAGTTTCAGCAATTTCAAATCCATTATTTGTTTTAACCATCGTCTGAAGTCTGATAGCAGATTTATATTTTTCTATCATTGCACTTGAAAGGTAATCGAGATCAAGTCGCTGTTGTATATTATACTGTACAATTTCATCCTTCGTTACGAGGATGCAGTAAGCCTGCTTATCACTTCTTCCGACTCTTCCTCTTAGCTGATGAAGCTGTGAGAGACCAAACCTGTGTGCATCATTAATAAGAATGATGTTTGCATCAGGGATGTCAATCCCAACTTCGATTACAGTTGTTGAGACGAGTACGTCAAATTCTTTTTTCAGGAAGAGAAGCATCTTCTCTTCTTTTTCCTGCCAGTTCATTCTGCCATGAATCAATCCAAGTTTCAGATTTTTGAGATAAGTCTTCTTCAGTTCTTCGTAAAAAGTTTCAGCAGCTTTTAATTCCAGCTTATCGGATTCTTCAACAAGAGGATAGACAATAAAAGTCTGGTAGCCTGCTTTTTGTTTATCTGTAATAAATTTAAAAATCTCAGGAAGTTTGTTCTCACCGCGAAGTACTGTCTTAATCGGCTTCCTGTTCTTTGGCATTTCATCAATTACAGAAACATCAAGATCTCCGTAAATAGTCATAGAGATAGTTCGTGGAATCGGAGTTGCGCTCATCACAAGAACTTCCGGAGTTTTTCCCTTACTCTGAAGTTTTGCCCGCTGTCTTACACCAAAACGGTGCTGCTCATCAATCACTACCAAGCCAAGATTTTTGTAATTCACTTTTTCTTCAAAGAGAGCGTGAGTTCCAACGATAATGTCAGCTTCCTGAAGTTCAATTTCCTGCAGTCTTTTTTCTCTTTCAGATTTTTTTTGACCGCCCAGAAGAAGCGAGACTCTAATTTCTCTTTCAGGAAAATTTTCCCGGAGCTTTTTCATCATTACTGAAATATTTTTTGCATGCTGATCAGCCAGAATTTCTGTTGGTGCCATTATCGCTGCCTGAAATCCATTATCAACTGCAATAAGCATTGCAATTAATGCAACGATTGTTTTTCCGCTTCCAACATCTCCCTGCAGAAGCCGGTTCATTGGTTTATCAGAAAGGAGGTCGTTCTTTATTTCACTCAGTACTTTTAACTGAGACTTTGTTAATTCAAATGGAAGTGTTTTCAGGAAATTCCGGACGAGATTTGTTTTGATGCTCATCTTATTACCGGTGAGTTTACTCCGATAATTTAGTTTTCGCAATGCAACCAGAAGTTCAAGATAGAAAAGTTCTTCGAACTTAAATCTCCTTCGGGCAAGATTTAACTTTTCTGTTGACTCGGGAAAATGATAATTTCTTACAGCTTCTGGAATACTCAATAAATTATTTTGAACGATGATTTCTTCAGGAAGTGTTTCTTCAATAAGACTGACGTAATTTTCTACTGCAAGACTGATTATTCTTCTTAAACTTAAATCGCCAATATTTCCTGACCTAAGTTCTTTTGGAATCCTGTAAAAAGGAATAATCTTTCCGGTATGCAGAAAGCTTTTCTCCTCTTCTTCGCTTATCCTGTCAAAATCAGGATGGATAAACTGTAACGCACCATATTTTGATTTATCCGGTTTCGATGAGATGGCGAAAACATCCCCTTCATTAAAGACGGAATAAAAATATTTTGTTCCCTGAAACCAGACACATTCAAAAAAACCCGTTTCATCTCTGAACTGAACTTTTAGTATTTCCTTCTTACCAAATCGTTTCTTTTCCTTTTCAAAAACTTTTCCGATTACAGTCAGCTCTCCATCATAACCGTTCATAAGATAGCCATAAGCCTTAGCAGCAGTCAAAACTGTTGTTCTATCAAGATGACGGGAAGGAAAATAGAACAGTAAATCACGAATTGTTCTAATTCCGATTTTTGAAAATGATTCTGCTCGTTTGGGTCCGACAGACTTTAGATATTGAACAGAATCATCTAGTGAGTTCTTTGAAACAGATTTCATCAATAGAAAAATAATCTAAGCTTAAGCTAAACTCAAAAAAATCAATTTAAGTCTTTCTGAAAAATTATATTTAATTTTAGAAAAGAAATTCAGGAAGGAAATAAAATTTGGATTGGGAAAAACTTTTAACGGATTCACGGCTTGGCGACAGGAGCCAGCCTAAACAAAAGCTTCAGGATGGAAGAAGTGAATTCCAGAAAGATTTTGACAGAATAGTCTTTTCACCGGCATTCAGAAGACTGCAGGATAAAACCCAGGTTTTCCCTTTGCCCGAAAGTGATTTTGTTCATACAAGATTAACTCACAGTCTGGAAGTTTCCTGTGTTGGCAGATCGCTCGGTAATCTTGTTGGTGAGACGGTCATCAAAAGAAATCCTTTACTTCAAAGCAGGTTTACGAAATTTCATTTCGGGGAAATTGTTGCTGCAGCCTGCCTTGCTCACGATATAGGCAATCCTCCGTTTGGTCATTCAGGTGAAGATGCTATCGCGGAATATTTCCGAAGTGGCAACGGACAAAAATTCAAATCAAAAATTAAAGATGAAAAAAAGTGGACTGATCTGATTAAGTATGAAGGCAATGCACAGGGATTCAGAATAATTACAAAACTTCAGAATCCAAAAGTAAAAGGCGGATTAAACCTTACTTACGCAACTCTTGCAGCAGTAACTAAGTATCCAAGAGAATCACTTATTAAAAATCAAAATAAATCTTTGCAAAATAAAGCCTACAGGAAATATGGATTCTTTCAGGCAGAAAAAAATATTTTTAAAGAAGTTGCTGCTGCTGCCGGACTTGATAGTATCAAGAGTGAAAACGCTTATTGGTGGTGTCGTCATCCGCTTGCATTTCTTGTTGAAGCTGCAGACGATATTTGCTACAGAGTTATGGACCTTGAAGATGGGTTCAGACTTGGTTTGATTTCATTCAAAGAATCTGAAGAACTATTACGTCCATTAGTTTCTAGACAGAGTTTGAAGGATTACCGGGATAAAGATGAAAAAGACAGAATTGGATATTTACGGGCAGTTGCAATTAACGAACTTGTATATGAAATCGCAAAAGTTTTTCTGGATGAAGAAAAAAATATTTTAACAGGAAAGTATGAAAACGAACTCATCTGTGAAATCAAACGAGCAGAAGCTTTAAAACATATTAAAGACATTTCGATAGTTAAGATTTACAAATCACGCAGCGTTGTTGAAAGAGAAGTCGCAGGCTACGAGGTTCTTGGTGGTTTACTTGATACTTTCATCAGCGCATACAATGAAGCGTATCTTGAAAAAATATCTGCAAAGAATAAATCTGTTTTTGCACTTCTTCCGGGAAGAATAACAAATGATATACCCGATGATCTTTACCTGCGTTTATTAAAAATCATCGACTTTGTTTCGGGTATGACAGATTCGTTTGCAGTATCACTTTTCAGGAAAATTAAAGGAATCTCGCTGCCAGGTGGAAGAGTAACAGAGTAAAATAATTATTCCGTTTTCATATCTCTCGTCATCAGGTCTGTAGTTGCTTTAACCGGGTCTTTATCTTCGAAGAGAATTTTATAAACTTCGTTTGTAATCGGAGTTTCAATACCTTTTTTAGCAGCCAATTGTTTTGCAGAACGAGTAGTTTCGACTCCTTCAGCAACCTGTTCCATCGACTTTAAAACATCCTTTAGCTTTTTTCCTCTTCCAATTTGTTCGCCAACATACCTGTTGCGGCTGTGTCGGCTCATACAGGTAACAATTAAATCTCCCATTCCTGAAAGTCCGGCAAATGTTTCCGGTCTTGCACCCATAGCTAAACCAAGTCTGGAAATTTCAGCAACTCCACGTGTCATAATAGCAGCTTTGGTATTATCGCCAAACCCGGCACCATCTATTATTCCGGCACCAATTGCAATAATATTTTTAAATGCACCGCCGAGTTCAACTCCCAGAATATCTGTCGAAGCGTACACTCTGAAATAAGATGTCATAAATGCAGCTTGTATCGCTTTTGAAGTTTCGATGTCTGAAGATGCGGCAACTACAGCGGTTGGTATTCTTTGGCTGACTTCTTCGGCGTGGCTTGGACCTGATATTACTCCTATCTGATTTTCATTAATATGCGGAAAAACATCTTTCAACATTTGTGACATTGTCATTAAAGATTTTTTTTCAATTCCTTTCGAAACACTAACAAGTATCGCATCTTCAATCCGGTGGTAATTTATTTTTTTAACAACACCTCTTAGAAATTGTGAAGGGACCGCAAGTACTATCAGATTTTTGTCATCGGAAGCTTCTTCAATGTCGGGAGTGATTAAAATTTCTTTTGGGATTTTTATCCCGGGAAGGTAATCGGTGTTAATTCGCTTTTTAATTAATTGACGGGCGTAACTTTTCTTGTATTCCCAGAGAGTTACGTTGTGACCGTTGTAATGAAGTAGAATTGCAAGGGTAGTTCCCCAGCCGCCGGCGCCGAAAACCGAGATTTTCATTTAACCGATTTTAGAATTCTTTCTTATTATCCGGTTCTTTGACCGGAAACTAAGCTTATTTTCGCTGCCGTTAACAAGTCGTACAAGATTTTTACGATGTGTGAAGATTACCAGTGCAGCTATAGCAATTATAAAGGGAAACAAAGTATTGTAGCCTGGAATATCTACATGGAATAAATTTTCACGAATAAATAGCGTAGAAGGTACGCTGATAGCAGCTATAATTGATCCGAGAGAAACATATCTTGAAATCAAAACCACTATTGTAAAAATTCCTACTGCAATAAGCATATCAACAGTAATAAGCATCAATAGCATACCAAGTGCGGTAGCAATTCCCTTTCCGCCCTTGAATCCCGCAAAGATTGTCCAGATGTGACCGATTACCGCAGAGATACCTGCAATAATCTGAACTAAAGTGAAATCATCAAAAGGGGAAGCGTTTTCAAAGGGAAGCGGTCCGAAATGCAATCTTGCAACAAGGATAACTGCTATTGCCCCTTTCAATGTATCGAGAGCGATAACCAATAATCCGTATTTCCAGCCCAAGACCCTCATAACATTGGTTCCACCAGCATTACCGCTACCATGATTGCGGATATCTATTCCACCTACAGCTCTGCTGATCAGGATGCTGTTAGGAATTGAGCCGACTAAATATGATAAAATTACTATTATTGCTAATAACAACATATTTTCTTCAAATTTTTAGAGATTTAAGCTAAACATTAAAATTCTAATAAACAACGAATTTTTATGCCAGAATTATTTAATAGCAGTTAGATGATACATTAATTAATATGTTTCAGCCGGGGCAATTTAAATCCTACTCATAAATAAATGCCCGGATTTTATAAATAAATTGATTTTAATATATTTACGCCTCAAATATATGGAGTAAAATATGGCAAAACAGCAATCTTTCTCGGATAAGTTAAAAAAGAAGAAAAAATCAGATCATATTACTGTTAAATTTATTAAGGCAGCAAAAACCAGCAAGGGTAATTACAAATTCTGCGAAAAATTTGTACAGCTTAGTGATATAAGCAAGGTTTCTGAACTCAAATAGTTTAATTTAGAGCTGAAATTTTAACTCTCTGACTGGAAATTTTATAGAATCTCAGGCAGCAATAACCTCAATCGAAGGATTGATATCCCTTCTTAGCAGCCCTTCGATGGCCATCAAGGTACCTGTTATAGCGCTGGGGCAGCTTCCGCAGGCGCCCTGGTAACGTATACTTACTTTATAGCCTTCAATGCCAAGTACCTGCAAACCGCCGCCGTCTCCTGCGAGTGCCGGTCTTACTTTCCTGTCGAGCAGTTCATTTATTTTTTTCAGCAGTTCGTTTTCTTCTTCCGCAGTGGGGGCGGTAATTTTTTCTTCGGGAATTTGTTTAGAGTCAAACGATTTTAAAAATTCTATGAAAGGTCTTTGTATCTGCCCCCAGTTTGCATCGGGGGATTTTTCGATTGTTACAAACTTATCCATATAAAACACTGAAACTACACCATCAATATCAAAAATCCCTTTTGCAAACGGATCATTTGCTGCCGATTCCTCACTGGTATATTGCCTGGTTTCATAGTTAAGCAGTCTTTCACTCAAAATAAATTTCAGTGCGTGAGGATTAGGGGTTAAATCAACATTTTCTACCATTAACATAATTATCTCTCTTTTTATTGCAAAATTACTTTAACTATAAATCAGCATCAAGTAAAAAGATAGTTCCCTTATTAAATATGCTTTAAGTTATATTAGCTTTTTGTAATTTTTTGAGGTCAAACAAACAGAGAAATTTAATGGGTACAAGAAATAAAAAAATTCTGATAGTATTTACAGGTGGTACATTTTCTATGCGACCTGATAAAACTTCAAAAGGTGTATTGCCAAGATACTCCGGCAAGCAGCTTATAAATAAAATTCCCGAGGTAAAAAAGATTGCTTATATCACTTGTTACGATTTTGGTCAATATCCGGGTCCGCATATGACTCCGGAAATAATGATGGAGCTTTCTATTCAGTTAAAAAAGAAAATGAAAGAAAAGCAATACGATGGAGTTGTAATTACACATGGTACAGATACACTGGAAGAAACTGCTTTTCTGCTTGACCTTACAATTAAAACGAATACCCCGATTGTCCTGACAGGTTCGATGAAAAACAGCTCCGAACCAGATTGGGACGGACCTCGGAATCTTCTTGATTCTATTTCTGTCTGTTTAAATAAAAATTCCTTCGGGCTGGGAGTTCTTGTTTGCATGCACGGCGAAGTGAACGCTGCAAGTGAAGTAACAAAGATCTACTCAAATGAATTCGAAACTTTCCAGAGTCTGGATTTCGGATCGCTGGGATTTGTTCAGAGAGGAAAAGTAATTTACAACCGTACCCCGCGGCATCAGGAATTAATCAGGACGAAGAAGGTTAACTGCAATGTTGATTTGCTGACCGTTTATGCCGGGATGGACGAAAAGTTTTTTAAATTCTCTGCTGATAGCGGTGTTGATGGGCTGGTAGTAGAAGCACTCGGTATAGGCAATGTTCCGCCAAAAGCATTCGAGGGGATTAAATATGTTGTTCAAAAAGGAATTCCGGTCGTTCTTACTTCCCGGTGTCCTGCAGGAGAAACAGATTACATTTACAGTTATCCCGGTGCGGGAAAACATCTTCACGATCTTGGAGTAATTTTCACAGATTATTTGAATGGTCAAAAAGCCAGAATAAAACTGATGCTCGCTCTAAGTAAAACAACTGAACGAAAAATCCTTAAGAAAATATTTGAGGGTGAGATAAGGGAGATTTAATAATTTTTTAATGCTCTGAAATCAATACTTCCAAATCAACTTTGTGGACGTGGTTAATTTCTCTTCCAAGAAACAACTCGGCCACTTCTTTAAACTTTGCCGGTATATCGCTTACGTAATATTCTTGACTTCCGACGGTTTTCAAGTCGGAGAGTAAATTGAGTTTCTCAAGCTCAGATATAATCACTTCCGAAGAAGCAACTCCGGAATCAATTAGTGTAACGTCGCTTCCGATAACTTTCTGAATTACCTCAGATAATATTGGGTAGTGCGTACAGCCAAGGACTAAAGTATCAATTCCAACTTCACGAAGTTCTTTTAAGTACTCTTCAGCTATTTCGTGTGTCGCCTTGTGATTTATCCATCCTTCTTCTGCGAGAGGAACAAAAAGCGGGCAGGGTTTTTCAAACACCTGTGCGGAACTGTTTATTCCTTTAATTTCTTTTGAGTAGGCGAGGTTATTTATTGTAGCTCTTGTTCCGATGACTCCGATTTTATTATTCTTGCTTTTCTTCAAAGCCATCTTCGAACCGGGTTCAATCATCCCGATGATAGGAATATCGAACATCTTTTTAAGATCGGGAATTGCAATTGAAGATGCAGTATTGCACGCAACTACAAGTGCTTTAATATTTTTCCGCAACAGAAAATTTGTATTCTGAATTGAATATTCAATCACTGTTGAATTTGATTTTGAACCATATGGAACACGAGCTGTATCACCGAAATAAATAATATTTTCGTTCGGGAGAGTTGCAGCAAATCTCTTAACAACCGTTAAACCGCCGATTCCTGAATCGAATATTCCTATAGGTTTCCGTCTGTCCTCTGAGTTCAATTGAAGCCTTATAATATTTTTGTTATGGCAGATGTTAATTCTGATTTGATAAACTCATAATCATTGGGTGAAACTTTTTTATTGTTTCTCCCAAGCACATAGAAAGCATCAACGATAAGATCTCCCTGCGTGGCAATTTTTGCAAAGTAGATGTTTAACCCAAGTTCATTCATCTTGCTGGTAACGTGATATAAAAATCCCAGTCTGTCGGGTGAATGAACGTCAATTATGGTATATCGTTCATGGTTTTCAAAAGCTATTTTAATTTGTCCTGATTTCTTAAACAGCTTGCTTTCAATCCTCCACCATCTGGTTTTAAGTGAAGCTACTTCCTTGCTTAACTGCAGGATTCCGTTTATAGCGGCATCCATTTTCGATTGTATTTTTTCAAATCTGCCGGCTTCGATTTTCTGATGTGTCCGGAAATCGGTTACATTAAAAGTATCTATTACAATTCCGTCTTTCCTGGTAAAGATTTTGGCATCGTGAATGTTAACATCGCTTATGGCAAGAACGCCGCATATTTTTGAAAGCAGCGAGGGGAAATCCCTTGTGATCACGGTTATGCTGGTGAATCCATTTAACTCTTTAAAGAGTACGGAAAGGGAATTTCCTTTATTAATCTCTTCGATATGATTTGCAATTTCTTCCGGAGAGAAATGATGAGAATACGCTGCATCGTCAATGGATTCTATGTGGTCTTTAACATGAATTTCCGAAATTGAAGCGGAATGCTGGCTTATTTCTGTCGGTATAAGATAGGTTGAAGAGAATAATAGTTCTTCACCGGAGATTTTATCTGCAAGCATAGCACGCGTCTTCCTGTAAAGCTCTGCAAGAAGCTCGCTTTTCCAGTTTGTCCATACTGCCGTATTTACTGCCGAGAGGTCGGCATAAGTAAGCAGGTAAAGAAGATCGAGCTCTTCGATGGTATTAATTTTTTGCGCAAAATTGTTAAGCGTTTCAGGGTCATTCAGGTTTCTTCTGAAAGCTGTCTGCTCCATAAAAAGATGGTTTCTTACAAGGAAGCAAACTTTATCAATCTCTTCTTCGCTGTAGCCCAGTTTGTACATAATTGAAGAAGCCATTTCGGCGCCGATGATCTCATGTCCTGCAATATTAATTGGCTTGGCAATATCGTGGAAAATCAGCCCGAGGAAGAGAATTTCTTTTTCGTAAATTCTTTTGTAAATCCAGCCGAGCGAAGAATCTTCATTCTCAAGTTTTTCAACATTCTGAATTGCAATAAGAGTATGTTCATCGGCAGTGTAGCAGTGATAAACACCGTGCTGCAGGAATCCGTTGAGCTCTTTGAACTCCGGAATTATAGCACCAAGTGCCCCAAGCTCATTCATTACCGCGAGCGTCGTTCCCACATTCCTTGGCAGCTTTAATATTTCTCTGAAGAAAACCGATGATTCACCTTCCTGCCAGGATAGATCTTCCGAGGTTTCCATCTTTTCTATTATTGAAGACCTGAGCTCTCTGTCAAATCTTGCAGAATGAAGACCCCTGTAATAGAATCCTCTCAGGATATCAGAAAGCGTAAGATCGCTGCTGCCCCGCTGAGAAATAATGTTACCTTTCAGCTCATAGTCGTCATCGAGAGTAATAGTAAGCGAATCCGGAAGGGATGCAATCAGTTCATCGTAATATTGCTTGATAATTGTTTTAGAAAAACGGTTGATGGTTATGGCAGCTTTGAAATAGATCTTCATAAAATCAGCCAGGTGAGCTTCGTCGAAACCGAATATTTTGGCAATCCTTATCTGATCAGAGAATTCGAAGCGATCGGTCTTTTGTTTTGAATGAAGATGCAGCAAGTTTCTTATAGTAAGCAGGAGCTTGTAACTGCTCAGCAGTCTCATTCCTTCCTCCGACGAGACCATATTGTTTTCGCGAAGCATCTTAAGGAATGCCTCAATCTGAGTTGTTTCCTGCTGCTTGTTCAGTAGAATTTTATTTTTAAAGATGTACATCCATTCCACTGCCTGCAGATCGCGCAGACCCCCGGCAGAAAGCTTAACATTCGGCTCCAGCACTTTGGGTGAATCTCCATGCTTTTTGTACCTCTCTTCAAATTCATTTATCATTCGTGTGAGCAGATCGACTTTAATTTCATCGGTAACGATGTTCAGAAGATCATCATTCCATTTTTTATAAATCATTTCAGAGCCGAACAGGTAGCGCGTTTCGAAAAACTGGGTAAATGTGTGAAGATCGTCGTGCAGATATTTTTGTATATCGGAAAAATCTCTTACAGTATGCGATACTTCAAGACCGTTATCCCACAACCGGGTAATTAGTCCGGTTATTTCGGTTTCATTTTTATCGATCGACTCGGCAATAAAAATTAAATCGATATCCGAGTAAGGTGATAATTCTCTTCTGCTAAAGCTTCCGGCAGATGCAACCACAAAATCGTATTTATTATTTTCTGCAATTTCTCTTATCACATTTTCAATCAGCAGGCTGTACTCCTTGCTGAAGTTCAGAGAATCTGTTTGTTTATGGTGTTCTGAAAACAGTTCACCGCGCCTGGAAATAAACTTATTTTTTATATCAGTATGCATCATTAGATTTTATTTAATGTTTTCGCAGACCATTCAGCTTAAAGCCTTTTTTACAATAGACCGCTTTTACCAAGGATGAAATACCGCCACGCACATTGAAATTAGCATTAATAAGCATATAACGCGGCTTACAGACTGCAACGAGGTCGTCTAGAATTTTATTTGTTGCGCTTTCATAAAAAAGACCATCGCTCCGGTAAGAATTAAGATATAACTTAAGCGATTTTAATTCAACGCAAAGCTTATCGGGAATGTATTCAATTGTAATTGTTGCAAAATCCGGTTGACCGGTCTTTGGACAAAGCGATGTAAATTCCGGTGCTGTATGGATGATAGTATAATCCCTGTTGGTGAATTCATTTTTGAATGTTTCTAACAGTTTTTTTTTGTTTTTCATTTTTTCGCCTTATGATTATGAACTATTTAAGTCGATCATTCCAATGAGACTGTCATTCCTGCGTAAGCAGGAATCCATAATTTGTTATGTCAATTCAAAATATAAATCATTCCATGCAGGATTCACTTGCTCAATCAATTCTATTTTCCATTGTCGTTTCCATTTCTTTAGCCTCTTCTCTCGAATGATAGCATCTTGAACCTCGTTAGTCATCTCAAAATAAACTAATTTATTCACATCATATTTCTTTGTAAAACCATCAATCAAATTATTTTTATGCTCATACACTCTTCTTTTTAAATCGTTTGTCATTCCAACATATAGAGTCCCATTTTTCTTACTTGCTAAAATGTAAACATAATATTGCTTCATTTTTATATAATTAAATAGATTCCCACTTTCGTGGGAATGACAATAGTAAGTTAACTAGAGTAATTCGGTGTTACTTTATAACGAATCGGATCTACAACACCTGCCTGCTGAAAGCCTCTTAGCCGCAGTGCGCAGCTATCACATTCGCCGCAAGCAACATCCTCATTCTTATAGCAGCTCCATGTTAAATGTAAAGGAGCGTTCAACTCTATTCCTTTTTTCACAATCTCGGCTTTTGCCATGTGGATGATTGGTGTCTCAATTTTTATTGATGTCTCTGGTTTTGTTCCGGTCCTGATTACATCCTCAAAGGTTTTAAAGAATTCGGGTCTGCAATCCGGATAGCCGGAAGAATCCTCAAACACTGAGCCAATGAATATTGCTTTCGCAATTAAAACTTCTGCCCAGCTAACGCATGCTGAAAGTATGTTTGCATTCCGGAAAGGAACGTAGGAAGCCGGAATTTCTTTGTTCGATAAATCTGCTTGCGAGACTTCTATTCTCGTATCTGTTAAAGAGGAACCACCTATTGCAGAAAGATGAGATAAGTCTACAACCATTCTTTCTTCTACGTTATAGTAACCGGCAATATCATTGAATGCTTTAAGCTCTCTTTTTTCGGTTCTTTGTCCGTAATTAACATGCAGCAGTGCAAGTCTGTGATTTATTTTTGCGATTGCTGCTGTTACACAGCTATCAAGCCCGCCGCTTAAAGCAACTACCGCAATATTTTTATTTCCGTTTTTCATCATTTTTAGAAAATTGATAGGAAAGATAAATAATAACCATTCTTTAATAAAGGTGGGAAGTGCTGTTTATAACTATAAAATGAACTGTACCTTCTAAATTAGACACAAAGATAAGCAACCCTCTGATTATTAATTAATAAATCTTCTTTTTTGTTTTCTCCA
>CAZXGJ010000070.1:0-16627 GCA_964639955.1 uncultured Ignavibacteriaceae bacterium
TTTAATCGAATAGAAACTATTCTCCTAATTATAAGATTAACATCGCATCGCCGTAGCTTAGAAAACGATATTTCTCTTTGAGGGCTTTTTTATATCCTTTAAGAACTAAATCAGTATCAGCTAATGCACAAACGAGCATCAGCAAAGTTGATTCAGGCATGTGGAAATTAGTAATCAGCTTCTGAGTGATTTTAAAATCGTAAGGCGGATAAATGAATTTATCAGTCCAGCCGCTGTTGGGCTTTACGAAACCTTCGGCGGTTGTGCTGGTTTCGAGAGCGCGGCAGGTGCTTGTTCCCACTACAAAAACGTTGTGCTTGCTTTCCATTGTTTTATTAATTTTTTCAGCGGACTTCGGCGGTATCTCAAAGTATTCCGAATCCATTTTATGTTTGGTAAGGTCTTCTACCTCCACCGGTCTGAATGAGCCCAGCCCGATATGAAGAATAACCGGCACCACGGTAATGCCCTTGTTTTTAATTTTTGTGAGAAGTCCGGGTGTAAAATGCAAACCTGCAGTTGGTGCAGCAACTGCACCATCAACTCTGGCAAAAATTGTCTGGTAATTTTCTTTATCAGATGGCTCAGCTTCGCGTTTGATGTAAGGCGGCAGCGGGGTTACGCCTATCTTTTCCACAGCTCTGAATACATTACCCGGCTGATTAAACCTTACAGTTCTTCCCCTGGAAGTTGTGTTATCAATTACCTCACACCAGAGCTTATCATTAAAGTAAATTTTATTTCCTATTCTTACTTTTCTTGCCGGGTCTACAATAACATCCCAAATACATTCTTTGGCATTCAATTCTCTCAGCAGAAACACTTCTATCTTTGCATTTGTTTTTTCCTTTTTACCGAAAAGTCTTGCCTGAAATACACGCGTTTCATTTACAACCAGGATATCGCCTTTAGACATATAATCAATAATATTTGTAAATCTTTTACTCTCCAGTTCCTGTGTCTGCCTGTTTATCACCAGGAGTTTTGCTTTATCCCTTGGAGAGACGGGATATTTTGCAATTGATGCTTTTGGAAGTGTATAGCTGAAATCTGATAGTTTCATCATTCTTCATCCTTCGAAATTATTATTTGAAAGCGGATGATGATTAATCATCCGCTAATAATTTATTTACTTTTTTTCTTTGAAGCTGATTTCTTAAGCTTCTTTTCATTAATAACTGCTCTTGCAGCCGCAAGCCTGGCAATTGGTACCCTGAAAGGCGAACAGCTTACATAATCCAGTTCAGCCCTGTGGCAGAACTCTACCGAAGCAGGGTCGCCGCCGTGCTCACCGCATATGCCAACTTTAAGGTTCTTACGAACTGACCTGCCCTTTTTAGTACCTATTTCTACAAGCTGCCCAACACCCGACTGGTCAAGGGTTTCAAAAGGGTCTGCTGGAAGAATATCGCTCTGAACATAGAGCGGCAGAAATTTACCCGAATCATCTCTGGATAAGCCGAAAGTTGTTTGAGTAAGGTCATTTGTACCATAGCTGAAGAACTCTGCCCTGCCTGCAATTTCATGGGCAGTTAAAGCTGCGCGCGGAAGTTCTATCATAGTTCCAACCAGGTAATTAATTTTCTTTCCTTTTTCATTCATAACATCTTTAGCAACACGTCTCACAATTTCTTCCTGGAGAATGAATTCATTTACATGCCCAACCAGCGGAATCATAATTTCGGGCTTAACAGGAATTCCTTTCATTGATACATTAACAGCTGCTTCAATTATAGCTCTTGCCTGCATTTCCGTAATCTCAGGAAAAACTACTCCCAGTCTGCATCCTCTGAAGCCAAGCATAGGGTTAAATTCGTGAAGACTTTCAATTTTTGCCTTTAATTTTGATTGATCAATTCCAAGATCTGCAGCTAGTTGAGCAATCTCTTCATTTGAATGAGGAAGGAATTCGTGAAGCGGTGGATCAAGAGTTCTTATAGTAACCGGATAACCTTTCATTGCTTCAAATATACCTTCAAAGTCTTCTCTCTGTAATGGAAGAAGTTCAGCCAAAGCAGCTTTTCTTTCTTCAATAGTATCAGAAACTATCATTTTTCTTACTGAAGTAATTCTGTCGCCGCCAAAAAACATATGCTCGGTTCTGCACAGACCAATTCCTTCGGCACCAAATGCAATTGCATTGCTTGCCTGGTCGGGTTGATCGGCATTAGTCCTTACCCGAAGTTTTCTTATTTCATCAGCCCACTTAAGTAAACTGGAATATGTATTATAAACGGCAGATTCTTTTGCCTGCATAGATTTTGAAATCAGCACCTGTATTACTTCAGAGGGTCTGGTCTCAAGCTTACCCTTAATTACTTCCCCGGTGGTGCCATCAATGGAAATAAAGTCACCTTCTTTAATCGGTTCGCTCATACCATCAACAGAGATAGTTCTGTCTTTATAATTAATCTTTAAGGCACCGCAGCCGGCTACACAAACTTTACCCATTTGCCGGGCAACTAAAGCAGCATGAGAAGTCATTCCGCCGCGTGCAGTTAAAATTCCCTCAGATGCATTCATACCTTTAATATCTTCGGGTGAAGTTTCAATTCTTACAAGAATAACTTTATCGCCTTTTGCCGCCATTTCTTCTGCATCCTGTGCACTCAAAGCAACTTTACCTGAGGCGGCACCGGGACCGGCATTCAATCCTTTTGCAATAAGCCTTCCTGAAGAAATGGCTCTGCTTTTTTCATTCTGATCGAAGATGGGACGAAGCAGTTGGTTAAGCTGGTTCGGATCAATACGCAATATTGCTTCTTCTTTTGTAATTAATTTTTCCTTTACCATATCCACTGCCATTTTGATTGCAGCAAAGCCGGTTCTTTTACCAACACGGCACTGAAGCATCCATAATTTACCCTGCTGAATTGTGAATTCAATATCCATCATTTCTTTGTAATGTTTTTCAAGAATTTTCCTGTAACTATCCAGCTCACGGTAAATTTTAGGATCATCTTTTTTTAATTCTTCAATGGGATGAGGTGTTCTTGTTCCTGCAACAACATCTTCGCCCTGGGCATTAAAAAGGTATTCGCCGTAGAAAATATTTTCGCCGGAGGCAGGATCTCTTGTAAATGCAACACCTGTACCCGAATCTTCGCCCATATTTCCAAAAACCATGGACTGAATATTAACAGCCGTGCCCCAATCAGCTGGGATGTTGTTGAGCTTTCGATAAACAATAGCACGTTCATTATTCCAGGAGCCGAAAACTGCCCCTATTGCACCCCACAATTGTTCCATCGGGTCAGAAGGAAATTCATGCCCTGTTTTTTCTTTAATTGCTGCTTTAAATTCTTCAACCAGTTCTTTCAGATGTTCTGCTGTAAGCTCAGTATCGAATTTAAAACCGTGCGAGTGTTTTTTATTTTCAAGTATAACTTCAAAAGGATCTTCGTCGTGCTTGGATTCTGGCTTTAAGCCCAGAACGACATCACCGTACATCTGAACAAATCTTCTGTATGAATCGTAAGCAAACCGGGCATTATTAGTTTTTCTGATTAAACTCTGAACTGTTATATCATTTAGCCCCAGGTTAAGAACTGTATCCATCATACCCGGCATTGAAGCTCTTGCACCGCTTCTGACAGAAAGAAGCAAAGGGTTTAAAGCATCGCCAAACTTTGCACCCATTACTTTTTCTACCTTTCTGAGTGCGTCAAGTACCTGGCTTTTAAGTTCTTTCGGATATTTTTTATTGTTCTTGTAATAATAAGTGCATACTTCTGTTGTGATAGTAAAACCGGCAGGCACAGGTAATTTTATATTTACCATCTCTGCAAGGTTTGCACCTTTACCACCAAGAAGTGCTTTCATTTCTGCTTTACCTTCGGCTCTGTTTCCCCCGAAGAAATAAACGTATTTCGGTTTCTTAGGCATTTAAATTCCTCCGTAATTAGATTTTCTGTGTTTTATATTAAAAGAAAAATTTTTAAGCTTTAAAAATAAACCCCTTAAAGGAATCTTCATCATCAATCTGAAATTTTATTTTAAGGTAGTATATGTCTATGTCGTCTAATTCTCTTGAAAATTGAGTTAATTTTACAGCATCCTTTTCTGTAGTTACCACGGAATGCGAATTTGTTGAATAAAACCGCTTTCTAATTAATTGAATATCCGCAGGTAAATAGTGCTTATGATCCCTGAAGATAAGCCGGTTTTTAGTATCGACTTTGGTCTGTGTTAAAACATTCAGGAAAGAAAACGGTCTGGCTATACCCGAAACCACAAGACTTTTCTGACCTTCAAATTCTTCTGGTGAAAACATATCATTACTTTTTAAGTCATAAAACCCGATCGCCTTATAAAATCCTGTAAAAACTCTTTTACCATTCCAGTATTTTGAATACTGCTCCGGAATGTTTTTAATTGCTGTAAATTTTCTATTAATGATTACTGCATCTGCTCTTTTTAATGAGGTGAAGGGCTCTCTCAAAGTTCCGGCAGGCAGAAGAAACTTATTAAGAAAATCATGCTCTGTTAAAAACCGCTGCTCGAGCACGACCAGATCCAGGTCACGGTAAATCCACCTGTGCTGAAAAGCATCGTCAAGAACAATTGTGTTTACGCCGGTTGCCGAAATTAATTTTTCTGCACCCTTAACCCTGTTTTCACTTACCGCCGCCGGTACTTTACAATCAAGTGCCGTATGGTACATTTCATCACCACTGCTTTCCACAGAAGTAAGAATCTTATTGCCGTCGGAAACAAGCAGGTAACCCCGGGATTTTCTTCTGTAGCCCCGGCTTAAAACACCAACCTTAATACCGTTGTTCTTAAGCAGCTCTGCAAGGTAAATTGTAACCGGTGTTTTTCCCGACCCGCCGATAGTAATGTTGCCCACAGAAATTACTTTGGCTTTTACCGTAGTGCTTTTAAAAAATTTTTTATCGAACAGAAAGTTTCGTATCCAGACAATAATGAAATATACCGGTACAAACGGAAGCAATATTGTTTTCAGGAAACTCATCAGCTATTTGTATCAGAATTTTTGTGCATCATCTTGAAGATCGTTTAATATTTTTTCGCAGAATGATATAATTCCTGATGTTTGTTCATAGTTCGAATCCGGTTGAACGTATACCGGCTCGGAATAGACAATTTTAGCCCTGGAAAAAAAATATGGTATTTCAAACCTATCCCAGTTGTTTAATACTTTTTTATTTTTATAACCAACTCCCGCAAGTACAACAGGCACGCCACATCGTTTTGCTGCAATCACAGCGCCGGCTTTAAAAATGTGACGTGGTCCTCGCGGTCCGTCCGGGGTAATTGCAATCGAGAAGTTGTTCTTTGCAAAATCAACCATCATGCCTAGTGCAACATTGCCACCGGAACTGCTGGAACCACGCACGACTTTATATTTCCATTTTTTCAGAAGTTTCGCCAGCAAATCACCATCCTTGCTTTTGCTTGTAAGTGCAGCCATATCGGGGGCGGCATGCAAATACCATGGAAGCAGCATGGTCCCGTGCCAAAAAGCCAGCACGAAATTCTTTTTTTCCTGCTTAAGCTCTTCTATTACAGAATAATTTACCTTTACAACTCTTAAGCTTTTGCATAGTAAAGTAAGAGCGCCAAAGGAGAAATAAGTGCCTAAAAACCTCAGAACTGTCTGATTGATTTGCTTAAGCTTCATTTATAAATTGATAAATAATATTTGCCGCTCTTTCTGAAGCACCGGATTTACCAAGTTTCTCTCTAACATCCTTCAGCCGTTCTTTTAATGCTTCATAAGCAGCTTTATCGGACAAAATTTTATCTGCGGCTGAGACAATCTTATCTTCGTTTACATCATCCTGAATCAGCTCAGGTATTATTTTATCACCAAGAAGAATATTTGCCATTCCTATTTTATCCAGGGTAATCAGCTTCTTTACAATCAGATAGGTAAACAAACTGGTCTTATAAACAATTATCATAGGAAGTGCAAAGTAAGCTGCTTCAAGTGTTGATGTTCCGGATTTAATAATTCCAAACTTTGCATGTTTCATAAGGTCGAAGTTGAATCCTTTTACAACCGGGATATTATTGTAACTATAAACATTTTTGAAAACTGATTCGTTCAAATTATCAGAGCAGGCTACAACTACCTGCATATTAAACCTGCCGGCAATATTTATTGCAGCTTTCAAACTTTCCGGAAATATTTTTTTTATCTCCTGCATTCTGCTTCCGGGCATCAAAAGAAGTATTTCTTTACTGCTATCAAGTTCAAATTTATTATATAATTCTTCCCGTGTTAAAAATTTATAATTACTTACTCTTTCTGCAAGCGGATGCCCGACAAAGTGTACATTTATGTTATGCTTCTCATACAAATTTTTTTCGAACGGAAAAACAACAAGCATTTCATCAACAAGCATCTTCATTTTTTTTAACCTGCTGCTGCCCCATGCCCAAACCTGCGGGGAGACATAATATATAATTTTTATACCGCGTGCTTTAAGTTTTTTTGCCAGGTTCAAATTGAAGCCCGGATAGTCAATGAGTATTGCATTCCTGATTTGTCTTTCTTCCGCCAGTGCAATTATTCTGCTACGGACTTTTCTGATGAAAGGCAAATGTTTTAAGACTTCAGCAAAACCAAGAAATGACATTTGATCGATATGGAAGATCAGCTCCGAACCGGCGGTTTTCATTCTGTTGCCGCCAATCCCTGCAAGGTTCAGATCAGCATCCATCTTTTTAAGCTCTTTAACCAGGGAAGCTCCGATAAGATCGCCCGAGACTTCACCCGCAATTATTAACAAATTTTTATTCTTCTGCGGCATCAGTAATAAACCTTAATTAACCAGATTAAAAATATTATTAATGATGTACCAAGAAATGCTTGCAGGGATCTTTTCTCGGAACGTAATCCTGCTTTTAAATTAAAGGCCGGCTGCACCACGGCGGGGTTTTTATAAGGCGTTAAACCCGGAATGATTGCGTGAACGTTTTTTTTATAATCGGAATAATCTTTGCCAAATTTTTCCAGCAGAAATTGTTCCTCAATTTTTATAATGAAATAATACTGAATGAAGAAATAAAGTATGGCAATTATCTGTAGATACGGGAAGAGCGCAAACGACATTATTCCCAGCCCGAGGTACATAAAAATATTGCCGATGTAAAGCGGGTTTCTTACAAAAGCGAATGGACCGCTGATAATTAAGAATGTTCCGCCGGTATGCCCTGTTGTCCGGGTTTCGCTGCCCGTCCAACTCACGCCCCACAACCTCAAAGCTTCGCCTGCAAGCGCAATCAGAAACCCAACTGCAAGACTCCAAGCGCTTGAATTATGAAAGACAAGCATAATAATCAGGAAAGGAATCGGCGTGTAACTCCGGTATTTAAATAATCTGGCTGCAAATTGATTCATTTAGTTAATACTCCGCTAAATATGCTTCCCGTCTTTTCAGAAAAGCCTGGTGTTTTTTCTTTAATTTTCTTTTAGAGTTAAGCTCGTCCAGTTTTTTCAAAACATCAAAAAAATTATTGAAAGGGAAATAAGTAATTCTTTGCTTTTCACAATGCCTGAGTAAATCATCTTTGGCAAAAATGAAATCTACATATTCTATTGTGTCCCTGTCTGAATTTCCATCGCCGATAAAAACAGTAAAATCGTTCTCTCCGCTTTTATCTATAATATGATTTCTTTTACAATTAGCAGAACAGAGACAGCTTTCATCAAAGTACGGGAACGAAGGAACAAGCTTGCCATCGCCGGTGATGGTGAGGGAATTACTGTAAAATTTTACACTTCCAAGATTTTCCCGTAAAAGGATTTTTTTAATGTAAAAATCAAAACCATCACTGAGTATCATCAGGCTGAAATTGCGTTCATTGCAGTAGTTTACAAACTGATGAAAGCCGGGATCAATTTCCATTTTAAGGATAAAACTTTCCAGTTTGTTAATATTTACAGATTCTAAACAAGCACATAGTTGTGTCCAGCATTGCCTGGAAGTAATTTTGCCATCATTAAAATCCTGAATGATTTTACCGGCAAGATTATGGCGATCAAAAGTTCTGAAAAGCAGTTCGCCCACATTTTTCTTTGCAACTGTACCATCGAAATCAGTAAATATTTTAAAAGATTTATTCATTGCGGTTAATCAAAAAAATCATCGGTTTAAAAACAAAAGCACAAAACCGGTTACTTAAATAATAAATACATTTAAATAGTGAAGTATTCTGAAAGGACAGAAAAAGAAATTAAGCAACAACATTTAATTCTTCATCAAACTTAACGCTTACAATCTTAGAAACACCTTCTTCCTGCATAGTAACACCGTAAAGTGTCTGAGCAGACTCCATAGTTCTTTTGTTGTGCGTAACCACAATAAACTGGGTATTATTGCTAAACTCTTTTATCAGGTTAGTAAACCGGTCGATGTTTGCATCATCGAGCGGGGCATCAATTTCATCAAGGATACAGAACGGACTGGGCTTTACAAGGTAGATTGCAAAGAGCAGAGCAATAGCCGTAAGAGTCTTTTCGCCGCCTGAAAGAAGTTCGATAGATGTTGGACGTTTACCTTTTGGTTTAGCAATTATTTCAATTTTACCCTCCAGGGGATCTTCACTTTCTTCAAGCCGCAAATCAGCTTCATCGCCCGGATTAAACAGACTCCTGAATACCCTTATAAAATTGTTCCTGATTGCTTCGAAGGTGCTCATAAACTGTGTATGTGCCGCACGATTTATTTCCTCAATTGTTTTAATAATATCTCTTTCAGAATCTATCAGGTCATTTCTCTGCTGAACAAGAAACTCCATTCTTTTCTTTTCTTCTTCAAATTCTGAATATGCGAGCAGGTTTATCGGGCCAAGGCTTTTAATTCTCTGCCTCATTTCATGCACATCATTTCTCTTTTCATCAAAATTGAACAAGGGAAGATCATCAAAATTCTTTAATTGAACTTTTAATCCATATTCTTCCGAAATGTGTTCAACCAGGTTTTGTTTTTTAATTTCAAGCTCGCTTAATTTTATTTCGAGGTCTCTGTTACTATCCAGAAGAGAATCCCTTGAAGCACGGATTTTATCCTGTTCCTCATCCGCTCTGGTAGCTTCTGCTTTAACACTCACATAATTGAGTTCTGTTTTTTCCAGTTCACCTATCAAGGAGTTTTTGTCCTCTTTAACTTTTTCAAGCCCGGTATTTTTCTGTTTTATTATTTTTTCCAGTTCGGCAAGTTCATTTTCGGATTGCAGAATATCTTTCTGTCTTGAGATTATTGAAGAATTCAAATTATCAATATTAAGTCTTGACTGCGTAAACAGGCTATCAAGATTTTTTACTTCACCAAGAGCACGTTCGAGCTCAAGCTTTATTTCATTTTCATAAGCAATTAAAGAGTTGTATTCTTTCTCAATTCTCAGGTTTTCTTCTTCAGCAGTTTTCAGCAGGGATTCTGCGTCTGCTTTTTCCTTCTGCAGGATAGTCAGTTCACCGGCGATCCTGTTTTTTTCGTTATCTGTTCTGTTTGCTTCGGAGGCAAACTCCTGTACTAATTGATGTGTTTTTTCAATTTCATCATTTGCTTTCTTCTTCTCAAATTCAAACTGGGATATCTGCTTTTCTATATTTGCAAG
Source organism: uncultured Ignavibacteriaceae bacterium (assembly GCA_964639955.1). Taxonomy (GTDB): domain Bacteria; phylum Bacteroidota; class Ignavibacteria; order Ignavibacteriales; family Ignavibacteriaceae; genus IGN2. Next base: position 9,589 of record CAZXGJ010000070.1, read on the forward strand.
GTCGTTTACAAGGAGTTTACCCTCATCCGATAACACTTTAAGATCAATCCGTTTTATTCTCTCATCGAGCTCAGTAATTTCATCCGATAGTTTTTTCAACTCCTGCTGCCTGCCAGGCAGTTCAGACTTTAACTGCTCGAGAAGCTGCTTTTTACCAAAAAGTGTTTCATCAAAACGCGGTGATACGCCGCTGTCTATAATACCCTCGCTGCTTAGAAAATCTCCATCCAGAGTTGCAAAACTTATCGCCGGGTATTGCGAAGAAAGCCTTACTGCCGATTCAAAATCTTTAACAACCGCAGTATTTCGTAAAAGCTTATTAAAGAAACCCCGCCATACGGTTTCTGTATTAATTACATCCCGAGCCCATTTTACAAAAGAAGAATCTTTCTCCAGTTTTTTTCGCCGAAGATTTTCAACGAACATTTTTATCTTTTGTATTATTCCACCTTCGTATTTATGGTCACCAGCTAAAATGTAAAACGAAGCTCTGCCAAGATCATTCTGCTTAAGGTGCGATATACCTCGTCTTAAATCCTCGAGAGAGGTTACAAGAATATTATTTACGTTATACCTGAGTGCAGACTCGGCTGCCATTCTGAATTCTTCTGAGGATGAACCAATGCTTGCAAGCAGGGCTACATTCCCTTTTGCCCAGCTTGTATCTTCAACTAAAGACTTTGTACCTCTCGATATTCCTTCGAGATTATCGACGAGATTCTGAAGAAAACTTATTTTTTCTGAAAGAGCATTGATAACAGATCTGAGCTCCAGCTCATCGGTTTTAAGAGCATTAAGATTTTTTTCCAGCCTATCCTTTTCGTCAACCATTTTAGTGTATTGCTCTTCCGATTCACTAAGCCTTTTAGCAGCTGCTTCTTTTTCCTCGCTCAGGTTCCCTATAAATCCTACCGTTTTAGCTACATCGTTTGTGAGCTGCAATATTTTGTTATTCAGCCTGAAAATCTGGCAATTTTTCTCTTCGAGGGACTTTGTAATATTCAGCAGTTCATTTTCCTTATCGCTTACAGCTTTAAAGTTCTGTACGATAAGCTCAGATTGCTTTTTGTATGCCGATTTTTTCTGCGCTAAATTGTTCCGCAGGCTTTCCAGGTCCGCCTTTACATTTGCATGCACACCCCGCTTCGAATCTATTTCAGAAGTTAAGCTGCCTATTCTTTGCTTTGCCTCTTCTATATCCTTTGATGTTGCTGCGATCCGCTTCTCCAGCTCGGAAATTTCATTTTTATATTTTTCAATGTTTGCCCCGGCAGATCTTTTCCTTTCTTCTGCAACTGATATTTCATTTTGTATCGAATAAATAATCTCGGTTTTTTCTGTCGCTTCTTTTCTTCGTTTCTTCAAATCATTTTCAATTACTTCGAGCCGATCCCTTGTTTTATGCAGATGCAGTGAAAGTTCTGTAAGTTCTGAATCGAGCTGCTCTTTCTTCTTCAGGTTTTCATTTTTAGTTTCTTTAATTTCCTTTGTCTTTTGAATAAATAAAGAAAATTCCCTTTCGGCAAGTTCCAGTTCCATTTCTTTCAGGGAGGATGCAAGACGGTTATATCGGTCAGCTTTCTTTGCCTGCCTTTCCAGAGAATTGACATTCTTGGTAACTTCGGTAACTATATCATTAACCCTTGTAAGGTCGGCTTTAACCTCATCCAGTTTGCGCAGAGCCAGTCGCCTTCTTAATTTGTATTTGTTAACGCTAGCTGCTTCTTCAAACATTGTTCTGCGCTCTTCGGCTTTATTGCTTAAAATAGTTTCGATCATTTTAAGCTCGATAACCGAATAAGCATTAGCACCTATTCCGGTATCCATAAAAAGATTTGTAATATCTTTGAGCCGGCAAAGGTTTTTATTCAGCAGGTACTCACTTTCGCCGGAACGGAAAATTCTCCTGGTTATTGTTACATCTGTATATTCAGTAGGCAGGATACCTTTAGTATTTTCAATTGTCAGCGATACTTCAGACATTCCCATAGGTTTGCGGTGAGCGGTTCCGTTAAAAATTACATTTTCCATTTTATCGCTCCGCAGGGTGCTGCTTCTTTGTTCACCCAGACACCACCGGATAGCATCAACAATATTGGTTTTACCGCAGCCGTTGGGCCCAACAATAGAAGTTACGCCATCGTTAAAATTTACAACCGTTTTATTGGCAAACGATTTGAAACCTAATATTTCCAGCTTCGATAGGTACAAATAATACCCGTTATAAAACGTTAAACTGTTTTAATGTGAAAAGTAAATATTGAACTGTTGAACTTTCAAGTTCAAAATAAAAGAGAACTCCTCCGCTTACTATTAAAAGAATCAATATACAATAAAAATAAACAGTAGCCGGGTTTGCATCAAACAGAACATAAACGCCTTTCATTAGCCTGTATAAAATCCAGATGAAAATAAGCACCAGACCTGTATAAATATAAACATTTGCAACGTCAGCCCTCAGCACCCTGTAAAGAATTATTCCTACCGGTATTAGTAAAACTACGGGAAGTAAAGACCATATAACGGTAAAATAAACACCATTAATGTACACCTTTGTTCGTACGCTTAACGACGCTGTCTTTATAATTATAGATAGAATTATTATTAAAACTACATTAAAAATGGTTAACCATACGAGTGACATCAGCGGATGCCAGACGAGATAGCTGGCTACTTTTATGATGGCGGGGCTAGCAAATGATAGAAGTAACTTTTCGAACAGAAGACTCGTTTTAAGGTAAAACAGAATATTGCTTTCAACTAGTGCTAAGACGGCCGCAATGATTATTCCCAGCAGAGTTGTTTGGTATGCCGAAATTATACGCTGATCTCTTATATCTGCAAAAAAGTTATAAGGGCGAAGTAAAGCCCTCGATGCATCTTCGCGGAATTTTCGCCCGGAATTTACTAGTATCCCCATAAAAATTGCGAGCACAAGCCCAAAGATTATAAATCCCATTGGTGCATCTTCTTTTTTGCTGCCGATAGGTATAGTTACTTTCTGCAGGTTGTTAAGCCTGGCATTTACAACTTTGTAAGTTATGCGGTTGTTTCCCCTGTTCTCATCAAGCAATCCCAGCATGTAAAGATTTTCTTCATTATAACCGGAGAGTAGAGAAGCATAATCACCTCTGTAATCAGCCAGAGTATTTAAAAAATACCCGGCACAGTAGTTTTTATCTGCATAAGTTAACAACTGTTCAAAAAACTTTGCCTGCGCTTCAAAAGAGTAATCGTTAACATATCCATCCGAGCTGCCGGCATTTACAGTATAACCGGCTTCGGAAATAAATATTCTTCCAGCACCCAAATCATTTTGCAGCCGTTTAAAATTTTCGTCCATATCATTAATATCCTGGTTAAGAAATTCCAATCCGTATATATCCAGATTCTCAATTTCCTTCAAATTGATATCAGAGAAGGAAGCATAAGTAATCAGGTCGGTTTTTTCTTTAACTGACCCGGCAAGAATTGAAATCAACGAGGCGTGAGATTCAATCTCAGGCATAAAGCCTCCGCCAATTCCTAATGCAGCAACAGAGGAATATTCACTATAGAAATTAACATAGTTGAATAAAAACTCTTTACACCTGTTCTGGAAACTTTGATCCTGTGCTATCCCCGGCGGCACTCCGTTAATCGGAAGCTCTATAAAAGCAAGCAGTCCGTATTGTTCGCATAGCTTTAAGTAGTAAGGATGAGGAACGCATTTGGCAAACCTGACCGAATTAAATCCTGCATCTTTAATAAGAGTTATGTCATATTCCATCTGGTCGTACGGAAGGAGCTTGCCGTAAATATTATTCGATGGGAAATATGTTGCACCTTTCAAAGTGAATTCTTTTCCGTTCATAAGGAAAGAACCGGATGTTGATTTGAACTCGTAAAATGAAATTGAATTATAGGTAACATCTAATAATGAATCGGAAAGAAAAACTTTGAACTCTAAAAGATAAGATTCCGGATTTTCGGACGACCATAACACAGGCGAATCAATATTATAAACCTGGTTTACCGAAATATCTCTTCCCGGCTCGAGAGTAAAAGTTGAAGGAGAAAATTCCTGTATTGTTTCACCGTTGCTGTTTGCAACAGATACTGAAAGCCGGTATTCAACCGGGGTAATTTCCGGATCAACTGCTTTTTTGATTACAGTGCTTCTGATTACTGATTCGACATTAATTTCAGCTTTTTTATAATCGGGCGAAAGCTTGCTATTAATATTAGATTTTGAAATAAAGATATCGGGCCTGAGATGAATGAAAACATCGCTAACAATGCCGCCGTTATTTTTAGGGTAAAGGAATCTTTGCTTAAGCGGAACTGAATTCTTCGAATCCAGTTTGTACTTAAGCCTTACGGAAAGCAGATTTTCTTTTTCACTTCGCAGTATGTCTCTCGGCAGCTCAAACTTAAACGGATACTCACCTCCACCATGCCTGTAAATTATAATATTGTTTACGGATATATCCGCCGTATAATTAATACAAAAAAACACAAGCTCAAGCACTTTTTTTGAAATCTGGTCAGGTGTGAGCGAAAAAGTCTTTTCAAATATTAATTCCTCCCCGCCTTCAAAAATTGAAGGAACACCGACAGTTACTTTTGGTGCTTTTTCATCATCCGAAGGATGAACAAGCCATTTGCCGTTAAGCGGAATTATGGAACGTGTCTCCGTAACATCAAAGAAAATGTAATCCGATGAGCGAATCTGGTAATCAGGATACTCCTTAAATACAACCTGTGAAAAAGAAAAATTATGGAAAAACGAGAATGAAAGAAGTATTGTTAACCACAATCTTAAGTGGAAAATAAGCATCCGGTAAGCAAATCCTTAGGTTTTTTATTAAATACCCGCAAAAATACAACAGAAAGGAGGGGAAAGCAATTAATTTATACAGAAGCAATTATACTCAAAAAAGAATCCGCCTTCAGGCAGGCACCACCCACCAATGCACCGTCAATATCTTTCTGTGCAAGCAGCTCACCTGCATTTTCCGGCTTAACACTTCCTCCGTACTGAATGATAAGATTGTCAGCAACTTCAGTTGAGAATTTTTTTGCCGCTAATTCACGAATGAAGAAGTGAACTTCCTGTGCCTGCTGAGGTGTTGCAGTTTTTCCGGTACCAATTGCCCAAACCGGCTCATAAGCTATGATAACATTTTTCATTTGTTCAGTAGTTATTCCTTCAAGTCCTTTTGCGATTTGTGAAGAAACAACTTTCATCGTTTCCCCGCTTTCTCTTTGTTCCAGTAATTCGCCGATACAAAAAATAGGTTTTAACTTGCTCATTAAAGCCGCTTTTATTCTTTTATTTATAGTTTCATCTGTTTCACTAAAAATTGTCCTTCTTTCAGAGTGCCCGAGAATAACATACTCACATCCTACAGATTTAATCATTGAAGCCGAAACTTCACCAGTGTATGCACCACTCTCTTCGTAATGCATATTTTGAGCGCCCAGTTTTACCGGTGTATTTTTTATCAAAGAATAAACTTCATTCAGAGAGGTAAAAGGCGGGCAAACAATAACATCACATTTATTATCCTTACCCAATCCGTTAATAATTTTAGAAACTAATTCCTGTGATTCGACTAAGGTTTTATTCATTTTCCAGTTGCCTGCAATTACTTTTTTTCTCATTAGGTTCTCCTGATTAAATAATTATTAATGTGCAATTCCAAATTAGCAAACAAAGAGCAGAGGGCAAAGTTCATCTGCCTGCAATCAAGCAGTTATGCGTCCAATGATTAACTGTATGGTTGAATGAATGAATGTTCTGTTGACTGGATGATTGTGAATACTTTAGTTTAATACTATGTTATTTAGAAAATTCCCAAAGCCGGTAATAATTTTAAGCCTTGTTAGCTTCTTCACAGATATAGCCAGTGAAATGCTTTATCCTGTAACTCCTATTTTTCTAACTGCAGTTCTCGGCTCTTCAATGGCAGTGGTTGGAATAATTGAAGGAATCGCAGAAATAACCGCAGGATTTTTAAAAGGATATTTTGGTAATCTTTCAGATCGGCTTGGTAAGCGATCAATTTTTGTTGTATTGGGATATGGAATTTCTGCACTTGCTAAACCGATTCCGGGAATAATTGCTTCCATACCCGCAGTTTTGGTTTCAAGAACGGCTGACAGAGTTGGAAAGGGAATAAGAACTGCTCCGCGTGATGCATTGCTTGGCAGTTATGCAGAAGGTAAGACCGGTGCGGTTTTCGGTTTTCACCGTGCAATGGATACACTTGGTGCAGCAATCGGTCCATTGCTTGCAATATTACTGTTAAATTTCTTTCCCGAAAATTTCCGGCTCATATTTTTAATTGCATTTGTTCCGTCTGCTGTTGCGGTTTCATTTACCTTTTTAGTGAAGGATAAACCTTCACACGCTGTCGTTAAAAGAAAATTAAACTACAGCGCTTTTTGGAAAGAAGTCTCGGGTGAATACAAGTTTATTTTAATTATGATTACAATTTTCTCCTTCGTAAACAGCAGCGACGTTTTTCTGATTCTTAAATCAAGAATCATTTCTGATTCAAACATTATTGCTATTCTCGGCTATGTGTTTTTCAATATTATTTATGCAACCTTCTCTTATCCGCTTGGCCATCTTTCCGATAAGTACGGAAAGAAAAACATTTTCAGTCTTGGACTTATTGTCTTTTCACTGGTTTACTTAGGATTTGCCTTGATTACAGAAATGCTGTTCATCTTTTTCTTGTTTGCACTTTACGGAATTTACTCCGCAGCAACGGAGGGAGTTTCCAAAGCCTGGGTTTCAGACCTGGTGCCTGAAGAATGGAGGGGTTCAGCTATTGGTTTATTAACAATGTGCTCAAGCTTTGCAACTATGCTTGGCTCTTTCTCTGCGGGAGTATTATGGGATTATTTTGGTTCCGTTGTTCCGTTTTTAGCATCTTCAATAATAAGCTTTTTGGTTGCAGCTATTCTATTTCTTAAAGCAGACAAGTCTAGATAACTGAACCGTACCCCATATAGTAGACAATAAGAAAAGCAACTATATTTAGAATAA
>CAZXGJ010000071.1:0-6797 GCA_964639955.1 uncultured Ignavibacteriaceae bacterium
TTTAGCTCCTGTTACTATTTAGATTAAAAAAATTAAAAATCCTTCTTCTTAAAAAACCTGCTGCTTAAAAAGAACGGGACGATAATCCAGACGAGCAGACAAATAACAGAAATTATTATACCTAACGAGCTCCCAAAAAATCTTTGAAAGACTGCACCTGTGTAACCCATCAATGCGGCAATATCAAACTTCATCAGAAATAAAATCCGTCCGAGATCAATAGGATTTAATGCGCTGAGAATTATCATTGCGTTTTCAAGCGGGTAATCCTGAAAGTTATAAATTATCAGCAGAACGAAACCGTCGTAAACAACTGCAAGAACCAACCAGATTAAAATTGCAAGACCAAGTCCTTTTGATTTGTCATCCTGCTTAACGGAAATTAAAAATGAAAGTGCAATGAAAATGAAAGTCAGCAGCACACCGATGAGAAGAAGTAAAATGAATCCGTCAATCTGCTCTGTTACTTTTCCGAACAGGATGAACGGAACCGAAAAGCCTAATGCGAATCCGGCAGAAAGCGGAATTGAGGTTCCCAAAAATATTCCGAGGAAAAGAGATTTTCTGTCAATCGGCTGACTCAGCATCATTTCAATAAATTCCCTCGAGTTATAAAAATAAATTGATCCAAAAATAATCGACACAAGCGGGATGACGATGATAATTATGTTCATCAAACTGATGTATGCTTTGTTCACATCTCCGCTGAAAGTGAACAAACCATAGCCAACAAGAAAAAAGAAAAAAGTATAAAGAATCACCCACTTGTTTCTTATCGTGTTGTGAATTTCGTAGAGTAATATTTTTTTAACGAGTTTCATTTATTATTTTTTTCTTGATGAGAAACCTTCGAGGTTAGTGATCGATTTCCAGTGGCAACCTCGAAGGTTGCTAACCACGTTGGCTCATCAACTCTGCAATTGCCCTTTCGAGCTTTGTTTCTTTTTTATCTTCAAGCAATGATTGAATCGTACCTTTAAATTTAATTTCTCCCTCAAGCAGGAAAACAATTTCATCTGAAAGCTCCTGCACTTCATTCATAAGGTGAGAAGTAAGAATGATTGTTTTCTTCTGCTCTTTCTGTTTCAACACAAGATCTTTGAAGTAGCTACTTGAAATAGGATCAAGTCCGGCAGTCGGTTCGTCGAGAATTATAATTTTAGCATTAAAAGCGAAAGCAATCAACGCAGAGATTTTCTGTTTCGTTCCACCGGAAAGATTTTTGAATGGCTTCTCCATCTCGGTATTTAGTTTTAGTGATGAAAGTATTTCTTCATCATTGTATTCACTATTTTCTCTTATTGATTTTATCAGCGAAATTATTTCATTGCCTGTTAGATTCTCAGGATATCTTGCTATCTGCGGCATATAACCAATTTTGTTTCTATAGAGATAATCGTCTTTTATTGATTTCCCATCAACTTCAATTATTCCATTAGTTGGTCTGACTAGTCCAAGAACTGTTTTTATCAACGTGGTCTTTCCTGAACCATTCGGTCCAACGATAGCTGTAACCTTCCCTGCATCAATTGTTAGATTGATTTCTTTAAGAACTTTATTCTTCCCGAAATTCTTTACAAGATATTTAACAGTGATCAATTTATCATCCTCATTCTTGGTTTTGCATCTGTCAGTGCTTCAGGAGTGATTGCAGGAATTATGCTTTCAGCAATATTGAGAATATCTACAAACAAGCTGTGAAGAAGCACAAGTGAAGTCGGATGCGATTCAATCATCATTGAAAACATTGTTACAGGTCTGAAAGGAACATCACCAAATCCATCTTTGTCAAGATCATAACCATCATACTCAGCCCAATAATTTTTTTCGAATTTATTAAAGTTCTGCCTGCTGTTAGTAGAAATATCAAATGAGTTCGCAATAAAGTTGTTATCGTAAAAATAATTATCCATAGAGTTAGCCATCAGCTTTAATGCCCAGCCATTCTTGGTGAAATTATTTTGTTCGATTGTGACTCTGCTGCATCCTTCCATGTAAAGTCCGATTGAATTTTCATCAAAAATATTTTTTTCTATTCTGCTGTCCGAAATATCTTTCAGTAAAATTCCATAAGAAGCAGCGCCCCAGTTTTTCACAAAGTGATTTTCAAACATCAACACGTTTTTAGTGTACATCACGGCAACACCTGCTCCATTATTCAAAAAAGTGTTGTCCGCGTATTCACAGCTATCCGAAAACATAAAATGAAGTCCGTATCGGAGATTTCTCTCACTGTGGTTGTTAAAGATTTTTCCATTCCTAACGAACTCAAAATAAATTCCGTCACGGTGGTTAAAGATTTTATTGTTTTCTATTGTTATATCTCTGCAATACCAGAGATGAATTCCGTTACCGGAGTTTGCTTCTCTTTTTCTTTCGGCTTCAATATAGTTACCCGTGATGATACAGTCAGCAGATTTGGCAAGATACACAGCAAAAAAATTGTTGATGAATTTATTTCCGGTAATTGAACAGTTCCGGACTTCTTTAAGTTTTATTCCGGCATTTTCTTCAAGATAGCTGACACCGGAGTTTTTGATTATCAATCCTGATATGTAAACATTATTTGAAGTAACTGTAAATATTTCGCCAATACCTTTTCCATCAATGACAGGAAAATTTTCACCGATAATTGTGAGCTTTTTATCAACGATGATATTTCCTTCAGGGTATTCACCGGGCTTGATAAGAATAGTATCAAAGTCATTTGCAAGTTTTATAGCAGCGGCAATTGTTCTGACAGAACCGTCTTTAGAAACGGTTATTGTATTACTGAGTGTAAGACTTGAAAAAAAGAAATATAAAATGATGAGAACATATTTGAGAGTCGAAAGGAAATTGAGTATAAGTGAACTCACCCCCGAAACAAGTTCGGGGCAGGCTCTAAATCCCTCTCTTAAAAAGAGAGGGACTTTACTTGAAAAGATGACTTCCCACAAACTCCCCTTCTCTTGATAAGAGAAGGGGCTGGAGGATGAGTTATTAATTTGAATAATAATTTCCACACACTTTTACTCTAATTAGGAATCACATACTTCTCTGCTTAACAAGTTCAATTACATCAACCCAGTTTAATAAGCTGCCGCCGCTTTCAGCAGTAAACTTCTGTCTGGATATTTCACTGTCAAACGCCATTACATTCGATCCCATCGGACTTCTGAAATTTTCATTCTGAACAAAGAAAGCATTTGACGCATCAATTAAAGTTTCCGGATTTGCAAAATCTGTTACCAAAAATTTATGATTCGCGTCACCGATAAAATTTTTAACCATTGCATATTCAATCATGCAGCCGACTTCATCGAACTTAAATACTTTTCCTTTATCAGTTACAAGTTCAGATCCGTAACGATTATCAGTTATAAGCATTCTGCAAAAATCACATTCATCGTGTCCGTAATTGATTGGTTCAGGATCGGCTTTACAGCCACACAAGATTAAGAGTAAGAATATGAGTAAGAGTAAGACAGTTTTAATTCTGTAATTATGCATTTGATACCTCAATAGTTTTATTTTTCTTATCAAGATACAAAGCAACAGCAGCCAGAACAACTGCTGCAACTAAAATATACGATCCGATGTGAGGCATTGAAATAGCATTAAAGTTCAGCAGCATCTTCGAACCAATCAGCGGAGGCTGGTACGCCATTCCGGGAACTTTAATAGCTGCATTCGGATTAAGATCATGTCCGTAATCATATTCCCATAAATAAAAATCGTATAAACCAACCGCAGCAACAACAAAAAATATTATAATCCAGATATAAACCAATATTCTCTTTCCTGATATTCCTGAGATTAAACCAAACACTATCAAAGAAATAATTACGATAGGCATTATTTTCAGTTCAGGTATTGCGTCCACTTCTATTGTTTTCATCCCGATATAATGATTTAATCCGTTGATGTTTTCCAGATCATTGGGATTTTGTCCCGTTATCTCGTTTATCCAGATTTCCAATCCAATTCCTTCAGGATATTGAGGAGCTTCGAGATCGATATACCATATAGGAAAGAAGAAAACTAAGATTAATATAAGTGAGGCAAATATTACAATTAATTTTGATTGAGTTTTCATTATTCAATTTTTTTAATTGTCATTCTGAACGAAGTGAAGAATCTTTATTGTAAATGCATCTTAAGATTCTTCGTCACTTCGTTCCTCAGAATGACTTATAATACTTTCAAATCTGTTTACTTACCTGTTCCATAATTTATTGCAACATCTGAACCTTTTGGTGATACTCTTATGTATCCCTGCATTTCCTGATGAAGTGCGGAACAGAAATCTGTGCAGTAAAAAGGATATACTCCTTCTTTTTGCGGAGTCCAAACAACTGTTTCTGTTGCTCCGGGCATTATAAGCAATTCAGAATTCTGTAACCCTTTAACTGCAAAGCCGTGTGGGATATCCCAATCCTGTTCTAGATTGGTTACGTGGAAATAAACAACATCGCCGACTTTTATTCCTTCAATATTATCCGGTGCGAAGTGAGTTCTGATAGTTGACATATATACATGAACAACATTTCCTTCTCTTACTACCCTGGCATCTTTTTCCGCTTTGATTCCATAAGGGTGAGCATTCTCTTCAATCGGATAAATCTTCTTTGAATTTTTCATAAGAATATCAGCCGGGATTGATTGAGCATAATGAGGTTCACCGATGGTTGGAAAATCCAAAAGGAGTTTCATCTTATCACCGGATATATCAATCAACTGTGCTGATTGAGTTAGCTCCGGACCTGTTGGTAAATATCTATCCTTCGTAATTTTATTTAAAGCGATAACATATTTGCCCCACGGTTTTCTGGTATCACCGCCGGGAACGCAAAGATGACCGATGGAATAATATGCTGGAATTCTGTCAACAACTTCCCAGGTTCCAATTTTCCATTTTACTATTTCTGATGAAATGAATGACGAAGTGTACCCATATCCATTTCCATCAAACTCGGTATGCAATGGACCTAAACCGGGATTGTTTACTTCACCACCTATGACTGATTCATATTTCAATACAGGAATTCCATCAATAGTAGTTTCGAACTCTTTGTTTTCAATTGCCTTCAACATTTTGCTGAAAGAGTGAACAACAATAACTGAAGCTAGTTTTCCTCCGGCTGCAATGTATTCACCTGTTGGATCAACATCAACGCCGTGTGGAGATTTTGGTGTTGGTAAATAATAAATCAATCCGGGACATTCTTCAGGAATAAGAACTTTAACTGTCTTCTTCTCTTCTGAAAATCCCATGTGTTTCTTTTCATCAAAATAATTTCTGAAGTAGCTTGTATTAAAAGTTTTGGCTTTACCCTGAGCAACATATTCTTCAGCTTTTTTCCAGTTGACTGCTGCAATAAAATCTTTATCATTCTGTGAAGCATTTACTTCAAGCAAAGTGTTTGCCTGTTCTGTATTATAACTCGTGAAGAATGCCCAACCGTGTGAAGGACCTTTTCCGCCATGTGCAAGATCATAATTGAATCCTGGAACAAGAATCTGGAATGCTACATCCATTGCACCATCTTTAGCAACTTTTACAAAGCTGATTGTTCCTTTAAAATTTTCTTTATAAGAACTGATTGCCACATCTTTATCAGGAATGGGGACACTAAATCTTGTTGAAGCAACAACATACTCGGTATTTTCAGTTAAGAAAGGTGAACCGTGATTGCCGCCTGAATTTGGTATTTCAATTATCTCTGCTGTTTTAAAGGTTGATAAATCAACTCTCGCAACGCGAGGAGTATTGTTTCCATTTATAAAGATCCATCTTCCGTCTGCAATACCATCTGTTTGAGAAAGTTTCGGATGATGTGCATCATCCCATGGAATAAATCCGTGTGAAGTCATAAACATTGGTTTGGATTCTTCCGAATAACCCCAGGCTTTTTCCGGATCCTGAGAGAACACAGGAATAACTCTGAACATTCTTCCGCTTGGCAAACCGTATACACCTATCTGTCCGCTGAATCCTCCGGATGTAAAAAGATAAAATTCATCGTAAGTTCCGGGTGCGACGTACACTCTTCCAGCTTCATCCCCTGAAGTAAGATCTTTTGATTCCTGGCAGCCGTAATGCATAATTACAAATGCTGCTACTACAGCAAAACCAATCAGAACTGCTTTTAAATATTTGCGGTTCATATAACTTCCTCCAAATTATTATTTTGATTTATTTTGATTTTTTAGTTCTTCATCGAGAACTCTGAAATATTCAAGCAATGCACGGGCATCTTTAAGAGTAACATTTTGATTCGTCATTTTAGTCATATACTCAGCAAGCATTTTTTGGCTGTGAGGATGTTTCTCAAGATTTTCATCAGGATTCAAAACTGTATTCATAAAAAATTCAGGTGTAACCCTCTGCAAAACATTTCTCTGTGCCGGACCTGTGTACCTCTCATCAAGCTTATGACAGGTTGCACATTTCGATTCGAAAATCTTCTCGCCTTCTGCTGCCATTGTTTTATCAATCGGTCCAAGATTAAGTTTCTTTTTAACGGGACCGAAACCATTTTCAAGTTCCCAGTCTGAAAGACCTGATGGATTGGTATTCATTGTTTGGTTTTGATTTGATGTATCACCTTTATCTGATTCACCCCCACAAGCCGTAACAAGTGCCAGAGAAGAGATTAGAATGAGTAAAAAGTAAATGCTGATTTTTAACAAGTTTGATTTGTAGATGGACATCTTTTTTTCCTTAATTTTTATAATCGGATTATTTTGTCTGATTAAACATAGCAAAATTATTAATTCAAGTCAATAGTTGTTTAAAGATTATTATTACACAT
>CAZXGJ010000071.1:6897-14290 GCA_964639955.1 uncultured Ignavibacteriaceae bacterium
GTAAAAACTCTTTCGAAAATTGGCTGATTAAAAATTTGCAGGTAAGGCGTTGATTGAGCAAATGATACAAAAAAATCGAGCAAAGGAAGAATCAGTATAAGCACAAGGAATACAAGAACAATAACAATAATCACAAGGAAATCGCGCAGTTTGCCAAGAAAAATGTTCATATCAATGTCTCTTCCGTAAGCTTTATTCATAACTGTACGAAGACTGCTCGCAAAACCGCTCGCTGCAAAAAATAAACCCACAATACCAACCCAGCCTGCAATATTTCTGTACTTAACAACTTCTTCAACACGTTGAAAAATAATTTCTTTAACAAAATTTGCGTAAGTATCATAAGGAATTAATGTATCAATCAAAGTGTTGATTTGCATTTCAACTTCAACAGAGTTTAAGAATTTACCAAGCAGCCAGAAGATAATAAGCGTCATCGGGATGATGCACACGAAAAGTGAAAATGCTAATCCGCCGGATAAAAGAAAGAGATGATGACGATCAGTCCTGTCATACAAACCACCGAAGTAATGTTTTACAAAAGCAACAAACCAATTCCAGGCTGGAACCAGATGAAGAAAATAACGAACCCTTCTGAATAAAGAATAAGTTTTAGAATTCCGTATTTTTTCAAGAATTTTATTTTTCACCGGACATTATCCGTGGGATAGTGTTGAAATATAAATCAGCAAGTTCGTGAACGTTAACATTTATCTCATTATTTATTACTAAACTCGAACCACCAACCTCTCCCAGATGAATGCTTGGATGCATGGTTGCATGGATTAATTTTTCGAATTCATCCTTCTTATCTTTTGAGACCGATACAATAATCCTTGATTGAGTTTCAGAGAAGTATGAAAAATCTTTTCTTGCTTTAATTGGAATATTTACTTTAGCACCAAGTTTATTTTCTTCATTAATTATACAGCACTCAGCGAGTGCACTAACAACTCCACCTTCTGAGACATCGTGAGCTGAGTTTATTAATTTCTTTCTGATTAATTCGAGAACTGTATCGTGTAGTTTCTTTTCAGTTTGAAGATCTAATTGCGGGCAATCACCTTCAACTTTTTTGTGAATGACTTTCAGATACTCGCTTCCACCGAGTTCTTCTTTGTCTTCTCCGAGAATGTAAATCAGATCGCCTTCATTTTTGAAATAAGAAGTTGTTATGTGTGAAAGATCTTCAACTAAGCCGAGCATTCCGATTGTGGGAGTTGGATAAACTGCACGATCAGGAGATTCGTTATAAAAACTTACGTTTCCTCCTGTAACAGGAGTATCAAAAAATCTGCAGGCTTCACCCATTCCGGCAATTGCTTCAGCAAACTGCCAATAAACTTCAGGCTTGTACGGATTGCCGAAGTTCAAACAATTTGTAATTGCAAGCGGAACCCCACCAGAGCAAACAATATTTCTTGCAGATTCTGCAACTGCAATCTTTGCACCTTCTCGTGGATTTAAATAAACATATCGAGCGTTGCAATCTGTTTTCATTGCGAGAGCTTTGTTTGTTCCTTTAATATAAATCACAGCTGAGTCACAACCGGGACCTACAATTGTATTTGTTCTCACCATCGAGTCATATTGTTCATACACCCATCTTTTGGAAGCAATGTTTGGTGATGAGAAAACTTTCAGAAAAGTTTCCTGAATACCCTTCGGTTCGGGTAAAGAAGAAAAATCAAATTTTCTTTTTTCGTTTATGTATGATGGCTCTTTTTGTTCGCGAATGTAAACCGGTGCTCCGCCTCCGAGTACTAAATCAAAAGGAGGAAGTTCAGCTTCTAATTTTCCTTTGTAATTGATAAAAAGTTTGTCTTCATTAATTACTTCACCGATTATCTCACAATGAAGATCCCATTTTTCAAAAACTTCTCTCACTCTGTCCTCATAACCTTTCTTAACAACGCACAACATTCTTTCCTGACTTTCTGAAAGCATTATTTCATAAGCACTCATTCCCTCTTCACGCAGAGGAACTTTATCAAGATTTATCTTCATTCCGGAATTTCCTTTTGCGCTCATCTCGCTTGTTGAACAGGAAATTCCTGCAGCACCCATATCCTGAATTCCAATCAAATAACCTTTGCGAATAATTTCAAGAGAAGCTTCGAGTAAAAGTTTTTCCGTGAAAGGATCACCAACCTGAACAGAAGGACGTTTCGATTCTGATTTTTCCGAAAGTTCTTCTGATGCAAAAGTAGCGCCGTGAATTCCATCACGACCAGTTGATGAACCAACAATCATAACAGGATTACCTTCACCTTTTGCAACTGCACTTGCGAAAGTATTCGTCTTCACAATCCCAACAGCCATTGCGTTTACTAAAGGATTGAGCTGGTATGATTCATCAAAGTAAACTTCGCCTGCAACTGTTGGAACACCGAAACTGTTTCCGTAATCGCCGATTCCTTTTACTACACCGGCAAAAAGATAACGAGTTCGTGCATCATCAAGATTTCCAAAGCGAAGTGAGTTAAGTGAAGCAATCGGACGAGCACCCATTGTAAAAATATCTCTCATAATTCCGCCAACACCTGTCGCTGCACCTTGATAAGGCTCAACTGCAGAAGGATGATTGTGACTTTCAATTTTAAATGCAACTGCTAATCCATCACCTATATCAACCAGTCCAGCGTTTTCTTCGCCGGCTCCAACAAGCAATCTTCCTCCGCTTCTGGGAAGAGTTTTAAGTTGAGCAATGGAGTTTTTATAACTGCAATGTTCACTCCACATAACACTAAAAATTCCCAGTTCAGTAAAAGTTGGGGTTCTGCCAAGTATTTTTAAAATCTTATTATATTCTTCTTTATTGAGACCGTGCTCAATAGCAAGCTCGAGAGTTACTTCTGGTTCTTTCATTTGTATGATATATTTAGGATATTGAATGGATTAAATCACTTTTGGCAGTCATATTTTTTCAACTTTAACCCGGCTTTAAGCAGTGTTTCTCTTACTTTAGTTTTAACTTTCTCCGCAAGTTTTATCGAATTAAGTGCATCCCGCTTTCTGAGCTTATCATATTCTCCCGGATATCTATTGGCAGTAGCATAGCTGGTAAGTAATTCAGCATCTCTTAATTCCTCAAATGATTCATCAATGCTGCTGCATAAATCAAGAAGAGTAGTAATGTTATGTGTATACGGAAATTCGATATTTTGAAATACTAAAAATCCCTTTAAATATTTTTCTGCACATTGCGGCGAGTGAAAAGTAATTATACGGTAAGAAACCCCGGATGAAACAGACAAACCCAGTTTTGCCACATTTAAATCTTCTTCGGCAATATCAAGCCATTGTTTTAAAAGTCTTTTTATTTCTTCTGCTTTATTTTTCATAAAGTATTTTACCTTCTTTATGCGCATATTTCGATACGGTTCCAGGTAAATTTTTATTTTTTTCGAATTCATCGGAAGTTAAAAAAATAACATCGAAAGCATAGTCCATCTTCCCTAAAGAGCGTAATGCATCTGTCATCATCCTATATCTGTTGTAATTCACTTTACCAATCAGCAGCAGATCTACATCACTCTTCTGATTAGCTTCTTCTCTCGCCTGAGAACCGAAAAGTATGATCTTTTCAAGATCAAACTTTGCCAGGAGCCGTTTTTTAATTTCTCCCTTTAGTTTATTGGATATCATTTTTTATCAATATTGTTGATGCAAATATAAAGAGTAATTTATTTTGAAAAATGAATTACTTATTAAAGTACTTGAGTTTAAGCGTGAATTTTTAAGTAGGAAATATAATAAAATTAGCCCCCTCTTTTTCTCCCCCAAAGGGGGAGATTTTGAAAGTCCCTTCCCTTAGGGAAGGGATTTAGGGATGGGCTAAGAATTGATACCAAATTCTATAAAGCTGGTAAGTCGCATATATATCTTTAGAACAATAAACAGCAATATCCTTAATCCTTCCTGCTTCATAAAGATTTTTTACTTCCATTCCTGATATATCTTTTGATTTGGGTGATTCAATTCCAAATGACTGACAGTAAAAATCCAAATTAAATTTTCTTGTTGAACCGTAAAATGTAAACTGTTCAAGTAAGTCAATGTGCTCATCACCGTAGCGATAGCCCATTAAATTTTTTGTTACCTTAACTTTCAGCATAGTAGAGCGCATCATTAAAAACGGCACATCAAAATTTCTTCCGTTGAATGTAATGAATTGATCGACCCGTTTTGCTATACGCCAGAATGATTCGAGCATTTCTTTTTCTGACAAGCCTTTGTAAAAAACATTTTCATTTTCACTTTTCCATTCTTCCTGCTTTTCACTTTCGTAATAGACATAAGATTTTTCTTTTTCAACATCATAGAATCCGATGACGATACATTTTGAAGTGTAAGGATAAAGACTTGTGTAGCGGACTGCATCATCAATCATCATTTGGCGTTTTTCAGGATCGGGTTCTTTGTCAGCATAACGGAGAAGATATTCTCTCTGATTTTCAGCAAGAGATTCGAATGGATACGCGCAGGTTTCAATATCGAAAACTATTCTTCTCATAATTTTGCTTCCTAAAAATTTGAAATGAATGTCATTGCGAATTCCGATTTATCGGAATGAAGCAATCTCAACAATTAATCATGATTGCTTTAATCTCTTAATATTTTAACCGATGGTTCAAAACCTTTTACTTTTTCAATAAAACTTTCAGGCAATGAAGTTGATTTTTTTGTTTTAGGATCTACATAAACCACAACACCTTTTCCATCAACAATTATTTCACCTGTTTTTTGCTTTACAATCAGATGATCATAACCGAAGGAAGAATTTTTTATGTATGAAATTCTTGAATAAACTTCCAGCACATCATCGTAATAGGCGTGGCTTCGGTAATTTATTTCATTCCTGACCATAAAAAATATTTTGCCATCGGAGAAAATTCCTTTTTCCGGCATTAGTCCTGCAGCTTTTATATATTCAAGTCTGGCAGTCTCAAAAAAATTAATATAGACAGCATTGTTGCACACGCCAAGCATATCAACTTCATGAAAGCGTACGGTTACTGTGTATTTATGTTTGAAATCTTTTGGTGCCAACGATTCAGTCAATTAAAAACCTCATCAAGAATATTGGCAGCATTTTCAATATCATCATCATTCACATCGAGATGCGTCACAGCACGAATCGAATCAATCGTTCCGGGAGTAAGTAACAGACCTTTTTCTTTACATCTCTTGATTCCATCAGCAGGAGAAATCTTTAAAGGTTTGAAGAGAAGAATATTTGTTTGAACTGCTTCCATATTTATTTCAAGATTCGGATTCAACTTTATCCTTTCGGCAAGATGTTTTGCTCTCCAGTGATCTTCCCGCAATCTTTCTATATTGTTCTGAACTGCGTACAAAGCAGCAGCTGCAAGAATTCCCACCTGACGCATTCCTCCGCCCCACGCTTTTCTTACACGATATGCTTCTTTAATAAATTCCTTTAAACCGGCAATCGCAGAACCAACCGGCGCACCAAGTCCTTTTGAAAAACAGCAGGAAACAGTATCAAAATGTGATGCATATTCTTTCGGACTAATTCCGGTTTCGACGCACGCATTCCAGATTCTTGCACCATCAAGATGGAAAAATAAATTATGTTTCTTAGCAAGATTTTTTAATGCAACAATATTTTCGATTGGCCAGATTGTACCACCTGCGCGGTTATGAGTATTTTCTACTTCAATCACTTTTGTGCGGGGCATATGATAAGCTGTTGTGCGAATGTAAGGTTCAACCTGTTCTGCTGTTAGTATTCCAAGATTGCCATCAAGAGGATACAATTGAATTCCACTTAATCTGGCTGGTGAAGATGATTCATAATTAAAAATGTGTGCTTCACGATCACAAATTACTTCATCACCCGGTTCAGTAAGAACATTTAAACAAATTTGATTTCCCATTAAACCGCTTGGAACATAAAGTGCTGCTTCTTTACCAAGAAGTTCTGCAATGTAATCTTCAAGTTTGTTAACTGTTGGGTCTTCTTTGAATACATCATCACCAACTTCAGCTTCGTACATAGCTTTGCGCATTTCGGGAGATGGTTTGGTTACTGTGTCGCTTCTTAAATCAATCATAATCCTTATGGTAATTGTCATCCTGAGCCTGTCGAAGGATGATTTTGTTTTTGAGAAAGAGAGTCACACTTCGACATCGCTCAGTGTAACGTGAAAATTCACATTTTAAATTTTTTCTTCAGCCAAATTAAAATATTCATTCCAAAAATCCAGAAAGAAAATACTGACGTTAGCACGGGAACAATCAATGGATTTTCAGAATAAAATGTTTTTTCAGTTTGAAGAGGAACTTCACCTACTAATGTTGTCTTTGTGAACAACTCAGTCTCAGAAAGTATTTCACCTTTTGCATTTATTATACAACTCACTCCGCCGTTTGCACAACGCACCACTGATCTTCTGTTTTCAACTGCTCGAAGCATTGCAAAATCTTTATGTTGATAAGGTCCGCTCGATTTTCCGTACCAGCTATCATTAGTAACAACAGTAATCATTTCTGCACCTTTCTGAACGAAAGCAGTAACAAATACCGGATCAACGGATTCATAGCAAACGAGTCCACTTACTCTTATCGTATCAATTCCATCGTGAAAAATTTTAAAGACAGTCGTATCCTTTCCAATGTTCCAGCCTGTTATTCCAACTCCCCATTTAAATATATCACCAAGAAAAACAAACTGATCAACAAACGGAACGCGTTCACCAAGCGGAACAAGTTTCATTTTTCCATATCTCTGAATTTCCCGTGAATCAGGATTCAACCCAAGCATCGCGTTGTAAGTTCTGTAATAATAATTTCCAGGCTTAGAATATTTTGCATCCTCCGGGAGATTATTCAAATCATAATGATAGATTATATCAGGCATTCCGGTAAGCAGTGAGACTTTGTTTCGATCAAGAAAATTAAAAACAGAATCTTCAACAATCCTGTAAGTACCTCCGAACACATAAACGGGTAAAGCAGTTTCGGGCCATAAAATAATTTCCGCACCTTCATCAACACATTTTTGTGAAAGACCCAGATAAAGATTCAATAGATCGCCAAGATTTCCTGTTGACCATTTATCCCACGGGTTCAAATCAGGCTGAACAATTCCGACTTTTACTTTTCTTTCTGAAATCCTGAACGACGATATTTTGTAAATACCATAAATCAAGAAGCAAAGAAAAATAATTAATGCTATCAGCAGAGGCTTAAGATTAAATTTTACTTCCTGTTTCTTTTCAAAAAATGATTTGAAGAGAAGCACATTAAGGTAAGCCACAACCAGAGAAAGTCCATTTGTTCCAATGATATCTGCACCCTGGATGAATAAATTAAACTTTGCTAATCCATGACCAAGAAGAAGCCACGGAAATCTCAAATCAGTTAA
>CAZXGJ010000071.1:14390-15969 GCA_964639955.1 uncultured Ignavibacteriaceae bacterium
GTAAAAGGAAATGGACAAGGCGGAAATGAAATTCCAAGAATGATTCCGCTGAGAATAAGCATAAGCTGCTCTTTTCTTCTTTCTTTTTTCTGATCGTGTGTCAGATGTTCTCTGTATTTAGATAAGAACTTCAAGCTGATGTTTTCCTTTTCCTGATAAAGTATCTGACAATAAAAAATAAAATTACGATTACAGTCAAAGCTATAACGATGTTGCTGTAGGTATTCAGGTACTCATCAACTGTTGCAACATTATCACCAAAAACAAAACCGAGATAAAGTAAGATAGCATTCCAGATAAGTGCTGAAACAAAACAAAGAGTAATTGTTTTTCTTGGTTCGAGATTACTAATCCCTGCGAAGAAAGAAATTACAGCTCTCGTTCCGGGCATAAAACGGTTCGCAACAATTATAAAGTAACCATACTTTCTGAACCAGGTTTCAACTTTGTTCAGCGAATCAACCGGAATGTATTTGAATTTGCCGGAGTGAATTACTTTTTTATCAACTGTCGAACCAATATAGAACATAAGCATAAAGCCTGTTATGCTTCCGATAGTTGCAAAGGCAAGTGCAAGAAAATAATTAATTGCGCCGGTACCAATCAACGAACCACCGATAACCAGAACAACATCACTGGGTGATGGGGGAAAAACATTTTCAATAAATGCAAAAAATAATATTGTGATGTAAATCCAAAATGGAGGGAAAGTCGAAATCTTAGAGAGAATATCTTCGAACATTATTTTCTTACTACCGTTACAACAGCCATTACAGATATGCCTTCTTCCCTTCCCACAAAACCAAGTTTCTCAGTAGTGGTTGCTTTGATAGAAATTCTGTCGGAGCCAATGTCAAGAATTTTGGAAATTTTATCTTTCATCTTTTGTACGTACGGAGAGATTTTGGGCTGCTGAAGTAAAACAACAACATCAATGTTGTTCACATAAAAGCCTCTGTTTCTTACAAGCTCATGTGCTCTTTTAAGAAAGACCGTACTGTCTGCATTTTTATATCTTGGATCATCATCCGGGAAGTGCACACCAATATCACCAAGTGAAAGTGAACCCAAAAGTGCATCAGTGACTGAGTGTAAAAGTGCATCCGCATCAGAGTGACCGGTTAATCCTTTTTCGTGAGCAATCTCAATTCCGCCCAGAATTAATTTTCGTCCCTCAGCAAATGCGTGTACGTCAAATCCGATTCCTGTTCTTAAATCTATAATCAAAATTTCACCTCAAAATCTGTGAATTCATTTTTTGGTTCCTGCCAATCTACTTTACAGGATTTAACTGAAGCGTGGATTGGTCCCACTTTTAATTTCTTTATCATCTCCTCAACCAAAGCCTTCTCTCCTTCAACTATCGTTAGCACTTCACCGGTATAAAGGTTTTGAGTGAAGCCTTTTAGATTTAGCTTTTGTGCTTCACGAACAACAAAGTATCTGTAACCTACTCCCTGCACCAAACCGTTAACAATTATCTCGGCACGAACTTCCATTAATAAAAATATTTCCTAAGAAATGATAATTAAAGGGGCTTCGTTAGAAACTACGCCCGCTTAAATTAGAAATTTTTTGT
>CAZXGJ010000072.1:0-15481 GCA_964639955.1 uncultured Ignavibacteriaceae bacterium
TGATCATCAAACCATAAAACACTTCCACTAAAATGTAAATTACATTTAAAGTTATGCCGATTATGAAAGCTTTGTTAAAATTATTATGCTGACGATTATGTGAATGATTATGTGACATTTTTTATATGGTCAAATATATTCAATTAATTTTAGTAGACAATTGATATTTCATTATTATTCGGACACATCTGCTTTTTCTTTCCTCTTCTCTACCCATATATAAATTGTTGGTAAAACAATCAGAGTTAAAAGAGTTGATGTAATTAAACCACCAATAACTACAGTTGCAAGCGGTCTCTGTACTTCTGCACCAGCTGAAGTTGATATTGCCATTGGAATAAATCCGAGTGATGCAACTAATGCTGTTGTAATAACCGGACGAAAACGAATCTCTGATCCTTTTATAACTGCATTGTGCAGACTCATTCCTTCTTTAATAAGTGTGTTATAATATGTAAGCATTACAACTCCATTAAGAACTGCTACACCAAATAAAGCAATAAATCCTACTCCCGCTGAAATTGAAAATGGAATATTGCGAATCCAAAGTGCAACTACACCACCTACAACTGCAAATGGAATTCCTGTAAAAATTATTAATGCTTGACTAATTGAATTAACAGATACAAAAAGTAAAACAAATATTAAAAATAAAGCGATCGGGACAACAATAGTTAGACGCTCACTTGCTCTTTCAAGATTTTCAAACTCACCGCCGTATTTTATCTGGTAACCAACAGGGAGGTAAATCCGTTCATCAATCTTTGTCTGCAATTCCTCTACGTAACCTTGTAAATCTCTTTCGCGAACATTGCTTTCAGCAACAATCATTCTCCTTCCAGAAGAATGAGAAATTTCTGCGGGACCCTCTATCATCATGAAATCAGCAATATCAACAAGGCGTACTAAAGAAGTATTACCAATAGTAGGCACTAACAAATTTTTTATTGATTCAATATCCTTACTTGCCTGTTGATTAAGTTTTACAACAAGATCAAATTGTTTTTCACCTTCATATATTTTTCCGACATTTGTGCCTGCAAGCGCAGTCTCAATTAAAATATTAACATCGGAAACATTTATCCCATAACGGGCAATTTTATTTCTATCAATTACAATTCTAAGTTGTGGTAATCCTTCCGTTTGCTGAACCCGAACATCAGCCGAACCTTCTATTCCTCCCATTAACTCAGCAACATCCTTAGCTATGCGGGCAAGCGAGTCGAGAGCTTCACCATAAATTTTAACTCCTACATCAGAACGGATACCTGCAATCAATTCATTAAAACGCATTTCAATCGGCTGTGAAAAGCCTCCTCCTATTCCCGGAATTCTTGCCATCACTTCCGTCATCTTTTCAATCATTGCTTCTTTTGTTTTTGCGGTTTTCCATTCATCACGTGGTTTCATTTTTATATAAACATCGCTCTGATAAATACTCATAGGATCTGTTGCGATTTCCGGTCTGCCTGTTTTACTAACCACACTAATAACTTCCGGAATAGATTTTAATTCTGCTTCCAGCATTTGGGATGTGTAAATTGCTTCTGTGAGTGAAATGCTGGGAAGCCTGCGAAGTTCTATCAGCAAATCGCCTTCATCAAGTGTAGGAATAAATTCTCCACCCAAACGAGTAAATAAGATAATTGATAAAATTAAAATTACTGTTGCACCTGTTACCACAATTAGTTTATGCTTTAATGAATAGAGAAGAGTTTTATGATATACAGGTTTCAGGAATTTGATTATTGGACTTTCTTTTTCCGATACTCTTCCTTTCTTAAATAAAAATGTGCTTGCAACCGGAACATAAGTTAAAGTTAGGAAGAGAGCTCCGAGCAAAGCAAACACAACAGTGTATGCCATTGGCTTAAACATTTTTCCTTCTGTTCCCTGCAAGGTAAGTATCGGAAGGTAAACGATGATGATTATTAAAACACCAAAAGCAAGCGGTCTGCCAACTTCTAAAAAAGAACCAATAAGCGTTTGCTGAACTCCTTCCTGGACTCCGGTTGTATGTTGTCTTTCGTGAAGTTTGCGTATTGCATTTTCCATCAGCACAACTGCACCGTCAACAATAATTCCGAAATCAATTGCACCAAGTGACATTAAATTGCCGGAGATTCCATTCAGCTTCATCATTATTATTGCGAACAACATAGAAAGTGGAATTACAGAAGCGACAATAAATCCGCCGCGAAGATTCATTAACAACAAGAGTAAAATGATGATTACAAATAAACCGCCTTCGCTTAAATTTCTTATTACAGTTTGAATTGTTCGTTCAACTAATTCAGTTCTTTCATAGAAAGGGATAATTTTAACACCTTCAGGCAAGGACTTTTGAATTTCGGAAACACGTTCTTTTACTCTTTCTGTAACTAATCTTGCATTCTCTCCCTTAAGCATCATTGTAATTCCGCATACAATTTCTAATTTGCCGTTAACAGTAACAGCACCCTGACGAATTGCAGCGCCTTCATTTACCTCAGCAAGATCTCTTATAAAGATGGGAATACCATCATTTGATTTAACAATAATATTTTCAATATCACTCATCGACTTAACTAAACCTTCACCAACAACAATAAATTGTTCCTGTCTATGCTCAATGTATCCGCCGGGTGCATTTGCATTATTGTTCGATACAGCTTCAATAACATCACGAACTGAAATATTATACTTTAAAAGTTTCTGCGGATCAATCTGAACCTGGTATTGTTTTAATTCGCCGCCGAATGTATTTACTTCTGCAAGGCCGGGAGTTCCCGCAAGCTGCCGTTTAATTATCCAATCCTGTATTGATCGGAGTTCCATCGGAGAATAACCATCACCTGTAACTTCATATTGATAAATTTCTCCAAGCCCGGTTGTAACCGGACCAAGTTCCGGTTCTGCAAGTCCCGGAGGCAAATCGCCTTTGGCTTCCTGAAGCCGTTCAAAGACAAGCTGACGTCCGAAGTATGTATCAACATTTTCTTTAAATATTACAGTGACAGTAGAGAGACCAAACTTTGAGACTGATCGGACTTCTTCTATGTCCGGAAGATTCTGCATTGCGATTTCAATAGGATAAGAAACAAGCCGTTCTATTTCCTGTGGAGCTAGTGCCGGAGCCACTGTAAAAATTTGAACCTGGTTTGTGGTAATATCCGGAACAGCATCAATCGGTAATTGATTAAGCGCAATGATTCCACCAATGATCAGTGCAACAACACCAAGCATAACAAACATCCGCTGGCGTACAGCAAAGAGGATTATTTTATTTACCATTTTTAAATATCCTCCCTGTCTTTACTAATCCTAACAGCTTTTGTAATTTCGCTGATGAAAATAGCACCGTCGCCTTGTTTACCCGTGTATGCTTCTCGCTTAATTATTTCAATAAATTTAATTTCTTCTTCATCCTGACAAACCAGTTCAATTTTATACATATCACTGCTCGCCTCAATTAATTCTATATCATAATCTGTTGATAGCGGATCTTCAAACAATCCAAGACCTTTAACTTTTACGATTGAAATGTTTGATGCAGCATTGATTTTTAACTGCTCAATCACGCGATGTGAGATTTCTGGTCTGATGTATGCTTTAATTAGTTTCATTAATGATCATCCTCCATAAATGTTTCCTTGGCAAGTTCGGATTTCAAGTAAAATGTTCCCCGGGTAACAACTTTTTCACCAGCTTTTAATCCTTCAAGAATTTCGGTATAGTCTTTTGTTTCCTTTCCCAGAGTAATTTCTCTTCTCTGGAAAGAAGTGTCATTCATTACAACAAAAACATAAGCACCATTCTTTTCTTTCATAATTGAAGTTGAAGGAACTTTTGGATTTGATCCGCCAAGTTTCGATGACACTTTTACAGTCACAAACATTTCCGGCTTTAATTTGTTCGAATGGTTTGAAACTTCAAACCTTGCTTTGATTGTTCGCGATGATGGTTCAACAATATCATAAATTCTTGTAAGACGAGCTTTATAAACTTCGTTAGAATATGCAGCAGGGACCACTTCACCTGTTATTCCTTCACGAATTAAAGGCAGATCTTTCTCAAATACATCTGCAAGCACCCAAAGGTTTTGAAGATTTGCCAGAAGAAAAAAATCCTG
Organism: uncultured Ignavibacteriaceae bacterium; assembly: GCA_964639955.1. Taxonomy (GTDB): domain Bacteria; phylum Bacteroidota; class Ignavibacteria; order Ignavibacteriales; family Ignavibacteriaceae; genus IGN2. The sequence continues at coordinate 4,112 of CAZXGJ010000072.1, forward strand.
TCCAACATCAACAAACTCTCCGAGACGAGCTTCACCACTAAGAAGTGTTCCTGTAAAAGGCGCTCGCACCGGAAGTAAAGTTAAGCGAGTATGATTATCTGCAAGCTGTAAAATTTCTGTTTCAGTAAGTCCAACAACCTCAAGTTTCTTTTGTGCAGATTCATAAATCGATTTTGCAGTTACCTTTTCCGGGTCATTTTCTTTTATTCGCTTAAACCTTTCTTCAGCTTGAATAAATTCTGACTGAATCGCAAGAAACTCCTGGCTGTAAAGTTCGAGAAGTATTTCATCCTTATTCACTCGATCTGAAACCAGTGTGTGAACTTTTTCAATTCTTCCTTTTACTCTTGATGTAATATGAGCAGTGAGTGCTTCATTCAAAGCAATTCTGCCTGAAAGTATGAGCGGGACATCAACTTCTTTTGATTCGGCAGTTGATGTTTCTAAGTCAATATGTTCAATCTGATGAGAAGTGAAAACAAGTTCGCTCTTTTCATCAGAGTGAGTTCTCTCCGGATATTTTTCGTGCTCATCGTGTTCTTCAGTATTATTTCCACAGCCAATGAGAACTGAAGAAAGTGCTATTAATAATAAGAGATTTATTTTTTTATACATACAAATTTCCTTAACACTTTGTTTTACTTTAATTGTTTTCATTCTACTACCTCCGAAGAAACTTCAAGTTCAGTTAATGCCAATAGAGTATTATAAACAGTTCGGGAATATTCAATTTTAGTTGCTCTGTATGTTCTATAAATATCAAGCAGATTAAGCATATCAACCTGACCACTCTGGTATGCTGTTATTCCTGCGCGCATCTCATCTTCAACTTCACTTAATAGTGAAGAATCAAACAAGTTTAGTTGTTCTTCAGCAAAGTAAAGATTATTAAATGCAGTTCTGATACTTTGCAAAACCTTTGCCTTTGCATATTGAAAAATAAATAGATTCGCTTCTGCTTCCTGGATGTCACCTTCAACTCCTGTTGAGTAAAACATCGGCAGTGTCATATCGATATTAAATCCCAAACGTTGATCAAATCCATTCTCTGTAGTTGACTGCCGGTTCTGTAATGCTAATCCAAAATTAAAATCGGGGAGAGAATTTTTTTCAGCAAGAGATAATGATGATTTATTCTGCTCGACTTGAATTTCGGTTATGCGGAGAAAATTGCTTTTTGAAGAATAGAAACTTATAACTGTATCGCTATCTAAATTTGGAGACTGAAAATTTAATGTATCGGACAATTGATATTCTGTTACGCTATTCTGTCCTAATAAAAGTATTAATTGACCGGTAACCTGCTGATAATTTCTCATCGCATCAAAAAGCTCGTTCTTCAATTTTAATATTTCAACTTTGGCGCGTATGACATCGAGATAACTGCTCGTTCCAGCCTGATATCGGTCTGTTACCTGCGAAAGAAAATCATTAAGCAAATTTATATTTGCTCGAATACTTTCAACAATCTGGTTTGAAAGAAGTCCGTTGTAATAAACCTTTTTAACTTGAGAGGTGATCAACTTACGAATCCGTTCATAATTTAACTCAGCAATTTTCTTCTGGAGTTCAGCCGATTCAATTCTTGTAGATCTCTTACCAAAGAATTCAAAGGATTGAGAAAAGTTTAAATCAATCTCACCCGCTTCACCAAATTCATCACCTGGTGGTATTTCATTCACTTCAAGAGAGATTTCAGCATTCTGCAATCTTCCAGCTTGAAGAATCCTTCCATTTGCAGCATCAATCTCTTTTAACGAAGCAATTACTTCGGGATTATTTGTTAAAGCAGTATCAATAGCATCTTTTAATGATAAATTTATTTTGTTGTTACTCTCTTGTGCGTATCCGAATGATATGCAAACAAATACGAACAAGACAAACACTTTGTTCATAAGAAAACTCCTAATTATCGAAAAATATTTTAATCCGGCATTTCGCCGAACTATTAGGTTAGATATTGGGGGAAGAAAAAATCAGATAAGAAAAGATTGATTGATGAGATATCTTGATTCCAGCTCTAAATGATAAAATGAAAAATTCTGATGCTTCTCATAAAATAATTTACCATTTTCAACTTGTTTGAGACAGTGAGGACAAATAAAATCAGTTACACTATACTCAATATTTATAACTTTATCATTCGAAAAGCTTTTTACAGAAGCTGTCTCGACCAGAGTACAATAATCCTGCGCCTCACATTTACTGTTTCCTTCAAGCTGGTCTATTATTTCAGAATGAATGAAGTTGAACACAAGCGTAAACAGCAAAAGTAAGGGTAAAATTTTAATAATAAATTTTCGTTTCATATTATTCAACAAAACTAATATAATTAATTAATGCTTTTAATGAGAATGCATTTCGGAATGATCTTCACAATTGCACATCAGATTGCCACTTTTAACTTTTTCAAATGCTTCTCTTCCTTCTTTAAATGCAAAGTATGCTATTCCCAGCGATCCTAAAATATCAAAATATGCGATATTAAAAAGTTCGTACAAGCCGCTCGATGCAAGTAAAATAAACGAAAGATAAAAACAGGTTTTTGTGCAGTTTGCGTCAGCGATGATGGCATCTGAATTCAAAGCTTTGCCAACTTTAAGTTTTGACGTCATTAACCAGTACATTGTCAGGATTGAAATACCAGCTATAATTATCCCCGGAAGTGTTGATTCAGGTTTTACATCATTAACTAAATTTAATATTACCCCGACTACCAAACCCGCAGATAAAAGGTAGAAAGATATTCCTGTTACTTTCAAAGCTGTTTTTTCAAAAGTGTCTCGAGTTTCGACTGTTGAATATTTCATTCTCAGGATCATATGAGCAATACCGATTCCTGAAATAACTTCAACAAAACTGTCAACTCCAAAACCCAGAAGAGCAAGTGCATCATCGGATGCTCCAAAGTAAACTGAGATTATGCCTTCAGCAATATTGTAGAAGATAGTTATTAAGCTCAGAGTAAATGCATATTTTAATTTGTTTCTATCCATCTAAATTATTTTAAGTAGATCAATTTAATCGTTTTTAAAATTCCATCAACATTTATTCTAAAATAATAAGTTCCGCTGGAATATTTTGATGCATTCCAAATAACAGAATGAATCCCTGAAGACTGATTACCTTCAAAAAGATCTTCTACCAGTTCACCATTTGTGTTGTAAATTGAAAGTCCTACAAAATTATCAGGTTTTTCCAATTTATATTTTATTGTAGTAGAAGGATTGAATGGATTCGGGTAATTTTGATACAACTCAAAATTTTCCGGTGATGATATTTCTTCATCTACATTGGTTGGATTATCAATCTTAATATTGATCATCATTCCATCATCTTCGTGTTCAAGGTTATGACAATGAAGAAGATAAATTCCGGAATAGTCAACAAACTTTACAAGGACGCTTACGGATTCGTTCGGATTTACCAGTACTGTATCCTTCCAACCTTTGTCATTAGCCGGAAGATTCGTATTTCCATTCCTTGAATAGACCTGGAACATAACACCATGTATATGCATTGGGTGATGTTCATCTGTATTGTTAATGAATTTCCATTCTTCAAGCTCATTCTTATTAATTATTTCATCAATCCTGTTCATATCGAATGTTAATCCATTTATTTTATGCATCCCACCGCCCATCATATCCATAGTTAAAGTAAAATTTCTTGTTCTTTCAATATCATTTATGTTATAATATTCAATCGTGGTTAAGTTTGCTGGCACTATACCATTAGAGTTCCCATTTCCAACAATATTAAAAGTAAGCAGATCCATTGCCATTCCTTGTGGGTATGTTCCACCCGATCCTGAAAACGGTAGAGTTTTCAGCTGTATAGATTCTCCGATTGTATAAGCAGAGAAATCAATAAGAATATCCAATCGCTCACCGGGTGCTAAGAAGACATTGTTGATTTGAGCAGGTTGTTCTTTCAATCCGGAATCTGTAGAGATTAACCAGAAATTACTGTTGTTTGACAAAGCTAATTTATAAATCCTTGCGTTTGAACCGTTCAGAATTCTGAATCTGTATAATGTCTTTTGTACATCAAAGTAGGCTTCAGGTGTTCCGTTTATTAAAGGAAGATCACCTAAATAGCCGAGCATTTGATCCATCATATTTGGTTGATAAGTGAACTGTGGCTGGTTAACCGATCTTCTGTCCTGAATCAGTAGCGGAACATCAAATTCTCCGCGAGGTAAACCGAGGGAAATTTCATCTTCATCATCAACAATAAAAAATCCTGCAAAACCTTTGTAAACGTGTTTCGCAGTAAGAAGATGAGCATGTGAATGATAAAAATAAGTTCCTGCACGCTGAAAAACCGGGAATGTATAAGTATAACTATTCCCAGGCATAACAGCATCTTTCGGATGTCCGTCCATTAATTCTGGAACAAGCAAACCATGCCAATGTATTGTCGCTTCCTCCGAATGCTGATTTTCAAACAGGACACTGAAATTATTTCCTTTTTCAACTATTATTGTGGGATTTGGATAACTGTTGTTCAAAGCAATTACTTCAGTTGTTGTTCCGGGCCAAACCTCAACGTTCGTTGTTTGAAGAATCAAATTTTCCCCCGGTTGCAATACAGGAGGAAATCTTAATTGATTGCCAACAAATTTATTATCGTTACTACCGAATGAAAATATCTTCGGTACTGTCAACGCAGCTCCGGCAATTGATGATTTAATTATAAATTCTCTTCTTCTCATTTTTCACCTTTTAATATATAATATTTGATTAGACATTTTGATAGCTAAAAGAGACCTGACTTTTCAAGTCCCGATGAACAAATATTAGCTGCCTATAAATTCCGAACCATCTTAATTCAGGTTCTTCATATATTTTTCAGGATCTTTCTGAAATTTGGAATCACATCCAGGACAGCAGAAACCAATTAACTTTCCGTTGTATTCAACTGTTGGTGCATCTGCATCTATTTCTTCACCTTTTATCGGACATACTTTATTCCATATCTGCAGAGATGCTGTCTCACCGCTTTTTTCCGTACTAACTCCGGTTGAAGATTCCTTCATTCCGGAACAGCAGCTTGATTTTTCTGAACATTCTTTCTTTTCAGTTTCAGGTTTTTCCTGTGCAACTGCAAATACAGCAAGGAAAGAAACAAGAGAAAATATTAAAATGAGTTGTTTTAACATTGTGTTACTCCTTTTGTTTTGTTTTTGATTTGATATGAGTTATTATTTTCTACCGATAAATTTTGTACCATCTTCACTTAAGTTCTTCGAATACTTTTCAGGATTCTTTTCGAATTTAGCATCGCAGCCGGGACAGCAAAAGCCGTAAAGTTTTCCATTGTATTCAACTGTTGGTCCGTCAACATCAACTTTGTTGCCCATTACCGGACATACTTTATTCCAGATTGTTAACTCTGTTGATTCAACAGCAGCACTTGAATCACCTGATTCAATTGCTTCCACTAATGAATCCTGTTGTGCTTCCTCTTTTAGCTCCTCGGGTTTTTCTTGAGCAAAAGCTATTGAATAAATTAATATTGTAAATGAAAATATAATTACTAGTTGTTTTAACATTTAATTATTCCTTATCATTTAATTATAATATCATTGCGAGGAATCCGGCTACTGACGGATGACGAAACAATCTGAAACTTATTATTCAGCAGATTGCTTCACTCGACTAAAGTCGGATTCGCAATGACAGTTTTTAATTAAAGAACACTCAATCTTAAACCAAGATAAAATTTCCTGCCGTCAATTGGACCCCAAACCAGTGATGAATCAAAATACTCACCGAATGGATCATCGGATGCAATGATAGGATTATCCTGTTTGAAATCTAATAGATTTTCTGCACCAAAATACAAATCAACAATATCAATTCTCTTTGTAAGTTGTGCATTGATATTCACAAACTCAGAAAAAGTTTCTGGTCTCTTATACTGCTCTGGATTCTCTTTTGTTGATGGAACTCTTCCATCACCATTCAGCAAGAATGATGCATCAAATAACCACTCTCTCTCTTCAGTTGCATATGACAATGTTAATAATACTTTGTACCTGCTTACAAGAGGTTTGGTTAAAAACTGATCACCGAATTGCGTTTTCACATCTGAATATCTGAAAGCAGCAGACAAATCTAATCTCTGAAATAATTCATAAGCAAGTTCTATCTGATAATTATTTGAATATGATTTTCCATCTAAATCATAAAATCTAACCTGTCTCACATCACTGTCAATATCAACAACAGTTTGCTTAATGAAATCAGTTCTGTAATAGTCGGCAGTAATTCTGAGGTCACGATTACTTATTGAAAAATATCTTGTCAAATTAAATCCGTAGTTCCAGCCCTCTTCATAAGTTGGATTATTTATAACTACAAACTGTCGTGAGCTTGCAAGGTAATTCATATTTTCTGCCAACAGATTCACTGAACGAAAACCTTTTCCGGCGGATATTCTTAATGTTGTATTATCATCAAAACCATACTTTATATGAATTCTTGGTGTAAAAATAGTTCCATATAAATTATGAAAATCAATTCTGCCACCAGGGACTACTGCGATCTGTGGAACTGGTGAGTAATTATATTCTGCAAATATTCCGGGTCTCGATTCTTTTCTGAAATAATCTATGCCATTGAAGTTTTCATCATATTGATCAAATGCATAGCTGCCACCAAGGGTTACAGCATGAATTTCGTCTTTAGTCTTTGTTTCAATAATAAGATTACCGTAGAAAGATCTTAAATGCGAATTGTATTCTCTGAATCCAAATAAAGAATTTTGATTTTGATATTGACCATTCAGAATTAACCCCATGCTGGTATAGGGTTCATCGTTAAAGACATAACCATTTTTTGCATAAACTTCATAGCGTTCGGTGTCAATATTGATATCATATGGATGACCTGCATGACTACCGGAATGTGTTTCCGAAATTTGACCCGCATTTCTCTTTTCATTAATAATTTGGATGCCGAACTGAGATTCATATCCAGTAAATGAATGGTAATTCCATCGATTCAAAAAATTGAACTGCTTCACTTCAGGTTGATCTGCAAATGAATCCATATTGTCATCAAAAGTTTTGGTGACAAAATCGGTGTGAGCGAGCAGTATAGTAGAAAGATTTTCTGATAATTGCACTGCTGCATTTGCATTTAAATCGGTCTTGAAATGCGAGCTCTGAAACAAATTAAAATAATATCTCTCAATGTCATCCGGTTTTTTATAATCAATATTAATCTGACCTGTTATTGATTCATATCCGTTGACTACAGAAGCTGCACCTTTTGAAACACTTATTGCTGTCATCCATGGTCCGGGAACGTAGCCAAGTCCAAAAGTATTTGTAACACCTTTTAAGGTTGGAATGTTTTCAAACATAATGTTAGTATAGATTCCTGCTAATCCAAGAAGCTGAATTTGTTTTGCACCTGTAACTGCATCCTGGAACTGTACATCAACGCTTGCGTTTGTCGTAAAGCTTTCCGCTAAGTTGCAGCAGGCAGCTTTGAGCAGTTCTTTACTTGTTATAATTTCAATTGGTCTGGCATTAAGCTCATCGAAATACTTTGATAATGATGTTCCGGTTACTACTACTTCTTTCAATTCTCTGTTCACTGACAAAACAATTTCAATATTATCCTGTTCGAGAGGAACTTCGACTGTATCCGGCTGATAGCCGATATAGCTTACTATTAAATGAAGATGATCGGATTCTATTTGTTCAAGTTCAAAGAATCCTTCCTCATTCGTAGTTGTTCCTGTCTGAGTTCCTTCCCAGAAAACATTTGTCCCTACGAGCGGTATTTTGTTTTGATCCTCATCTATCTCGTAAACTATTCCTTTTAAAGTCTGTGCTATTCCGGCATCAATCACGAGAAAAGTGAGAATCATAATTATTAATGATTTCATTTTTTCCTGTCCTATGTTTTATACTTATTTGTGCAGCAGATAAAAGCTGCTCAGAGAAATTCTTCAATTAATGAAGAAGACTAACAGACAGGAAGATCAATCTTTAATTGGTGAAGAGTATTTAAGAGTTGTTTGCCAAATTTCGGTGGAGGAAGATTGTAATTGGTTTGCTCTGAAAATTTATTTTCGCTTTGAAAATCGAGTGATGTTAATTGAAGTTCTGAAATAACGGTTGTAACAGAAATTGTGTTTGTGCTAATAGTTGGGAAGAAATCATCTTCAATTTTTTTGTAATCAAATTCATCAACACAGCAGGATGAGTTTTCTGCCTTCATTTGAATATCATAATCTGGTTCTTCCATTGAGCAGCAAGAAAAAGTTTCTTCATTTTCTTCTGCACAAGCCTGACATTCACTTAGAGATTTCTTTCCTATCATCTCACAATAATGCGACCAAATAGGCATTCCCGTTGTTGATACAACGAAAAGTATTGTCAGGGTTAATATTGATATTCTTTTCTTCATCATCTGTGAGCAAACATAAATATTTAACTAATAACAAGCAATGATAATGCCGCGTAAAATATTTACAATTTCTATGAATTTTTTTTCACAATTGATAAAGGGACGCACTGCTGTGCGTCCCATTTTACCATTTTAACCTTTTTTATCTTTTCGCATCTGTGCAGCAAGTTCCTTAATTTCCGAAAGACTTCGCTGCATTTCACTCCAGCCATACCATAAAGCATAATCTGGATTTGCGTGGAATGTTCCCTGAAATGTTCTCATTCTGTGTTCAAGAAACATCACAAATAATTTTTGTTCAATTACAGTTGGAGCATCGTGAAATGTTAAGAGCATTGGGAAAGCATAGGGATAGTTATCAGGTTTTGCAATTATCTGATCTTTATATAATCCAGCCACTATTCTGATTGCCTCAGCCATTAGACGATCAGCTTCACGAATCATTTTATCACCTTTTTCTAGCTCTGCTTTTGCGAATTTTTCAGAATGACAATTGCCACAAGTTTTTAACATCTTATTTCTTTCTGCCTCGAAAGAAGCCTGATCTAATCTTGCAACATCTGCAGCTTTAACAACATCAAGCAAAGCTGTAGGATTTCCATTAGGGTCTAAAACTCCAAGCGCTTGCAGGATTGTTATTTGATCATTCTTCCATTGTTCATCTTCAGGTAATGGTAATTTAACCGCTAAAAATCCCCAAGCAGTTCTTACTTCGTGATTACCATTTTGCATATGACAAGTCTGACAGGTTGGGGCTGAAGTTCCTTCAGATAATATTCCATTTTGCTTAAGTAAATATCTAACACCATGTTTTGAGGCTGAATACATTTCCCATTGTGGATGATCGAAGCCCATATGGCAGGTTTGACAAGCTTGCGGCTGCTGAGCTTCAACTTTTGAGAAAGTATGTCGTGTATGACAAGCATCGCAACTTGCAACTCCGTGTTGCTGACCATCAGACTTGAGTTTTTTAATTTCATCATCGGACTTCAGGCCAATTTTGTGGCAGCTTCCGCAACCTTTCATTCCTTCAGTTAAAGCCATCGGCTGCATATGAAAAGTTGGCATTGCTTTCATCGAAGCCCAGCCAATTGCATGTTTGCCTTTACTGTATTGTTCAACCTGAGTCTCGTGACAGGTTTGACATGTCTGCGGAGTCGGTAACGATACTTTATCAACATTCGATGCATTAGTATGATCACTGCCATGACAGGTTTCACAACTGACATCATTCTGAGAATGTTTACTAAGCTGCCAATCACTAACAATGTTTGGTGTTATGTTCTTATGACAGTTAACACAATCTGCAGCAAAAGAGAGAAAACTTAGCGATATAAAAATCACTAAAGCTGTAATTAATATTTTCATAAGTACCCCATTAATGAATTATTGAATATGTTATTAAATGAATTACGGTTATCATCAAACAAGTCCGGTTTTAGATATCTTTGGTTTGAGCAACGAAATTCAGCATTAGTTTAAGATGAAAAAATAAAACACAGGCTTAGCTTCAATCACTCTACCAAATCATATTTAATCGTTAAATCTGATACTTGAACAAAAACATTTTTAACGCTGTATTTTTTTTAAATAATTAAAATCATATTACTTTGATTCTTTATAATCATAAAGGAAACCCTGTCTATGCCTGGCTTCTTCATCCCATTTAACTGTAGTGGTTTTTAGAAATTCTTCTTTCCCGGATTTCATTTTTTCAGGATTAAGTCCGATAAACAATTGTGCTTTTTCTTTTGTTGATATGTCAGGAAGATCAACTGGATATTTCCACCCTTGCTTTACGAACAATGCAGCAAGTTCTCTTCTTGCCTGTTCCCCTTTTTGAATTGATGTTCCGAGAACTCTTAACGCTTCAACCGGTGCATGGAAACCTAGTGCATTTGCAGCAGCAACCCAATCCCATCTCCATTGAGCGTGACGAATTAAAGTAAGAATTGATTTCATTTGCTGTTCAGTTGCGCCATTATCCCAGGCAACTTTCGCTTCGATGTGTGCAGCAGCCAAAGTTTTTTCTGCAATCCTTCTTATCTCTTCAATTCTATCCTGCCGGTCGTAAACATCCTGCATTAATCTTTCTGTATCTTCACGATGACATACCTGACAGGTGTTCGCAACATTATTCAACGGCGATTGAATATGATGATCTGTAAACTTAACTCCGCCTTCACTCTTGTAAGGCATATGACAATCAGAACACGAAACACCGCGAATTGCATGAATGCCTGTCATAAATAATTCATAATCAGGATGCTGAGCTTTTAACATTGGAGCTTTACTTAATGCATGAACCCAGTCAACGTGTTCAATTTCATCAAAATATTCCTCCATGTTATCAGCACTGAATCCTTTATCCCATGGAAAAGTTAAATATTTTTCTTCCTTACCTTTAAAGTAATATTCAACATGGCATTGTGCACACACAAGTGAACGCATTTCCTGTCTGGTGAAACTCTCGATATCTTTTCCCTGCCTCTGAAATGCTTCAACAAGAGCAGGACGACTGATTCGTAAGTTCATTGTTTTGGGATCGTGGCAATCCTGGCAACCAATCGGATTAACAATTTCAGAACCAAGATCTTTCCATTTTGCTTTATAAAAGTTTGCAGCACCCATCTCATTCATTTTTCTGGGAACATCGGTACTTTTGCATGTCCAGCAAGTTGATGGCTGTGGTGAGACTTCATTATCACCGGTTCTTAAAGTCACACGTATATCCTCAATTGCGTAGGCGTGACCTCTGCCCTGATTGTAATCTTTTGAGAAAGCATAGCCAGCCCACATAACAACAAGCTCAGGATATTTTTCAAGATAATCAATCTTTTTAGAACCGCCGTGCTTGCTTGCAAAATCTGTGTTCAATGTTTTTAAATAGGATTCATACTCACGCGGGAAATTTTCTCCCCACACTTCGTTTCTTGGTTCC
>CAZXGJ010000073.1:0-15429 GCA_964639955.1 uncultured Ignavibacteriaceae bacterium
ATGTGATATTATCCTTTAATTACTCCGATTGGTTTTATCTTCGCAACTTTACGTGTAATGCCCTCATTGTGCATTACATCGACAACATCAGAAACATCTTTGTAAGCATCGGACATTTCCTCAGCTATTGTTTTATAACCTTTCGCTTGAATTACAATTCCTTTTTGTTTAAGCTCACCAACCAAATCTCTTCCTTTTGCGCTTTTCATTGCTTTTGTACGACTGAGATTTCTTCCAGCGCCGTGACAGGAACTTCCGAAAGTTTCTTCCATTGCTTTTTCAGTTCCAACTAACACATAAGAATATCTTCCCATATCGCCGGGAATCAATACAGGTTGTCCAACCTCTTTGTATTTTGCCGGAATCATTTTGCTTCCCGGTGGAAATGCACGTGTTGCACCTTTTCTGTGCACACAGACTTCTTTTTCTTCATTGCCAATTTTATGTTTTTCAATCTTCGCAATATTATGACAGACATCATAAAGCAGCCGGAAACCTAATTCAGAATTTGTCATCGAAAAAGTTTCTTTAAAAACTTCTTTTGCAAGATGCATAATCACCTGTCTGTTATTCCATGCGAAATTAGCTGCTGCCTGCATTGCGGCAAGGTAATCCTGCCCTTCCTGAGATTTTATTGGTGCGCAGGCAAGCTGTTTATCAGGAAGTCTGAAACCATATTTATTACTTGCCTGAAGAAGAATTTTCAAATAATCATCGCAAACCTGGTAACCGAGTCCACGTGAGCCAGTATGAATTTGAATTACAATTTGACCTTTAAACAACCCAAACACATCGGCAACTTTTACATCGTAAATTTCTTCAACAACATCAACCTCAAGAAAATGATTACCTGAACCAAGAGTTCCAACCTGATCAGCACCTCGCTCAAACGCACGTTTGCTAACAACCTCTGCATCTGCGTTTTTAAGTGTACCGCTTTCTTCAGTAAAATCAACATCGCTTGAAGAACCAAGATCATTTTCCAACGCCCAGACAGAACCCTTGGTTAAAACCTTTTTAAGATCAGTTGTTGATAGTTTTTTAATTGCTCCACTTGCGCCGACACCTGTCGGTACAGCATTAAATAATTTCGCGATGAGCTCACTGACTCTTGCTTTTATTTTTTCATATTCCAGATTTGTTGTGGCAAGTCTTACTCCACAATTTATATCATAACCAACACCACCCGGAGAAATAACGCCTTCATCAAGATTTGTAGCAGCAACCCCACCAATAGGAAAACCATAACCCCAGTGAATATCAGGCATAGCGAGAGAATATTTTTCTATACCCGGAAGATGAGCAACATTAACTACCTGTTTTAAAGCTTCGTCATCTTTCAGACCTTTTTCAATCATATCTTTTGAAATATAAATTCTTCCCGGAACTTTCATTTGTCCGGATGCAGGAATCTCCCACAAATTTTCACGTATTTTAATCAATTCAATTCCACCAACATTCATAATATTACTCCTCCTTTCTTAAATTGCTAAATATCAAAAACAATCAGAGTTGAATAGTTACCCTCTCTTTCAATAATATCTAACTTATGGTAAGTGACTGATTTAATTTCCTGCTTCAACTTTAGATCATTTTTAAGTTTTATGCCTTTCAGTTCAGCAGATAATTCGCAGCCATCAGCATCATCAAAAATTTTAAGTGCTTGAATAGAAGTACATAACCACTTTTTCGTTATCAGAAGATAATTTAATTCGTTTAAAAACGTAACCAGCAATTCCTCTTTTGATGAAGCAGAAAGTTCTAGTTCAATCACATCATCATCTTCAACTTTTATTTCATCAACAATTGAATGAAGCCATGCTTCTGCACCTGCTTCAAATAAATCATTAAGGCTGCTGCCGCTTATTTCAACTGCGATATCTGCCGTATGGTCAACGAACTTATAGCTTTTACTCATAATGCTAAAAAATATCCTATTCTTTGATTATAATTTAGTAATGAATTTGTAAAAAAGAACCTTCTATATTACTGATTACCATTCTTTATATTTGTTTCCAGCGATGAAAAATCTTTCAGAACATCAAAAAGGGATACTCTACGTTTTCACCGCAGCTTTGTTATGGAGCAGTGGTGGATTATTTATAAAACTTATTTCACTATCAGCAATGCAGTTATCTTTTTTCAGATGTTCAATTGCAGCAATCACTTTTGCGCTGATCTTTAAAGAAAGAATTTTTCGCATTAATAAATTGAGCCTGATTAATTCAATATTTTATGCGATAGTTTTAATTACATTCGTCATCGCTACCAAAACCACAACCGCAGCCAATGCAATTTTCTTACAGGCAACAGCACCAATTTACGTTTTAATTTTCGAACCAATTATCGGTAAAACCAGATACGAACAGATAAATATTATTACAGTCGGGGTTTGTATTCTTGGAATGATATTATTCTTCGTCGGAAAACTTGAACCCGGACATCTTGAAGGAAATCTTGTTGCACTTATTTCAGGAATTACTTTCGCTGCATTCTTTTTAGGAATGAAAAGAAATAATCAGCAATATCAGCAAAGCAGTATTTTTTATGGTAACATTTTGGTTGCACTAATCTGTATTCCATTCATATCATCAATTGAAACTTTAGCGACTTCAGATTTATGGATGGTTAGCTTTCTCGGAATTTTTCAAATTGCCGTAGCCTATGCATTCTTTGCTTCAGGCTTGAAACGAATACAGGCAGTTGAAGCTTCAATAATATCTATGGTTGAACCCGTACTAAATCCTGTTTGGGTTCTGATTGGTTATGGTGAAGTTCCATCCTTTACTGCAATAATTGGTGGGTTGATTATACTCGGGGCAATTATCGTCAGAAGTCTTATTGCAGGTGGAATTAGACTAAGGAAAAAATTTATTTCATAGTTCAGGGTGCGAGCCTGAATATCTTCCAGCTTTGTTTAGTTTTTTTATAGCAAATCCGATCATGCAAACGGTTTTCTCTACCCTGCCAGAATTCAAAGTATTCAGGAATTAAAATAAAGCCTCCCCAATTTGGTGGAAGAGGAATTTTTTTTCCTTCAAATTTTTCTTTGAGTTCTTTGAATTTCTCTTCAAGATATTTTCTGTCAGGAATAATTTTACTTTGTTCAGAAGCCCAGGCAGCTATTCTGCTTTCGAGCGGTCTGGTATCAAAATATTTTTGTGATTCAAAACGCGAAAGCTTTTTAATTTTTCCTTCAATCCTGACCTGCCTTTCGAGTTCAGCCCAGAAAAAGAGAAGTGAAGCAAAAGAATTCTCGGATAAGTTTTGCCCTTTTCTGCTCTTATAATTGGTGAAGAAACTAAATCCTTTGTTACTCAATCCTTTAAGCAAAACAACTCTGGCTGAGGCTTTTGCATTGTTATCAGCAGTTGCAAGAATCATTGCATTTGGCTCAATTAAATCCAAATTAAGCAATTCATTAAACCATTTCTGAAACTGACTGAATGGATTTTTGAGAACTGTTTCCTCAGATAATTTGTTTAGCTTATATTCACGCCGTAAATTTTGTATTGACTTTCTGCTTTGCATATTCGGAAATTCAAATGAAAGTTGAAAGATTATATTTAATTATAAAATTCTTTATAAGTTACTAAAAAAGTATAACACAATCAGATTATGAAGAGTAAAACTTTATCTAAAAAACAACAGGAAGAACTTGAAAAGTTCGGTGCTAATACATGGTTTATTGAATATTTGCATGAGGAGTATAATAAAAATCCTGAGAAGGTTCCTGAACAATGGAGAAAGTTTTTCGGTGATATTACAGCCAAAGACAGTGGAAACGGAAAAAATCTTTCACAGGCTTATTCAATTCTTTCCGGTAATGTCCAACTTCCGCAACCAGGTGAAAATGATGAGCTTCAGATAATTACAGGAAGCTCCGAAAAAATTCTTGGTAATATGGTAAGCAGTCTTTCTGTTCCGGTGGCAACTTCGCAAAGGACAATACCGGTTAAACTTCTTGAAGAAAACAGAACTCTCATAAATAATCATCTTAAAAGATTAAATAAAGGAAAAGTTTCTTTTACTCATCTCATAAGCTGGGCAGTTCTTAAAGCTGTACAGGCAATGCCTGTTATGAATAATGCATTTACGTTTATTGATGGCAAGCCTCACATTATAAAACGAAAGGACGTAAACCTCGGACTTGCAATTGATATTGAAAGGAAAGATGGATCAAGATCTTTGATTGTTCCGAATATCAAAGCTGCTAATAAATTAAACTTCAGAGAATTCTGGAGTGCGTACGAAGATTTAGTTTCCAGATCAAGAAAAGGTATGATTGACCCGAATGAATTTCTTGGGACAACAATTACACTTACTAATCCGGGAACGATTGGAACAGTAGCATCTATTCCAAGATTAATGGTTGGTCAGGGAACCATTATTGCAACAGGTGCGATTCAGTATAATGCAGAATATCAGGCGATGTCGCAGACAACAATCTCAACTCTTGGAATTAGCAAAGTGATGAACATAACAAGTACTTATGATCACAGAATAATTCAGGGTGCTGAATCAGGACTTTTCCTGAAAGAAATTAATGATCTGCTTCTTGGCAAAGACGATTTTTACGATGATATTTTTGATGTATTAAATCTCCCTTCCAAACCATTAAGATGGCAAACAGATTATCTGCCGGGAATTTTTGAAACTACCGCCAACACTGAAGAGATAGTGAAACAAGCAAAAGTTTTACAACTGATAAATCTTTACCGTGTGCGCGGACATCTCATTGCAGATCTTGATCCACTTGGTTCAAAAACCCAATATCACGCTGAACTGGATCCATCAAGCTACAATTTAACAATCTGGGATCTCGACAGACATTTTATTACCGGTGGATTTGGAAATCTAAACACAGCTACCTTGCGTGAGATTCTGAATATTCTTGAAAAGACATATTGTGATAAAATTGGCGTTGAATATATGCACATTCAGAATCCAGCTGAGAAATCCTGGCTGCAAAATAAAATGGAGCCTGTAAAAAACACTCCAGCGTTTGATCAAATTGTCAGACAGCATATTCTGAAAAAATTAATTGCTGCCGAATCGTTTGAACATTTTATTCACAGCAAATTTGTCGGACATAAAAGATTTTCTCTTGAAGGTTCTGAAACATTAATACCTGTACTTGACACGATTTTAGGAGAAGCTGCAGAAAAAAATATCAAAGAAGTCGTTATGGGAATGGCTCACAGAGGAAGATTGAATGTTCTGGCAAACATTATCGGCAAATCCTATGAATCAATTTTTGTTGAGTTTGAAGACATTCGTGATCCAAATTCAATTGGAGGATCCGGTGATGTTAAATATCATTTGGGTGCAACCGGCGTCTATAAAACTCTGAATGGTAAAAACATTACTGTATCTGTTTCAGCAAACCCGAGTCACCTGGAATGGGTTAATCCTGTTGTTGAAGGAATGGTTAGAGCGAAACAAACACGACTGGGAGATAATAAAAATCATTCAAAAGTAATGTCTCTCTTAATTCATGGCGATGCAGCTTTTGCAGGACAAGGTATTGTAGCCGAGACGTTAAACTTATCACAACTCAGTGGTTACAGAACCGGCGGCACAATTCATATAATTGTAAATAATCAGATTGGTTTTACAACAACTCCTGACGAAGCCCGTTCTTCTCAATACGCAACTGATGTTGCAAAAATGATTCAAGCGCCGATTTTTCATGTCAACGGTGATGATCCTGAAGCTGCTTTATGGGTTGCAAAACTTGCTTTTGAGTATAGACAAATTTTTAAGAAGGATGTGGTCATTGATCTTTTTGGTTACAGAAGACACGGACACAATGAAGGAGATGAACCGGGATTCACCCAACCAATTTTGTATGCGAAGATCAAAAACCATCCCTCAGTCAGAGAAATTTATCAGAATAAATTAATTCAGGAAGGAATAATTACTGACGCAGAAGTTAAAAAGATCGCAGAAGATTTTAACAAGAAAATGAATTATTCGATAGAAAAAATCAGAAAGGAAAGCCAAAAGTTTGATGGCGATTTGATCCTTGCAGTTACAAAAAATGAAATTGAAACAATTCATTCAGAAAAAAATACTTCAATATCAGAGGAAACTTTGAAAATTGTTGTTGAAGGAATAACCCGTATTCCACCTGATTTCAATGGTCATCCAAAACTTTCAAAGTTTCTTGAAGCCAGAAAAAAATTACTTGATGGTTCCGGAAAAGCAGATTGGGCATTCGCTGAATCAATTGCATTTGGAAGCTTGCTTTTAGAGGGGACACCCGTACGTTTAAGTGGTCAAGACAGTGTAAGAGGAACTTTCAGTCAAAGACATCTTGCTTTTACAGATGTAAAGACAGGTACAGAATATTTTCCATTAAATCATCTGAGTAATAATCAGGCACATCTGGAAGCACTCGATAGTCTTCTTTCTGAAGCCGCTGTTCTGGGTTTTGAATTTGGTTACAGCGTTTCGGATCCTCTGGCACTTGTTTTATGGGAAGCACAATTTGGTGATTTTGCAAACGGAGCTCAAATCATAATAGATAATTTCATAGTGGCTTCTTATGAAAAATGGCAAACACCAAATAATCTTGTGTTGCTTTTGCCTCACGGATTTGAAGGTCAGGGGCCTGAACATTCAAGCGCACGGCTTGAACGATTTTTAATACTTTGTGCTGAGAACAATATGCAGGTCTGCAATGTTACTACTCCGGGGCAGTACTTTCATCTTTTGCGCAGACAAATAAAATCCGGTGTTATGATGCCGTTAGTTATCATGACGCCAAAGAGTCTGTTAAGAGCTCCTGAAGCTAAATCTGCAAAAGAAGAATTTCTGAATGGACATTTTGAAGAAATTCTTGATGACGATTCGATACAAAATCCCAATAAAATAGATCACCTGATTTTAACAAGCGGCAAAGTATATTACGATCTGGTCAAATATAGAACAGATAATAAAATCATAAATACAGCCATATTGAGACTTGAACAATTTTATCCGTACGCTTCTAAGAAGATTAAGAAATTAATTGGTAAATATCCTTCGGTGAAAAAAGTAAAGTGGGTTCAGGAAGAACCAAAGAATATGGGTGCCTGGAATTTTTTATATCACAGACTTAGAAATGATTTACCGAAAAATTGTGAACTTGATTACTCCGGAAGACCTGAAAGCGCTAGTCCAGCAGTTGGTTCCTATAAAATATCTATGCAGCAGCAAAAGAAATTAATAAAGGACGCTTTCATTAATTAAAATATTTTGATTAGCAGTAAAGATTAGAAGTAAACAATCAGATGATTTTATGGCTGGCAAATATTACTTCGTTAGTTTTTTCACCCCTGGAAAATCTGAATATTGTAGATAACTCTCCCTGCTCATTGTATGCTTTCCACTCACCCTCCTGATGGCCGTCAACATAACAACCTTCAGCTTTTAGTGTACCATCAATGTAAAACCACTGCCATTTGCCATGGGGCAAATCATTTCTGAAATTTCCCCTCGATTCAAGTTGACCATTCTCATAATAATAGCTCCAAATGCCTTCGTTCTTATTATCCTTTAGTAAACCGGAAACAGTAAACACACCACCTGGTGTCGAAACACAAAACTCCCCGGTCTTCAATCCATTAACAACATCGTACTCAACTATTTTATTATTAAGTGTATCCAGAATTCTGCCCGTGAATGGTTTTGATTCTCCCTGTTTATAAATTAAACCATTCTCCACATAAATATTGTGTGATGCATAATAATGGTTGCAGGCAGCAATAAAGACACACATAAATAGTGCTGCCGTTAACTTAAGAATGCAAGATGCTGTTTTGCCCTCACAAGCATCCACGTTTAGTTGCTCCTGATAGTTAATTAATTTCTTTAGATTCTAAACTAAAAGATTGATCATAAGAAATTTTGGAAATTATTTATTTAAGATGCACACAATCCTGAGATAAATTAAGCATAGCCTCTAATGCACTTCAATTACCATTCCATCTGCTATTCGTCTTTTTTATGAGGAAATTGAAACATTCAATTTGTTAATGTTCATATATGAAACTATATGATAATAATTTATTATGATAATGATACAATTCTCTTTTTATATGATCAACAAATCGTTTAAGCTGAAGGGATTTCCAATAATATTTCTGTCCTTGATTTTTTCTTCAAATAAATTGGCTTTTAAGCAATGCCAATTGTCCTGCATTTCATACCGGATGAAAGGGTTCATCATATGTTTTATTATTAAGGATTTGTAACGTAATGGTACATTAAAAAATAAGTTATTTTTCTAAAAAAATAAAATAATACCTTGGCATACTTGTTGGCACAATCAGGCAGATGCTTAATTATTTTTAGTGAGGGTCAAATGAAAGAACTTGAAAAAAATTATCACTGCGGATTTCTAATCGTCTCTATACATCTGAAGAAAGCCACAATTTTAGAAGCACTTGATTTTAAAAGTGAAATTGACGAAGAAATTCAGAAGGGACAGCATAATGTTATTGTAAATCTTAGTGAGTGTGAATTTCTTGATTCGACATTCATTGGAGTTCTGGTTGTAACCTGGAAAAAGCTTAAAGCTAAAGGCGGAAAACTTAAACTTGTTAAACCCGGTTATTTTACCAAATCGGTATTTCATCTTACAGGTACAATAGAAATATTTGAAACGTATGAATCTGTGGAAGAAGCCCTTAGCAGTTTTGTTACCCCGATTGAAGATTATTCGGTTAATATCAGGCTGAATCAAAAATATAATTAATAGTTGTATATAATAGAGAGGAGAACACAATGGGTCAACAGCAGCTACTTTTAATCGTACTTGGAATTATTGTAGTGAGCATTGCTGTCAGTATAGCAAATCAATTGTTCGATACAAATGCCGAAGATTCAAACAAAGATAGCATTGCATCGGAACTGAACAATCTTGGGATGCTTGCTCAGCAGTATTATAATAAACCTGAAGAAATGGGAGGCGGAACCAGAAGTTATACCGGATGGCAAATTCCCGCGGAACTAGATACAACTACCAGCGGGATATATTTAATTGATCATATTGCAAACTATGAAATGGTACTCACTGGATTTCCGTTTATTGAGAAAGGATACAACTGGCATCTGAGAAGTGTAGTAAGAAAAGAGGGAATAACTACTGAAGTTGTGTATTGAAATTTTCAATTAATTTACATCAAAAATCCGGTTACCAAACCGGATTTTTCTTTTTAAAGCAATAAAAAGAGATAATAAATTCGGCACAGAATGGTTGCAGGCAGGAGCAACAGAATAATTAATTTCAGGATTCCCAGATTCCTATCAAGTAGATTGTCATCAAAGTAACAATACCAAATATTACTAATCCAGTAAGCATTGCGGCCCTCGATATATTATTCTATAGTTTAAGAATTCAGTTTTATAAGTGCTTTAGAGAAAAAATGCCCTCACTATTAAAGCAGTTATAAATTACATAGCGATCTCTATCCAAGTTAGATGCCAAAAAAAATAAGTAAATGCATTTGAATTACTCTAATGGATAAATAGAAATGTTTCACTTCAGAACGAGTATAACTTCAATCTGACTTGATTTAAGAAAAAATCACTTCACTAGTAACTAACAATTCTTTGAGCAAGATAAAAATCTAATTATCTTAGCAAGAGATAATAGTGATTTTATTCCCCCGGTCAGAATTATTATTTAGAATTTTACAGTATAATTGAAACTTATTCGCATCTAATGATTGCGGCAGTAATTCAGTGGTAGAATGCCAGCTTCCCAAGCTGGACGTCGCGGGTTCAAGTCCCGTCTGCCGCTCTCAAGAATTAATGTTATTTGGTTTTATACGTTAAAAATTTGATATTTGTCCCTCGAATTCTGGGAGCTTAGCTCAGCTGGTTCAGAGCACCTGCCTTACAAGCAGGGGGTCAAAGGTTCGAATCCTTTAGCTCCCACTCAAAAACATTTATGCCTCCCTGGTGGAGGCTTTTTTATTACGAAATAAAATGTCTGTTCAATTTACTGCTCATTGAAGCCGATCTGCTGAATTGGATTAAATTAGTCCTGTCGAACGAGTTGATTCAGCTTTTACTAAGGATTAATGAATTTGTTTTTTTATCGGGTAAATTTTCTTTAATAATTTAAAGTAAATTTCATCTCAGCAAAGCTATTGTTGTAATTTTTGTTTTCAGTAATGTTGTTTTGATGGTTGAAATAATAAATAAACTCAAAAGTAAAATCTCTTATCGGTTCAATTCTTAAAATAATGTTAAAGATTTGATTATTAATTCTTATACCATCTAAAAATATTGCTTTTTCATCATCCACATCGGAACTATGCGAAAGGTAGATATCTCCACCGACATTCTTTAACAGAACGCCGTTATCATCGTATATATTTTCTCCGCTGCGAATGAACCGGTATTCGGCTGATAACCTTGCCCAATCATTAAAATTATATGCCGTTTTAAAAAATATTTCATCCGAATTAGGACCTATAGGATGACCTAAATTTACACCCCAACCTGTGTAAGTGTTTTTGATATCGACATGCGAGTAAACATAGGGCCTTATCTTTGTATACTCAAAAGCAAATGAGAGATCATCGAGTGTGAATGCTTCATACCAGAACAAGCCAAGCTGATATGCCGTTTTATTTTTATAGATTTCAAAATTTTGCAGGTTGCTCAAAATATTTTCATCAAGTAAGAAAGTTGCCTGAAATTCCAGGTTATTAAAGCAGTTTGTCTGTAAATCAAAATAAACAATTCCGTTATCCCTATCCTGTATCGAATGTTCAACAAACTTGTAAAAAGCTAACGGAGCCAGATAAGACAGGTCCAATCCTCTGCCAGAATAAATAACAGTTTCGCCTATCCCTATGTCAAATAATTTGTCGAATGTAAGTTTGAACCTGTTATACGCCCAGAACTTAGTAAAGCGCTCGGAGGGGGTTGTTGAAAAATCCCCGACAGTAGAACCATGAATTGAAGTAAAATGAGCAATGCCGTAATCAAAGTTGAATTGAATAAAATCGAGTGATGGACCCAACCCGGATAATACTAACTTATTGCCGTAGCCGTATCCTACAGTTTTATACTCTCTGCCTATCTGAACAGACAGACTCATTCCTTCGGCCGGGTTTGTATAATATTTCAAGTAACCATCAGTAAAATCATAATTCCCGATGTTCTCTGAGTTTTCTACCCACTTGAAGGATTGAAGAATTTTCGGTTCAATTAGTTCTGCGACCTCCCTGTTTCCGGCTGCGCCGCCCTTCAGAAATGAAAACTGATAGCCCAAATGCCCGAAAACAGTACCGCGGAAACCAAATCCAACATCAAATAAATGTGCATTGTTTACCTCGGGATCAAATTGCTGCCCATAATAATAATGCCCATTCAGTTCTATAAATGCATTTGCATTTTCTTCAGCATAAGCATAGAAATATTTTATTTTATTTGAAAATGCATCTGACAAACTTGCTGAAAATTCCTTCGCGGGATGAAAGAAGTAATTTGTGTTGGATGTATCAAGGACTTCATAAAATTCAGCTTTGTTCCTGAAAAATAAACTTTTCTCGGTTTCGCTTAACTCAGCTAAATTCGCTTCAATCTGCTTGAGATAAGATTTAATCTGGAGGCGCGATAAATTCGGAAGGTCTTCATATATATAAGAAATAATATTTTTTACTTTCATCTCTTTAAGAAATAAATAAACCGGATGATTGAGTGGCACATTGTCAACTTGAGGAAATAATGTGGTTGGCTTGATGAGAATCAGGATTGTAAAAATGTATAGGTATTTCATCAGAAATTACTCAAAATGATATTTTTTATTAGTTAATATACTGATGTAAATAATATGGGAATATTTCAAAATCTTTATAAAAAAAGCTTTTATAAATTTTCAGGCTGTGGTTTTAAAAGAAGATTAAAGACCGATTTTTGCCCTGGTGTTATTAAATTATTAGAAATCAACATTCACAGGTAAACTTTACTTGCTTTCAAATTTTTTTACAATTATTTTCAATTGAAATTTTTCGGACATTCTCCCGTGAGCAGCCACATTCAGCTCAATTTACTGGTCCGGAACTTTCTCTGCAATAAAACCTGCGGAGGGCGGTTAAAAACAATTAATTAAAAATATTTCACAGTGTTAAAAGCAGTTTGTTTATCAGCTTTAATTTACTTGATAAGCTCCGGAGATGCTTTTGCAACGAATTATTACGTTGATACAAATCATCCTGCAGCAAACGATACATCCAATCCTGGCACTGAAGAATTGCCGTTTAAAACTATTCAGAAAGGGATAGATGTTGCGCTGCCAGGCGATAGTGTTTTCGTAAAACCCGGTACCTATATTCAGACAGATGAATTGGTAATGAAGCGAAGCGGTGTGCAGGATAGTCTTATTGTTTTTAAGGCAATTGGAAATGTACTCGTACAATTCCCTGATAGCGTGCAAAAGGGCTGGCGATGGAGCACGTTATATAACAACTACCTTGTAATTGACGGCTTCGATTTATCAGGAAGCGATCTACCCTTTTTTATCCAGGGCAGCTTTAATCAAATATTAAATTGTAAAGTTCACGATTGCAACAAAGATGGGATTAATATTGCCGGTGGAAGCCATAACAAAATATCGGGAAACAATGTCTATAATACCGGCTGGAATGCAATCTATATTGAAAGCAGACCTAACAGCGGCGATAAAGGAAGAGCCGATTCAAACCTGGTAGAATATAATAGCTGCAATAACAATCCCAATCATTTTGGAATAAACATTTTCCCTAACACTAATCAGGTTCAGGATTCACTTGTCGGGAATATCATTCGTTATAATAAAATTTATAATTGCCTTGGTGGAATTTATTTAAGATACTTTTTAAATGGTGAAATTTACGGCAACTTAATTTATAACAACAGTAACAATGGAATATTTATGCACCACAGGAGTATTGATGATCAGCCGTACCCGTTTCCTTCAAATCTTAAAATTTATAATAATACTTTTGCGAACAACACTCCTTACTACAACATCAACAACTCCTCATTTACCAACGTCGACATAAAAAATAACATCTTTTATCAGTTTACTAATTTACCTCCGGTCAGAATTCAACACACAAGTGGAACAATATTAAATAATAACCTTTACTTTAATCCAACGACTCCTTTTATAATCGTTTGGGGCGATAGCAGCAAAAAACTCGAGCAAATGAGAAGCATTGGTTTCGAATTAAATGGATTGCAAAGAAATCCGCTGCTCTCACTTGACTACAAATTAACCCTACAATCCCCTGCGATTGATGCAGGTGCTGACCTTGGCAGCCCGTATAATTTGGATATGGATGGTAACCTGAGAGGACAGGGTGCTGGTTGGGATATTGGTGCTTTTGAAGATTTTAACAATTCAGTTTGCAAACTTAATATCAAATTGTTTCTTGAAGGACCTTATGACAACGGCAGCATGCGAACTGACCTTCTTACATTTAACCTTATTCCAACAAAAAACCCTTATGAATCTTCACCCTGGAATTATATTGGAAATGATAGTGTTCCGAACATTCCGGCAAATATTGTTGATTGGGTGCTGCTCGAACTTAGAACTAACGAAACAGAAAAAAGATATGTAAGAACTGCTTTTTTAAAAAACGATGGTTATGTAGTGGATCTGGATGGTTTGAGCTTAGTCAATTTGAATAATATTAACGAAGGAAAATATTTCGTTGTGATTCATCACCGAAACCACCTGTCTGTTATGAGTTCGACGACGATTGACATTTCAGAATTCTCAGAGCTTTATGATTTCACGACCGGCAATTCGCAAGCATTCGGAACCAATGCGATGGGAAATCTAGGTGCGGGAATTTTTGGTCTCTATGCGGGCGACACAAATAAATCGGGGATAATAACTGCAGCAGATAAATCCGGAATCAATAGCAATCTGACAATTCAGAATTATTTATATAGCGATACAAACCTTTCGGGAATTGTTGATCAGGATGATAAAATACCAGTTATTTCAAATAATCTGAAACGGAATTATGTTCCATAGATTTTTTATTAAAAGATTATGAACTCATCATTGCGACTTATATTGATATCATTCTGCATATCGTGGTTTGCAATAAGTCATGATCTGTTAGCCAACGAAGGAATTGCATATATTGAAAATGTATCGGTGACAGACACCATTCTTAGCTGGGAGGTACACTACGAACGAACTGGTGAATGGAACGCAGATACAATTAGCAATGTAATGGGGTCTTCCGCTGCGAGTTTTAATTTCAATAACTCAGCATTAACTTCTCCCTCAATAACAGTTGAAGCAGGATGCCCGCTTGGAAATTCAGATTATATTGTGTCAATTCAGATAGTAGGAACCAAATGTGTGGCAGACATTAATTTTAATCCGGATAGTCTCTCAGGTATATTCCCGTTGAACAATAAAATTAAATTATTTACAATTAAAATGGCGATTATTGATCCGTTGAAGACTGCACAATTATCCTGGGATGTATTGAATTCCGGTTTCTTTGATCATACAGATGAAACGATCAACACAACTTTTACCGGTTCTTCAAATATTCCACTTCCTGTAGAATTAATTTCATTTACAGCTTCGGTAGTAAAAAACGATATTGTACTAAAATGGAAAACAGAAACTGAAGTAAATAATTACGGTTTCGAAGTGGAGAGGCAAGTAGGCAGTGAGCAGTCAGAAGCAGGCAAATGGAAACAGATAGGTTTTATTCAGGGTGCAGGTAATTCAAACAGTCCGAAGGATTATAAGTTTACCGATAAAGACCCGACTGGTGGAGATAATTTTAGATACAGGTTAAAACAAATTGATAATGATGGTAATTTTACTTACTCAAGGGAAGTTTCAGTTGAATTGTTTCCTTCGGCGTACGAACTTTTCCAGAATTATCCTAATCCATTCAATCCGACTACAACCCTAAAATTTACTCTGCAAAAACCCGGACAGGTTACTCTTAAAGTTTATGATGTCCTCGGTCAGGAGGTGAGTACCATTGTAAAAGATTTTTTAGCTGCAGGAAAACATAAATTTAAGTTCGACGCAAGCGGTTTCGCAAGCGGAGTTTACATATACCGTTTAGAAGCATTGGCTGACGACGGAAAAGCAGTAGCTTATATTAACACAAAGAAAATGTTATATATAAGATAGTACCAACCAAAAATCTATTTGCTAAAAAAGTTAAACTCTCAACGGGATCTTATGGAAATCAGGGAAAGAAAAAAGCTCAGATTTCCCGGAGCTTCTTCGCGGGGCCGACCAGTCTCATTTCTTTCGCCGGGACAAGCGAGACTCATTCTCATATGCTGATGCAAAACAAAAAAACCCCACAAGGGGGAATTTTTGTTTTTGCGGGGCCGACGAGACTCGAACTCGCGACCTCCTGCGTGACAGGCAGGCGTTCTAACCAAGCT
>CAZXGJ010000074.1:0-14842 GCA_964639955.1 uncultured Ignavibacteriaceae bacterium
AAAAGAATTATCATTATTTTGAACTATTGAAGAATCAGAATTTTGTAACGATTGAAAATGACATTGTAAAGCTTACTTCCAAAGGGTATGCTCTCTGTGATGAAATCTTAGCAGAACTTCTTTAATTAATTATTTAGGAAATGCGCAAACTTAAACTTCACTGGCAAATAGTTATCGCTTTAGTCGTTGGAATACTTTACGGATTATTTTTTCCAGGTGCGACTGAATATATAAGCTGGCTGGGAGTCATTTTCCTTCGGGCATTAAAAATGATTATTGTTCCACTCGTCTTCAGCTCAATTGTATCAGGTGTTACTAGCATCGGCTCAGCTCAGAACTTAGGTCGGCTTGGGTTAAAGACAGTGGTTTACTATGTAATGACTAGTTTGTTTGCAATTCTCACAGGATTAGTGTTAGTTAATCTCACGAAACCCGGTGTTGGTGCAGATCTGGGGTTTACTGAAAAGGTTGAAGGTCTCAGTTCTGTGCCCGGCGGGTTAAGTGATATCATCTTCAGAATAATTCCCGAAAATGTATTTCAGGCTTTTATCACGGCAGATATGCTTGCTATTATTTTCTTCTCACTTCTGTTTGGTTTTTTTATAACACGTACTGAAAACAATTCAAGAGATAAACTGACAACTTTTTTCAACGCATTTTTTGAAGTGATGATGAAGATGACGATGTTTATAATCAAATTTGCGCCGCTAGGAATTCTTGGAATTGTTGCCGGAGTTGTGGCTCAACAGGCTAGTGACAGAGATGCATTGTTTGGACTTGTTCATCGTATGGGTCTTTATATGGTGACTGTAATATTGGGACTTGCCTTTCATACTTTCATTACTTTACCTTTGATTTTGAAGCTAATTGGAAGAATTAGTCCAAAGCTTCACTTTCAGGCGATGTCAACACCATTGCTCACTGCATTTTCAACTGCATCATCGTCTGCTACACTTCCTTTAACAATGGAAGCAGTTGAAAATAAATCCGGCGTTTCAAATAAGATATCGAGCTTTGTACTGCCTCTTGGTGCAACGATAAATATGGATGGAACTGCTCTCTATGAATGTGTTGCTGCAATGTTCATAGCTCAAGCTTACGGAATAGAATTAAGTTTTGTTCAGCAAATGATTGTTGTAATAACTGCTTTGCTAGCTTCAATTGGCGCAGCGGGAATTCCTATGGCTGGGCTGGTGATGATGTCTATTGTCCTCACTGCAGTTGGATTACCACTCGAAGGTGTCGGGTTGATTCTTGCCGTCGATAGAATACTTGATATGTGCCGCACAACTGTAAATGTATTCAGCGATAGTTGTGGTTCTGTTGTTATTGCAAGGACTGAAGGAGAAACTCTTAAAGTTTAATTCAGAGAAAAATTATTTTGGTTAATAAAAATTTCAATGGTGATTATATGAAAAATCTACTTTTAGTTCTAATTGCATTCACGATTTCTATCTTCCCGCAAAATATTAAGCAGATTAAGTTATTCATTAACAATAATTCTGATATTCAGAAACTTCATTCTCTCGCTATCGATCTTGAACATTCAGTTTCTGATAAAGAAGGAGGGCTTACTCTTTTTGTTGATGAAAATGAATTTCAGGCTATTTCAAATTCAGGATTAACTTATGAAATTTTGATTGATGACTGGAAAGCTTATTACAATGCACTGCCGATTCCAACAGAAGCAGAAAAAGAATTTATAAAAATGGAAAGCGAAAGGAATTTTGGCGTAACAGGTTTTGGCTTCGGCTCAATGGGCGGATATTATACTCTTGCAGAGATAGAAGCCGATCTGGATGAGATGTTTCAAATGTATCCAAATCTTGTTACACAGAAATATTCAATAGGAACCAGTGTTGAAGGCAAGACTATCTGGGCAGTAAAGATTTCAGATAATCCGAATGGAAATGAAGACGAACCAAAAGTTGGTTTCGATGCGCTAGTTCATGCACGCGAGCCGCAGTCGATGGCTACACTGATGTACTTTATGTGGTACCTGCTGGAAAATTACGGTTCCGATCCTGAAGTAACATATCTTGTAAACAATCGGGAAATTTACTGTGTGCCGTGTTTTAATCCTGACGGATATGAATATAACAGGCAAACTAATCCAAATGGAGGAGGTTATTGGCGGAAAAACAGAAGGAACAACGGAGGCGGCTGCTATGGTGTGGATCTTAACAGGAACTTTGGCTACATGTGGGGATATAATAACTCTGGTTCAAGTCCCGATCCTTGTGCCGAAACTTACAGAGGTCCTTCTGCATTTTCTGAGCCCGAATCCCAGGCAGTGCGAGACCTTGCCTTACTTAAAAATTATGGCACACATTTCAATATGCATTCATACGGTAATTATTATCTTTATCCCTGGGGATATATTGATCAGGAAACGGAAGACTCATTGACCTACCGGGAGTTTGCAGGTGATATGAGCAGTTTTAACGGTTATGCATTTGGGACGGGTCAGCAGCTTCTTGGATATACTTCCAACGGAAGCGTTCGTGACTGGATGTACGGCGAGCAGACAGTAAAAAACAAAATCTTCGGTTATACAATTGAAATTGGTCCCGACTTCTGGCCAGACCAGAGTCAGATTTATCCTATTGCCCAAATAAATGTAAAATCAAATATGTATCATGCATTTGTAGCCGGAGAATATGTTCAGCTTGTAAATGCTAACTTTAATAAAGAATATTTTCTTCCGGATGATTACATCGAGCTTACGCCCGAATTTAAAAATAAAGGGCTTACAACGGCACATAACCTCACATTTGAATTAAGCTCGCCCAGCCAGTATGTTAATATTAATTCAGGCAGTGCATCGATGGACTCGCTTGAAGCCAGAAGTAGTGCTGTATTATCTGAAATATTGTCTTTCACAATTTCTAACTCGGCTCCGCTCGAGGAAGAGATATCGATTGTCTTAACGACACGTATCGGCGGCGATGTGGCTTCAAGAGATACAACAATTATTATTATCGGTTATCCTGTGTTCATCTTCGAAGATTTATCAAACGATCCCAACGTCTATTGGACTATTACGGCTACACCCTCAACTCCGAAGTGGGAAGCAACAACAGAAGCATTTTACTCTGCACCAAATTCTTATACTGACAGCAAAAATCAGAATTATAAAAACAACGCTACAGTTACAATGACATTGACAAACCCAATAAATCTTTTGGGTTATACAAACCCTCGTTTACGTTTCCGTACAAAGTTTGCAATCGAAAGCGATTATGATTATGGTCAGGTTAAAGTATCAACAAACAACGGCACAACCTGGATTGCCCTTACCGGCAATTATACTCAACCGGGAGTATCTCCTCAGCCCGCAGGTCAGCCGGTATATGATGGTTCAATTACAAGCTGGGTAAAGGAGGAAATAAGTCTTGCTAACTATCTCAGTTCGCAAGTTAAGATTCAGTTCCAGTTGAAAACAGACCAGGGTGTTACAATGGATGGCTGGTACCTGGATGATATAGGAATTTTCATTTACACAATACCGGTTGATAAACCAACAGACAACAAACCGGTTTATAGTTTCTCTTTAGAGCAAAATTACCCAAACCCATTTAATCCATCGACAACAATCAGGTATTCCATTCCTAATGTCATTGAGAGCGGAGCGAAGCAATCTCAATTTGTTAGCTTAAAAGTTTACGATATTCTTGGTAATGAAGTTGCAACACTCGTTAACGAAGAAAAACCGGCAGGCAGTTATGAAATAGAATTTAACGTAGCACAGGTCTCCAGACCTGAGTTATCAAGCGGAATTTATTTTTATAAATTAAGTGCAGGTGAGTATACAGACTCTAAGAAAATGGTCATCATCAAATAAAAAAAATATAAATTTGTCAAAAATCATTTATGTTTGATATGTAAAATTTTTCATTTTTATCAGATATACTTTTATCAACCTTTATTACAAGTAACTTTTTCTCTGATATTATTCTGAAAGTTTAGTTATGAAGGGGTCAGTTACATTTATCTTTCATTTCGATATTCGAACCCGTGGCATACAAGTTGAATCCCACATTTTTAATGATTCGTAAATCTGTTCTTTCTTTATAAACTTAATCAACTCTAAAATTTTTATAACTAAAAAATCAGAGGGGTATATGAAACTTCAATTACATTTATTAATAGCGCTCATCTTTAACATCTTTTTTTCAAACGTATTTCCAGAAGTAAATCCAGATTCAGGTTTAGTTGCATTTCTTCCTTTAAATGGAAATACAATTGACATAAGCGGCAACGGTCATGATGGTACCATAAATGGAAACGCAGCCTTAGTACCTGACAGATTTAATTCACCAGACAGAGCATTTACTTTCCCTGATCAATCAAGCAGTATATCTCTTGCAAATACAACCGGATTAGATTTAGATACGGGTTTTACCATTAATGTATGGATAAAATATAAAAGTGGAGGTACAAAGATTTTTGTCTGTAAACACGTTTGCGGATTTGTTAATGGATTCCTTTTTGGTATAGACACCGATAATCAAATAACATTGTGGATTGGTCAGAGCGGTTGGGCACAAGTGAAAACAAATGAGACATTTATTGAAGATCAGTGGTATATGGCAACAGCAACTTATAATGCAAGCAGCGGATACGCAAGAATATATATAAATGGTCAATTGAGAAGTTATTTAATTACTCCATATTCAAACTTCAGCTCTAACCCAATATCAATCGGTGAATCTTACCAGAACAATTGCGTTCCGGGAAATATGGATGGTGCAGTTGATGAGGTTAAAATATATAACAGGGCATTAAGTGATGCTGAAATAGAAAATGAATTTTTAATATCAAGTAATGCACTTGTAGCTTACTTTCCTTTTAATGGAAATACAAATGATGAATCCGGGAATTTGAATAATGGAATAAACCACAATGCTTCATTTGCAATGGATAGATATGGAATTGATAACGCTTCTCTGTTTTTCCCAACTGGTGTTGATAGTTATATTGAAGGAATGAACCCGGGTAATAATTTACCCGTTGGAAATTCTCCACGTACATTTTCAGCTTGGATAAATACAGGAGTGTACAATCAATACGGAAGCAATATTTTTCATTATGGAACTCAGAATCCAGCACCAACAAATTTTCATTTTCTTGTTACGGATGTATTAGGTTTGGGTAATGGTTATGGTTTTGGGGTTGTGTATGGTAATCAAAATGTAATTGATGGCATCTGGCATTTTGTTGCCGGAGTCTACGAAG
Source organism: uncultured Ignavibacteriaceae bacterium (assembly GCA_964639955.1). Taxonomy (GTDB): domain Bacteria; phylum Bacteroidota; class Ignavibacteria; order Ignavibacteriales; family Ignavibacteriaceae; genus IGN2. The sequence goes on from CAZXGJ010000074.1 coordinate 5,239, forward strand.
GAGGTACGGAAAGAATCACAAAGTTATATGTTGATGGAAAACTTGATGCTTCCGGAACAATATCAACTGAGCCGAACACAATACTTGGAACTAATTGGCGAATGGGGAGATTTATGGAAGGTTCACCGAACTTCCAGGGATTTCTTGATGAAGTGAGAGTTTATGATGCTGCATTAACCCAGCAGCAAATTTGGGATTTGTATCAATCAACAACAACGGCTCCAAATTTGATTGCACCAGTAAACAACTCAACTATCAATACATTAACCCCCGTACTGGAGTGGGATAGTTTAATAACAGCATTTGATTATCGATTAGAAATAGCAAGAGATTCATTATTTACAAATTCGCTTCTATATCAGGTTGTACCTCAAAAAACATTTCAGGTGCCGGCCGGATTATTATTTTCTGATTCGACATACTACTGGCGAGTCCGAACTGCTACAAATGGCGGAGTCGGACCCTGGTCAGAAGCTTTTAGCTTTAATATTATTATAACAGATGTAGAAGATGAACAGCAAATTCCAACAGAGTTTGAACTAATGCAAAACTATCCCAATCCATTTAATCCATCTACAATAATCAGGTATTCCATTCCTAATGTCATTGCGAGCGGAGCGAAGCAATCTCAACTTGTTACTTTGAAAGTTTACGATATTCTTGGTAATGAAGTTGCAACACTCGTTAACGAAGAAAAACCGGCAGGCAGTTATGAAATAGAATTTAACGTAGCACAGGTCTCCAGACCTGAGTTATCAAGCGGAATTTATTTTTACAAGCTGCAAGCAGGCAGTTATATTGCAACCAGGAAGATGGTTCTACTAAGATAGTGTAAGAGAAAAATTACGAGTCAGGGTAAGAATCTCTACGCTTTTCTTTCTCTTATTCTACAGTTTCAAACAAAGCTTGCAATCTCCTGCAAGCTTTTCTTTTTAATATCCGGTACTTTTGCATCTGCTGCAGGGTATCCAATTGCAAGTAATAAAAACGGTCTTTCATTTTTAGGTCTTTCCAAAATTTTGTTAAGAAAATTCATTGGGCTTGGTGTGTGTGTTAAAGAAACCAGTCCGGTATTGTGAATTGCTGTGATAAGCATACCGGTTGCAATGCCGGTTGATTCCATCGCATAATATTGTTTAACCTGTCTGCCATCTGGCAAAACATCATAACTCTTGTAAAAAATTACAATAAGAAAAGGCGCTGTTTCAAGAAATGGTTTGCGTTCATCTGTTCCTAATGGTTCCAAGACCTCCAGCCATTCCTTTGGAGCGCGCTTACTGTAAAATTCTTTTTCTTCTTCTTCGGCCGCAATTCTTATTTTCTTTTTTAATCCGGGATCGGAAACAACAACAAAATGCCATGGCTGAAGATTTGCCCCGCTTGGTGCTGTGCCGGCCGCTCTGAGGCAGTTTTCAATTATTTCTTTTAGAACAGGCTTGTCTGAAAAATCTCTGACTGTTCGTCTTCTTTTTAAATCAGCATAAAATGCTTTGGATCTTTTCAGCATTTCATCAACAGGATGTTCCTGGTAAGAAGGAAGTGGAATTAATTTTAACTTTTGCATGTTATTTTTTTGTTTGTGTTTAGTTAATTCACAGGACAGAGTCCTGAGTTACGCAGTTTTATTACTGGTGTAAATTAAACCGATTATTCCATGAACAAAAACAAAGTACGGAGGAATAAATAGAAGCCATAAACCCTTTACCGGACTTGAGTGAGAGAAAAGTTCATAAAGGGCATAAACAAGAATAATAGTTACGGCAACCACCACAAAACTTATTTTTCCGATTTTATAATACAGGTGCCATATATTATTGCCGGCTGTTACTTCTGTTTGCCTAAGCAGAAAAGGTCTTAACCCGAGAATTGCCAAAATTCCGATCCACGCCGGACCAGAGAGTGCAATTGAAGCAATGCAAATAGCACTAACTGTTGCCTGGTATAAAAAAGCTAACGCGAGAGATTTATATATTTTCATTTTCTTTCGGAAAAAATCTCTGAAATTATCTAACTAATTAATACGCTAAAAATTCAAGTAAGCTTTCGCCGCTCTTTAAAATAAGATTAAATCAGTTAGGAGTAAAAAGAAGAATTAATTAATTACGGGAAAAATGAAAAAAAGGCGTACCGAAGTACGCCCATGGGAGGAGGTCTGAAAGTTTAATTAATGCTCACAAGGTGAGGTTTAATTTTTTCTACCAGATAATTCTTCGGAACGGCACCAATTACTGCATCAACAACCTGCCCGTCTTTGAATATTCCAAGGGTGGGAATACTTCTGATGCCGTAAGTGATTGCGGTATTCTGATTTTCATCTGTATTCAGCTTAACTACTTTTATTTTACCCTGATATTCATCTGCAATTTGTTCAACTATCGGTGCAACCATTCTGCACGGACCGCACCACGGCGCCCAGAAATCAACTAAAACCGGCATATCCGATTTAAGCACTTCCTGCTCAAAATTGAAATCATTTCCTTCAACTATGTTTTTCATTTATTCTTAACCTTTTTTAGTTTATTAAATTTCCGCTGATAAGATGATTTATTTATTAGTTCGGATTCAGTGGAATCTTGATTAAAATCACAGCCGGTTACCAATTTCTTTTAATAAGCACAATTTCATTTATCGTTTTATAAACATCACATCTCCGCTTCCATCTCATTTTCATAAAATGAGCGGTAAGTTTTAATGGAATTGAAGATGGATTCTGCATACTTTTGCTGACCGGCTTTACTTTTAAGGAATTTTGCATCTTCCTTATTTGAAATGAAACCTGTTTCGATTAAGACACTTGGCATAGATGCACCAACGAGCACATAAAATCCTGCCTGCTTCACTCCTCTTGTTTTGAGTTCAAGATTTGTTTCGAATTCTTTATCCAGCAGCTCAGCAAATTTTTCAGAGTATTTCATATATGAAGAATGAGCCATGCTCACAAGTATGAAGTTTTCATCAGTGAGCTTTTCGTACCTGTCAGGGTTTTCTTCGTACTCAATTACACTGTTTTCGGTTTCTGCTATTTCAATTGCTTCTGCAGTTCTGCCCGGCCGCAAGAGGTATACTTCTGTTCCGTTTGCGTCAGTCGGTTTCTTTTTGGTTGAGTTGCAGTGAATTGAAATAAAAAGCTTTCCGTTATTCTCATTTGCAATTTTGCCGCGCTTATAAAGGTCAACAAAGCTGTCATCTTTACGGGTATAAATTACCTTAACATCGGGCATTTCTTTTTTAATTATTTCGCCCAGCTTTAAAGCAATGGCGAGTGTAATCTCTTTTTCTTTTACTTTGTCAATTCCGATTGCACCCGGGTCTTTGCCGCCATGTCCCGGGTCAATAACCACCACATCAAAGCTCCACTTCTCTGAACGCTTACCTTTATCTGTTCCGGAAAAAACCTTGTTGTGTATGGTAATAAGAATATCGTTGCTGCCCGGAACATTCATAACTTCGTTTGCCGAATATTCTTCTCCAACCTTAAATTTAAACTCGGTATCCTGCCCAACATTTCTTGTTTGAATACTCTGCACCAGTTTGCCAGCTTTTTCCTTGTTTACTTTTTCAATTTCAGCATTAACCTTCCTGAAGATAATGGTTAGTTCACCGTCTTCGTATGAACTGAAATAAGACGGGATTCTGCTTTTGGAATGAACCCGTATCAAAGTGCCGTTAGCCTTTTCAGTAATGGTCAATCCGTTTATTCCATAGCCAAGAGTCGGAGGCAAATCGGGATTTTCAAAAGCCCACTCCCTGCCTTCGAATATAGAAGTAATTGCCTCACCAACAAAGAGCTTGTTTGGTTTTTCAAATTTCAGTTTTTTTTCAATAATCATTTCAAGCGGATCAAGACAAAACTCAACGGGGATATAAGTTTTACCGTTCTTAAGATAGCTTGACGCAGGCAGCTGGTATACTTTTGGCACCCCCGTTGAACGCGGGGTTATTACAAGGTAATAATTATAAGGCGTTGATTTTAATAAAAGATAATTTGATTTAAGCTCTGCTTTGCCTGTATTTTCGTTTACAAAAAAGTTTATTGATAAAGCGTCAGCAAGATCGGTAATGGAAGAGTAAAGGCTGCCCTCCCGCATAAATGCATCTATGTGTTTTGTTCCTTTTTCGGTAACTACAGCAAGGCTGTTAATTTCCTGCCCGAAAGAGTTAAATACCAAAACAGTAATTAATAAAATGATGAGTTTAAATTTCATTGGATTAATTCTTATCCAATGAAGGGTATAAAGAATCCGCTTTTCTTTTTGTAGCGGATAAATTCATCGCCGAAATATTTTTCCAGCAGTTTATCCTCAACTAAGGCTCTCATTATGTAAATTGGAATTTCAATCAAAGCAAACCCGGCAACAATATAGCTTAATGTTGCCATTGCCCCGCCGATATCAACTAAAACCTGACACAGGTATTGAGGATGCCTGATAAACTTAAAAGGTCCTTTTGTAACGAGCTCGTGCCTTTTCTTAATCATTATATCCTGCGAGTAATTATCACCCAGAGTTTTGAAAGCCCAGACCTGTATCCACGAAAACAGAATATAAACTGCCAGTCCAATGTAGCGGATTGTATTAAATTCTGCTGTGTAATTTAAAGTGCCGATCTGAAATACTGCCAGAATTAATGCTATTAGCGAAAGTGTTGAAATGACTGGAGGAAATTTTTGCAAGAAAGTTTTCGGTTTTTCTTTTACTTCAGCAACAGTTGATTTAAGCCCGTGTTTAGCACCTGTTATGTTTGCACCAAATGTTGCTATGATGTTCAGCAGAACAATTATGTTTATTGGATCCATTTTATCCTACAAAAGAAAGAAAATCAAAAAAAATTTGTGAAATATAATTAAAAAGAAGTTTAATCCCGGAGGTTCGTATCCTAAATGTTGTTCAAATTCCAATTTACGATTTTCAAATTATAAATAATCATCAAATCCCAAATTAGAAATTCCACAGATTAGTTCTAATTATTTGAAAATTAATGCCTGGTTATTATTAGAGATTTGTGATTTGATAATTTTCCGAAGGACTCCCCGGAGGGATTTATTCACGTTTTTCTCTGAGAGGTAATATCACAAATTAATCAAAAGCTTTGCCATGCCTTTTCATTATCTCTTTCCATTCTTCCATTGTCAATTGTTCCGATTCGTCAATAAGCATAATGGGAATGTCGTCTTCAATCCTGTAACGGCGGCGTGTGTTTTTATCCGTGGAGACGAGTGAATTGCCGTCTAAAACCAGATCTGCCTTTGTTTCGGGGCAGCAGAGTATATCGAGTAGTTCTTTGTTTATCATTGAAATCTCATTTTTATTTCAAAAATAATAAATATTTCAATATCATTTGTTGTATAATTTGGCTAAAGATTTTATTTCTTTCTAATTATTAACAAGGATTAGAAATGGACACAAAAAAATTCCTCGTTCCCCCAAACTCGAAATTGAAACTTTCGAAAATCAAAACTGATGAAACTTTAGGAATCAGTTCTAAAAAAGATTCAGTAAAACTTCTTAAAATGAACGTTAAACGGATGAGGGAACTTCAGGCAAAGCTGTATGCGCAGGATAAATATTCTATACTGATAATTTTTCAGGCAATGGATGCTGCCGGTAAGGACGGAACAATTAAGCATGTTATGAGCGGATTGAATCCTCAAGGGACACAGGTTTTTTCATTTAAGCAGCCGTCAAAGGAAGAACTGGATCACGGCTACCTCTGGAGAATAAATAATGCCTCACCTGAAAGAGGCAGAATAGGAATTTTCAACCGTTCACATTACGAGGAAGTGCTTGTTGTGCGGGTGCACGATTTGATAAAGTATCAAAAAATTCCGGATAAGTTTAACAATAAAAACATCTGGAAACAGAGATACCGGCAGATAAATGATTTCGAAAAATATCTTTACGAAAACGGAGTTATTATCATCAAATTTTTCCTGCACGTTTCTAAAGAAGAACAGAAGGAAAGATTGTTAAAGCGGATTGAAGACCCCGCAAAGAACTGGAAATTCTTGATAGGGGATATCGAGGAAAGAAAGTACTGGAATGATTATCAAATAGCCTACCAGGAAGCAATATCTGCGACAAGTAAAAAGCATGCACTGTGGTACATTATTCCTGCAGATAAAAAGTGGTTTATGCGGCTTGCAGTTTCCGAAATCATTGTAAAGGAAATGAAAAAATTAAAACCGGATTTTCCCAAATTGAATGATGATCAGTTGAGTGAATTAGAAAAAGCAAAAGAGATTTTATTGACTGAAGCGCCCAATAAATAGCACTTAAAAATAAAAAACTTGGATTTATCGTAAAGAATTGATAAAATACTACCCCTCACCCTAACGTCCCCCGTAAAACTCTTTCTCTTTGTATTAAGAGAGGGAGGGGGGACGGTTTTAAAACTTCATCTTAATCATCAGGTTATTTTCAGAAAAGATCATTTATTTTTTCCGGCGGACGGGCAAGAATAGCCTTATTTCCCTTTTCAACTATCGGACGCTGAACTAAATCAGGATTTTTAATCATCAGTTCCAAAACCTGATCTTCGGTAAAATTCATCTCCTTTATTTTCAAATCTTTGTAAGCCTGCTCATTCTTTCTTAAAAGTTCAGAAGGTTTCATTCCCATCTTTATAAGTAATGATTGGAGTTGAGATTTTGAAAATGGTTCAATGTAATAATTCACTTTTTCGAAATCTACCCCGGTTTCAATCAGAAGTTTAGCGACCTTGCGACAGGTAGTACAGGTTGGTTTTTCGTAAACAGTGATTTTTTGCATAGCTCGCTCCAAAATTCATGGATATAATTAAAACTGCCCTTCTAAATTAACAATATCTCTCCTTTGAATAATTTCGCGTGCCAGGTTCATATAAGCCAGTGAAGCTTTGGCCTGAGGATCGAAGATTATTACCGGCTTATTGTTTACCGATGCCTCACCAACCGTTGAGTTTTTGGGAATTGTAGTGTTAAAGATAAGGTTCGGATACTTTCTGAATAAAGCTTTCTTTGTTGCAAAAGACACTCTGGTGTTGTATTCATAAATTGTAAGCAGGATGCCTTCAATTTTTAACTTTGAATTGTATTGTAACTGAATAGTTTTTATATGCTCAATAATTTTATTTACCGCATTTACCGAAAGCTGACCGGGCATCGCAGGTATCAGCGCCGAATCTGCAGCTATCAGGGCAGCATTTGTGGTGCCGATCAGATAGGGAGGGCAGTCAATTAGAACATAATCGTAAGAGTAAGCTTCGGGTGCAAGTATATTGTTTAAAAGTTTTTCATTTGTAGATATTTTCCCAAGCCTTACTTCATCTAAGTAATTAAGATGCTTCATCGGAATAAAATCAAGAGCTGGCAGCTGTGTTTTAAGAATAACGTTTTGAAATGAGCTTGCGAACTGCAGCACGCTGAAAATATCTGATTTCACATCCTCCTTTTTATAACCTAAAATTTCAGCACAGGAACCTGCAGGGTCTACATCAATCAGAAGAGTCCTTTTTTCAGAGAGTGCAAAAGCTATTGCCAGATTTACTGCAGTAGTTGTTTTGCCTACTCCACCCTTTGGTATTGCAACTGCTATTATTTTCCCCATAACGAGTCAGTTATAAAATCTTTTCGGAGGATTATTTAATAACGTTTATTAAAATCCTGTAAGATTGTGTTTAATAATAAGGATTACAGCTTAAAGAATAAATCTTAAAGGCAGTAAATGGAATTAAGAAAATGTTAATTATTTTGATAGAGATAAATTCGTAAAATCTTTTAGTTAATTAGTTTTCTTTCTTATAAAAGCCAAATTTCATATATTTCAATCCCGATAAATTCGGGTTGATAACTATTTATGAATACATACAGTTACCTTCTAAATACCATCGAATCAAAAGGTGCAGCTTATCTGGTTCTTCTTGACCCCGACAAGATATCAGATGCAAAATTGATTCCATTTGTAAGACATTGCGAAAAATCCGGCGTTGATGGCTTCCTGATTGGCGGCAGCCTGATGATCAATGATAATATTGGTTTATTTATAGAGAAAATTAAAATTGAAACTTCACTGCCAGCGATAATTTTCCCGGGAAGCATTAACCAGATAACTCCGGTTGCCGACGCAATACTATTTCTGTCGGTCATAAGTGGCAGAAACGCCGAACATTTAATCGGCAAGCATGTGCTGGCGTCAACTTTGGTAAAAAAGTCTAAAATTGAACCGATATCAACGGGCTACATACTTGTTGAATCGGGGGCCACCACAACGGCTGTTTATATGAGCGGGAGCCTGCCGGTTCCCAGGAATAAACCTGAAATTGCTGCAGCTACTGCACTGGCTGGTGAATACCTTGGAATGAAATTAATTTACCTTGAAGCAGGTTCAGGTGCTCGGGAATCGGTACCGGATGAAATGATTAAGGCGGTTTCTGAAATTTGTTCGATTCCCATAGTTGTCGGGGGCGGATTAAGAGAAACTCAGACAGTTAGAAAAAAGGTAGAAAACGGTGCAAGCATAATTGTTACCGGTAACTTTTTCGAGGATGAGGAGAATTGGAATTTGATAAAAAACTTTGCCGGTGCTGTTCATTATAAACTGCCGGTTGAAGTTTAGCTAAACTATTATGTAACAACTATCATTCCCGCGGAAGCGGGAATCTGTTTTTTAAAATGGTAAGAAAATGGACGCAAAAAAATTTATCATCGAATCGTTAATTGAAAGCTCGGAAACAAAGCTGAAAATAAGAGACCATCTTCAGGATGAAATTCTTAAAGCTGCTGAACTGCTGGTTGATTGTTTCAGAAGCGGAAATAAACTTTTGCTTTGCGGTAACGGTGGCAGCGCAGCAGACTGCCAGCACATTGCAACTGAATTAATGATTAGGTTGAGTCATCACATACAAAGACCGGCACTTCCTGCAATTGCCTTAACGACTGATACATCAAATCTTACTGCAGGTGGAAACGATATTGGGTTTGAAAATGTTTTTGCAAGAAGTGTTGAAGGTTTGGGAAATAAAGGAGATGTCCTTCTTGCAATCTCAACAAGCGGAAATTCGCCGAACGTTATTAAAGCTGTTGACTCAGCTCATAACAAAAAAATGAAAGTGATTGGATTCTTAGGTGGTAATGGAGGAAAGCTAAAAGATTTGGTTGACCATCCGATTATTATTCCTTCATCAAATGTCCAAAGAATTCAGGAAGGGCACATCACAATTGCTCACATTATTGTTGAGCTGGTGGAAGATAAACTTTACGGCAATTATTAAATCTCATAATGCAAGCTGCAAATAACAATTAAGCATCAGATACGAATTTCGAAATTCAAAACATTTTGAATTTTATAATTTTTCTATTGAAATTTATTTGTTCCGCCTTTGGCGGATTGTTATTTGGCTTTTGGAATTTATCACCGGGTAATTGATAGCTTGCTTCCTATCCAAAAAACTTTATCGCCTTCTTTAATATTATGCCGACCACAAAATCCGGCATTAACTTCAAGAACATATAAAGCCGGTTTGGATGATGGGTAACTTTGCTGCGATAGCGGGGTTGTATTTTTATGAATAGTAACAATTTCTTTTTTGCTGTTTATGAAAATCATATCCAGTGAAAAGAGAGTATTCA
>CAZXGJ010000075.1:0-13523 GCA_964639955.1 uncultured Ignavibacteriaceae bacterium
CCCTATGTGGATGATGAAGAGACCCCGGAGTGATGACCCGGGGTTTTTTATTTTAATTTCTTAGCACATTCTTTTATCACTTCCCTGGCTACTTCGATGTGTCTTCGTTCGTGCCTGATACTTCCAATCGTCAATCTGATAACAAACTTACCCTTAAGTTTTGTATGCGATAAAAATATTTTTCCTGAGGCGTTAATATCTTCCAGCAATTTTTCATTGAGTTTGTTTAATTCTTCTTCAGTTTTATTACCCGGATTATATCTGAAACAAACAGTCGAGAAAGGAACAGGTGCCATTCTCTCAAAATCTTTTTCATCATCAACCCATTTGGCAAATTCCTGTGCGAGTTCAATGTGAGCTTTTATTGTTGAAGCTAATCCTTCAACACCAAAATACCGAATGATAAACCAAAGCTTAAGTGAACGAAATCTTCTTCCCAGCTGAATTCCGTAATCCATTAAATTTTCAACTTCAGCATCCTTATTTGTTTTCAGATATTCGGGGACAAGACTGAATGCACGTTTGAGGATTTCAGGTTTGCGTGTGAAGTAAACACTCAAATCCATTGGAGTGAACATCCATTTATGCGGATTAATAACAATTGAGTCGGCTCTCTCCCATCCATTTGTAATCCACTTCATTTCTGGAATCATTGCGGTAACTCCGGCATAAGCAGCATCAATGTGTAGCCAGAGTTTATGCTTCTCACAAACAGCTGCAATCTCTTCAACTGGGTCAACACTTGTTGTTGATGTTGTCCCGACTGTTGCAACCACACAGAATGGTTTCCAACCATTTTTAATATCTTCTTTTACTGCCTCATCAAGTTTTTGAGAAATCATTTCAAACTTATCATTCACCGGGATTTTTTTTATTCCTTCCAAACCAACACCCAGAGTTAATGCACCTTTTTCAATTGATGAGTGAGCATGTTCTGAGCAATACATTCTGAGTCTTGGCACATCGCTTCTTCCAGCCATTCCTTTTTCTCTGAAACCAAGATTCAACTGCTCACGTGCAGAAGCAATTGCGTGCATCGAGCTTGTAGAAGCAGTATCGTAAATAATTCCCCAGTAATTTTCCGGCAGTCCTACCATTTGTCTGAACCAATTCATCATAGCTTCTTCGTGCTCGGTGAAAGCGGGAGATGTTTTCCACAACATTCCGTTTATACCAAGTCCAGCAGTTAAAAGCTCAGCTAAAATTCCAGGTCCGCTCGAAGTTGAGTTAAAGTAAGCCATAAATCCGGGATGGTTCCAGTGAGTGATTCCATCCATTAGAATTTTATCAACATCACTTAAAACATTTTCAATGTCCTCTCCTTTTTGCGGAGGTGATGACGGAATTCTTTTAAGAATATCACCGGGATTAACTTGTGCAAGCGGTGGATATTTTTCAATATCATTTAAGTAATCGGCAATCCAGTCAACAAGCTGATGACCGTTTTTCCTGAATTCTTCTGTTGGCATATCTGACATAGTATTTCCCATTCGTTTTTAATAATTCGTGCAACTTGCCTGACGGCAGTCAGGTTAGTGGCAAAAAAGGTAAGCCACGATTCCGCCTGTCGGCGGACAAGTTCACAAATAAATTCATTCGAAAAATAAGAAATGAATTTGTCTTTATTCACTTAGTAGAATTTAATAAGTTTACCCGTGTATTATTTGTAATTACTTTTCAACTGATCAATAATGAACAAACTTTTTTCAACTTTACTATTAGGCTTTCTGTTGATTTCAATTTCCTGCAAGGAAAAGCTTCCTCTCGATAAAGATTTAACGAAGAAGAGTTACAACCTGATAAACCAGGAAGGAGAGGCAGTAGTATTTCCAGATATCATCAAAGGAAACATCACTGTAATGGGTTTCATATTCACTCACTGCCCGGACATCTGCCCGATGACAACTCACAATATGTATTTGACCGAAAAACAGTTGAAGAAAGATGGAATTGAGAATGTAAAATTTGTAGCACTTAGCTTTGATCCTGACCGAGATTCTCCGGCAGTCTTGAAAAAGTTTGCTGAAGTAAGAGAGCTTGATTTTAAAAGCTGGACACTATTAACAGGCGAAAAAACTACAGTGAATGAGTTGCTAAAAAGGTTTGATGTAAAAGCCATCAAGACAGATGAAACTATTGATGAGGAAGGAAATGCAGAGTACTCGATGATGCACACGGACAGGATTTCGCTGATTGATGCGATTGGAAGACTGCGAAAAAATTATAAAGGCAGCACTTTAAACATTGAAGAACTAATAAACGACATAAAAACATTAAAGGATTAAACTATGAATATTTTATTAACAATTTTGTTTGTTCTATTCCCCTCTGATGATAACATAAAAATCAACGATGCCTGGATGAGGCCCTCATCAGAGAAGATGGCAACAGCTCTTTATTTTGTTATCGAGAATAATTCTGACATCGCAGATACACTTTTTCAGGTAGATTCAGAACTGGCTGAGAGAGTTGAAATCCACGAAACCTATTCTAATGGCGATGTTATGGGTATGCGTGAAATAGGGATGATTGTTGTGCAGCCGAAGTCATCATTTGAATTGAAACCAGGTGCACATCATATTATGCTGATGAAATTGAAACAGGATATTAAAGATGGAGACGAAGGAGAGTTTACACTTTATTTTAAGAAAGCCGGTGAAGTAAAAATAACAGCCATTGCAAAATCCAAATAAAACCATTATGGATTTCTATCTCACATTTAATAAGAAGCATATCAGCGCAAACCTGCGTCCTCGCAGGCAAAGGTTTTTTCAATTTCAGCGGGGACGCTGGAATTAGCAGTTCTACGTTAATTTATAAATGCAGGCGAGATCAAAATAAATTCTGCATTTGCCCTAACCTCCGAGGTTTCAATGCGGTTTACGTTGCACTAACCTTGGAGGTTTTTATCTCTCATAAAATTCTATTAATAAAAAACCCTCTCCATCACAGAGGAGATTTCATTTAAAGTTTAATTCATAGCTTAGGTTTTACAAAAAACTATTTTCAGATTGCAATTTCCAGTTTCACCAAACAAAATAAATCCTTTAACAGCGCAGACCTGTGTTCCTGCAGGTCTGTCTTTATTAAGTCTTTACGAAGAAGCATCTCAGCTCTTGCCTGTGTTTGCGCAGGCAAAGGTTTTTTCAATTCCAGCGGGGACGCTGGAATTAGCAGTTCTACGTTACTTTATAAATGCAGGCGAGATCAAAATAAATTCTGCATTTACCCTAACCTCCGAGGTTTTAATCCGTTTACGCTACCTCAACCTTAGAGGTTTTTTAATGGAGAATTCTATTAATAAAAAAATCCCCTCTAAAGCAGAGGGGATTTATAATAAGCTTGAATCCGCAACGCCCTTACCCTTGGGGGAATGGGCGGGGATGGAACTTTACTTTAATATCATCATCTTCTTAACCGAAACAAAGTTACCTGACTCCATCCTGTAAATGTACATTCCGGTAGCAATGTTTGTTGCATCGAATGTAACCTCGTAGCTTCCGGCTTTGTGAACGCTGTTGACAATGTCGGTTACTTTTTCACCGAGCACATTGAAAACGGAAATATTCACCAAACCATCTGCAGGTACAGAGTACTTGATCTTTGTTGTTGGGTTGAACGGATTCGGATAGTTCTGAGAAAGGTCATAGCTTACCGGCGCACCTATTTCAACTGCATCATCCAGTGTATAATACCTGTAAGAGCCGTCAAAATCTACTTGTTTGATTCTGTAATTATAAACGCCGGAAGGCAGACCCTTATCGGTAAAGGAGTAAGATTGGGGCTCGGAAGTAGTGCCGTGCCCGTTAACAAATCCGACTTCACTCCATTGCTGTGCCGCCAGGCGTCTTTCAATTGAGAAGCCAAGGTTATTGAGCTCGGTTGCCGTTACCCAGTTAATAACAACATCACTACCATTAACGGAAGCAGTAAAGCTTGCAAGCTCGACAGGTACGATGACTACTTTGTTTTTCATAACATACGCATTGGATCCACACACATAAGCTGAAGAAGTGTCAGGACTTGTTCTTTCAATAAAAAGACCGTAAACCGTACTCATGCTGGTATTTTCGAAATTCCAGGTAGTACCGCCGTCAGTCGTATAATAAGTACGGCCGGTAGAGCCAACTGTCATTCCATTATCTTCAAACTTGAAATCTATATTATAAAGAGTTGGAGAAGTATTACCAACATCAACGGTATCCCATGTTACACCGCCGTCTGTGGTCTTTCTAACCCTTCCGGAGGAACCGCTGCAATATCCAACATTGTTGTTAACAAAAGTTATTGAATATATTGTTGAAGTGTTATTAGATGTCTGCGCAGTGAAGGTAGCTCCTCCATCTGTAGTGTAAAATATTTTGCCGCTGGCACCGCAAATGTATCCGGTCATAGCATCAAGGAAATGCGAACCGTAAATTGTGCTTGTGCCCATACCTGTAGTAAGAGGACTCCAAGTTGTTCCACCGTCGGTGGTTTTATATCCAAGTCCTGAAGCGCCAAATACGTAGCCGGTATTGGCATCCGTAAAGTAACAGGTTTCCAGGTCTGATGTGCTTGTAGCAGGGTCAGTAACCCTAAACCAGGTAGCGCCGCCGTCGGTGGTTTTCATTACTCTGTGATCTTCACCAACAGTGTATCCGGTGGTAGAATTCACCATAGAAATATCGTTAAAGTCAAGATCAGCGGAGTCTGATATACTGGAAACAGCCCAGGTACTTCCACCATCTGTGGAATAGATAGCCTGATCATAGGTAGTAGTGTTCGAAGCAGTACCAACAGCTATTACCTTTCCGGTAGAACTCTCGCCCCAAACACTGTAAAGTGTTCCGGCATAAATAAACATCGTATGGGCAGTTGTAGCTTCTGTTGGGGTAACTTCATTTATGAGACCGAATCCACCAACGGTAACGAAATCATTAGGTGCGGCAAAATCAGAGGAGTAGTAAGTACTAGTCCATGGTTGAGACGGACCCAGGAAACTTATCGGACTAAATGAGGAACCCATATTTGTTGAAGTATAAACATCAAAAGCATCCCCGGTTAGAAATACCTGCTGCACGGTTACTGGATTACCAATGGAAATATCATCAACTGCCAGTCCATTACCATCAAAATCAAAGTGCCTGAAAGCAACATAGACATTCTGCCCTGCAAAAGCACTCAAATCTACTGAATACTGTACAAATGTTGTAGTAAAAGCGTTAACGTCGTATGCAATTACCAAATTAGAAAAACTTGCAACTGAAGTATCTGTTGTTGAAACTCTTATCTGAAGTGTATCAGGAATATAAGTAGAAGAGAATACTTTTCTTGCAAAAAATTTCAATGTATCACCGGCTGCAATCAACACCTGCGGGGTTACTAACCAATCCTCTCCTCCTGTCGATTGATAAGAAATTCTTGCGCAGGCAGGCGGTGTATTTGAATAGCTGGTATAACGAACCCACTGGTTTGTTCCAAGAATATTTTTAGTATGCCAGCCTGCCGGAGGGAATGTAACATCAGTAAAACTTTCAGTACTTAAGGTTTGCACCAAGGTTGATAAAATATCAACATCGTACATTGCTGAGGTTACAGGAACATTGGCAGTTACGTTTGTCCAGGTAACACCACCATCTGTAGTATAAGCAGCGCTACCACTGCTACCGCAAACCCACCCATTATTAATGTCAGTGAATTCAAGATCATAGAGAGTAGAAGAAACCCCGACATTTGTTGATGTCCAGTTTGTTCCTCCATCGGTAGTTTTATAAAAATTACCTGAAGAACTAGCTATATAAATGTTATTAGCATCAAAACCCTGCACAGCATAACAGGTAACGCTTGGTATATTTCCCCATGCTTGAGACCAGGTCAATCCTCCATCGGTTGTTTTATAAATTCGCATAGAAGTTGTGCCGCATGCAAAACCAAGTGTATCATCTACAAAAAATACATCATAAGCAGTAGCCGCAGTTGGGAAATTATACAATGAGTCCCAGTTTAATCCGCCGTCTGTAGTTATTACACAGGTTCCGAAACCTCCTACTGCAATACCTGTATTCATATTAAAAAAGTGCGCACCATACAAGGGGTAATTACTTTGTGTTGTGCCCCCGCCATTAATCATTTTATTAACAAACCAGTTGGTACCACCGTCAGTGGTCTTGATAAATGTACCGGCAAAACCAACCGCATACCAATTACTGGCATCCCACCTTTTTACCCAGCGCAGGGTATTACCATTTGGCTGCTGGTGAAGCCATTCCCAGCCGGAGTTATAAATCTGCTGGCCATCTTCAAAAACACTTTGAGGAGCAAATGGAGAAAAGCCGGAATTAAAAAATGCCTGAATTTCTTCTTCATTATCTTCCTGAGCAAAGACAGTTACAAAGCCCAGAAGCAGAAATGAAAGAAAAAGAGAGAGTAATTTTTTGTTCATAGAGACCTCCGATTAATGATTGATTATGATAGAATAAATGAAGTTAATCTTTTCATAAGAGAAAGAAATTTTATTGTGATAATTATCATAATAACCGTAATAAGTTGCCCTCGATTGAATAAAATCAACCCCAACTTAATACTTTTTTTTTAAATAAGCATCAGCCCGGGGAAAAAATTAATTCTTTATTTCCTTGCCCGGCAGGGTTTGTGCCTTAAAATATTCCAAAATCAGACAAAAAAAGTGTCTTTTGCAAGGAATCGGCTACGCAAGCTCTGTTATTACTTTTCAAAAAAATTTCCGGATAGTTTCTTAAAACCAGCAGCGTCAAGTTTTTCCATTTCTCCGTAATAAATAATTCCCAGCGATCCGGGTTTTGATTCTGTGATGGTTAAGATATTCTTTTTAAGATTAAGCAGCCGGTTTATTTCCTCGTGATAAAATGAAACGGCAGACTTTCCTATTTTCAACCCGGGAAGAACTAAATCAAGGTCATCGGGCTGCAACCTGCAAATCCAGTTTTTATCATAGGGAGTAATATTTAACGAATCCAGCTCGCTGTTAATTAATTTATTTACTTCTATCACTCTGCCGCTTAAAGGCGATTTAAATATAATCTCCCTTTGCCCCTGCTTAACTATAAAGAGCTTCAGATCTTTTTTCAGACTCAGCCCGGTTTCAGGCATTACAATTGAATCTATACTGCCGATAATTTTTACAGCAAAATCATCTATTCCAAGGTTAACAGTTCCGTCTTCATTTAAAATGAGCCAGCAATGGTTCTCTGAAATAAAAACTCCACCCGGTATCTGAAACTCGGGAGATTTTATTCTACCCGGCTCGCCAGGGCTTTTTATGAGAACTTTCGGCATTATTGTTTTGCTTATTCTGTCTGCTCTTTTAATGAGCGATTTTTTGGTAAAATCCAATAATTCATCTTCGGTAAAAGGTTTCTGAACATAATCCATTGCCCCGTATTTCATACATTCTACAGCAGTTTCAACTGTAGCATAGCCGGTAATTATAATTACATCTATATCAGGCCGAAGATGTTTAATTGATTTAGTCACTTCCACACCATCCATCTCCGGCATTTTAAGGTCTGCAAATACAAAATCGTATGAGTGAGCCTGAACCAATCCCAGAGCATCTTTACCATTTTCAACTGTATCAACCGAATAACCGTCGAGCACAAGAATTTTACGGAAGCTGTCTAGAATTACAGGTTCATCGTCAATGCATAAAATTTTTGCTTTGGGATTTTCAACATTGGCACGCTTAAGTGTTTTTGCTTCCCTGCTGAAATCCAGATTCAGACTTTCCTTTAATACATTTTCTCTTTCTTTTAATACTTTATTTTCGTGAACTCTGCGGGTTATATACCTTATAAAGAGATCGGAAATGATAAATACAATTACGGCTAATATAAAGAGTAAGAGTGCCATTTTATCTCCCTGATTTTATTAATATTCTTTTTCATAAGTTCGGATTACTGAAAGCGATTCTTCACATCCTGTCAGATGAACAGGGCACAAGATACTGCATATCATATTCAATATTTTCCGGAATAATTTTATAAATCCAGCCTTTGAAGAACGGATCCTTCAAAAGCAGGTTGATTTCAGTTAAAAGTTTTTCATTTCTCTCAATTATTCTTCCGCCAACAGGAGAAAGAAAATGATGAACTAATTCGTCGGCAGTTAAAAAGTCAGCGCAAGCAGTTCCCTGGAATATCTGCTGATCAGTTTCCATCAATTCAATCTGCGTCAAATCTTTAATTGTTTCAAGGAACAGGTTTGTCGAACCAATTGTTACAATTCCTTCGGATTCGAAATTCACCCAGCTGATATTACCAAGCCGGTTATATCGGCACGGACATGATACATAGGCAAATGATTCCCTGTTATTCTGAAGCTTTAGCACTTCGGTTCTTTTTTGCAGGCTGTAAAATGCCAATCCACGATTTATTGCACTTTTCAGTTCATCAAACGTAAACGGCTTTGGAATAAAATCAACCGCACCTTTATAAAGTGATTTAACCGCATTCTCTGCAGTTGAAAAGCCGGTGATCATTATTACCGGGGTTATTTTATTCTGTGCCTGAAATTTTTCGAGAAACATGAACCCATCCATCTCTGGCATTAAAATATCGCATAGAATAAGAGAGTATTCTTTCTGCTGTGTTTTAATTAATGCAGAAGCGGCATTGCTGTCGGTATCTACATTCAAACCCATAGCAGAAGCAATACGGGAGACAGCCTGAAGAATAACCGGTTCGTCATCGATAACAAATATGTTCTCTGGTTTGCTCACAGCTTTATTCAAACTTTGTATTAACCGGCAGCAGAATAATGAAAGTGGTACCTTTCCCTACTTCACTTTCAACGGTTATTGTGCCGTTGTGATTATCAATAATTCCCCAGACTACTGCCAGACCAAGCCCTGTTCCTGCCTGCCCTTTAGTACTATAAAACGGTTCAAATATTTTAGACA
Organism: uncultured Ignavibacteriaceae bacterium; assembly: GCA_964639955.1. Lineage (GTDB taxonomy): Bacteria > Bacteroidota > Ignavibacteria > Ignavibacteriales > Ignavibacteriaceae > IGN2. The sequence goes on from CAZXGJ010000075.1 coordinate 8,918, forward strand.
TATCTTCCTTTCTTATTCCGCAGCCGTTATCGGCAACTTTCACTTCTATATAATCTCTGAAACCAACTTCATCAACCGATACCCAGCGCTGCCAATTGCAATCAGGATTTATACATCTTTCAAACATTCCCTGCGGCGGAACTTCAAATGAGTAAATAACCGATCTGCATTCAGGGCAGTTGGTATCTTTTTGCACAAGCGATATATTGCACCTTGGGCAGGATACCTGAACGTTGTGTGTATTATGAATCCTGAAATTATTTCTTTCCCTCTTTTTGCCGTATACCGGATCTATATTAATAATTCCTTCTTCACCTTCAGAAATTACCTTTAGTTTAACAGTAGGCATGCTTTCAATTTTCACTTCCTCATCGATGAGCGAATGCCTTTTTGGACATACTGCATTTTTAATCTGCAGAGTTCCGTAATGCGAAAGGTTAACCACTTTTGTGCTGATAGTTATTTTACCATCGGTGCCGGAAATTGCATCCGATGAATTAACCAGCAGGTTTATAAATACCTGCTGCATCTGGCTTGAATCAATTTTTAACTTCGGAAGATTTTCATCAAGATTTTTTTCCAGCCTGATTTGTTTGAGGGATAACTGGTTATCAACTACGGAGACAGCATTATTTATTATTTGGTTAATGTCGGCATTACTCATTTTAGGAACAGACTGCCGGGCAAAGTCCAGCAGGCTTTTTACAATTTCCCTGCTTCGTTTTGTTTCTCTTACAATTACATTTAAGTCCTCTTCCAGCTCAGGGTTATCTTTTAATCTTTTTAACAGGAAGCTGCTGTAAGTTAAAACCGCAGTCAGAGGATTGTTAATTTCGTGAGCTACACCGGCTGCCAGCCTTCCCATGGAAGCCATTTTATCAGATTGAAAAAGCTGCATACGGGCTTCGGCAAGTTTTTTCGTCATATTATTAAAAGATTTTGCAAGCAAGCCCAATTCGTCTGAGCCAAGGTCTTTAATAGTGTAATTCATATTACCCATTCCTACCTGATCAGTTGCGGTAACAAGCTCGCTAACCGGCTTCTCAACCCACTTTCTAACAAAAATACCGATTATTAAACTTAGTAGTGCAATTGCAATAACAGCAAATATAATTGAACGGGATTGGCTGCCTGAAATCTGCGCATCAACATCCTTCAGGCTTAATTTTATGTCGAGAACACCAAGCACTTTCTGCTCTGCCGGGTGAAAGTGGCAATCAGCTTCCCAGCAGGATGATTCATTATAAATGGGATTAATTATTCCAAGAATGCGCGATGAATCCTGCGGCGCCTGGTAGATACGCATTCTTTCTTCAATGGGCAGCTTTTCCAGCGGCTCATTTTCAGTATGGCAAGCATAACAGCTTTCAGCATTTTTATCAACCATCTGCCCGATTACCTCTTTTTGCGAAGAAAAAATTATTCTGCCTTCTTTATTAAAAATCCTTATCTCGCGCAACCCCGGCTCCTGCGCAATAGTGTTTATTATGTGATGAGTCTGATCGCTCCGGTTCTCGAGCATGCTAAGGTGGGTGCTGTTTTTTATAGTCTCGCTTAATTTATTTGCATATACTTCTGCCTGCGAGAGCAGCTCATCTCTCTGAGCCTGAATGCTGAAGTAAGAATAGACGCTAATAATTGCAACCGTAACAATTCCAACAGTGAGGATAAGTTTTAAACTTATTTTCGTTATTACCTGCTTCAGGTTCATTTTGTTTTTTTCTGAATCTTCCTTAATAAAAGCAGATGAAATTCTCCTGCAAAGTTCAATACAATTATTGAACAGAATAATTCAGCCGGAAGAGTTTATAATGCTTATTCCGATTAGACAAATAACAAGCATAAACATTCTCCGGCAGAATACTACTGCTAAAAGATGCTAATTGTTTTTGAAAAAAACCTGAAAAATCTTTTTTTCATATTAAATTTGTTGCTACAGGAAACAATTAAGCTTTATCTGAATGCTGAATTGAGGATTTATGCTAAATACCGCCGGAATTAAAAATTACCTGACTTGTAGATTACAGACAAGACGGAGTGATTAAAGTTAGTGTTTCTGCGTAAGTTCAGTTAATGATGGAGAGTATGCTTATTACCGCATTTCGGGCAAAAGAGTGTATCTTTTTTATAATCCGGTGGAATTTTAATCTTCAATCCGCAAGTACAATCAATAAAAGAATATTGGTTGACTTTCATCATTATATCGCCGGTCTCACGCTTGGTTTGTTTATCCAACCCTAATGCTGCAGGAACGATCGTAATATCTTTTAAACCTACCGGTGTTTTGTCTGCAAGACCTGAGGAAGGAATAATCTGCGATTGGCTTCTTTTTATTTTATTGAAAGCAGATTGGTAATCAACATAATTTGCGCCTCCGGAAATGCTTCTTAAAATTCTAATCCTTTCAGAAATTGGCGGATGCGTGCTGGTCAGATCAGAAAGTTTCCTTCCTTTTGGCTTTAATGGATTTACAATATACATCGGCGCAGTAACTTTGTTTGCTGTTTTCAGATCAATTGATGAATCCGATATTTTTTCCAAAGCTGAAGCCAAACCTTCCGGGTATCTCGTGTATCGCACAGCAGAGGCATCAGCCAGGTATTCACGTTTTCTTGAAATAGCAAAGTAAAGTAATTGTGCCATGATTGGAGCGAGTATAGCGAAAGCAATAGCAACTATCATTATAACAAGCTGTGCCTGACCGCCTCCACTGCTTTTAGATTTTGAGCTGTATCTTCCTCCGCCGCCAAACCAAAGGCTTCGCAAGAAGACCTGCGATATTAATACAATGCTGCCAAGCATTATACCGGCAAAGGTCATAAACAAAACATCGCGGTTAGCTATATGAGAAACTTCGTGTGCTATTACTCCCTGCAGTTCATCCCTGTTCAATCTTGCCAGCAGACCGGCAGTTACTGCAACAGCACTTTCTTCCGGTTTAATTCCAGTTGCGAAGGCATTGGGTGCTTCATCATTAATGATATAAACTTTTGGGATTTTCGGCAAGCTTGCAGCGATTTTCATCTCTTCAACAATATTAAAAAGCTGCGGATGAACTTCCTTGGTAACTTCTTTTGCACCGCTGATAGCAAGCATTATTTTACTTCCGCTGAAGTAGCTGATAAGGGATAAAATTCCCCAGACAATTAATGCAATGAACACTCCGATAAATCCGCCGCCATCAGGAACGTATGCGCTGCCAAAAATATAACCGAGAAAAAGCAGTGTTAATCCAAGAGAAATAAAAAGTATTAAAGACTTTCTCCTATTTGCCTGAATCAGTTCCCACATAGAATATTACTTCCTTCCCTGACAGAGTTGGCTGCAAGAATGCACGCACGATTGTGTGATTGCATGAATGCATGGTTGCATGAATGCATGGCTGCATGAATACTAATTTGTAAGATAAACCCGATTTCTTTAAGAAATCGGGTTTGCGGTTTAAGAAAAACTAACTTTAGGAACTTCTCTTTCTTTAACATCTTCAAGCTCAAAAAATTCTTCTTCTTTAAATTGAAACATTCCGGCTATGATGTTTGAAGGAAACATCTGTATTTTATTGTTATAAAAAAGCACCTGGTCGTTGTAGCTCTGCCGCGAAAAAGAAATTTTATTTTCAGTTGATGTCAGCTCTTCCTGCAAAGCGAGAAAGTTCTGGTTGGCTTTCAGGTCGGGATAATTTTCAACTTGTATGCGAAGCTGACCGAGTGCGCCGCTGAGCAATCCCTCGGCTTTTGCTTTTTCGCCAACTGTTGATGCATCCATTGCCTGGCTGCGGTACTTTGTAATGTTCTCCATTATTTCGCGTTCGTGCTTCATATATCCCTTAACCGTTTCGATAAGGTTAGGAATAAGGTCGTGCCTTCGTTTCAACTGCACATCGATCTGGGAAAAGGCATTCTTAACCTGGTTCCTTAATCGAATGAGCGAGTTGTATATGGAAATAACGAAGAGCACAACAACAGCAATAACTATAATTACAATTATCAGAGCTGTCATTTATTTTCTCCTTTTTTCATTTGTTGATATTTGATATTCAAACATTTCTTTTAAAAGGCTTACTATTTTACTTTCTTTTGAACCTAATTCAATTACCGATCTTAATTCACCTTTATCAAACCAAAGACCGTGATCTTTTTTGCATTTATCTATCAGTATTTTCTTATCATCGCCAACGTACACTTTAACCATCTTTTTATTGCAGACAGGACACCTGTGTTTTTTTTCAGCATGTCCGGGTGCTTCCTGCAGAGATTTTAATAATTTTGCTCTTTCTGCTTCATTTTCCAGCAGGAGTTCAAGCTCGCCGGAGTCGAGCCAGATGCCTTCGCAACTTGTGCAGTAATCTATCTCAACCTGCTCAAGCTCGAGAACTACCATAAATTCTTTACATACGGGACAAAGCATAAAAAATTTTCCTGATGAATTCTGGTTGCAAAGTTAGCTATGAATAAATATTAATAAAAACAGATATGAAGAATGAACATAAAATAGGTCGGATTTTAATTCCGACCTATAAAAGAAAGTATCTTCGATTCATCTAAGCAAAATCATCTTCTTCGTCTGCACAAACTTTCCTGATTTAATTCTGTAGAAGTAAATTCCG
>CAZXGJ010000076.1:0-12746 GCA_964639955.1 uncultured Ignavibacteriaceae bacterium
ATTCCGGTAATTGTCAAAAGCATACCAAACATTCCGAGATAAGAAATAATTTCATTCAAAAAGAAAAAAGCCAGAATAGTGCTGAGAACTGGCACTGCTGCCATTATAATTATGCCAAGCCTTGCCCCTATCATTTGAAATGACTTGAACAGAAATGAATCACCAAGAACTAAACCAAGTATCCCGCTGATTACAAGATTTGATATTTGGTTGAAAGTTAAGGTAAGACTTACTCCAAAGACAGAGATAATAACAAAGAGAAGAATACTAGCAAAAGCCATCCTGTCGATGTTGACCTGAATAGCACCAACTCTTCTTGAGGCATTTGTAAATGCATACGATGTTATCGACCAGCAGAAAGCTGTTGCAAGTGCACTTATTTCACCGATGTAGTTCAGATATTCTCAAATAATTCTAAGTTATTGATTAGAAAAAAAGCCGACGATAAAGTGTGGGCTTTAATCTTAATAATAATTTTCTGTTGAAAATCACAAATTAAAATACATCTTGTACCTGCCTACCGGCAGGCAGGCTCAAACGGATGAGGCTTTTACTGATCGAAAGTATCATTTCTTTTATAACTTACAAATTAAAATACATCTTATATTCAAACGGATGAGGCATTGTACCGATCGAGAGAACTTCTTCTCTTTTCACTTTTATCCACTGTTCCAGCAGTTCATCGGAAAAAATATTTCCCTGCTTTAAAAATTTGTTATCAGCTTCGAGTGCATCTATTGCTTCTTCAAGATTCCTCGGAAGGAAATGGATTTTATCAACTGATTCATCTTCCAGAAAATTTTTATCGTAAGGACCGAAACCTTCTTTTACAGGATCAATCTTTTTTACTATTCCATCAATGCCGGCTAATAAAATAGCAATCATTCCGAAATATGGATTCATAGTTGCATCCGGCGGACGGTACTCAAATCTTGTTTCATCAGGATTGATTACATAATTAGGAATTCGTACCGCTGAAGCTCTGTTTCCCTGTCCGAATGTTAATGCAACAGGTGCTTCAAATCCCGGAACTAATCTTTTGTATGAATTTGTACTAGGATTTGTAAATGCAGAAACTGCCGGTCCGTGTTTGAGCAAACCACCGATAAAATATTTACCTGTGTCACTCATATTAGCATAAGCACCTTTTTTATAAAAAACATTTTTTCCATTTTTTGTCAAATAAAGGTGAAGATGCATTCCGTTTCCTGCCTGCTGGTACATTGGTTTGGGCATTAATGTAATGTACAATCCGTTCTTCTGTGCAAAATTGAAAAGGATATATTTTGTCATCACAATATTATCGCCGGAAGTAAGCAGATCAGAAAAATAAGTTTCAATTTCCTGCTGACCTCTTTCGCCTACTTCGTGATGATGGTATTTAACTTTCACACCTTGCTTAATTAATAACTTAGTCAGCTGATCACGGAAATCATCATACTCATCGAATGGATTTACTGCGTGGTATGCTTTTTTATAAAATTCTTCAACATGTTCAACCTTATAATAAGATGATGAAGTGCGTGTATCATATTCTACATTTGAAAAAATATAAAACTCAAACTCAGGTCCCCACCACGACTTATCTGCACCCGTAACTTTTTTTAATAACGACTCAGCCTGCTTTGCAAGGAATCTTCCATCCTGATTGAAGGGAGTACGCTTCTCATCTGTTAACAAAATGTGTGAGAAAAAACTAAGTGTAGGAACTTCACGAAACGGATCTATTGATGCAGTTTCAAGATCAGGCATCAAAACCATATCGCTGTTCTCAACTTTTCTGAAGCCATAACTTGATCCGTCAAAACCAACTCCTTCTGTCATTATTTTTTCCAGAATTTTATCATAATAAGGAAGTGTTATGTGATGAAGTCTTCCTACCAGATCGATTGCTTTAAGATCAATGAATTCAACTTTGTTCTGCTTTATAATTTTATTACAGTTTTGGAGATGGTTATTTTTCATAAGTCTGCCTGTGTATAGAGGATGATTTAATCAACTTTATTTCTACTAAAGATAAAAATGCCCGGAAGACATTTACTTCAACCGGGCTGTGTAATTACATATTATAATTTAATGCGTCGAGACCGGGATAAACTGCAGTTACATCCAGCTCCTCTTCTATTCTTAATAATTGATTGTATTTGGCAATACGATCTGATCTGGAAGCAGAACCGGTTTTTATTTGTCCAGCATTCGTTGCAACGGCAATATCAGCGATAGTTGTATCTTCAGTTTCACCCGAACGATGGCTGATGACGCTTGTGTATCCGTTAATTTTTGCAAGCTCAATTGCATCGAGAGTTTCAGTTAAAGTTCCGATCTGATTTACTTTTATCAAAATTGAATTTGCAACACCAAGCTCAATTCCTTTTGCGAGTCTTTCAGTATTTGTAACAAAAATATCATCGCCGACTAATTGAACTTTATCACCAAGCTTATCGGTAAGAAGTTTCCATCCATTCCAATCATCTTCTGCCATACAATCTTCCATAGAAACGATAGGATATTTCGCTGCCCAGCCCGCCCAGTAGTCAACCATTTTCTCAATAGGAATTTCCTGGTTTGGTGCAGACTTGAAAAGATGATAAGCATTTTTTTCTTTGATAAAAAATTCGCTTGCAGCGGGATCGAGAGCAATTGCAATTTCTTCGCCGATCTTGTAACCGGTTTTCTGAATTGCCTCAAGAATTACTTCGATTGCTTCTTCATTCGATTTTAAGTTTGGTGCAAATCCACCTTCATCACCAACTGCGGTATTGTAACCTTTTTTTGATAGAACTGATTTTAAGGCGTGGAAAGTTTCAGCACCCATTCTTAATGCTTCGGCGAAATTCGGAGCACCAACAGGCATCACCATAAATTCCTGGAAGTCAACATTATTATCAGCATGCTTTCCACCATTAAGAATATTCATCATCGGTACGGGTAAAGTTTTTGCATTCGTACCGCCAATATATCTGTAAAAAGGAAGATCAAGCGCTGCTGCAGAAGCTTTTGCACAAGCGAGTGATACACCGAGAATAGCATTAGCACCAAGGTTGGATTTATTTTCAGTTCCATCAAGATCAATTAACAATTTATCGATTGATACCTGATCGGTTGCATCTAATTCAATAATTTGGTCCGCAATTTTTTCATTCACATTCTCAACTGCTTTGAGGACTCCTTTACCGTTATAACGGCTTTTATCTCCATCTCTTAATTCAACTGCTTCGTGCTCACCAGTAGATGCGCCACTGGGAACAGCAGCTCGTCCGATTATTCCGCTTTCAAGCATTACTTCAACTTCAACAGTGGGATTACCTCTTGAATCAAGTATTTCTCTTGCTGTTACATCAACAATTGTGGTCATTTTTTTCTCCGGATATGTTTCAAATAATTTTCAAAAATTGTTTGGTAAAATTACCGAACTCGTTCTGGCTAAGCAAACCGAAGGAAGATTGACAGGAATTTGAAAGAGCAAACAATGTTATAATTTAATTTTTTCCTGGTATAATGTGATATTAGTTACAAGATTTTTCCAATCATCAAAAAAAAGTTGATTGTCCTATTCTTTGATTTATCTTTACACTCCAGAATGAATTTATAAAGTTAGTGATGAATAAGAAATACGGACTTAAAGCTTACCTTGCCTGGATTACAATTTGTATTGTCTGGGAACAACTTATCTGGCAATAAGAATTGGAGTAGCAGATTTACCACCGATGTTATATGCAGGATTAAGGTGGATTATTGCCGGTGTAATAATGACAATACTTTTAAATTTACGAGAATACACATTGCCAAGGTTAAAAGATTTAAAAGATCTTGCTATAGTTGTAATTCCGATTTCAAAATCATATTGATTTTTAAGTGATGAAATCATTTCAAAAAATTTCATTACATCTTTTCTAATGAGTGGCTCACCACCGGTGAAGCGGATTTTTTTTACTTCTAAATCACGCACAAGAATTTTTATAAGTCGAAACAATTCCTCGTATGTTAAAATTGATTTGTTAGATTCAAATCGTGCAAGGGAATTTGATGGATTGCAATAAATACAATTCAGATTGCATTTATCAATCAGAGAGATACGAACATAGTCGTGTACTCGGTTGAAGCTATCTATTAATTTCATAAAGTGTATGTTCTTTATTATTAAACAAGAAAAAAGATTCTAAAACTCACTCTTGCCAAAGGCATCCCTTTGGGAAAATCCTTCTCTTAAAAAGAGAGGGACTTATTCCCCTTCTCTTCTTAAGAGAAGGGGCGAGGGGATGAGTTCAACTAATATTTAACTCTCAAATGAATATTACATCATATTAATAAAGTAATATTCCAATTACTGCTGCAATCAGCACCACATAAGCCGGATGAAGTTTGAAAAAAATTATCAGCGCTGCACCAACTGCAAGCAGCACAAATTCTTGCCAATGATTTCCATTCTTCACAGCATACTGATACATAATTGCTGCAATCATTCCAATAACAGCGTACTTAACTCCATTGAATGCTTTCGTTACGAGAACATTCTTTTCATAAATGGAATAAATGTAAGTACTGAACAAAATCAATATTGCTGGAGTAAAAATGTTTCCAAGATTTGCTGCAACAGCTCCAAGAATTCCGGCAGTTTTATATCCGGTGTATGTTGCAAACTTTATAGAAATTGCACCGGGAAATATTTCAACCATTCCAAGTACTTTAAGAAACTCATCGTGACTTAACCACTGATGATTTTTAACAACTTCTTTTTCAATCAATGGAATTAAAGAATAAGCTCCACCGAAAGAAAACGAACCAACTTTAACGAAAGCCCAGAAAAGATTTACTAAACTCTCAATCATTTTTTGTTCTCAATAATATCATCAATCCAGCTTAATGCAGCCATCATTGAAGGAAGTCCGATTGTTGGTAAAGAAAGCAAAGCAACTTGTCGCATCTCTTCCGGAGAGCAGCCAGCTTTTAATGCCTTTCGTGCGTGCGAATGAACAGCACCTTCTAATCGTGCACCGGTTGAAATTGCAAGTTTGATTAGTGCGCGAGTTTTTTCATCTAATGGTCCAGCTGCGTGAACAGCGTCTCCAAGTGCTTCATAAGCTTTTGCAACTTCTGGATAGTCTTCCGTGAACTTTTGAAATCGTTTTGGTATTTGAGACATTGTTTTTCTCTCCATTTAATGATTGATAAGAACTATTTTTACCACAAAGTCGCACAAAGGATTTCGTCAGCTGACGGACACAAAGGACACAAAGTTTAAACCTTCGCGTTCCTTTGTGATGAACTTAGTGACCTTTGTGGTTATAAACATTTATAAAAAAACCCCGCTTTGCATTGCGGGGTTTAAAGTGATGATTTATTTCCAAAATCAAAATTGTAAACTCTCCTTTGCAAAGCGTTCCACCGAATCAAATCGGCGAACTGGCAGGTTTATCCCGCATAAGGCGGGACAAGTTCGTTTCCAAACTTACCCTATATGTCTGCGGTCAGACAAGTCGGTTGATGAATCTTGAAGATTTAAAAATTTTTTTACCACAAAGGATTCCGTCAGCTGACGGACACAAAGGACACAAAGTTTAAAACTTCGTGTTCCTTTGTGATGGACTTAGTGACCTTTGTGGTTTAACAAATCTTTTTAGACTTCTCAACTCGGAGAAAATATTTTGAAAGAACTTAAAGAAATATTATGCTTTATAAACTTTAACACAAATTTCTTTATGAACAGCCATACCAGAAAGAGGATCACTTTTGGTGATATTCAAAATTCCAGTATTTGTTCCTCTTCCTTTAGCATTTTTCCCTAAAGCATCGTGTCCGAATCCGTGTTGTGCACCAATTACTTCCGGATGGATTCGCTTAGTCAACTTAACTTTTCCTTTAACTTTTCCGTAAGGTGATTCAAGCCATATTTCATCTCCATCTTCAATTCCATACTTCTCTGCAGTGGATGGATTCATTATAATTGGATTGTAACCTTTGATTTCAAGTAACCAGGCATTGTTTTGTGTACGCGTGTGAGTGTGACTTGCTTCTTTCCAGTTGATTAAATACAAAGGATAATTTTCATCGGGCTGCCAGTCGCGTGTTTTGTATTCAGGCAATGGATTCACAGGATTACCATTCGCATCTTTCTTCTCTGCAAGCCAGTCTGAAACTAATTCGGCTTTACCGGATTTTGTAAAGAAGCCGCGAACTTTTTTACCGTTAATTATTGTTCCGATTCTCTTACCGCCTTTATCTTTTGGTTTATCTAAAATTGCTGCGCCATCGTAAAAAGCATCTTTCAATTTATCTGGCGCTAATTCCTTTGCATACTTTTCGTAATCAGTTCCTTTTTTATCAAACCAGACAGCACCAGGTAATTCTTTTAATTGCTGAAGTGTCATCTTCGGTTTGCCTTGCAACAATTCATTGGAAAGAAAATCTTCATACCATTTAGTCAGGTCTTCAATTTTTTCACCACTTGCCGGTCCAACTTCAAAAAATTTCTTTCCATCTTTTGTGATTAAATCGAGTCTTCTTCCAAGTGCTGTAACAGTTTCATATTCTGTTAATTGATTGAACAACGGTTTTACAACGGGTTGACGTAATCCCAATGCAGGCCAGGTTACCCAATGTGTATTTAAATCATATCGTTCGAGGTAAACTGTTCCGGGTAAAACGTAATCAGCGAGCAGAGCTGTTTCACTCATCATTGTATCAATTACAACACTCATCTCTAATTTTTTGAATGCTTCAACTACTGATTTAGTTCCTCCGGGAATACTCATTACAGGATTTTGAAAAATACACATCAAAATCTTTGCATCATAAGGACCTTTGCCTTCGATGATGTTGTTGAACATTTGAGTGTAAACACCGGATTTATGTCCAAGCGGATATTTTTTCAATTCATCGTAGCGGGGCATCTTAACAGTTTTTTCTGCGAACTCACTTGGTTCTATTTCAACGTGCTTATTACCGCCTTTGTTAGGAAGGATTAATGTACCGGGTCTATCGTATCCACCTATCAAAGCAGCAAGTGCGGCAATTGCTCTTCCACCTTGAACACCGTTTGTATGCTGACCGGGACCACTCCACGAATCAATAACAGCAGGTTTGATTGTAGCAAGGTCGTGAGCGACTTCTTCAATTTTCTTTGCGGGAATGCTAGTTATTTTTTCTGCCCACTCAGGAGTTTTATCTTTTACATATTCAGAGTATTTATCAAAACCAACCGTCCAATTCTCAACAAAATCTTTATCATACAAACCATCACGAATTATACAATGAGCCAAAGCTAAAGCAAGAGCACCATCTGTTCCGGGACGAATAGCAAGCCAATCGTGTCCTTTTGCAGCTGTGTCAGACAGGTATGGATCTACAACAACCAAACGAGCGCCGCGTTCAACTGCTCTTGTAATTATACGTGGAAGATAAACCCATTTTATTGCGCTTGTAGGATTCCAACCAAAAAGTAAAATGTATTTTGACTGAATGAAATCAGCCAGAGGTCTATCATCACCAACTACAGCTCTGAATGAAGCTTTGCGTGCAACATCACATAAGTTGGAATGATTAAAATAATTTGGTGTTCCGAATAGTTTACAGAAATCAGATTGTATGTGTGTGAAAGAATGATCTTCACTCATCCATAAAAGTTTATGAGCTTCATTGTTATCGCGAAGCTTTTTCAGCTTTGCAGAAATTTCTGTTAATGCTTGGTCCCAACTAATTTCTTCCCATTGAGGATCAACATCTAAACCTCTTTCAGGATTTTTTCTCTTCATTGGTTTTTTAATTCTATCGGGATCATACAACGCCATAATTCCGGCGTTTCCTTTTGGACAAATAGCACCACCTTCTGCACAGCCATATTCTTCTGAATAGCCGTTGAAAAAATCTGTGGAAATGTTTGAGTAGTTATTGGGATTCCAGTGATTTGGTTCAATCTTTTCAACAACACCGTTGACAACGTGTACAAGAATTCCCGATTGCCCGCCGCACATATTGCAGCAGGAAGGAATCCACTCACCGGCTTCGCGTCCCCATTGTTTTATTCCTTCTTCATTAACAGAAAGTTCTCTTTCTTTAGAGCCGTATGTTGCACAGCCGGTTGTTCCAAGTAAAGTTGCACCGGCAGCAGTTGCTGAAGCAGTTTTAATAAATTTTCTTCTGCCTACTTTTTCATCAAATATATAAGCCATCTTTTTCTCCTTTAAACTTTAGATTGAGTTACTGATTCAGTTTCATCTTCCTTGTGTTTTGGAAGATAGTGTTCTCCAAATCCAAACAGAAGCATACCAAATCCAATGATTCCGAATGTCAATAACCATTCAGATAAACTTGGGAAGTAATTGGGATTTACTCTCATAGAATAAATTGCAGAAGTTAATCCGTGAATTTCTTCTACAGCAAGACCGGGAATAACAATGTTCAAACGCAGACCAAAAATTCCGGCAGCAATTAATAATCCGGCAAGAGCAACCCAGCGAGGAGATTTTCGAGTCGGTAAAATTAAAAGCAAAATTGGAATCACAGTTCCAACAACACCTTGCCATCCCCAGAATACCCAAGCATAAGGACCGGAAATAATTAAATCGAAACCGGCAGTGTGCCCGGGAATTCCACCACGATATGCAACAAGAAATTCTGAAATTTGAAACAGCACATCAAGAAGAAGTAAAGCTAAAACCATTTTCCCAAGTTCTATAACAACATCTCTGTTTTTTGACCAGCCTTCTTGAAAGACTGATGAAATCAAAGTAAGAAGTGCACCGCCGCTTACTAATGCAGAAAGTAAAAATAAAATTGGGAATAACCCGCTGTGCCAGTGAGGACGAGCTGCAACAACTCCGAACAAAGCTCCAACTCCTCCGTGAAATAAAATTGCGATTGGAATTCCAGCAGTTGCTAAACGCTTTACAATTTTTTTATCCCGAAGTTTTGATTCTTCACTTGTGTCCGTCGAACCGAGAGAAAAGAATTTGTAAATTTTTCCTTTCAGCGTGTGATTATTTATCCCGGTTACAAAATCATAACGAAGCAGGAAATAAATTTCCACAATTAGCAGAAGCATATAAATTGAATAAAGATAAATCATCCAAGCCATTGGTGATTTGAAGTTCGGGAAAATCATTACGTGCCAGGCTCTGCCCATATGACCAAGATCTGCCCAGATGGAAAGCAAAGCCATCAATAATGTAACAAGTGCAGTGAATACCGCAAGCTTTCCGATTCGCTCAAACTTTTTGAAATTGAAAACATAAACAAGCGATGAAACAAGAAAAGAGCCGGCGGATAATCCGATGAAATAAATATAAGCTGCAACCCACAAGCCCCAGGTTACAATGCTTCCGTAATTTGCTTTTGTATGTCCATCAATAAATCTTACTGCCCAACCATAAAAACCAACAAGCAACATCAAACCGCCTAAAGCCCAGAAAATCTTTTTCAAAGTTTGAGCAACTTTGTCTCTGTCACTTAAAAATTCTTTTATAAAATCCATTTTTCACCTCGCCTATAATAAGTAATAAACATTTGGACTTGTACCAAGTTCTTCTTTCAAGCGAATGTACTGGCGTTCTCGAAGAAGGATTGATACTTCACTATTGGGATCGTTGAAATCACCGAAGTGAATTGCGTGACCCGTACAAGTTTTCGCACAAGCAGGCCAGCGTCCTTCAGCTTTATTGTACTGTCCTTTCTCGTCTTGAAGATGAAGACAGAATGTACACTTGCGAACATTACCAATCGGTGATTGTTCGCGTTCTCTTTTTCTGAATTGATTATACTCCGGTGAAGGAACTTCTGCCCAAAGAGTTTTCTCTTCAACTGCAGGATAATTTTCACCGAAGTCAAACCAGCGTGCTGAGTATGGACAAGCAGTCATACAATAGCGGCAGCCAATGCATCGATCATAATCAACTACAACAATTCCATCTTGTTCACGTTTGTAAGTTGCAGATACAGGACAAACATCTGTGCAAGGAGGATGCTCACAATGAAAACAAGGTTTAGTCATAAACACAGGTTTATCGCTTGGACGATTTTCTAAAATTTCTTCGAACACGACTGTGTAAGAAACTCCAGGTGCAGTTTTATTCTCTGCTTTGCAAGCAAGCACGCAGGCGCGGCAGCCAACACAGCGGCGCGTGTCAATCACCATTCCGTAGTGATATTTTCTTTTTACCGGAGTTTCGGTTTTACCTTTCGCAAAAACTTTGGATGCTGTTCCCAACATTCCATTTCCAACAATTGTTGCAGCGAGAGTACCGGCTCCAATTTTTAATAGTTTGGAAAGAAATTCATCTCTGCCAAGGGATGGGGTTTCTTTTTTTATTTCTTTAATTTCTTCTGCCATATTTTTTCTCCGTTTAATTTTCGTAGCACAGATTAGTAATCTGTGCTACAATATTTTTTATAAAAATGAATAGAAGAATGTTATTCTTGGTGTTATTGATGCATCAATACTTCTTCCGTTTGGAATTGATTCATAAGTTTCAATAACAACATTTGGGCTGATAGTAACTTTTTCGTCTGGTTTATAATTTAAGCTGAAGATGAACCAATTACGTGAATCACCTTTGTAATCACCACCACTGTTTGGATCGAAGTAATCATATCTTCCAACAACTGCAAATGCAGCAGAAAAGTTATAGGAACCAAATGCAGAAATACCTATTCCTGATTTATCTGTAACGTTTGTTCCGCTGATATTTCCATTTTGTCTTGTGGTAAGATATCCTTCAACTCCAAATGTGTAAGCATCTTTTTCTTTGTAAGCAAGGAAAAGTGCGTAGGTTAAATCATTGTTTGATAAAGTTGCTGGTGGAGTTGATGTACTTGCAGGATCATTAATATCGGGTCGGAATTTTAAATCTGCATAAGCAGTAGCGGTAATCTGTTTGATTGGAGAGTACTGAATGTGAGCATAAATTCTATTATACTTATCAACTTCCGGTACAGAAGCACTGTTATTACCTACCATCAGCCAATATTTAAATATACCTTCCTCAGAGAATTTTCCTTTTAATGATGCACCAAGATCTCTGGATGGAACTATTCCTCTTAGATCCATAATGGTTTTTTCAAGAAATCTATTACCCCAGATGCCTTCAGAAATTTCATAAGCCGGGGTTGGATGAATACCAAAAATTAAATCGCTTCCTTTAAATATATTTTTCCATTGCAAATAAGCATCTTTAACAAAGACGAAAACTTTATTACTTCCGGTATTTGAGGACTGATCAGCTTCCAAACGAAATCTTGTAGAAAAACTTTCTGATATATCGTAGTCATAAGTAAAATAGATTCTTCTTAACTGAAATCCTCTTAAATCTTTTGCGCCCCCGTTAGCAACATTTGGTAAAGAAGTTATTGATGTATCCCTTGCAGCATTATAAAAATAATCCCCGAACATATAGCCGGAAATTCTTCCTTTGTTAGTTACTTCCTGAGCAAACAAAAAGTTAAATGATGAAAAAATGAATGTAAGAATCAATAACTTTTTCATACCTCTCCTTCTAAATGAATTATTTTGTGATATCTTCGATTGATTTGATTTCTTTTTTAAAATCGTGTATGCCTTTGCCAATTCCTTTTGCTATTTCAGGAATCCGTTTAGCACCAAAGAGTAATGCTATTACTCCAACTATTATAATAATTTCTGCAGCGCCAAGATTACCAAACATATTAACTCCTCATAAGATTAGGTTACCGCTTTGCCAACAAAAGTGCCAAAGTGACAAACCTTTTTTTAGCTGATTTTTGAAATGATTATCTGTTTTTTTCATAATTGAGATTGAACTATCAATATTTCACCACTATTAAGAATTCTTAACAGTTTCATAACATTAGCTTAAACTTAACTTAACATTGTGATGATATTTTGAAAATAAAAAAGGAGAATTATGAGAAAAATGTATTTGTTAGCAGCAACTATACTACTATTAGGGATAAGTCTTGAAAATCCTGCACAAATTAGTGATACGGGGAAGAAGATTTCGTTGGTAGAGGTACAGGTTCCGTTTACCGAAGTCTATGATGATGGTATTTACAGAAAGTTATATTCTTCATTCCAGGTATTTGATGAAAACGGGAATAAAGTAGTGGGTCTTTCACAACGATATGACTATCCGGCTAAAATTGAACTTTCACAAGGTAAGTATACTTTTATCGTAAGCTTGTCAAACGGTGAATTAATAGAAAAAGAAGTACAAGTCCTTGGTAATCAGTTTGAAGTAATTTGGATTGAATAACAGAAAATTTTGAATTTAAATAGCTTCAATTATTATCGTAAATAGATTGTTAATTAAAAAATATTTATTGAACAGTGTAGATCAAATAAATCCCGCCAAGAATAACCAGCACACCGCAAATTCTTTTTATCCACAAAATTGTTTTTGAGCCTTCTGACCAGTTCAGATATTTCTGCACTTTGCCGGTTAATGTTCCCGCACCAACTATCACTCCGCAATGCCCGATACCAAACGCTGCGAGTAAAACGATAGAAAAGAAATAATCAGTTTGTGCTGTTTGAAAAACAACTCCAAGAACCGGTGCCATATATGCAAATGTGCAAGGACCAAGAGCGAGTCCGAAAAGTAGACCGAGTATCAATGCCGCGAGCAAACCTTTTGATTTTGTTTTTCTTAATCCGGTATTGTTCCAATCGAGCTTTATAATATCGAGAAGATACAATCCGACAATAAAAAAGATTACAGCAACTAAATAATTTCCAAATGAACCGAGATCACCCATCAACCTTCCGAGTGATGCAGTGA
>CAZXGJ010000077.1:0-12581 GCA_964639955.1 uncultured Ignavibacteriaceae bacterium
TCGATGAAGCTGCTAATAAAGTATATATTGAAATTGACTGTGGTGTTTCTTCGATTAGTGTGGAAAGATACTAATCGATTTCTAACTCTTACTCCTACTCTTAATCTTAATCTAATGAAGAGTATGAGTAAGAGTAGAAGAAAGACGTTATAACAACCCCTCCTTTAAACGCTTTTTGCATTAAGCTTTGGGAAAAGGACTCCTTCGGAGAAAAAGATTTTCCAGCTCCTGCTCTGATTGTTTTTGCTAAATGAACTCTCTATAAATCTCTCTCTTATAAAGAGAGAGACTTTATTGTAAATATAAAACTTACTATTATTTCCTTCCGTCAAGACATAAAATGCAAAGTTAATTTCTACAGCAAGTCCTTCTCTTACTAAGAGAAGGATTAGGATGAGTTCACACCAACTCCCCTTTAAACGCTTTTTGCATTGAGCTCTGAAAAAGATTTTCCAACTCCTGCTCTGATTGTTTTTGTTTTTCTTTTAATGCTTCTGTTTTGTTTACTATCTCGGCAAATTGTTGTTGGAGTGAGAGTGGTGGAAAATAGAATTCTATTTCTTTTAATTGCTCTGCATTTAAGTGGGGTTGACCTGCTCTCCGCGATAATGGTTCAATGATTGCTTTGCCATAATTTGAGTTAATTAAAAATGAATAAAATATCGAGTGCACCAATTCTAATTCTACTATTAAATCGTAAGCAGCGTAAGAACCATCAAACTCTTTTGGTATTACAGCTGCATCACCCGTATTAACACCGCTACGAACAACTATAAGATTACCTTCTCTTAGTTCACATTTCTTTATTTTATTCGCATCTTCTCTTGAAATAAATACCAAATCTTTTTTGACAATTGAATTATTCTTAATGTTAGTCGCTCTAATGAATGGTATTCCATTTTCTTTATATTCCGGTGGCGAGCCAGTTCCATACCTAATGCTTGAAAATATTTCTCCAAACTTCTTTTTCTCCCATCCTTTCGGATTCTGCACCGGGTCACCAAACATTTCTATAAATACAGATTGCAGAAATTCATCTGTTAGTTTGTTTGCTTCTTTGCGTTTTTGCTTTGCCTGGTCTGCTTTTTCTAATATCTCTGCAATTTGTTTTTGGATTGGGAGTGGCGGGAGAGGGATTTTATAACTGGCTATGTTATCATAACGAATATAATTTGTAGCAGAACCAAATTGCTTATTCTCTTGTGATTTTTTCCATCGTTCTTTTAAATGAAAGAAAACATATTTAACATCAGCAGAAAAATTATTGAGGACATAAGTTCTTTGATAAGCTTCAAACTTGCCATTATAGTATAAAGCTAATCCAACATTCGCTCCATTACCGGGTAATAGGATTGATTCCCCATCAAATGAATAACCTGCACTTCTTAGAGGTTCTGCCGCACAAGTAAAAAAAGGATACTCACCATTAGAATCACCCTCATTTACATCTTTGTTGCCAGTAGTGATATTACAAATATCACCCAAAGATTTAACCTGCCAGTTGGAGGGAAGTTTACTCATAGCTGCTCTCTTTTGAACCTGCCTGTCCGGAAGGCAGGCTCATCCCCAGCCCTTCTCTTATAAAGAGAAGGGAGTAAGACAAAAACACAAAAGATTTAACCTGCCATTTGTTTTTATCTTTTTTCATCTAATGTAAAAATATTTTTAATCTTTTCATTTATTTACTAGAACCTACTGGAACTTTACTAGAACCTTACTGTAAACTACTATGACCTAACTATGACCTTACTAGGCCATTACTCGGCCAAGCTCGGTCAGATTCAACAGATATTTTGCATTTTACCCGAAACTTACTATAAACTTACTAGGAACTTACTGTGAACCTACTAGGAATCTACTGTGAACATATTAAAAGCAGCGTAACCTTATTTCTACTTGACCATTACTCAGAACTCAGTCGGAAGCTACTAGGCCACTACTCGGCCAAGCTCGGCCATTACTCGGCCAACAATTCACGTAAAACACTACCTCCAATAAGAAGTGAATACTTTCCTGTGGGATCGTTTTTTGTTGTCCCAGACCAATGAACAATTTGAAACATTTCTAAAAGATATCTTCTTGCACTCCTTAAAGGAATGTTTAACTCATCCACTATCTCGCTTGTTTTAGATGGACCGTGTTCACTTAAATATTTTAGAATTTTCTTTTGATTATCATTCAATCTTAATTCTGTAACAGGTTTTTCTTCTTCTATTTTTTTGCGGAAGAATGTAACAATAAAATCTCCGTTACGAATTTCAAATTTAGGTTCTTTAAGTCCCGCTTCTTTACACAAGTTTATAATTCTGTTAGTGCCGGTGCCCCATTGCTCTATATACTTTATAAGGTAAAAGCAGCGTGCAATTAATTCGTTGCGTGGAATTGAACGGTGTTCTTTTTTAAGTGATTCAATCGTGATGCTTTCGGGTAAAGTACCAGGATTCCAGATTTCAACTTTATTATTAAAAATTCTTACCTGTACGTTTCCGGTATCTTCATAGCTTCGGTGGCATATCGCATTTATTACTGCTTCGCGCAATGCTTCCCGTGGTATTTCCCAAATCTCATCTCTCTCCGGCTTGCCCGATATTTTAACCGAGATATTTAATTGCTTCCGTAAAAACAAAAGCACTTCGGGAACCTGATTGATAATGGTTCCACCAACATCTTTGAAGTCCAGAAAATCAATTGCCTTATTATCTGCGAACAAGGCACACTTCACTAAAGAACGCGGGAAATATTTTTGAGGATCTTTTCCAAAAAGAAGAATTGCTGCATTAGTAAGTTTACCACTTTTTACCAGGTTAAGCTTTTCGAGAACAGCAGATGTTTTTGCTTTAGGATCTAAATCAGAATTGCGTTCATCTTTAACACGCTGTACAAAATATTTGATATCCTTTACACTTATATCAGATAATTTGAATTCCGATAAGATTTGTTTATCCCAATGAAACGGAGTATTGGTTTTAATTAGCTGGCGGATTTTTTCGACAGTTATTCGCTGATTAGTCTTGCCTACTCTTACAAAAACTTTTTCTTTAACCCAAACAGGTTTAACCGGATATTCGGGGACGAAAACTTTTATAATTGTTTTTGAATATTTTTTTACTTCGA
This sequence comes from uncultured Ignavibacteriaceae bacterium, assembly GCA_964639955.1. Taxonomy (GTDB): domain Bacteria; phylum Bacteroidota; class Ignavibacteria; order Ignavibacteriales; family Ignavibacteriaceae; genus IGN2. The sequence goes on from CAZXGJ010000077.1 coordinate 3,115, forward strand.
TTATGTCAGGAAAAATTTTGGGGTCAGTGTTTTGCTTTATGCTGTTAGCCAGACTTTCAAGAGTTCCTTTGCCTATAGAAACGTCGTTGATTTGTCCATCATCAGCAACACCGATATAAATTGTACCGCCTTTTGTATTTGAGAATGCCGAAATAGTTTCCAGAATCTGATCTATCTCAGATAATGAGTTTTTAAATTCAACTATTTCGGATTCACTAATATTTAATTTTTTCGTTGCGGTCGGATTACGCATTTTATTCTTCCATTATGCTGTTAAGCTAACTTTCACTTTTTCAAATATTTTTGAATCTCAGAAATGTCTTTACTATATCTGCTTTATAACTCTCTCTAAATCTTTCTCTAAAAAGAGAGAGATTTTATTATCAAGATACAACATTCTATTCTTATCTTCTGTCAGCATAAAAAACGTTTTGTTACCAATATCAATAAGTCCTTCTCTTGCAAAGAGAAGGATTAAGCCTGCCCCGAACTTGTTTCGGGGATGAGTTCCTTATTTCTTCAAATACTTTTTTATCTCAGTTATATCTTTTGCTATATCTGCTTCATATTTCAAAACCTTTTCCATTATCACATCCGGCTTTTCATACTTAACTTCTTCATACTCGATCGGTTTATAACGTGAGATTGAAAGATCATATTTATTCGCTCTAATATCTTTAACATCAACAACTACTATTTTCTTATTCCCTTCCCTTAGGGAAGGGTTAGGGATGGGCTTCTTCCACTCCTTTATTATATCCGGTATATCATTCTTATCAGTTTTATTTCGCTTATCATCAAGTGTAAATCCATCAGCTTCCATATCATAGAACCAGACTTTATCTGTAATGCCGCCTTTCTGAAAAACCACAACTGCTGTAGAAACTCCTGCATAAGGTTTGAATACTCCTGACGGCATCGAAATTATTCCTTCAAGCTTACAGTTATCAATTAAAATTTTACGGATATCAATATGAGCTTTGCTGGTTCCAAACAAAACACCATCAGGAACAATTACCGCTGCTCTTCCACCTGTTACAAGCAGATCATAAATTAATTCAATAAAAAGCAGTTCAGTCTTTTTAGTTTTTGTTTTGAATCGAGGATTAACATCCGTTTCATCTATCGAACCCTTAAACGGCGGATTAGCGAGCACGATATCGTACAATTCTTTTTCGTTAAATGATTTTGAAAGTGTATCTGTATAACGAATGTTGGGATTATCAATTCCATGCAGCATGAGGTTCATCGCACCGATACGTGTCATTGTGGAATCAAAGTCGTACCCTGTAAGAGCGTGAGTTTTAAGAAACCTAAAAAGTTTTTTGTCTGTAATCTTATCGCCGATTAAATGATGCGGCATTCCCTCTTCGTCATAATCAAGAACATCTTTGCTTGTGTTCTGTTCAAGTATGTGCATATAGGCATTGAATAAAAATCCTGAAGTACCGCAAGCTGGATCACAAATCCTGTCACCTATTTTCGGATCAACAAGCTTAACCATCATCCTTATTATGTGTCGCGGTGTTCTGAACTGACCGTTCTTTCCGGCAGTCGTCAACTGCATCAGTAAATATTCATAAAGATCACCCTGAACATCTACGTTTTGTTCTGTGATGTGCAGGTCTTCAATAATGTTTACTGCTTCCTGCAAAAGCGAAGCTTTTGGAATGATAAATACTGCATCCTGCATATGCTGGGCAAAGGAGCTCGTTTCGATGCCAAGCTCCCTGAGAAAATCAAAAACTTTATCGCGAACGTGCTTTATCATTTGCTCACCGGGTAATTGCGACCAGTAAGACCACCGGCAATCTTCATTACCTTTAAATATTGAAGTGAATTTTTCATTTCGTCTTTTAGCACCAGCGGCGTTCGAGTTATCCATATCCTCAAGCCGCTTAAGGAAAATTAGATAAGACATTTGCTCGATGGCTGTTAGCGGATTAGCAATCCCGCCCGACCAGAATTTATCCCAGAGAGAATCTATTTTTTGTTTGAGCGTTGTGGAGTTGGTGAGCATGGGTTATTTATTTTTTTGATAAGATTTTCTTTAGACTCCACACTCTCGCGCTAATCTCCCTTGCAAGAGATTCTCCAGTCTGAGCAATGTCTTTTATATTAGGATCAGCTATATCAATTTTTTTCTTTTCAGAAGCTAAAGCATGCATAAGTTTATTCCGCTTCTTTGCCCATTGAATTATCCTTTTCAGAATATCATCATAAAATATTTTTCTTAATTCCGACCTAGATGCTTTCTCTTTTGTTAAAATTCTAATTTTTGCATTAAGCATAATTATGGAATGAGCTTGAATCAAACCTATTTTATCAAGAATAGATAAGATTCGATCCTCTATAATTGCATAAGCAATCCATGTTTGTTCTAAAAAAAACTCCTTCTCCTGAGCTACTTTCATTCGTCCTATAAGCAATTCATAATTTTCTTTTTTTATCCTATTTGATTTTACCATAACCAATTTCTTCGAATACTTAAATTTTAATTACTATTTAATATGCTTCACATTAATAGCTTCTTTTCCTTTTTTACCATCAACAAGAATATAATGCACTTTATCACCTGATTTAGGATTTTTATAACGACAATTTTTTATATGAAAGAAATACTGTTGATTGTCACTGTCTTTAATAAACCCATAACCTTTATCATCTTTATAGATCATAACTATACCTTCTAGTAAGTTTTCATATTCCTCAAGTGGTTCGTTTTCAGCGATAATATTATTTTTGTTTATCAGTTCAATTTTTTGCAATGCTTCAGAATAATCGACATTATATTGTTTCTTTCTCATCTCGTGCGCTATATTAAATTCATTAAGTGCATTCTTATATTTTTCCAACTTTTCATAAACCAAACCAAGGTGAAAATGAGATTTGAATTCAGACTTACCTTTTTTAAGAATAGCATATTTCAATTGCTCTTTAGCATCCTCATACCTTTCCATTTTATATAAGAGCCGTCCGTAATGTTGGCAGATGTAATCGTCCATTTGATGAAAAGGAATTGATTTATAAACATCAGCAGCTTCTTGCAACTTTTCTAGATAGCCAAGTGTTATAGCAATTTTATCTTTCACATAATTTTTTTTGAGTAATTCATCAGCTATCTTAAATTTCTCTAACGCTTTTTCAAACTGAGTTTGCTCTAAAAATATTTTCCCACATTTATATGGAATAAAACCATCTTCTGGTTCTAATTGGATTAATTTTTCTCCAAGTTCAATAGCATTATCATGTTCCCCACTATCAAACATTAAATCAAATTTCAGTCTAATTAAAGCTTTTTGTAATATTTGATTATTTCCTTGCCCGTTTATAACGGAGTCAAATTCAGTAAATAATTCAGCTACATCAGTTGATTTATTTAATGCAATAAGGCATTTTATTTTTTCATACTTCGCCCATTGAAAATTATTCCATTTTTCTATAGCACTATTCTGCTGCTCTAAAGCTTCATTATATCTTTCCAATTCAAATAATATTTTTCCTAATCTATAGTTGTACTTACTTGTTTTGGGTTGTTCTTTTATTAGTCCTTCATAGATTTCCATAGCCTCTTTAAGTTTTTTTAACTTACAACAGACTTCAGCAAATTTTTCTAAAAGAGCTAAATTACCTTTATCCCCAGCTATTTTACTCTTTAACGAATCGTATTCAATCGCTAGTTCTTTAGTATCTTCTATCATTTTTAATCTTCAAATATTTCTTTCGTATTCTTGAAATGTAATTTTACAATAGAAGATAATTCTTCTTTTCCAACTTTTGAAAGAAGTATTTTTGCAACTTTATTTGCATCAGGACCAGCACCTTTCGGGATAATAATTTCATATTTATCTGAGTATTCTCGAATTCTTCTAGCAAATCTATCTCTCGCTAAGATTGAGGCAGCCGCTACAGCAATATTCTTTTCAGCTTTTGGTTGTTGGATTAATTCTAATTTACGTGCTTCTTTCATTTTGGGATTCCTAGCTATCTCTAACCTTATATAAGATTCATCTCCAAATTGATCTGCGATAGCTGCTTCAAATTCAAATTGTTCTGCTAAATCTTGAATAACTCTTGCATGGCACCAAGCTAATACAGTATTCAATCCTTTTCCCTGAGCTTTCATTTTTTCAAAAAAGTCATTGTATTTAGTTGGTGGTAATTCACAGATAGCAATTCTTTCCTTATAATCAGAATATAAAATATTAGTAATGTCTAAAATTTTAGTATCTGTTAAAACCTTACTGTCCCTTACGCCAATTTTTAACAATTCCTTTTCTATTCCTTTTTCCATTAAAAATGCTGCAGCAACCAACGGTCCAAAATAGTCTCCTTTGCCAGATTCGTCTGATCCAACCCACTTATTAAATGGTACAATAACTAGATCTTTTTCGAGTTTTTTTATATCAGTTAAAATACTATTTAATGTGTCTTTTATTTCGTCATCAACTTTACCACCATACACAAGACTTATACCCTTTTTTTCAGTATAATAAATATTCAATGAGAATTTATAATTATTATAGCTGACGGAATACTGTGTACCATATTCTAAATCTTTATGCCGATGAATTGAAAACCCTGATAATTCAAGCAATTCCAATTTATCTTTTATTAAATCATCGATTTGATCAATGTTTGAAAATGTATTTTCACTTTTATTATAGATTATTTGTTTTTTGATTAAAGTGTTTGGATCAATGTTAAGAATTGAACAAGCAATTTCAATAATTTCCTGCAAAAATTTTTCAGCATCTTGGTTCTTTGGTGGAATTGTAGTGATTTTTATTCCATCCTTACCCGAATAGATATTGAATTTGCAACTTATAAAATCTTTGCATAACTCGAATTGGATACCATATTGAATGTCTTTACATGTTTCAATCTCAATATTCTCCATATTTAATTTTCTTTCAAACTCATCATAAAATTTTCGCAACTTTGAATCATGAAATTGAATAGCATCCTTATGCTTTCCGAATTTCGCATATATTTCTTTGAATTTATCATAAAATTCATTTACTGAGGCAAACCTGTTTTGTTTTTCTAATTTTATTGCTTTCAGGATAAAATCACATAAGAAATACGGTGGTTTTTGAGGACAATTGATTAATTTTTTTTGCACCTTTTCTTCAGCCTCACTTACATTAATATGTGTAAACCTACCAATTCCATATGGTAATTCGCTTGTTAATAGTTGATAAAATGTAACGCCGGTCATAAAAACATCCCAACTTTCATCACCTTCGCCGTTCCATACTTCAGGTGGTGTATAACCTTCAGTTCCACCAATAGACATTTCATGCGTTAGAGGATAGCTTTTAATTCTTGCGAGCCCTAAGTCTAATATCTTGATTGACTCTGGTTTACCATTAACCCAAATAATATTTTGCGGTTTTATATCTCTATGCCAAGCAACTTTTTCGATTTCATATAGCCCATCTATAATAAATTTCATTACTTTAATTGCTTCAAATAAATCAATTCTTCTTCTCTGAACTATTTTATCTAAAGTCTCCCCTTCAACAAATTCACTAATTATAAAATTATAATGTTCGTTATATGGCATAATATCAAAAACTCGAACTACATTAGGATGATTAACATCCAGTAACACCTTAAATCCACGATGTTCTAATGGAAACTTTTCTGTAGGAATAAATTTAAGTGCCACAGCTCTCTCAAAAGTTCGATCATAGGCTTTGTACACTTCACCAAATCCGCCGAAACCGACTGGTTCAATTATTTCCCATCGATCAAAAACAATATCTCCCTTTTTGAAACCAAGTAAAAACATTTTTTTACTCCAATTTTTATGTTACTAATTTCCTCGTTAACTCAACCAACTCATTCACATCTTCTTCAGTAAACAGCTTATCAACTGCATCTTTACCAAAGTTTGTGAATGGTTAATCGAACTCACTCTAATCTCTCTCTTGCAAAGAGAGAGACTTATTTTCAAAATAAAACTTTTTATTAATTTTTCTGTCAGCAAAAACAATTTTCTGTTACGACCTCCTATAAGCCCTTCTCTTTGTAAGAGAAGGGTTGGGATGAGTTCAAAAATGTTCTAATCTCCTCTAGAACCATAACAATATTTTTCTCAACCTCCTCATTCTTAAACCTAATTACTTTCAATCCCAGCAAATTCAAAATATCTGTTCTGTTTTTATCTTCTTTCAATTTGTATTTATGTATTTCGCCATCGAGTTCAATAATCAATTTAGCTTCGTAACAATAAAAGTCTGCTACAAAGAACGATTCTTTTCCTGTTAAATCATAGAATAAAGGATACTGCCTATAAAATTTCTTTTTTAATAACTTTCTGTTTCTTAAATTTTCCCAAAGCATTTCTTCCGTATTCGTTGCTCTTTTTCGTAAATCTCTGCAAACAACTTTTGCAACTTCAACTAATTTTTTTCTAGTATTTAAACTCATTTTGAACTCACTCCAACCTCTCTCTTGCCAATAGAGAGGCTTACAATCAATTTAATACGTAATATTTACATTTTCTGTCAACAAATTAAATATTAAGTCAACACTTCCAACAAGTCCCTCTCTTAGTAAGAGAGGGATTTAGGGTGAGTTGATCATGCAACCAACCTCCTCGTTAACTCCACCAACTCACACACATCTTCTGCAGTAAATAATTTATCAACCGCATTACTTCCAAAGTTTGTGAATGGTTCCTCGTATAAATCTGCTGTTTCAAGTTTTCTTCTCTGCACAAATACATTCTGCACAGCTCTTAAGAAACGGGACTGGTCAGCGTTGTAATTGTGCTCAAGTATAAATGCATCAAAAGCTTTTTTAACAATGTCTTCGTAGCTTGGTATTTTTTCTATGTTCAATGCGTGCTTAAGGAAATCCACAAAGCTGCCTACTTTTACTCCATAAGCTTTCAGCATATTTTCTTCATCAAGCGAAATATCTTCCGCTTTCAGTTCCTTGCTTAGCGTTAGTTCAAGATCAAGTAAATCATCAATGTTTATTTCTTCACCCCTCTTTAATTTTATAATAGCTGGATGTGTGTCGGCGAGTTCAAGTATCTTTTTCTCAACTCGTTTTCTATATTCTTCAATGTAAACTTTTTCGTTGTCTTTTCTTAAAATTACCCACTTGCGGGATTCAATAATGTCATCAAGTCCAAGCTCAATAACCAGTGAAGGTCTTGGCTGTTTGTATTTCATTATCGGTGTAAGTGTTTCTTTAGTCTCATCAATCTTTGTGAGAGAAGTTTCCTGCCAGAATTTATTTGTTAGCATATCGTTAATTACGCGGATATGCTGTGCAACCTGTGCAAGGTTTGTCGGCAAAAGTGAAATATCTTCTTTAATGGATTCAATCAACGAAGCTAGATCTTTTCTTTGTAGGAGTTGCAGTCCTGCTCTTTCCATTTTGTTAATAAAGAATGCTTCATCGTTATTTATTCCGGGAACAAATCTTAATAAAGGCGCTACCTTTAATTTCAGGAATTCAATCTTATCGCGGGTAATGTAATTCCAAAAATCATTCTGCCAGGCATCTTTTACTTCTTTAATTACTTTTTTAACCGAAAATGATTCAAGAGGTATGTCAGCAATATCAGAACGTAAATTCTTAATAATTCGTTTTGCATCAGTGTTATCCTGTTCGCCTAAAAATAATTGAAGCTTTGCTAGTCTTGTATTGAAGATTGTGACTCTTATTGGTATCTGCTTGCTGTCCTGATCAATCTTTACCTTCTCAAAATTCTCCCAATAGTCAACAATCAAGAAATTTTCTTTCTTTCCATTCGGCAGCCAGCCATAAAATTTACAGGCTTCATTGTTTCTTGTGCCTCGTCCAATCATTTGCCAGAATTTAATCTGGGAACTAACCGGCTTCATAAAAGCAAGATTAACTACTTCAGGTATATCCACTCCGGTATCAAGCATATCAACAGAAATAGCAATTCTCGGCATATTTTCTTTCTTGAACTTTTCAAGCAATACATCGGCTCTTTCCATCTTCGAATCAATTACCTGAACAAGATTTGGATATTGAGGATACATCTCTTTAAATGTTTCATCTAACCTAATTGCGTGATTATGAGTAACCGCAAAGATTATTGATTTGCCGGGATACTGGGCTGTTTTATCTTTCATACAATTATCCATAAACTCTTCCCACTGTGCACGAAGCGTATCTTTGTTAGTTACTTTCTTTTCAAGATCCGTTCCCTCAAAGTTCAGATCATCCGGATCAATACCGTTTACATGGAGTATAGACTTTTCTTCCTCTGTAAGATCAATTCCTTTAATTCCTTTTCTCTGGAATTTTGTTTGTGCGGCATAAACATCAAAGTCCACTAGATATTCTTCTTTTACTGCTTCATCAAAAGTATAAAGAAAAGTCGGCGTCTTGCCATCACAATCAAAAAACTTAAATGTATCGCGATCAATAAATTCTGCTGGAGTTGCAGTTAATCCAATCTGGATAGCATCAAAATATGCAAGCACATCAGTAAACTTGTTATAGATTGAACGGTGACATTCATCAGAAATGATTAAATCAAAATCAGCAGGAGTAAATTGATTATAACATAGCTCCAGAGTTTGCAGGGTTGTAACATAAACTCTTTCATCCTTTGTGATATTATAAGTTCTAATTCTTGTTCTTGACTCGCTTGGAAGATGCTGTTTAAATCCATCACTCAATGCCTGGTTAACCAGGCTATTTCTATCAGCAAGAAATAAAATTTTCTGTGCGGCATTAGCTCTCAGCATTACATCAATCAGTGCCATAATAGTTCGCGTCTTACCTGTGCCGGTTGCCATTACAAGAAGAGCTTTGCGTTTCTTTTTAATATCAATCGCTTCGGAAATTCTTCTTATCGCTTCTATTTGATAAGCACGATTAACAATAGATTCCTTTATCTGAATTGTATTCAGGGGTTTTCTGTTTTGTTTAAGATGGAGAAGTCGTTCAAGATTCATACGAGAAAAAAATCCTGCAACATGTCTTTCGGAAGTATTTTCAGAATCCCAAAAGAAAGTATCATCCCCGTTACTCATAAATGCAAATGGACGGAATGACTGTTTCTTTTCAATCTCTGTTACATAATCTAAAACCTGTTGCTTTCCAACCCTCGGGTCACGGCTTGTTTTTTTTGCTTCAACGACAGCAAGCACTTCTCCGTTTGGTCGATACAAACAATAATCTGTAAATCCTGTTACACGCGTTTTATCGTAATTCTGAACAGGTATTTCAAATCCAACCTGGGTATGGTCTGAGAGGTTCCAATCCGCTTTTTTTAGCAGCGGATCTATGATGGAATAGCGAGTTTCTTTTTCGCTGATATTTAGTGCAGACAAAAGATAATTATCCTCTGAATAACTTTCGAAAATTAACAAAATAAGTTAAGAGAAGCTAAAAGTTTTATTTTTTCCTATTCGGTATCCACAAATGCTTTTCCAATTTAACGCAGCCATTCTTATCAAACTCAA
>CAZXGJ010000078.1:0-12544 GCA_964639955.1 uncultured Ignavibacteriaceae bacterium
TATTTATAGAAAAATACTTAATCTTCTCTTAGGTATCATATGATACTAACTATAAATAAATTAGTTCTACTTTAATATTTATTCAAATGTTAAACCGCCCGGAATTCCTTGGGCGGTTTTTTAATGGGCTTTCATCTGTTTAATAATTTTTCTTTTACAAAATTCCTCACATTTAATCCTGATTGCATTTTGTTATCTTTAAGCCGGTTATTTTCAATACTCCGGTAAAATAAATGAAAAATTTAGTATCGCTTTTCATTGTTGCTTTATCAGCTCTGGTTAATGGGCAGTCACTACCTATTTTTTTAGACGGCAGAACAGATGACTGGAATGTTCCCGTTCCCACCTACACTGATACAGAAAACGATGGTAATGTTTACGATTTCAAATACGTTTCAGTTACAAACGATGAGCAATTTCTTTTTATCAGGTTAAAAATTACTCCATTCCTTAAGCTTGTTGAAGATAATCAACTTTCAATTTACATCGATGGTGATAACAATAACGGAACAGGATCCATAATCAATGGTATTGGTGCAGAATTAAAATTTGATTTTGGTACAAGAAGCGGTTATAATTATTACTCAAACAACTCGTTTACTCACTCAAACATTCAATACAGAAGTCTTCCTACTGTAACCGATACAACTTATGAAATTGCAATTGGCAGGCAATTCATTCCACCTTCGGGTGGGACGGGAACTCTAAGAATCTTTTTTATTGATGGTGCTTCAAACGGCGATTGGATGCCAAACAATGGCGAAACTTTTCAGTATACTTTCGATGAAACTCCCACTCTGCCTCTTGTTCCAACTGAACTCATCAGGGAAGATACATCGTTTCTGAGAGTAATGAATTGGAATGTTTTAAATGATGGTCTGCTTGATCAGCAAAGGCAGCCAAGCTTTACCAGGCTGCTTCAGGCAATAAATCCTGATATTATGTGTTTCAATGAATGCTTCAGCTCATCGGCAACCCAGGTAAAGAATGTAATTAGCCAGATGCTTCCGGGGACAAGCTGGAATGCTGTTAAACTTGATGCAGGAAATGTTACAGTTTCAAAATATCCCATTACACAAAGCTGGCTGGTCTATCCTGATCATCGTATTACAGCTTCATTGATAGATTTACCGCAGTGGTTTGAAAATGATATTCTTGTAATCAATTGCCATTACAAATGCTGCGGCGGTATTTCGAATGATGAAACACGCCAGCGTGAAGCAGACGCTACCATAGCATTTATTCTCGATGCAAAAACTCCCGGTGGAATAATTAATCTTCCTTCAGAAACCCCTTTCATAATTCTTGGTGACTTAAATTTAGTTGGTGACAGGCAGCAGCTAATTACACTTATTACCGGGGAAATAATAAATACTCAACTTTTCGGAAACGGCGGGCCACCTGATTGGGACAATACAGATCTCGATGATTTACTCTCGCAGCAATCAGACAAACGAACTGCATATACCTGGCGGGATGATGAAAGTTCATTCCCTCCCGGAAGACTGGACTACCAGATTTTTTCTAACAGTGTTATGACTGTTGAAAAAGATTTTGTTATTCAAACCGAAGTAATGAGCCAGAGCAGGTTAAATCAATATGGACTTCAATTGCCTGATACAAAAACTGCTTCAGACCATTTTCCGAAAGTTGCCGATGTTTCTTTCGATACTATAACTCATGTTTGGGCTGAAACTCCTCCGGTTGAATTCAAGCTTGAACAGAACTATCCAAATCCGTTTAATCCTTCGACAAAGATCAAATTTCTAATTTCGAATTCCGAATTTGTGAATTTGAAGGTTTATGATGTTCTTGGAAATGAAGTTGCCACATTAGTAAATCAAATTCTAAGTCCTGGCGAATATGAAATTGAATTTTCTGCAATTGCGGGTTCAAATTCATCAATCCGGTTTGATGGGGATTTGCCGAGTGGAATATATTTTTATCAGTTGAGAGCCGGAAACTACTCTGAAACAAAAAAGATGGTGCTAGCGAGATAAAATAAAATGTATTTGAAAAACTATTGAATAACCAGCCCCTTAATCCTGATTTTCTGAGTACGATTAGAACGCGGAAACCTGCTCTTCAATCCACCTTTAATTACCACTCCTGTACCCAGCACGTAGCCATTAAATTTAACAGCGTATTGCCCGGGTGGAAGGTCTTCATTTACAATTAACCCACCCATTAAATAAGTTCTCAGCTCATTCAAGCTTTGCAGTTCATAAATATTTTTCGTAATTGCATTCTGAAGAATAGTAGCAGCGTGCGAATGAAGAACAATCTTACCGTTTTTATCAAACAACCCGAATTTTGTTCCAACCCTCTGAAACAAGCCGAGGTTTTCATCAGTCCATTCAAAGGACGAGAAGAATATATCTCCTCGCTTGATTAAAAATCTAAAGTTAGAAAAAACATTTTCATCCATTCCAAATTCTTCTGCAAGCACTTTAAGTTTGTCAGCCAGTTCCTTATCCACGGATTTATGCATAGTCATTACATAATGCTTCTTCCATTTAAGCTGCTCAGGGGGAATAGTGTTGTCAGTCTTTTTGAGCTTAACCACGAAAAATCCGTCTGAGTCAACTTCCCAGGGGTACATCCGGATGGCTCTGGAAATTCTTGAATCGAGTTTAACTCCCTGGTATTCAGTAAAACCGTTATGGCCGGCCATAGGTAATTCCACCGGCAGTATATCAAGCGGATATTTTTGCAGCAGTTTATTAATTATCAGTTCGTTTTCTTCCGGGGTAAGAGTACAGGTTGAGTAAACAATTTCTCCGCCATTTTTCAACATTTTAATAGCAGCAACCAGTAGTCTTGTCTGAATTTCTGCAAGGTACGCTACACGTTCGAGCGACCACCATTTGTTAACTTCATTTTTCTTCTGAATTATTCCAAGCCCGCTGCAGGGTGCATCCACCAGAATTTTATCGAAATATGAATCGTAGTACTTGCTGAGAATTTCTCCTTTTAGATTAACTACACCATAGTTGAGGAAATTCATTTTATCCAGGTTAAAAACAAGAGCTTTTATTCTTTCCGGTTCCACCTCGTTTGCAACCAGTATGCCTTTGTTTTTCATTAAACCGGCAATTTGTGTGGTCTTTGAACCGGGAGCTGAACAAAGATCAAGTACACGGTCGTTTGAAGATGGATTCAAAACAATAGGAGGAAGCATTGAAGTCAAACCTTGCATATAATAAAAGCCGAATGCAATCTCGAGTGTGCTTCCTGCGAAATCGAAACCGCTTTTTATTTTTAATGCATTTGAAGGAAAATTCAGCTCTTCGGTTGTTATCCCGTAAGTATCAAAGAGTTGAGCCGACAGATCGGTTCGGCTGATTTTGAGCTCGTTAACCCTGATGTATTTGGATGTTTCCTGTTTGATGAATTCCCAGTAGCTTTTTGCAGCCTGATCGCCAAAAGTAGTGACAAGATAGGAATAAACTTTATCAGAAACTCTCATTCTTCGTGGGCTCATACTCTGGTTAAATTTAATTTCATAAAAATTGTGCTTGAAATAGTTCCGGTATTCCTGGAATCCGGATTAAATTTTTTATACTCCTCTTTAATGCCATTTAGAATCTCATCGAGATAAACTTCATATTTCCTGACAGCATTATTAATTTCTGTTTCACTTTTAGGAATTATTATTTCGCCTGTCATATTTCTGCTGCTGTAGACAATAAATTTAGCTTTGTTAAGACTTTCAAGATTGAAAACCGGGTCGCCGTTAGTTGTAGTAACTTCGTAATATCCGAGTATATTGTTTCCGAGCACAAAATTCTGCCCGGGAGAACTTATTATCATAGAATCGGATAGGTCGCAAAAATCATCCGGAAATTTTTTAATACCTTTTGCCCGCAATTTTTTAACAAGCGTAGTAATAAAATCTTTTTCGGTCACTTCCTGCTTAGCTTACTTATAAAGGCTGAAATGATACCTTTCATATCCTCAACGCTTTTGTAATACTTAATCGTAAGCAGCGGGGAATCACATCCGGTTAGCATAGCCGAAAGCTTTTCCACCTTAGAATTAACCAGAGCAAGAACAGGTATTTTTCTATGAAAGATGGCATAAGATATCTCGAAACCAACCCCAAGGCTGGGGCCTGAGATTTCGGCTATCATTAGTTTACTCCCGTCTATCCATTTGAGATCACGTTTATAAATCTGTCGTTCGGTTAACGGAATGGAAACACTGAATTTTCCGTTAAACTCTGCCAGTGCGGTATGACCCTCCGATTCAATAAAATCTATTATTTCAGCATAAAATTTCTGATAGGTTGTATCACCTCTGATCGGGCCGGCACAATAAATAATCATAACTATTTTTCTAAAATCTGTTTATAATAATCTTCATAAAGCGGAACCACTTTACTTTTATCAAATTTATTAACTGCCCGCTTTCTTGAGTTTTCTGAAAAGAGGTTATACTTTTTTTTGTTAGTAAGCAGATCAAGGGTGTACTTTGCCATCCTGTCTATATCACCAATTTCAGCAATAAATCCAGTTTCATTATGCCTCACAAGTTCGGGTAAGCCCCCAACACTTGAACTTATAACCGGAAGACCGCAAGCCATTGCCTCCAGTGCTGCCAATCCAAAACTCTCAGACTGACTCGGTATTAAAAATAAATCCGACGAAGCCAGAATTTCAACCAGTCCATCCTGTTTCCCGAGAAATTTTACTTTGTCGCCAAGGTCCAACTGCCGGGCTAATCTTTCGCATTCAGACCTGTCAGGGCCATCACCTATTAAGATCAGCTTCGAAGGAATTTCCTCCTGAACTTTTTGAAAGATTCGTATGGTGTCGGTTACCCGTTTAACGGGTCTGAAATTGGAAGTATGTACTAATATTTTTTCACCGCCGGGTGCTATACTTTTTCTGAATTCTCCATTATCAATGGTTTTGAAAATTTCCGTATCCACAAAATTTGGAATGACTCTTATATCTGTTTCGCAGGAATAATTGGTTATTGTCTTTTCTTTTAAAAATCTTGATACTGCCGTTACACCATCACTTTTTTCAATACTAAACCGTACAAGCGGAAGGAACGAAGGTTCTAAACCCACAAGAGTAATATCGGTGCCATGAAGTGTGGTAACTATTTTCAGATTTCTGTTTTTGCCAAGCATTTCTTTGGCAAGGTAAGCACTGGTTGCATGCGGAATTGCATAGTGAACATGCAGTAAATCAAGCTTTTCAAACTCAGCCACCTCAGCCATTTTACTTGCTAAAGAAAGGCTGTACAGAGGAAACTCGAATAAAGGATAATTGCTTAATTCAACTTCGTGGAAGAAAATGTTTTCTATATAATGCGAAAGACGGAAAGGCAGCGCATAACTTATAAAATGAACTTCATGGCCCCTTAATGCAAGCTCCTTGCCAAGTTCAGTTGCTATTACACCACTTCCCCCGTATGTTGGATAACAGGTTATCCCAATCTTCATTATTAAATCTGTCCCTTATTTTAGATTATCGGGGCACTAATATAAATCAATTAAAAGGAAGTTTGAAATCCATATTGGTTTAATTACCGTATCTTTGAAAAATATTTTTTTATAATTCTTAGCAGATGAATTTTTTAATTGTTGGTCATTCGGTAGTTGATAAAATCTACAAAAATGATGATTTACTCATCAAGCCGGGAGGAATTTTTTATACGACAGCTTCACTTTTAAGTTTTTGCCGGCAGAAAGATAAACTGTTTCTTTGCACAACTGTTGATAGAGAAAGTCATAAATTATTTTCTTTTGTTTATAATAAAGTTGAACAAAATTATATTCAATTGTCAAATAAAATTCCAACTGTGCAGCTAAAGATGAAAGATTCATCAGAAAGAGAAGAGAAATATGAGCACATTACCGAAAAACTTAATGTTGATTTTACACGCTTAATTAATTTTGATGGTATATTAATTAATATGATAACAGGTTTTGATGTTTCCATTGAACAGCTTGAACAATTGAGAAAAATTTATACGGGAATAATTTATTTTGATGTTCATACACTCTCCCGCGGAATAGATGATAATTTCAGCAGGAAATTAAGACCAATACCTGGGTTTGGCAGGTGGGCACGCTGCGTAGATATTCTTCAGGCTAATGAGGCAGAATTGAAAACCTTAAGCACCGAACAGGATGAAGCCTCCTTAGTTGAAGAGCTTTTTAATTATGGAATCAGGCAAATAATTATTACAATGGCTGAGAGAGGGGTAAAAGTATATTATAAAGAGAAAGAGAAAATTGAATCCGTCTATCAGAGTGCGTTACAAACAAAATCTATCAACCAGGTTGGATGCGGTGATGTTTTTGGAGCGGTTTATTTTTATAATTATATATTAAATAAAAATGTACAGGAAGCACTTTTACTTGCTAACATTGCTGCAGGTGTAAGTACAGAGTACACAAATTCAAAAGATTTTTTAAATCTGAAAGAAGATGTTCGAAGGAAGTTTGATAAAAAATAGAATACTGGTTACCGGTGCTAACGGTATGCTTGGACAACGTATAGTTGATTTTTATTCCGGGAAAAGCAGAATTGAACTGCTTTCTTGCTCAATTGAAAAAAACCCGGTTTTCAAAGGTGTTGATTATATTACTTGCGATATCTCCGACAGAGAAAAAATTAAAAAATTGATCTATGACTTCTGCCCCGATTTTATTATCAATACTGCTGCTTTTACAAATGTAGACATGAGTGAAAAACACAGGCAGGATACCTGGAAAACAAATGTAAAAGGAGTTGAATATATTACCGAGGCGGCAAGAGTATTGGACGCACACATTATCCAGATTTCTTCTGATTATATTTTTGACGGAAAAGATGGTCCTTACGATGAGAATGCTACTCCAAATCCTGTTGGATATTATGGAAGGACAAAGTTAGCGAGTGAAAATGTTCTTAAGATAGGTGGCGTTTTGTTCACCATAATACGGACTAATGTACTTTATGGTTTTGCACAAAACAGCCGCCCTGATTTTGTACGATGGGTAATAGCTGAGCTCAAAAAAAGCAATGAAATTAAAGTAGTTAATGACCAGATAAATAACCCCACATTTGTTGAAGACCTTGTGCAGGCAATAAATAAAATTATCGAGTTCAAAAAGACAGGAATTTATAACATCGGGGGAAAAGAATTTCTGTCGCGTTTCGATTTTACCGGAATAATTGCAGATTATTTCAGTTTTGATAAGAAACTGATATTACCTGTAAAAACAAATGAGCTCAACCAGCAAGCAAGACGGCCCTTAAAATCAGGATTGATAACACTCAAAGCAGAAACAGAGCTTGGATATAAGCCACACTCAATAAGAGAGTCGCTCGCAGCAATGAAAAAAGAACTTGCTTTATGAAAATAATTTTGCTTTTAACTCAACTGGCTCTGTTAAGTTCAGGTATCATTGCGCAGCATACGATCCCTGAATGGGCAGAAGGTACTATCTGGTATCAAATCTTTCCCGAAAGATTTGCAAACGGCGACCCCTCAAACGATCTTGATCCTGAAAAAGTTTTTACTCGGCTGATCGGCGGGCAGGTCGATTCAGTAATTGTTCCTGAAAGCTGGAGAATCAAAGAGTGGACAAGCAACTGGTTTGGGCAGGATGAATGGGAAATTAAGTTAGGAAGAAATTTTCGCGATCACCTTTATGAAAGAAGATACGGCGGCGATATACAGGGGATAATAAACAAACTAGATTACCTGGAAGAATTCGGTATAGGCGCTATATATCTTAATCCGGTATTTGAAGCTCCTTCGCTTCATAAGTACGATGGCTCAACTTATCACCACATTGATATTAACTTTGGACCAGATCCTTCTGGCGACAAATTGTTGATAAATTCGGAAACACCGGATGATCCGCAAACCTGGTTGTGGACGAAAGCAGATAGTTTATTTCTGAAATTGGTAGAAGAAGTTCATAAAAGAAAAATGAGAATTATAATAGATGGAGTTTTTAATCACACCGGTACTCAATTCTGGGCGTTTCTTGATTTGATGAGAAACGGAATCTATTCTGCATACAAAGACTGGTACATCGTAAATGAATTTGATGATCCTTCTACACCTGAAAATGAATTTGATTACAAAGGATGGTGGGGAATAAAGTCGCTGCCGGAACTTAACAGAACGATTGACGATTTAATGCCGGGTCCTAAACAATATATTTTTAATTCAACGAGAAAGTGGATGGATCCGAACGATGATGGCGACCCCTCTGACGGTATTGACGGCTGGCGGCTTGATGTTGCGCGTGAAGTTCCTATTGGTTTCTGGAATGACTGGAGTAAGCTTGTTAAAACTTTAAACCCGGATGCAATTATAATTGGTGAGCTTTGGGAACTTTCTCCTGATTTCGTTTCAGCAGATGGTCCCTTTGATGCCTTAATGAATTACAATTTTGCTTTTGCTGTTAATGATTTTTTCATTGCACAAAAAGATAAGATACTTGTATCAGAATTTGTTGATATGCTGATGAAAGTGAAAGAAACATATCCGGAAAAAAACTTAAACATCCTGCAAAACCTGGTTGACAGCCACGACACTGACCGGCTTGCTTCTATGATTAAAAATCCCGACAGGCAATTTGACAAAGATTGCAATGAAGAAAATCCGGATTACAACCCGGGCAAGCCATCAGCAGAAGAATATGAAAAACAAAAAATGATTGCTGCGTTTCAAATAACTTATCAGGGTGCACCGATGATTTATTACGGGGATGAAGCGGGAATGTGGGGTGCCGATGATCCGCACTGCCGTAAGCCGATGATTTGGGATGATTTGCAGTATGATGCAGAGGTAATTGATGCATCTTCGGGCTTTGAAAAAGGGTTTGCAACCTATCAGGTAAAGCCAAACATAGATTTGTTTGGATTTTATCAAAAGTTAATTCAGATCAGAAACAACAGCAATGCGCTTAAAAAAGGTTCGCTGGATTTTATTTATTGCAATAATAATAAACGAACGTTTTCTTTTCTAAGAAACTATTCTGATGAATTGTGCGTGGCTGCTTTCAATCTTGGTGCTGAGAGTGATACCTTTAACGTGTCCGTTCCGGTAATTAAAGCTGCATATCAGGAACTGCTGAATGGGGAGAGTGGAATGGTTTATTCTGATTCCGGAAGTGCGGTATTCGAAATTACAATTCCTCCGGGTTCGTTTCGTATTTACAAATTCAGCAAACTAAACGGTTAAAAAGGTTAACGAAAGGTGATGAGCCTGATTGAAAAATATTCTGCTTTCATTTTTGATCTTGATGGAACTATCTATCGTGGTGAACACCTGATCCCTCGTGCCGATGAAATAATCAATCATCTGAAATATTTGGGAAAGAAAATTGTTTTTGTTTCAAACAAAACTACAGGAACAACAAATGACTATTTTCATCTTCTGAAAAACTGGGGGCTGGATATTGAAGAGAATCAAATCATCAACTCGACCGTTGTAGCTTCAAACTATCTGCAAAGAAATTTTAAAGGAGATAATTTTTTTGCAATCGGCGAGAATTCTTTCTTAACTGAAATTGAAAAATCCGGTCTGAAGTTGTCATTAAATCCGGATGAGATAAAAATAATTCTTATAACTCTGGACCGAACACTTAATTATCAGAAGCTTGAAATTGCTGCACGTGCCCTTGAGAAAGGCGCCAGGTTTTTTGCAGCAAATATTGATGATACCTGTCCGGTTGATAATGGAGAAGTAATTGATGCAGGTTCAACAATCTCTGCACTTGAAAAGAGAACTCACAGAAAACTCGAACTTCATTTCGGAAAACCATCTGAGTTTATGTTTAATGAAATTAAAAGCCGACTTCAATTTATTCCCGAAAAAACACTGCTGATTGGCGACAGGCTGGAGACAGATATCGCAATGGGAAATAAATTCGGGATTGATACAGCATTAGTCAGTACCGGCGTGAAGTATTTTCCAAATGGTACAGAAAACATAGTTCCAACCTACCAGCTAAATTCGATTTTTGATTTGCTTGATAAAGATTATGTAATTAGCAAGTAGCCCTTTCTTTAATATTTATACAGATTATCCTTATTTTAGTCCATATTAATCACCCATCTTACTATGCGGCTAAACGATAACGAAATCCGTGACATTGTCAAATACCTCGAAGCAGGAAAGCCTCTTCCTGAAAAATACCGCTTTATACTTTTTGAAGAGAAGCGTGAAGTTGAGCTTGTTTGGAACGGTAAAACAAATGAAGTAACAAACATTGTTCTCCCTTTTCAAATTGTTGAACAGATTGATGAACCGCGTATTGAAAAAGAAGAAACACAAGATTCCCAGTTTAGTATTTTTGATAACCGCGGCAGACAGCAAACCGGCTGGACAAACAAACTTATCTGGGGTGACAACAAACTAATTCTCTCGTCACTAAAAAATGGTCCCTTAAGAAAAGAGATTGAAGACAACGGTGGAATAAAACTAATTTATATTGATCCTCCTTTTGATGTTGGTGCTGATTTCTCAATGAATATAGAAATTGGTGATCCCGAAAGCGGGACAAGCGAACAGTTTACAAAAGAACCCGGCATACTTGAAGAAATTGCTTACCGCGATACGTGGGGCAAAGGCGCCGACAGCTTTATCTCTATGATTTATGAACGCCTCTCTTTAATGAGAGATTTACTCGCCGATGATGGCAGTATTTATGTGCATTGTGATTGGAGAGTGAATAGTTATATAAGGTTGATCTTAGATGAAATATTTAATCAAAAAAATTATAGAAATGAAATAATTGTAAGAAGGATAAAGAAGAATATTAAGGAGAGAGAAAAAGTTCCACGCATGAATATTGGTTATGATACAATTTATTTTTTTTCCAGAGCAGAAGCTCATAAAATTAATAAACCAACTAAAAAAGAAATTAAACCAGAGAGATGGCATTCTTTTGATGCACCTGGAATTCGACGAGGCATGGATTATGAATTATTCGGACAAAAACCACCGGTAGGTAGACATTGGATGAGGACTAAAGAAATTGCTGAAGATTGGATTAATAAAGGAAATCTTAGAAAAAATCCAAATACTGGTAAACCTGAATACAAAATTGAAGCTTCTAACTTTGTATTGAGAGATAATCTTTGGGATGATATTACTGCTTACTCTTTTGCTTATGATTATCCTACTGAAAAGAAAGAAGATTTAGTTGAAATTATTATTGAAGCATCATCTCAAAAAAATGATATAATTGCCGATTTCTTCTGTGGTTCAGGAACAACACTTGCAGTTGCAGAAAAGCTTGGCAGAAAATGGATAGGTTCTGATCTCGGTAAATTTGCTATTCACACAACACGCAAAAGATTAATTGGCGTGCAGAGGGAGTTAAAAGCAAAGGGACAGGATTTCCGCGCTTTTGAAATTCTCAATCTCGGCAAGTATGAAAGACAGCATTATATTGGTTTAAATCCAAATCTGCGTGAAGAAGAA
Organism: uncultured Ignavibacteriaceae bacterium; assembly: GCA_964639955.1. Classification (GTDB taxonomy): domain Bacteria; phylum Bacteroidota; class Ignavibacteria; order Ignavibacteriales; family Ignavibacteriaceae; genus IGN2. The sequence goes on from CAZXGJ010000078.1 coordinate 11,449, forward strand.
AAACAAAAGCAGCTTGCAGATAAAGAGCAGAAATTTATTGAGCTTATTCTTTATGCTTACCGTGCAGATAAAGTAGAAGGATTTAAAACATTCCACGGCAAGAAAGGTGCACGGCTTGTTTCAATCGGACCGATAAACCTTCCAGTCACCCGCCTGTTTGTTGAAGAAGTAATGCTCGAATGCAGAAGCAAGCAGATAACTAAAGTTGATATTCTCGCTTTTGAATTTGAAATGGGACTTGCACCAAACATTCAGGATGAAGCAAAGAGCAAAGGAATTGATCTTGCACTTAAATACATACCAAAGGAAGTCTTTGACAAACGAGCAGTTGAGAAAAACCAGGTTCAGTTCCACGATGTTTCTTACATTGAAGTAAAACCGCATTACAAAGAACCTAATCCCAAAGGGACAGGAAAAGGAGATCAGTTTAAGTTAGCAGTTGCAGTTGAGCTAACGGACTTTTCCGTTTATTACAATCAGGATATAAAAGAGAATATTGAAGCCACACTAAAAAACGGTGCAAGTAAAATTTATGTTGAGAATGGTGTAATTAAAAAAATATCAAAAGACAAAGCAGGAATTATCTCTGAAGAAATCTTAACAAAGAAATGGACAGACTGGATTGATTACTGGTCTGTTGACTTTGATTACGAAAGCAAGAAAGAAATAATCAGAGTTCCTCGTAGCACAGATTATCAATCTGTGCAGGATTTTGAAGAAGTCTGGACAGGCGATTACATCTTTGAAAACGAATGGCAGTCTTTTCGCACCAAAAAAGACCGCAGCATAGAGTTAACAAGTATTTATCACGAATACAACAAAAAAGGTCGTTACAAAATTGCAGTTAAAGTTGTAGATATTTTTGGTAACGATACAATGAAGGTGATAGAGATGGGGGTTTGAAGATAAAGTGAAACTAAAACCCCCGATAAATAAAGAAATAATAGTTTGGGCAAGAACATTTGAAATCAAGCTTTATTATCATTTCGTTGACGTCAACAAAATGATAGATTCGCTCATAGCGGAAATTATTATTTATGCCTTGTACTGGTTCAGCGGAAAATGGAATTTCGGGTTAATTAAGTAAGGTAGATTA
>CAZXGJ010000079.1:0-12525 GCA_964639955.1 uncultured Ignavibacteriaceae bacterium
TCCTCGTAGAGGATTCATAAATAATTCCCGTTTAATGGGTCTATTATTTATTGATTATCTACGATGATCTATTCTAAATTGGAATGTTTTGTCTACAATAATAAAACAACTACGATGTTTTTTAACGAATAATTTGAAATAATAGATTAATTAAAAATTTACGTTTGACCTCGTAGAGGTCACACACTTGTAGAACCTATTTAAATTTCATTAAATAAGCTGATTCTATTTTGAAAAATATTAATTCAAAGCTTATATTTATAACCGACAAAGTAATAAAAGAAAGGAGTCCCGAATGAGTGAGTTAGCCAGAAAGTTTATTGATGAGGCGCTTCTGCTTCCACGCGAAGACAGGGCTGAATTAGTTGAGCAGCTAATACGCAGCTTAAATATTCCGGCACAGGAAGATATCGACAAACTTTGGGCAGCAGAAGCTGAAAAACGCATAAGAGATTATGAAAAAAGAAAAATTAAAGCATTGGAGGGAGAACAGGTAATTAAAGAAATCAGAGACAAATATTCCTCGTGAAGTTTACATTCCATCCCGAAGCGCATTTTGAACTTGAGCAGACAGTTGAATTTTATGAAAAACAACAACCAAACCTTGGTATAAAATTCCTCGCAGAAGTTTATTCTTCTATTAAACGCATAATCGAATTTCCAGATGCTTACCCTGTATTTACAAAGAATACACAACGCTGTTTAACCAACCGTTTTCCGTATTCAATCATATATAAAATAAAGCAGAACGAAATATTTATAGTTGCAGTGACCCACATTGCCCGGAAACCCGGATACTGGAAAGAAAGAGCAATCAAATAGTAAATTATTTCTGATTACTCTGCCTTCGCCTCAGCCTTTTCTTCTAACAGAATAATACTGCGATGGTGCTACACCAAACTGTTTCCGGAAACATTCAGTAAAATAGGAGGGATTATTGAATCCAACTTCAAGAGCAATTTCTGATACATTTCCGGAATTTCCTTCAATCAGCTTTGCCGCTTTATTTAATCTTAGTTTCTTAATCAATTCACTGGGAGATGTGCCTGTTAAAGAGTTGATTTTCTTGTAAAGCAGCGAGTGACTCACGGCAAGTTTTTCTGCAAGCACTTTTACTCCGAATGATGTATCCGGAATATTTTCATCAATGAAGTTAACTACCTTCGTTAAAAACTTTTGATCAGCAGATGTAATGTTCTTTCGTTCAGTATCGGCAAATCCATATTTATTAAAATGCTCGTGAAGTCGTTTCCTCTGCTCCAAAAGATTTTTTATCCTTGCTTTCAGTTCTTCAGCGTCAAATGGTTTCATTATATATTCATCTGCCCCGATTTCAAGTCCGTTTATTTTATCCTGCATCGTTGCTTTTGCAGTAAGCATTATAACTGGGATATGACTTGTACGTAAATCAGTTTTTAATTGCCTGCACAATTGAAATCCATCCATCTTCGGCATCATTACATCGCTGATGATTAAATCAGGAATACACTCAAAGGCTTTATCAAGTCCCTCTTCACCATCTTTTGCTTCAAATATTCTGTATTCGTTTCCAAGAATCATACTTATATAGTTTCTTACATCGAGATTATCTTCTACAATAAGAAGCACTGGTCTTTCAGATAATTCAATTACAAGTTTGTGAAGATTTTTCGTTTCGTTGGTCTCCTCAGGTTCAGGAGTAACTTTATCTTCTGCACATAATTCTTCGCAAATGTCTTCCGGTTTTAAATGCGCTTTACCAAGTTGAAAGATTATTTTGAATTTTGATCCTTTCCCTTCCTTGCTTTCAACTTCAATCCTGCCTTTGTGCAGTTCAACTAATTCCTTTGTTAAAGCAAGACCGATTCCGGTTCCTTCGTGTTCTCGTGTATGGCTGCCATCAACCTGGTAAAAACGATCGAAGATTTTATCAATCTGATTTTCGGGGATTCCGATACCGGTATCACGGATTGAAATTTCAACAAATCCATCATCCCGAACCTGCCTAGCCGGCAGGCAGGCTTGTTGCGGGATCTTTATATTAGCTGAAGTTGCTGAAACAGATTGAGTTCCTGAAATAAATTCAGGATGAATCTGGATTCCAACATCAACTTTCCCGCCTTCCGGTGTAAACTTAAAAGCATTCGATAAAACGTTACTTAGAATTTTATCAACTTTGTTCCTATCGACATAAGTGATCAGCTCATCAGCAGTAGAATTGATATTGAGTTTAATTTTTCTTCTTTCAGCCAGTGATGAAAACGAAAGTGCTGATTCTTTTACAATTTTAACCAAATTTAATGGACAGGCTTTAAGCTTCATCTCGCCAGATTCAATCTTAGAAATATCGAGCAGTTCATCAACTAGACGGTTTAAATTCTTTGCACTTCTGTGAATAAGGTCCGCTTTAGTTTTTGCTGCTTCATCTTTTAATTGTTCTGATAATTGTTTTGCCGGTCCAAGTATTAAAGTTAGCGGCGTGCGGAACTCGTGGGAGATGTTCGTGAAAAATCGGTTTTGGGTCTGATGTGCTTCTGTAAGTTCACCATGTGCTTTTCGCAACTCTAAAGTACGATCAGTAACTTTTTGTTCAAGATTATTTTTGTAATCTGTGACAGCTTGCAGTATCAGAGCATCATGGATTGCAATATTTATTACAGGGGTAAGATATTCGAGAAGTTCATTGCTTTCTCTGATATCTATTTCCGGTTTCGGGTAAACAATAAGATCACCGATTTTTTTATCGTTAACGTTTATTTCCTGGTGAATCGACGCTACAAATTCGGAAACAGCCCCTGATTGAAATTTTATGCTAATGTCTTTTTCATCTATATCTTTACACAGATCGATATATGCAACCTAAAAACCAGCTTCATTTACTAACGCATCAGCAATTGCTTTTAGTGTGTCGTTAATGTTTAAACTTTGCCGTATAGAAGTTGATATCTCGTATGCGGTTTTAAGTTGTGTGGTTTGTTTTTGCAAGAGTTTCTGCGATACTTCTAATTTCTCATAATGATGAAGTAATTGTTCGTGTGCATCTGTTACTTCTAAGAGAGCTTTTCTAATATTAAATATCCAGCGTAGTCCTCTTTTAATTTTAAACAGGAAACTTTCTTTATTCCAGGAAATATCAAAAACGCCTTTCTTCTCTTTAATATTTAGAATAACCTTGAATTTTTTCTGCCCTATTTTTGATCCAAGTTCTTCCCATACCCCTTTACACATAAAAAAGAATTCCGGACAAAATTCGTAACCTTCTTCAACATACGCTGTGATTCTAACTTTGTTTGTATCTGGGAATTCTGTTTGCTGCTTCATACAGCTAAACATGGAAGCGCCAATTTGGAATATTGATTTAACCAAAAATCTAGAAAACTTACTTGACGTAAAGAGAAAGAACGCCCATAATAACCCTTCGAAATAAGAACCTCGCTTAACAAAGCTGCTTCCCATTTCTTCAAAGTCTAAAGGAGAAAAATAAGGTTTTAAATTAGAAACTATTTTGCAATAAACCCACCACTCGACTCTCTCTCGTTTATTTTTTAAATAATTAAGCTCATAAGGTAGTCCCTCCAATAATATGGCCTCATTTAAATTCTTAGTCTCTAGCGCATAGAAAAACAATTCCAGGGCTTTACACGAAACTTCTTTTTTAGTAACGGCTTGCATTAGAAAACTTTCTGGAAGGGATATAATATTTATATGATGTCTTTTTAGACAGGTTAGGTTGCTGGAAAAAGATCAAGCCGCAATATTTAGTTGGGTCTCTCACTTGAGTAATATTTATTTAACTCAGAAGGAAATTCTCAAGAAATATTCAAAGTTGCAAGCGGAATCAGGTTAATGAGTGACAAGTAATTCAATTGTACTGAAAAAACAGGTTTTTAATGACAATCCATCTCAGAAGTAACTTCAGATTGAGCAGAAACTTTTGGACTGAGCATTGGTATCCCGAGGTTCATACCTCTTAAAATAAAAATGACTCCGAGAATGATTGCTAAGACAGGAACTGCCTTTCTGATTTTAGTTCTGATTCCGATATTGATGAACTTTCCAAATACAGAAGCGGCAAACATTGCAGGTACAGTTCCTAGTCCGAAGAGAATCATAACTGCTGCACCGGAAATTGCATCACCGCTGGCAATGGCACCGGCTAATGCAACGTAAACAAGTCCGCAGGGAAGGAAGCCGTTCAGTATTCCAATCAGAAACATTGCAGAGAAGGTGCCTTTGCTAAAAAGCACACCAATGTTTGATTTTAACGGCTGAGCAAGTTTCTGAACCAATGGATGCTGAGCAATATAATTTCTGTATTTCTGTGGAAGAAGTACTGCAATGATAATTACTACTCCAAGTACGATCGAAACAACCTGCTGTGCACCGGCAAGCGTAATTTTACTTCCGACTAGTCCGAGTACTGCACCGAGAAAAGCATAAGTAACAACTCTTCCGAGATTGTATAAAATTCTTCCGGTGAAAAAAGACAGGTTCGATGAATCAGGAACGGGCAGAGCAATAGCTATCGGTCCGCACATACCAATGCAGTGCAAACTGCCAACTAACCCAACAAAAAATGCTGCTAATATTTCTGGTGACATAGCCTTCCTATAATCCCGAACTTGTTTCGGGAACTTTTGAGGTATCAATCCAAGATCCTGAAATAAATTCAGGATGCCTAATGCTACTCAACTGTAATTGCTCTTTCATTATAATAACCATTACCATCCATCGTCCAGTTCAATTTCAATCTCCAGAATCCCTTCTCGAGTCTTTCAACAGGTATGATCTGGTTTCCTTCAACCAATTGGAGCGGCAAAACAAAATCCAGTTTTGGATTTGATGGACGGTAGAAAAATATCTCGCCCGAAATATCTTTGTTCAGATAGTTAGATGGAACTGAAATTGTAATGACCTCTTCATTAAAATTAATCTTCACCTGCTCATCAAGTGATTTTGTTCTGCTTTGTTTATCAATTTCATCCTGGTAGCTGAGAGATTTTTCGTAATAGTTATCAGAGACCAAACTAACATCCTGAGTCATAAAAATCACTGTCATTGTAATACTGATTATAACAAAAACAATTATTCCGATAAGTATTCCCGTACCCCAGTTTAATTTTGCTTTCACTTCTTCACTCATCTTTCTTTTTCATCGGAGCTAAAAATGATGTTGTAATTTTTTTAATCAATCTATCCTCGCTGTAAATACCAATATCAATTGGCGTGCTCATCTTTGTTAATTTAGTTTTCGGAAGAAGAACTAAAAACTTAGCATCAATATTTCCCTGAGGTTCCATTACAATTTCATTTCCAACAAGCTTAAGCTCGCCTTCAATATTTTCCAATCTGAGCGTAACTGGAATTTCATTGAAAGTTTTATTTACCATATTCAGATCATAAAGATTGCTAACCATATCATTCGGCTGTTCCTGGAAAAGAAGCCCTGGTGTTCTTAGTACTGTAACACTAAAATCAGTTCTGTTCAACATAAGAATTACCAAAACTGTTAAGAGCACAGTCAGCAAAGCAGAGTAACCAATTGCACGAGGAGTGAATCTCCACTTAGTTTTCTTTTCAATTGAATTGAGAGATGCATAACGAACCAAACCTCGCGGTCTGTTTATCTTATCCATAATATCATCACAGGCATCAATGCAGGCAGTGCAGTTTACACATTCAAGCTGGATACCGTTTCGGATATCAATTCCTGTTGGACAAACTTCAACACATTGGTAACACTCAATACAATCGCCGCGATTCTCCCAGCCTTCATCTTTCTTAAATTTTTTCCTGGGTTCACCGCGAACATTGTCATAAGCAATTACAATTGAATCTCTGTCAAGTAAAACTCCCTGCAGTCTTCCATAAGGGCAAACAATTGTGCAAGCCTGCTCTCTGAAATACGAGAAGACAAAATAAAATATTCCGGAGAAAACCGTGATCGCAAACAATCCCTGAAGATGCTCAGATGGCGGGTCAGTAATTATCTTAAGCAGTTCATCAATTCCGATGATGTATGAGAGAAATATATTTGAGATGAAAAATGCTATTGCAAAAAATATTATTTGCTTGGTAAACTTTTTGAAAAACTTATTTGCTGTCCATGGTGCCGCTTTAAGTTTACGCTGATCTTTTGAATCACCTTCAATCCAGTATTCAATTTTGCGGAAGACCATTTCCATAAAAATTGTCTGAGGACAAGCCCAGCCGCAAAAAATTCTTCCAAACACAGCAGTAAATAATACAACAAATACTACCAGTGAAATCATTGCAATGACAAGAAGATGGAAGTCGTGAGGACCGAAGAGAACCCCGAAAAGTATGAACTTCCTGTTTAAAAAATCGAAAAGCATAAACGGATGACCGTTTACCTTAATGAAAGGTGTAAGGACAAGAATCAACAAAAGTATTGCAGAAACAACTAATCGAGCTCTGTGAAATCTGCCTGAGGGCTTTTTAGGATAGACCCATTTTCTTTTTCCGTCATCAGTAACTGTAGCTAATTGATTTCGAAATGTTTCAGCTTCTTCATCGTATAGCTGCTGTTCGAGTGTGTCTTTATTCATAACCTGTATTATAAAAGAGTTCAGTCATTCTGGCCCTGCCTGTCCGGCAGGCAGGTTGTCCAGAATCTGAGGATTATTATTAGGATTCAGATTCCGGCCTCTCCCGACTGAAGTCGGTATCACCGGAATGACATTAGTTATCTTAAATCAATAGTCATCAATCGCTAATCTGTTTTTTCCTCAACCCAGATTTCTCCCTCGGGTGCTTTTGGTGCTGCAGGAGTTGTTCCATGCAGACTTAAAACATAACTTGCTACTTCCTGCATCTGGTTTGGATTTAGCTGTGTCTGCCAGGCAATCATTCCTTTTTCAACAACACCATACTTAATCACTTTGAAAACATTTTTTATTCCGCCGCCGTGTATCCAGTAATCATCAGTTAAATTCGGACCAACAATTCCTCCGCCATCAGCAGCATGACAAGCAATACAATTTGCTTCAAATATTGCTTTGCCTGATGATAACCCGGAAGCGTCTGTTAAAAGTGTTACGGTTTCTTCATTAACAAAGGCACCGGATTTAATCAGCGCTTCTCTTTCAAGTGATGCGATTTTAACTTCCTGAGTATACTCTTCGTACTGTACCTGACCTGATCCGATTATATGATAGTCAATCATATAATATGCAGCAAAAATAATTGTGAGAATGAAAAGCCACGAAAACCATGGGGGAATTTTGCTGTCAAGTTCTTTTATTCCATCAAAATCGTGATCAAACATTATGTCTTTCTCACGTTCTATTGGAGTTGATTTAGTAAGTAACTGACCTATTTTGGATAATACCGATGCTTTCTTTTCTTTAACAACTTTGGGTTTGCCTTCGTAGTAAATTATGCTGAGCAGCGTAATAACAATAATAAGTAATAAGATCAGTGCAACGGTATCATAATAGTTCGGAGGGAAATCAGATTCACCCGCTGCAAACAAATTACTGACGAATGACAGAGCAAACGCAATCGCTAAAAGTAATTTCGAAATTCGAAATTCGAAATATGAATTGATATTCTTTATAAGATTAAAAAATTTAGAAGGCTTCATTTGTTCCACCTGTAAAATTTGAAACTTGATTGTTATCTTCTTTAAGCGGCAGTTCGCTCATTGTTTTGATATATTTTTTATCAACTTTAAATAACCAGATACTCATTCCGATGAAAAATAGAATAAAAATGATCATCGAAATGATAGTGTAAATTTCAATTCCTTCAATTGATTGTAATACTTCTTTAAACATTTTATTTACCTGCCTGTCCCGATGCTTTAATATCTGTACCAAGTCTTTGAAGGTAAGCTATTAAAGCTATTATTTCTTTATTTGGATCAGCGGGTACACCTGCATTTTGCAGATCCATTGCAATCCTTTGAGCCTGAGCAGTCAAATCATTATTTGCAATTTTTTCATAACCTTCAGGATAAGGAACACCGATACTGCGCATCACATTAATTTTTGATTCAGTTGTAGAAATATTTAAATCGTTTGTATGCAGCCATGGATACGAAGGCATCAAAGAACCGGGAGACATACTGGATGGATTTTCCATATGCAGATAATGCCAGAGGTTTGGATATTTTCCACCGACACGATGAAGATCAGGTCCGGTGCGTTTTGATCCCCAGAGAAATGGATGATCATAAACGTACTCACCTGCTTTAGAGTACTCACCATATCTTTCTGTTTCACTTCTGAACGGACGAACAAGCTGCGAGTGGCAGCTATTGCAGGCTTCACGAATGTAAATATCTCTTCCCTGTAATTCCAATGGTGTGTAAGGTTTAACTGAAGCAATCGTCGGAACATTTGATTTGATAAGAAACATCGGCACAAATTCAAACACAGAAGCTGTAATAACCGTAACAAAAGTTAGCAGAATAAATAATGCTGGCTTTCCTTCAAGGTAACGATGAATTACTCCACGCTTCAGAGGATCTTTGAATTTTTCGAGTGCAGGAGCTTCAGCATTTTCTTCTTTAGCAAATGAACCTTGTTTTGCCGTCTTAACTAAGTTGTAAACCATTACAATAACTCCAACATAATAAAGAGAACCACCAATCATTCTAATTATGTACATCGGAACAATCTGTAAAACTGTTTCCAGGAAATTAGGATATTGCAGAACTCCAAGCGGAGTGAATTGTTTCCACATTAATGATTGTGTAATTCCGGAAAACCACATCGAGAATGCATAGAAAACTATTCCGAGGAAACCAATCCAGAAATGGAAATTGGCAAGTTTCTTAGAATACAATTTTGTCTTCCATAGTTTTGGAATAAGCCAGTAAAGAATTCCAAAAGTTAAAAAGCCATTCCATCCAAGTGCACCAACGTGTACGTGTGCAATTATCCAATCTGTGAAGTGAGCGATTGCATTCACATTTTTTAATGATAATGTTGGACCTTCAAAAGTTGCCATACCATAAGCCGTAACAGCAACCACCATAAATTTCAGAATCGGATTTTCTCTTACTCGGTCCCACGCTCCGCGAAGTGTGAGCAAACCATTTATCATTCCTCCCCAGGAAGGTGCTATCAGCATAACAGAAAAAACTGTTCCGAGTGATTGTGCCCAATCCGGTAAAGCAGAATATAAAAGATGATGAGGACCAGCCCAGATGTAAATGAAAACCAAAGTCCAGAAATGAAGAATAGAAAGTTTGTAAGAATAAACCGGTCTGTTTGCAGCCTTCGGCAAAAAGTAATACATCAAACCGAGATAAGGAGTTGTTAAGAAGAAAGCAACGGCATTATGTCCGTACCACCACTGCACGAGTGCATCCTGAACACCAGCATAAATCGGATAGCTTTTAAGAAAACTTGCGGGAACTTCTAATGAATTGACTACGTGAAGAACAGTTACGGTAACCCAGGTAGCGATATAAAACCAGATTGCAACATACATATGTTTTTCACGTCGCTTGATAATCGTTCCAAACATATTTATACCAAATGCAATCCACACAAGAGCAATTGCAATATCTATAGGCCATTCAAGCTCTGCATATTCTTTGCTTGTTGTAATTCCCATCGGAAGAGTTATTGCTGCAGCTACAATTATTAACTGCCATCCCCAGAAATGAATATTGCTCAACATATCGCTGAACATTCTGGCTTTACACAATCTCTGCAGCGAATAATAAACTCCCATAAAAATTGCGTTGCCGACAAAAGCAAAGATCACTGCGTTTGTATGAAGAGGTCTAATTCTTCCGAAAGTTAAAAAGGGAATGTTGAAGTTTAGCGCAGGAACAAATAATTGCGTCGCAATCAAAAGTCCTACAAGCATCCCAACCAATCCCCAGATTACAGTTGCAAGTGTAAACTTTCGGACTATCTCATTATCATAACTGAATTTTTCCTGGTTCATTTACAATTCCTTTATTTAGATTCAGAATTATTTTCTTTTGTATTTTCTTTTTCAGTTTCGTTGTCAAACAAAACTCTGATTGCAGGTGTGTGTGTATCTTTATACTGCCCTTTCTTCACCGCAATGATAAATGCCAACAAAAATCCAAGCGCAACCAGCAGACTAATGCCAATCAAGATAACAATTACTGAGATAGCAGACCCCTCTTTTTTGCAATAAGATTTGTTGAAAATGTTGCAAACAGAACAACTGAAATTGAACTCAGAGGCATTAATACTGCAGCTATTAGTGGTGAAAGCATTCCCTGTATTGCGAAACTCAATCCAATAAGATTATAAAAAAATGATATGACAAAACTAATATAAATTATTTTAATTGCCGACTGTGAATAGTTCAAAAACTTTGGAAGCAGATTTAGTTTTGAAGCATCAAGTATTGCATCGCAGGCAGGTGAAAAACTGCTGATATCTTCTGTTACTGCAATACCAACATCACTTTGTTTCAGAGCACCGGCATCGTTCAAGCCATCGCCAACCATTAAAACTTTTTTACCCGATGATTGAAGTGATTTAACAAACTCCAGTTTATCTTCAGGTGATTGATTGAATCGTAATTCATCTTCTTTGTTGAAATATTTCAAAAGGTTAAACTTCTCTCCCTCATTATCTCCGGAAAGCAAAGACAGATTAAACCGTTTACTTAATGATTTGATTATTTCACCAATTCCTTCCCGATAGGAATTAGTTACAGTGAAGAAACCAAGAACTTCATCATTTATCGATACAAAAGAGCGGGTTGCATGATTGGATGAATGCATGTCATCTTCATTGAATCCAACTTTGTTTCCTGATTCACCTACGAAATCTTTAGAGCCAACCTTTACATGATTTCCATAAACCACTCCCGAGATTCCAAGCCCCGGAATTTCATCAAACTTTGTAACAGGAAAGAATTCATCAGCTTCAAGTGAATTGTAAATTTTCAAACTCAACGGATGAGTAGAATTTCGAACTAATGACTTAATGAATTTCTGCTGAAATGAATTTAGCACAGCACCGGTAAAAACAAGATCGGATTTTCCAAGCTGAGTTATTGTACCTGTTTTATCAAATACTATTGAATCAACTTTCCCGAGATCTTCAATGACTGAGGTATTCCTAATATAGAATTTATTTCTTCCAAGAATCCTCATTACATTGCCAAATGTAAATGGTACAGAAAGAGCAATTGCACAGGGACATGCGACTATCAATACAGCAGTGAAAACATTTATCGTAGTTGCAATACTTGATGGGAACCAAAATGCAGCAGAAATGAAAGCTGTGAGTAAAACAAATGCTGTAAAACGCTTACTAATAACATTTGAGAAATTAGTAAAGTAACTTTCTGTTTTTTTATTGAAGATGTCATTGTTCCATAACTGCGTTAAATAACTTTGAGAAACTTCCCTGATAACTTCGAGCTCGATGGCACTTCCAAGCTGCCTCCCGCCTGCATAAATAAGCTCGCCTGAAACTTTGCTGACAGGCTTTGATTCACCTGTAACAAAACTGTAATCAATTCTTCCATCACCATTAAAAAGAATTGAATCGGCTGGAATGATTTCATTTTTCCTAACGATAATTCTGTTGCCAACCATCAATTTGTTAATAGGGATTGACTTCTCGGTTCCATCCTGTCTGATCGTAACAGAAAGAGGAAAGAAAGATTTATAATTCCTTTCGAAGTTGAGATACGAATAAGTCTTCTCCTGAAAAAATTTTCCAATGAGTAATAAAAAGATAAGTCCAGTGAGCGAATCGAAATAACCGACACCTGTCTGCGAAAATACTTCATAAATACTTCTTCCGAATAAAGCAAGTATTCCGAGTGAGATAGGAAAATCGATATTGATTATTTTCTTGCGGAGACCTTTTATCGCCGAGCCAAAGTATTCCCAGCCAGAGAAAAAAACCACAGGCAGAGAAAGAATAAAATTGAGAATAATAAAAAAGTTTTTCAGGAATGAGTCAGCTACATTGATACCAAGATATTCAGGAAATGAAAAGAGCATAACATTCAAAAAACAGAAACAAGCTACGCCAATCCTTAAATGTAGTGTTTGTGATATCTTGTTATCAGTTTTTTGTTCAACAGATTCAAGCAATATCTGAGGCTCATATCCAATTGAAGTAAGCAGCTGAACTAATTCTTTAAACGAAAGCTTATTGTGGTTAAATGTTACACTCAATTCTTTTTTTAAAAAATAAACTTGCGAAAAGCTGACAGCGGTATTCAGTTTGTAAAGGTTTTCCAACAGCCAGATGCATGAACTGCAATGCATCTGCGGAATGTGAAGGGTTGCTTTGCTGATATTCTCATCCTGAAAATCCAGAATCTTTTGAATAGTTGACGGATCGTCAAGGTAATCGAAACGATTTCCAAAATTCAGACTTGGAGAAATGCCGGGAGTTTGATCAAGGTTGTAATAGTTGCAAAGTTTATTCTGATCTAATATTTCATAGACCGTTTTGCATCCGTTGCAGCAAAAAAGTTTTTCATCAATTCTGATTGAATCATCTTTACATTCATCACCGCAGTGATAGCAGGTTAAGGCTTGTTCGGTTTTCTTATCTTGAT
>CAZXGJ010000080.1:0-5257 GCA_964639955.1 uncultured Ignavibacteriaceae bacterium
AAGGAGACAAATTATGAAAATCGGAATTCTCGGAACCGGAATGGTTTCACAAGTTATATCACCAAAATTAATTGAGCTTGGTCATAATGTAATGATCGGAACCAGAAATGTTGATGCAACTTTGTCCAACACTTCTCCAAATCAATATGGGATGCCGCCATTCAGCGAATGGTTTAAGAACCATAAAAATGTTACTCTTGGAACCTTTGCTGATACCGCCTATTTTGGGGAAATGCTGATGAACTGCACTTCGGGAGGTGCTTCGCTGGATGTGCTTAAGTTGTGCGGTGCACAAAATTTGAATGGAAAAATATTGATAGACATTTCTAATCCGCTTGATTTTTCAAAAGGATTTCCTCCAAGCCTGTCAGTATGTAATACCGATTCTCTTGGTGAACAGATACAAAGAACATTTCCCGAATTGAAAGTAGTAAAAGCTTTAAATACTCTGAATGCTTCAGTGATGATTAATCCATCCCTCCTTCCGGGTGATCATAATTTATTTATCTGCGGAAATGATGAAGCGGCTAAAGCTACTGTCGTAAATCTGCTCAAAGAATTTGGATGGAAGGAAAAAAATATTCTTGATATGGGAGATATAACTAATGCACGTGCAACGGAGATGCTACTTCCAATCTGGGTAAGACTTTACGGAAAGCTGCAAACACCTCTTTTTAATTTTAATATTGTCAAAGCTCAATAAAATATTTTAAGCTTGATAGGGAGGTGAAGTCTCTTCACCTCCCAAATAAATAAAAAAGTAATTACTTAGTGTTTAAGTACTTTAAACGCAATATTTCTTCCCTGCTTTTGCATTATCGCAAGGTTTATCCAACTTAATGCAAACTGTTCGAGCAATTCTACTTTATCATCACCACCGAAGTCGTAACATTCTGCAAATCCAGCATCGAGAGATAATTTCTTTGCAATCTCTTTTGCTTTTGCACTTGAGCCCGCAGCAAACATATCAATCGCAACATCACCATACTTTGGATTTTCCATATTTTCAAATCCAGTTGAGTTGAAACATTTTACCACATCTTCACATCCGGTTTCTTTTTTTATTCCTTCAAAAGCTGTTTTATATGGCTCGGGTTTTTTGAATACAGCGTTTGTTGCATCAATAACAATTTTATTTTTTAGTAAAGGATTTTGTTTTGCGATTTCAACTGCTGCTTCCGGCGGAGTTGAGAACAAAACTACTTCGCTGTTTTTAATTGCTTCTTCAATTGTGTGCGATGAAATGTTTGAAGAAATTTTTTCCAGTGTTTTTGCATCGCTTGAATTTAAGTCTCTTAGTCCAAGCAAAATATTGTGACCTGCTTTTGCCCATTGTTTTGCTAAAGCTCCGCCAACATTTCCAGCACCGATAATTGCTATTTTCATTTTTATTCCTTTCTTTTTATGCCGAAGTAAATATAATAAACAGGAACCGCTACATAAATTATGTAAGCAATAATAATACTTACAAACGAGCTGAGTGCTCCTACCAAATACAATGCGGGACCGAGTAATGTTTTTCTTGCCAGTTTACTTTGAAGCTCAACATCAGATTCTTTATTAAGCAGCTCCGGTTTTTTAACAATATATGCTCTCAAAAAATAGAATGCTATTCCGACCAGCATCAAACAAATACCAAAGAAAAATGTTGACATTGGCTGAGTGAAATAATCTCCCATAAATGCTGTTGGAAAAGGCACGAATGACATAAAGAACAAAAGCACACCGTTCAACCATAGAATGTTGTTGTCTGTCTTCTCAAGTTCATTAAAAATGCGATGGTGATTTATCCACATTATCAAAAGCATAAAAAAGCTTAATGCCCAGCTAAAAAATTTTGGTGTAATTGAAATCAGAGCCGTAATAATTTTTTGAGAGTTTACTTCGCCGCTTATGTGCGGTACTTTTATTTCCAACACAAGCAGCGTAATAATAATTGCAATTACTCCGTCGCTGAAAGCTTCAAGACGATTTTTTTCAAGTAATGTTTTGCTCATTTCAATTCTCTTAATCAACTTATTTATTTTATTCAGAAAATTTTTCTTTAAAGATTTTAATTGCTTCATCAGCGATAATTTTATGCATCTTTGCACTTGCTGAAACCGCCCACCAATTAATAAACTCATCGGGATTCAGTCCCTTTTCTTTGTTTGGGATTTCTATATGAGTTTTTTCCAACGGCTGATTAAAGTCGATAATGTTAATAGGTAAATAAGGCTCAAGATATTTTATTCCATATTTCGCCGGATTCATTCCAACTTCAGAAAAGATTTTTGCGCCATCAATTTTTATAATTTTTATTTCACTGTTTTGATAAGAAGCGATAATATTTTCAATTCCAACATTCAGTTCGGTACAAAGCTTTGATGCTTTCTCCTGCAGTTCTGTTCCAAAATATATTGGGGTATAACCCATATCGGGCATTGTTCCAATCATAATATTTTTAGCTCCAGCATTCACAAGCATAGAAACCGCCTGTTTATAATTTTCTGCCGGAGGATAATTTTCCAAATCCGGTTGGCCATAATCAAGATAACTTCCAATATCGTGTCCGCCAGCCCAGAGAACGAAAAGTGTTTTATCATCAATCTTGGGATTGGTTGACAAATAATCTGCAACCTGACCAAGCATACCATTTAGTCTAATTGTTGAATCAAGTTGAAGAGCTTGCCGTAATGGTTCGTTAATATTGTAGTAGCCGGTAGTTGCTCCTCCGAGTGCAAAATTTTCATTTAGCGAAAGATTGATGTTTAATTCATCAGCTAAGTGTTCAACCCAAACTTTTCCGTTTGTCCAGCGGCTTTCAAAAAAACCGGCATCGGCAGGTGGATATTTGAAATCGGTTAACTTGCCCCACTGACCCATATCAGATAAGCCATCACCAAAGACAATTATTTTATTAATTCTCTTTGAGCTTGCCGATTCATTGTTGTTTTGGGCAACGACAATCACAGAGACCAAAACAAAAAATAATATCAGTTGTAAATACATTTTATATTCCTTTAAAGTTTTTTAATAAAGATATCCATTTTCAGCTTCAAGTTTTGGAGGAAGATTTTCATTTCCCAGCATTTCCAATAAATCTCTTTCTATTTTATTACAGATCGAAGTTAAAGGAACATCAGTAACAAGATTTTCAAACGGATTTTCATTCGCTGCGCCGGTTCTTTCCATAATCACAAATACTGCTGAAATTAAGACAGAGAACGGAATAACAAGCCAATTTGTTTCTGCACTTTGATTGAAAAAATTGATCAGCCCTAATGGCAGCAAAAATATAAAAAGCAAAACAAACATTCTTGTAAAGTAATCATACTGTTTTGGAAGTGGTGTATATTTAATTCTTTCAGATGTTGATTGTGCATTTGCAAGTGCGAGTAACTGCCCTTCAAGCTGAAAGCTGTCAAACCCACCGAGTGTTCCATCAGCCATTGCTTTATAAATTCTTTGTCCGATCAGCATTTTTATAATATTCGGTTTGTTCTGCTTTGATTTTAGTTGATTGATTTCTTCATCATTTAAATATGATTGAATGCTCTGCCAATCATCTTGCTTTCTTAACTCAATTCTTAAAGAATTTGCCCACGCAATAATTTTATAAATCATTTCTCGTTTGAATGATTCGCTTCTCTCTTTAACATAGTTTGTTTGATGAGAATGACTGTCAGTAAAAGTAATTATCAGTCGTGCAAAAGTTCGGCAAGAAGCGAGAATGCTGCTCCACGCAGTGCGAGCTTCCCACCATCTTGAATACGATGAGTTGTTTCTGAATGCAATAAATATTGCGAGCGCAGTTCCTAAAATTCCAATCACAGAAAAATTTATACTGAATTTTTCTGCCGATACATTGTTTGCAATCAACCAAACAGCAAAAGACCAAACAATTGATAGGATAACCGGACCTTTTATGTAGCTCCAGACTTTTAATGGACTAAAATTCTTTTTTACAATCATTTACTTTCTCCAATAGATATTCCAAAGAAAAGAAAATTATCTCTCGGTTTCACTCCAGCAATTACAACGCTTTCGTAGTAGTAATTATATCCTGTTCTGAAAGACAACAGTTTTGTGAATGGAAACTCAAGAACAATATTTCCATATAATCTGTAATTCTCTTTATCATCAAAAGCACGCTGTCCCCACATTTCATAAACTAATCTGATTTTGTTTTCAAACAACTGATGCTTACCAAAAAGTCTTATTGTTCCTCTGAAAAGATCCAGGTTTTCATCGCCATTATATTCTGTATTTGAATAAACCGAGCTTCTATAATTTGTCATTTCATAAGTTGCAGTAAAGGATATTTTAATCGACGATGATTCATTTTTAATAAATCCCCAGCTAAGTCCCGGTCCAATTTGATAACGGAAAGAAAAGTTTCTTCTCTTGTTTGATTCAATCCATCCCATCAGATAAGGATACACTTCATTCTTCGGAAACAGATAGAAAAAATTTCTTGAGAACAAATCATTTTCTGTTAGCTTTTTGTTAATCGTTCCGTATTGATAAGTGTTTGAAGATCTTATTGCCCACGGTTCTTCAATTATTGTAATATCAGCAGAACTTAAAATCAATAATCTCTCAACATTTCCCGTTAACCACGAGCCATTAGTGCTTAGCTTCCAGCTAAAATTTGATGTGTCGCTTTCGGTTAACTGCGCAAAAGAAAGCTGACCGAAAATGAATATTGTAATTGAAAAGATCAGATACTGTAGCATAAGAATAAATGGTTAGTCTCATAAATCTATTTTATATATAAAGTGTCAGTCTAAGATGAACTCAGACTGACACAAAATTGATTTTAAGAAGACCTTAAAACATTTGATAATTATACGCCAAGCGCTTCAACAACTAATTTAGCTGCTGCTGCACCTGAATATTGCTGTTGACCGGTAATTAATCTTCCGTCTCTTACTGCGAATGGTTTGAACATTCCGTTCACAATAAAATTTGTATTTGGAATTTTCTTTGCTTCCTCTTCAATCCAGAACGGTTGAATTTTCATTCCGACAAAATTATCAGCGAATTGCTCTTCACTGTTTGCGAATCCTGTCCAGGTTTTTCCATCAACCAAAAGTTTTCCGTCTTTTGTTTTAGCTTTAAGAAGAACACAAGTTGCATGACAAACTATTGCAACAACTTTTCCTGCTTCATAAAAATCTGTAACAAACTTGTGAAGTTTTTGATTATCAATGAAAGTGTACATCGGAGATTGACCGCCGGCTAAAAATAAAGCATCATAATCTTCAATCTTAAC
>CAZXGJ010000080.1:5357-12143 GCA_964639955.1 uncultured Ignavibacteriaceae bacterium
GTTTGCTTTGATACGGATGGATTTGCAGCAACGAGTAAAACTTTTTTTCTTTTTTCGGGATTTAATACATCAATGTTTGCGCTCATAATTTTTCCTTTGATTTATAAATAATAAATTATTTGCACAAATCTATATTATATAGTATTTTTACGCAAGTACATACTAAAAAGTAATATACTATACAAATAGTAAGTAATGGAGATAATATGCCTGAATTTAATTTTAAAGGAAAAAAATATAACAATCCGGTTGAACTTTCGCTTGATATTATTGGCGGTAAATGGAAAATGCCAATTATCTGGAGGCTAAAGGATGACTCAAAGCGATATGGCGAACTGAAGAGATCCTTATCAGGAGTAACTCATAAAATGCTTACACAACAACTTCGGGAACTGGAAGAAGCTGAAATCATAAGCAGAAAAGTATACTCTGAAATCCCACCCAAAGTAGAATATAGTTTAACATTACTTGGAAAATCGGTAATACCTGTAATTGAAATGCTTCGGGAGTGGGGAGAAGAGTATAAAGAAGTATTCAATTAGTCCAATATAGGTCAGACTTGAACCAGTTGGTTCTTAGAACGTCTATTATTGTGCTATGGTTTTTTTAGGTAAAATCTATTGGTTATTTTTCCGGCGGCTAAATAAAATTAGGAGAAAAAGTATATGAGCACTTTCGGGGAACAACAGAAATTGCTGGATGTACTTAAAAAGTATGAAAGAAATTTTACCAGACAGGAATATGATGAATACAGGATGTTTCTGAAGAGGCAAAAGGATGACGAAGACTTCGATTCGGTTTCGATGAAAAGACTAAAAGAACTGTACGATAAATATTATAAGCCGGTAAATATTTCAAAGTTTGATAAGTTTTTTAAGAATAAGCCCGGCAATAATACCGATTAGTTAAAACTCGTCTTTGGTAAAAAAAGAGTTAGTCAGTTTAAATCAGTCACATATTTTCTTTCCCATTTCAGAGGAATAAATGAATTTAAAAAGTTTACATAGATTGTACGCCGCAGGAGTTTTTCTGATATCTCTTGTTGTTTATTGGATGACCGTTCAACCCTCAGTATCCTTTTGGGATTGCGGCGAGTTTATTGCTGCAAGCTATTATCTGCAGGTACCTCACCCTCCCGGAACACCTTTCTTTTTAATACTAGGAAATATTTTTTCAAAAATACCATTTTTCGAGAATGTTGGATTTAAAGTTAATCTCATATCGGTTATCTCAAGCGCACTTGCTGCTTTCCTTCTTTATCTGGTTGCAGTTAAGCTTATTAATAATTACAAGGGTAAAAAACCAGAATCCATCATTGAAGCTATTGTTACATATACTGCGGCAGCAATCGGTGCGCTCTCTTTGAGTTTCAGCGATACGTTTTGGTTCAACGGTGTTGAGGCTGAGGTTTATGCTTTCAGTACTTTTCTTGTTGCCGCAATTGCATATTTAATTCTCAGGTGGAATGAACGTGCAGATAACAAAGATGCAGAAAAATATATCCTTGGTATCGCTTACCTGGTGGGCTTGTCTACTGGTGTTCACCTGATGAGTGTGCTGACTGTAGTGCCCGTTGTAATGATCATCTTTTTCAGGAAATATATGGAAGATGAAGAAACATTAAAAAAGACTGCCTACATCTTTATTATTCATGCTGCAATAGTTTTATTGCTGGCATTAATCTGGTGGTCCGGTGAAACTACCGCCGCACCCCCTTCGAATGAACAATACCAGGATTTTGATACGAAGTTTAAACTAATGTTTCTTGGTATAAGTGCATTAATTATGGGAATTTACTGGAAGAAAATCTTTAATAAGAACTCCTTCTACATGCCAATAATTATCGGAGCCATAGCTTTATTTGCAACTTATCCCGGTATAGTTAAATATCTCCCTTCTGTAATGACAACCATAGGTAAAGAAAATATAGTAACCGAGATTTTAATTTTTATAGGTATTCTTGTTTTACTGGGATATGCTGTAAATTATTCTAATAAGAATAACAAACCAACATTTCATATGATTTTTATGTCGGCAATCTTTATTCTTATTGGCTTTACAACGTTTTCTCTGGTAATAATCCGCGCCAATCAGGATCCGCCGATGAATGAAAACGAACCTAAAACTTTCCCCGCACTTGAAAAGTATCTTAACCGGGAACAATACGGTGACTTCCCTACATTTAAGCGAAGATTTTCAAGTGAACCCCATCAGCAGATGGTATTTACGGACTATAAGAGTGATCTTGATTTCTTTTATTCTTACCAGATGAACCATATGATGACAAGGTATTTGCTTTGGAATTATGCCGGCAGGGAAGGCTGGGTGCAGGATGACGGAGCCAACATAGCCCCGTTCAATTTTGCCGGTAATATTATCGGAAGAATTATCGGCGTAAACTTTGAAGGAAATATTGCATACTCGCTTTTTGGAATTCCTTTTCTGGTTGGTTTGTTCGGTATTTATCATCATTTCCGGCGCGACTGGAAAATGGCATCGGTATTTATGATTATGTTTATTCTGCTTGGTTATCTTACTGCATTTTATCAGAATCAGCAGCAGCCGCAGCCAAGAGAAAGAGATTACTTCTACGTAGGTGCCTTTTTTGTTTTTTCAATCTGGATAGCTATTGGTGTTAGAGGATTAGCGGACCTTCTTCAGGAAAAAATTAAAAATTCCAGATTAAGCAGAGCTTTAGTGATTGGTTTATTACTACTCAGTTTTATTTTTATCCCCGTTCGGATGCTGCAGGCTAATTACTTTACCCACGATCGTTCAAGAAACTGGGTCCCGTGGGATTATTCATACAACATATTGCAAAGCGCTGCATATGGTGCAATTCTCTTTACTAATGGTGATAACGATACCTTTCCGCTCTGGTATCTTCAGGATGTTGAGGGGATTAGACGAGATGTAAAGGTTGTTAATCTCAGCCTTGCAAATACCGATTGGTATATACGGCAATTAAAAAATAATGACCCGTATAGCGTTGGTAAGGTTAACATCAGAATGAGCGAGGCGCAAATTAACCAGCTTCGCCCCGTTCAGTGGGAGCCCATAGATATTTCTATTAAAACTCCTCAACCTGTTTCAGATAAATCGCTTGAAGATATTTACAGGGAATTTGCAATAACCGATTCCACGGTAATGAAAGCCGGAACATTAACCTGGAAAATGCCAAACACTTTAAATTTCGGAAATGTGAAGGCTATAAGAGTTCAGGATATCATGGTTCGGGAAATAATCGAAGCTAATAACTGGCAACGCCCGATATACTTTGCAGTTACCTGTTCTGATGACAGCAAAATAGGTTTGCAGGACTATCTGAAAATGGAAGGAATGACCTTCAGGCTGGTACCTGAAAGAAGAACGCCCGGTCGGGAGTTTGTTAATGAAGAGGTTTTACGATTACAGCTTGCTGGCACAACCGAACCCTCTAAGGATTATAAACCCGGTTTCAGGTATACCGGCTTAAACGATGCTACAATTTTCTTTGATGAAAATCATACAAGAATGATTCAGAATTACCGTAATGGATTTATGAGATTAGCTGTTCATTACAGGGGGCTTGGCAAAAACGATGCTCTAATTGAAACATTAGACGGCATGAATGAAAAGCTTCCTTATAAAATACTCGGAATAGACAACGGACTACTTTTTGAAGTTGCCAATCTCTATTTTGTTACCGGGGCAAAGGACAGGTACAGGCAGATAATTTCCGATGTTGAAAAAACTGCTTTAGAATTGCTGGAGAAAAATCCGTCCGATGTCAATTCTTACTATAATCCTTACAGGATTTTAATTGAAAGTTATGAAAACCTTGAAGAATACGATAAACTTTTAGGTATCTGGGAAAAATTAGAAGTTTTATTTCCTAACGATCCGACGGTGAAAGCTAATATTCAAAAATACAGGCAGCTATCCGCCCGGCCGGATACATTAAACCAGTAATGTAGCTAACGACCCAACAGTTTTATAAAGTCTGGTTTATACCGGATTTTATTTTATTTATTATATTCTCGATATGAAAATACTGGTTATAGCACTCTCTGGTATTGGCGACGCATTGATGTTTACTCCCGCTGCTGAACTTCTGAAGAAGCATTCACCGGATTCTGAAATTGATGCTCTTGTTATGTACCGTGGTTCCGAAGAAATCTACTCGACTAATTCCAGTTTCAATAAAATATTTTTTTTTGATTTCATCAATAAAGGATTTGCAGAATCGGTCAAGTTCCTGCTTAAGCTTAGAAAAAAATATGATGCTTCCATAAACGTTTACCCGGCTAACAGGAAGGAATACAATATAATCAACTTTATTGTTGGTGCAAGGAAAAGAGCCGCGGTTAAATACATCAGAAAAAATTTTATCAACTTTGGCTTTCTTAATAATATCACAGTTGCAGAAGATGATTTTGTCCACAACGTTGAAACAAACATAAAGCTGATAGAAGCGCTATTGGGAATAAAGATTGATGAAAAGCCGGATCTTAAATATGCCTTAACTCCTGAAGATGAAAAGTTTGCAAACGAATTTTGTATAGCTCATCGTATTAGCAGCATTGATCCGGTGATTGGTTTTCATCCGGGCTGCTCAACTCTTAAAAATCACGATAAACGCAGATGGGAAGTAAAAAGATTTGCTCAGCTCGGCAGAATGTTTATAGAGAAGCATTATGCAAAAATTTTAATATTCGGCGGACCCGATGAAAAAGAATTAAAAGAAAAACTTTACAGTCTCTTAAGTTCAAACCGGGTTTTTATAGTTGAAACACCGAACCTGAATAAAAGTTCAGCAATAATGAAGCGGTGTAATGTTTTTGTTTCAAATGATTCAAGCCAGATGCACATTGCTGCAGCAAATAAATTGAGGGTTGTTGCAATCATCGGTCCAACAAATCCGCATTACATCCGCCCCTGGAATACTGAGTACGAAATTGTTTCACTAAACCTCGATTGCTCCCCTTGCTTCTTCTATTCTCCCCGCCCGCTCAAATGCAGACGCACTGATGTTAAATTTAAGTGTATAAATGAGCTTGATGTTGACAGGGTCTACGATGCCGTGCGGAAGTTCCTGTAGTAATTGCAGCTTTAGTTTATTGTCTTAATATTTATTTAAGATTAAGTTGGAAGAAAGAAAATTTTCTTTCTTTGTAAACATGAGCGGGAATAAAAAGGCCTACACAATCTATATTGTTTCAGATGGAAGCGGAAGAACTGCCGAACAAGCTTTAAGCGCTGCATTAATCCAGTTCAGCGAGATTGAAGTAAAGCTTGTTAAAAGAGCAAAGGTAAGAACAGAAACAAAGGTTCACCGCGTTATCAGGGAAGCAAAAAGAGATAATGCATTTATTGTTCACACGCTGGTAACAGACAAACTGAGGGAAACAATACTTCGTGCTGGCAGAAGAAACAATGTTGATACCATTGATTTGATGGGTGGTTTATTGAGCCGTTTGTCGCAGGAGTTTGCAATTTCCCCGGCGGAAAAGCCCGGCTTGTTTGGCCAGATAAATAAATCCTACTTCCGGCGTGTCGAATCGATGGAGTTTGCTTTTCATCACGATGACGGGCAGAGAGTTAATGAACTTAGAAAAGCAGAGATTGTTTTGATTGGTGTATCGAGAACATTTAAAACCCCGCTAAGCATCTATCTTGCATTTAAGGAATGGTTTGTGGCTAATGTTCCGGTAATCTTAGGCGAAGATTTGCCGCCGGTAATTTACAAACTTCCGCCTTCGAAAGTATTCTGTCTTGATACAAACGCACGTGAGCTTGCCGAACTACGGAGAACCCGGCAGAGTTACCTCGGTGGTGCAGCAGGTAATTACGACGATATCGAATCGGTAAGAGTTGAGCTAATGTATGCGCGGAAACTCTTTAGTAAAAATCCTAAATGGACAGTAATTAATGTTACAAATAAACCGATTGAAGAAATTGCTTCTGAGATTCTGGCACTGAAAAATGCAAAAGAAAAGAAAATCAAAATCCCGGGGTAGCCGGTTTCAAGATTAATATTAAAAAATTATTTTTAAACAATTTGTGAGCAATAAAAATGACTTCCCAAAAATTAGTTGATGAATTTTTAAGCTCTAAAAAAATTGCTGTCGTCGGTGTTTCCCGAAAGAAAACAAAATTCGGTAACGCAATTTATAAAGAGTTGAAACAGAAGGGATACAAGGTCTTTGCTATCAATCCCAACATAAATGTATTTGAAGGCGACAATTGCTATCCTGATTTGCACTCGCTAACTGAAAAGGTTGATGCAGTTGTTATTAGTGTTACGCCTCGACAAGCAGAAAAAGTGGTTGCAGACGTTAAAGAAGCCGGAATTAAAAAAGTCTGGCTGCAGCAAGGTTCGCAATCGGATGCTGCTATTAAGTATTGTGAAGAAAACGGAATCAACTGTATTTCAAATGAATGTATTTTAATGTTTGCACAACCTTCTGCTTTTATTCATCGTGCACACAAATGGGTGTGGGGAGTTTTAGGTAAACTGCCTGCTTAGCTGTTCTTTTGACAACATTATGAAGATGGATAAGTTCCAATAACCAAAACACAAATAGCAAATAAATACCAAATTCCAGTATCCAATTATCAAACGGTCCAAATGGGATTTTGCATTTGAAATTTATTTGTCATTTGGTGCTTGTGATTTGTAATTTACTCGCAAACAATATTTCAACTAATTAACCCGAATAGAAATTGTGCCTTTGGTTATATTAAAAAAAGCGGCCGATTCCTTCATCAAGCGAAAACATCCCTGGATTTTTTCAGGTGCAATTG
>CAZXGJ010000081.1:0-11961 GCA_964639955.1 uncultured Ignavibacteriaceae bacterium
ATTCTCCCTGCTGTAAAACGTGCAAGAGTTTTGACTGAACAGTAATTGGTAATTCACCAATCTCGTCTAAAAAAATTGTACCGCCGTTTGCCAATTCAAATCTGCCAATTCGTTTTTCAAATGCACCGGTGAAAGCACCTTTTTCGTGTCCGAATAATTCGCTCTCAATTAAACTCTCAGGTATGGAGGCACAATTTACTTTTATGAATGGTTTGTTATTTCTTTTACTTTCTTTATGAATGGCACGTGCAACTAATTCTTTACCAGTTCCGGTTTCACCCTGAATAAGTACTGATGCATTAGTTGGTGCAACCTGTTTGATTTTAAATAATACATACTTGGATGGTTCACTTTCTGCTACAATTTTTATCTGCTCATCGGTAAGTTCAAGCTGATCTTTTAAATAAACATTTTCAGCTTTTAGAAGTGCGTTCAGACGGGAAATTTCTTCCATCTGCTCTTTTATTTTTTCCCTTGCAGAAACCAAGTCGCTGATTTCAATTGCTAATCCGATTACATAAACCTCACCTTCAATTTCACAAGATCTTGCTCTTGTAAGAACGGGTATTTTCTTTCCGGATTTAGTTACAATTGTGAATTCTAATGAGCCGGAACCTTTTGCAAGAGTCTCAATAAATGCAGCTCTTAATTTTTCCCTATCGCTTTCTTGTGCAAACTCCGGATTTTTTCCTTCATGTAACTCTTCGGTGGAATAACCGAGAATTTCTTCTCCTCTTTTATTCCATGCAACCAATTTCTTATCTTTATCAAAGATGTATGCTAGTCCGGGCATACTATCCATAATTACCTGATTAAGGACTATATCGGAAAATTTCTCTTTCATATTAGAGTGTTAATATTCTTTAGCTAAATATAAAAATTTTGGGAATTATAATCAGAATTTTATCAGCGATCTTTAGTGTATTACGTTACTTTCTTAAATTTATTTTTTTAACTGGTCGTTAATAAAATTTAATAGCTGAGCGCCAGCAGGATTTGAAGGAAAATAAATTTTCAGTTCTTCAGCATATTTTAATGCACTTTGATACTTTTCTCTCTTAATATAAAAATCAGCTAAAGCATAAAGTACATCAAATTCATTCGGTAGTAACGAAAAAGCTTTTAGTAATGATGATTCAGCTTTTGCCGGATTATTTAGGTACTGATAAAGAATTCCGAGATTGTAGTACAAACGTGGATTTGCATTTTCTGCGAGTGTTGCTTTTTCAAGCATTGCAGCAGCTTCGTTATATCTCTTCTGCTCGGCATATAAAAGTCCAAGCTGATAATAACCATCAGTGTATTCTTTATGATTTTTTATCATATCTAAGTATAAACGCTCTGCTTCATTTAATTTGCCCTGATTGTAGTAGAGCAAGGCAAGATTTGATTTTGCGGGATAGAAAAATTTATCACCTTTGATAGATGCTTCATACAATTTTTCTGCTTTGACGAAGTCCTGTTTTTTGAAGTAATAATTAGCAAGATTGTACTTGCCTGAAGGAAAATCTGATAAGTACATTAACGAAGAAAAATATTCTTCCAGAACTTTATTTAGTGATTGAAACTGGGCATCAGAGAAATAATTCTTTTCCAGACCGGATAATTTATTTGCCGCACTAATCCGCACCATCTTTATCGGATCATTGAGCAGAGGAGATATTACTTTGACAAGCTCAGCATTGTCTTGCGTGTTAAATGCATCAATTGCTCTTTCACGGATAATTGGTTCGGGATTGTTTAGCATCTCCAAAATAGTTTTTTTTGATTCAGCATTATCATAAGCTGATAAATAACTAATTGCTGTTGCTCTTACTATTTCAGGATAAAGATCACTTTTTATTAATCTGATGAGACTTGTATCAGCACCATCTTTTCTTAAATAACCATCAGACAGAACTATTCCGTAGGTAAACTTTTTTCTTTCGCCGTAATATTTTTTTATCCAATCCTCTGACCACTGAAAGCTTTTATCTGCGTGGCAATCGTTGCAGGCATTTGGAACATTATACTTTATTGAAAGATCCGGACGTGGAATTCTGAAACTGTGATCTCTTCTGAAATCAACACCCATATAATAATTGCCGGGCATATGACAGGTTTTACACAAAGCACCTTCACCAACCGGAATCATTTCACCGAATTTATTTTTTACCGGCTCGCCTTTTTCATTCGCGTACTTGTGAAAGTGATGCTGATAAGTATCAAACTCTTCTGCCCGATGACATTGTGTGCAAAGTGCATTGCCTTCAAACTTAAATTTGATGCTGTGAGAATCGTGGCAGTCATTACACTTCACGTCATTCATATACATTTTGCTTTGTGTGAAAGATGCAAACACATAAACTTCATCGAGTATTTGTCCGTCCGAATAATAGAGCGGCGGGGAAATATTTTGCGGACGATGATTATTATAATACTCAGCATCAGTATGATTATTTGGTCCGAATGAAGTGCGGCGCGAATGACACGGTGCACAGGCTTCAATATATTGTTTGGAAGTTGTGCCACTCGTTTTAAGAACCAAACCCATATCACCATTAGTATCTCTTGCACCTTCGGGAAGTTTTGCCCAATCAAGATGTTCGGAACCGGGACCGTGACAAGCTTCGCAGTTAACATTTATATCAGACCAAGTAGTATTGAATGAATCTTTTTCCAGATCATAATTCTTTTGAAGATTTGTTGAATGACATTCAGCGCACATACCATTCCAGTTCTGAGATTGGTTTGTCCAGTAAAACCAGCTATCGGGAGTTAATTCATTCTGCGAATAAACCATTCCAGCCATGTCGAACCATCTTTTCTTTTCAGTATCCCACGCAATTGGCAGACACTGATATTTCCCTCTATCAAAAGGAATTAAATACTGCTGAAGCGGACGAACACCAAAAGTATGGGTGATTTGAAACTCGGTCATTTTTCCGTTGATACCTTTTGTATAAACAAAAAACTTTCCGTCTCGTTTATAAAATTTGTGTTTGGTACCGTTAAGTTCTACTTCAACATTTTTAAAATCACCGAGCACAGTGGAATCATTTGCAATCATCATTGCTCTGTCGTGATCGGATCCTTTCCATAATTTGTATTCCCGTTGATGACAACTGATACACTCTTTTCCTCCAACAAACTTTGCTTCTCTTTTTTGAAATGAATCAGATGGATTGTGGATAAATAATGAAAGTGGAATCATTATTACAATAACTGCTGTCGAAACTATTCCGACTTTTTTCCAGATGCTTATAGTATCAAACATAAGTTACTTGTGATTTTTCGAAACGAGAACGCTGAAGCTTTGTTCCAACATCAACTTTTACAATCCCATTTTCTATAAATACCGGGAAGTAATCAAGTGCATTTGGTGCCGGTGGATTCTGAACTTCTCCATTTATGTAAAACGCAGATGAATGACACGGACATATAAAACGATTTTTATCTTCTTCCCAATTGATTGAACAGCCGAGATGAGTGCAGCGAAGCGACACAGCAATAAATCCGCCATCAAGTAATCGTGCTAAATAAAATCTTCCGCCTCTGAATGCAGTTACAGAATTTTTCTTGAACGATTCAACATTTCCGGCTTCAATTAATTGTTTTGGTTTTATTTTCTGTTCATCTTTTTTGCCGGAAAATAAGAAACCAAAGAATACCGCAGCAACTTCAATCGAAGCGACGATTCCTAACCCTTTCCACAGCTTTTGTAAAAATTGTCGCCGGCTTTCAACATCTGAAATTGCTGGTTGAGGTTTTACTTCACTTTGTTTAACCTCGCTTTTTTTTACATCAACTTCTTTCTTTTTGATATTTTGTTTTTTCATCTACAAAACATTCCAGGGAAAAGTTAAAGCCATATCAACACCGCGGAAAAATATTCCAATCAAAGTAAGAATAACAAAAGCTGCAGTTACAAAAACAAACATCGTTTGAACAACTTCAATCAAAGTAAGCTTGAACTTTTTTAATGTGTACTTATAAAAATACCAGATAATTAAAATTAAAATCACTAACGGAATAATTCCATTGCTTATGAATGAATTTAACCATGGTAAAAGAGTTTCAAAATCAGGAACAAATTCATTTATGATAACAAGCAGAGTTGTGATTATTGATGATGCAATAGCAGAAAACTTTGCGGCTTCTTTTGCTTTATCGGAGTGAAACCAGATTGCGCTGTGCTCTTCTTTTAATTTCAGATAAGGCAATGCTGCAAGACCAATAACAATTGCAAACGGAATTAAGAAAGCCGCAATGAACGGATGAAAGTGCATCAGCAATTCTTGTATTCCTGCAAAATACCACGGAGCTTTTGTTGGATTGATGCTTACATCGGGATTTGCTTTTGCGAGCAATGGTGCATTAAAGAAAACTGAAAACACAAGTAACGCTGCTATCAAAGCAAGTGCAACAATAAATTCCCTGTAAACCAGATTAGGATAAACTTCAACTATTTTCTTCTCTTCATCCCTTTGCGGAAGAATTATTCCACCGGCTTTTCTTACCCGCCAGAAATGATAAGCCATTAAAAGTAAAATTGAAATCGGAAATACTGCCGTATGAAAATTGAAAAATATCAAAAGAGTGTTTGCATTAACTTCATCGCCGGCTAAAATAAATTCTCTTATAGACTTTCCGATGAAAGGAATATACTCAAGTAAACTTGTACCAACAGTAATTGCCCAGTATGCAAGCTGATCCCACGGAAGCAAATATCCTGTAAAGTTGGATGCAATAACTAAAATAAAAAGTGCCAGACCGATTAGCCAATTAATTTTTCTGGAAGATTGAAATGCACCTGTAAAAAAAGTTCTAAGCAAATGAAGAAAAGTAATGATCACCAGAAACACTCCACACCAGTGATGAATGTTTCTAATTAATTGCCCGAACAAAACATTGTTTTGCAGATGTAAAATTGAGTCGTAAGCTTTTTGAGGAAAAGGTTCGTAGTAAAATCTTAATAATATTCCGGTGATAAAAAGAATAACGATCAAAAGCGCAGCCATTCCACCCAAACCAAATGTACGATTGAAAACTAAAGCTTCTTCATTAATAGTTTTTGGATGGAGGTGAAGAATGATTCCGGCAAAGCGTTTTGGTTTTTGATTGTTCGCTGAAGTTTGCATTAAAAAGAAAAATAAATAATAATTGTAAACACGAGTGAAAAAATACTTAAATAGGTCACAATTATTATCTATTAAGTATAATTTTCTCCTAAACATTTTTAAGAGACTTCTTAAAAATTTACTAAGTCATTCCTGTGCAAACCTGCCTTTGCCGGCAGGCAGGCAGGAATCTATTTATTATGTTTTAGATTCCCGCTTTCTTCCGTAGGAATGCCTATGGCAGCGAGAATGACATTAAATTAGAAATCGATTTTTCAGAATTCTCTTTTAATATAATTAACACCAACTGCTTTAAATTGATATGGAATTGCTTATGATTTCCAAGCAATTCTGAAACTTTCATTATTTAATCTTTCTTCGGAACAAATCTTTTTTGGTAAAATGAATCATAATGTGCCTGGTGATCATGGAGTTCATTCTTTCGTGCATATTCCTTCCACGCATCTATTAATTGCTTTTTTATTTCGGGATATTTATCAGAAAGATCGGTTGTTTCTGCAGGATCTTTTTCAAGATCATACAGTTCCCATTCGCCCGAACCCATTGGCTTAGGTAATCTAAGTATCTTCCAGTAATCTTTTATATAAGCTTTCAATTCAAAAAGCTCCCAGCCATAACCTTCACTTTGTTTTACAAAAGAGGTATCCCCATTTAGAATTGGAAGAAAAGATTTACCGATGTATGGTTTGATTTCATTTCCCTTAAAATGTTTTGGATAATTTGCCCCTGCAATTTCAAGAATTGTAGGCATAAAATCTGTAACATGTATAAAGCTGTTATTCCATTGTCCGGCATTCTTCATCTGTCCGGGCATCTTTATAATAAGCGGAACTCTTATTCCACCTTCGGAAGTAAAGCCTTTGAAATATCTGAAAGGTGAAGCGGATGCCTGAGCCCAGCCGGAACCCATTTCAATGTATGAGTTCTGCAGTCCACGGTTATCCAGCACATTATTGAATGAACGCAGATACACTTCATCTTCATTGCCGAGATAAGTACGAGCATTTGCACCGTTAGCTCCGTTATCTGAAATAAAAATCACAACTGTATTGTCATACAAATTATGCTGCTTCAAATAATCAAACACTCGACCGATGCTCATATCCATATAATCCAGCATAGCAGCATATACTTCCATATCTCTGGCAAAATCCTTTTTGAGTTCATTACTTAAACTTTTCCATTCAGGGATTAAAGGATTTTTTGAAAACTTGTTTAAATCGTTTGGCACAATTCCAAGCTTTTTAAGATTATTCAATCTTTCCAGCCAGAGTGCATCCCAGCCTGTATCAAACTTTCCTTTGTACTTTTCGATATATTCTTTTGGCGCATGCAGAGGATCGTGAACGGCAGTGTATGCCAAGTAAGCAAAGAATGGTTTATCATCCGAATTATTTTTTTCAATGAATTGAATCAGAGTATCAGTATATGCTGTTGTTGAGTAAAAATCTTTCGGCAGAGTAATAGGTTTTCCGTTTCGTGTATATTCCATGTGTTGAAGGGGAGAGAGTGGCTTTCTATCGTAAAAGTGACTTCCGCCTCCGGTACCCAGAATGAATGTCTCTTCAAATCCGCGATCGTATGGATCTTTCCCGGGACCTTCGCCAAGATGCCATTTACCTACCATATAAGTATGGTAACCAAAATCTCTTAACACTTCAGGAATTGTTACAACTTGTTTGCTTAGTTCACCTGAATAACCGGGAAGGTTAAGTGCATTCAACTGTGGATAATCCATTTCCGCCATAATTCCAAGACCTGCGACGTGATTATCATTTCCTGTTAGAAGTGATGAACGGGTTGGTGAGCAGGTTGGTTGAACATAAAATCTTTTGAATGAAATTCCTTCTTTTGAAAGTTGTTCTAATACCGGAGTATGAATGTTTCCGCCGTAAGGAGAAATGTCGCTATATCCCAAATCATCAGCAACTATTAGGAGAATATTCGGTTTATTTGAGTTGGATTGATTTACTTCTTTTTCCTGGGATTGTTTGCAGCCAACAAGAATTAACATAATAGCAAAGAACCAAAGAGTTCTTGGAATTGAAATGTAGTTCATTTGTATCTTCCTTTTTTTTGATTAATAGAAAAATAGGAAAGAATTTGTTAATTAGGTATAGTAAGGAAATGTAAAATTTTCCCCTTAATAATTTCTAAGAGCGTAATGACAATATTACAAGTAATTCTTTACTAGTTCATTCGAACCTTTACCAAGTCCACGCAGGCATTTCAGTGCTGCTGACAAAGGTATTTCTGTTTTTTTTATTCTATTATTTTCTAAAATATAAACAGAACCGGACGTTGGAGTGGGAGCACCGGGGATATAAACCACGCATTGTTCTCCTTCAATTTCTTCAATTAAAAAACCATATTGCCATGCGTCTTCTATACGAGCCAGCACAGTTTTATAAGCAGTGTTTTCTTCGAATCCAACAAAACTTGCACCTGCACTTTTTATCATATCATAGCCGGGTACTTTTGATAGTAGTGAATCTTCGAGTTTTGCAATTGCTGTCTTGGCTTTTGTTGTTCTGGCAATTAAACCGGCCAGATAAAGTACAAAAAGTATTGTAACAATTGAGATAACAATCTCAACTCCAATTCCAAAAATATGTGTTACGTTTAATAGTTTAATTATAGGACTTACAATTAATGCTGCTATCTGCAGTGCTTTTTGTAAAATTACAATTAAAATGATAAGAGGAATAAAAAAAAGTACTCCGCCAACTATAATTTCCTTAACAAAATTGTAAATGTTTTTCATGGCTTATTCCCTTTTATAATTATTAAAATGCAAGTGGAAAATCTTGATTCCATTCTAGTTGTTACGAACGAACTAAACATAAAAATTCAAACCCTCAACGGCTTGAAATATTTATCAATCAACATATTCTCTAAAAAAAGAAATTATATGATATCAAGTTAATTACTGTTAAGAAATTTAATTGCTTCATCAATTTTTGTTGTAACTTTTAAATTCAGACCGAATGCTCTGGCAACAATTTCTCCAAATCTATATGGATCTATTGGTGGTATTTTGCCATATATAGCAATAGCAAGTTTAAGCAGACCTCTCTCCCTAAATTTTAAAGCCTCGTATGCAGCAAACTCTGCCATCTGGTACCTTTCTAAAGTAATGATGTTTCCTTTAACTTCTTCTGCATCAAAAAGAATTTTAGAAAGATTTTTCTCTAACACAACTTCAAGAACATCAGAGTAAATTTTTTTAAACTCAAACATAAGATAGTCGCCTGTGATTACAACATACAAATAATCTTCTTTAATAACTGTAGTATATTGAAGGGGATTTCTTTTTTTCATAAGATTTTGAAATTAATTTATTTTTCAAAAAAAATTGATAGGTATTAAATTGTATTTGATTAAAGTAAATTACAGAATTAATTCACTATTTATTGCGGGCAAACTCAACATAAAAAGTTAACCCTTCAACCGCCTGGTAATAATCACCAACAAGCATATCTTTTTCAGGTATGTAGGTTAAATTATAGTTTGAGCCGGGATAATTTTGATCACGTAATTCAATATAAATTTTTAAATATCCTTCAGCATTAATCCATTCTGCTTTACCAACATTAATTGATTTTGGATTTAAATACTGGGCGATCATTGAGCCGTCCTCATTTAATTGAGATATTTTAATCATATAATCAGAATCAGTTCTGAGCCACTCACCAATTATTTTTGTTTTATCAATCTTTGGAAGAGATTCAGATTTTTTTTCGGGTTTATTCTGGCAGGAAATAAATGCTGAAACCAAAACAATAAAAACAAAAATGAATGACGATTTAGTTGTGTATATAAATTTCATATTCCCTTTAAATAATTTTATAGATTCTGAGTTACTCCAAAAAACAAATTAAAATTATTGTAGATAGCTTTACTCGTTCCGCGTTTGTCAAACAACACAATATCATCAGGTTCAACTGATCCAGTTGGAAAATTAAAAATCTGCGGAAAATCTTCTCTTTCACCATGACTGTATTCAAATCCGACACCAATTGTTGTATTGTCTAGTATTGTTGAGGCACCTAAAGTAAAATGATAAATATTAAAATCTGTAAAGCCAATGAATAAACCATTAATATCATTAATGTTTGCATTACTAAAATCTGTTCTGAATGCAGCATATCCAGTAAAACTTTCATTTAGCTTATGTTCAATTGCTATTCCGGCATTAAAAACACTTTTCATTGAATCATAAACTTTTAATAGCTCTGCACTATCAATAGGTCTTATAATAGCAGGATTAGTAAGTATGAAATCTCCACTTTCCGGCTGCATAACAACATAAGTAGATAGAGGGGCAAACCACTCAAAAGCAAAGTGCAAAAATGTATCATCAGAAAATTTATATTCTATTCCTGCAGCAAAAGAGAAAGGAGACCGATAATTTACCGGTAATCCCTCCTGCCTGTCTGAAGAAAGTAAATCAATTTGATTACCGGTTATGCTATCAATATAAACATTGTTTGAAGTTAAGCTTGCCATATCCGTTCCACCGCTTGCTTTTTTAATTGCAAAGCTTGGTGTTGTTATAGTTGCCCCTAACTTTAATTTTTCCCACTCGGCAGAAATTCCTAACTTGGCTGAAAATCTCACTGCCCAGTAATCCAGATCAACATAAATATCTGAAGTTGCAGCACGTTGATTGGTTGTATCGTAAGCAGTATAAGATTCATATCGTATTTTTGTCTGATCGCGATAAGCGCCTAGGATACTTAAACCAATTCCAACATTGTCTGCTATTTTTTTTGAGTAACCAAATCCAACAGTTACCTCAGAAAGTAGAGCATCAAGTTTACCCTGATTAATAAGATATTCATCACCTGCGAAAGAGTTTCCGGGTCTTGTTGGAATTACATCTGAAAAACCTTCATAACGTTCTGATATTCTTACATATGAATAACCTGTACTGTAAATCATATAACTAAATCGTTCAAGTGAATCACCCAAAAAAGGTAACGGACCAGCTAATGAAGCAGGATACAAAGAAACTCTTGTGTATCTCGAATCAATTCCGGGACCTCCGCCATTTATGAACGAAAAATCCTTAATTCCATAAGCATTAAAATTAAAGCTCATACTTTTCTTGGTTAAAAAACTCAGAGCGCCGGGATTATAAAACGTAGCGCTGTAATCTCTGACTCCGCCAACTGCTACTCCACCGAGCAAAGCAGTTCTGCCGCCAATTGCCTGATCCCAGAAATGTCTGTCTTGCGCCTGCACAAATAAGTTTAATAAGAATAATAATACAATTAACTTTTTCATAAAGAAGAAAATTATTTTAGAGTTTTGCTAAATGTTATTTGCCAAGACGAACAAATATTCCACCAGTAAAATCAGCCTGTAAAAAAGTGGCCCAGCTTCCTACACCCACACTGCAACCACCCGATCCGCACCACATTCCTACACTTGAAAAATTTAACGGAAGTAATAGCCGTGCTTGCAATCTGAGTCCAACTTTATCAGACAGATAAAACTTTCCACCGCCGCCGAAGGTAATTGAGAATCTCCACTCATCACCATAAATACTGCTATCAGGAGAAAATAAAGTTGCGCCCAGGCTAAAGGATGTAAAGGGAAAAGCTTTTTGCTGACTGTTTTGTTTAAATTCATAAATTGCTCCGGCCTGAAAATAATTTATGCCTATGTCAAAGAGTGGTTCTGTCAAACCATTATATCTTTTCAAATCCATAGTTGTTTGCTGACCAATCCAGAGTAATTCAGCCTGAAGCCCTCTATCAACTTCAAAAGAAATTGCGGCACCATAATTTGGATTGCTGTAAACATTTAACTCACCCTCTGTGACAGAGACATCACTCGCAACCATATATCCACCGAAGCCGAATAATTCTGCCTGAGCAAATGTTTTGTTGGAAATGAAGAAAGCGAGGATTAATAAAAGGAGACTAAGATTAAGAACTTTGTAATGAACTGGCATCATTGAACCCTCCCGGGGTTTTACATTTTTGTGAAAAAAATAATTTACTTGTTGTAAAATAATCTTATTGCAAACAATTAAAAATGAATTTTGATTTTATGTGCTCTTAAATCAGAATTAAGAAAATATTAATATATTATTCGAACTTTAATTCTTCCTGAACTATTGAAGAATGTTGACTGTTATTTGATTCAACAACATCTTTTGCAATTCTTTTGGATAGATAATAAATACGTTTCATATTTTCTACTATTTCTGATAAGATACGGTATTCAGCAAGAGGAACATTTGGCTCAGAGTTAAGACGCTCCTCAAGATGAGACTGTGTTATTTGAGCCAGTTGACTAACCTCTTTTTTCATTTCGATTACTTTATCAGCTCGTTTTTTATTTCCTTCGATAAAAGCAGTGAATGATTCTTCAGTGCACCGCGGGTGGGTGCATCACTCATAAACTGCATACCAAGGAATAATAAAGCAAGACCGCCAAATAGTTCGAATTATATTGGAATGATTTCAATGGCAGGATTTGTTTGCATAAGGTTTTTATTTTGAATCGGATGATTATTTCAAAATCTTACTAAAAAAAATAAGCTCCTGACATTAAGGAGTTTTAAAAGAAAAAAATATTTTTAATAACTAGCTTAATACGGAGACTGAAAAATTCTTACCCAAAGATTTTGCCAAAACTGATAACTCTCTCATCAACTTTTTGAATTCTGAAATATCGATTGATTGCTGACCATCTGAAGACGAACTGACCGGATCAGGATGAACTTCAATTAATAATCGATCGGCTCTATAGGCTTACGCTGCTTTTTTGCCTGACAGAACAACTTTCGCTTTTGGATTGGGGATGGGTTTTTAATATTTCTTAGATT
>CAZXGJ010000082.1:0-4556 GCA_964639955.1 uncultured Ignavibacteriaceae bacterium
GATAAAATACTTGCGATTGTAACATCTATATTCATAAATGCAATCACAAAGCAGATTGAAATAACCGGGATAAAACAAAGATGAGTGTAAAGTCTTTTGTAATACCGGGTGATGTTGTATTCTTTCTCACTTAAACCGATTTTAGTCTTCATCAATATTGCGTGCTTGTAGAAACGTGAGAGAACAAACAAAATTCCCAGCACACCAATGCCGTAATAAACCATCAGCCACGGTACCTGAATTCCTTCGATCATTGTGTTAAAAACATTTTCCGTATTGAAGAAAACATAACTGAAGAATCTTATCAGGAAAAGTGAAAGAAACTTTAACGGAAAAATAAAAATCAGAACTATAAAGAGAAGAGCTGTGTTCCAGATAAGAATTGTTCTGTCATCCAGTCCGTATCTCCTGAAGAATAATCGGTGCTGCTGCCAGATCAGGAACAAAGGGATTATTGTAATTGCGAAAGCAACTAATTCATCTGTCAGCTCTAAAATTCTTGAAAAAGTTTTCGGGACTTCAAGAGAAATCATCAATAGCGTAATTGAAAAAGCAAAAACTGCGTCGCTGAAATTCTCCAGACGTGAAGGACTATCACTTCTGATTTTAAATTGATTAGCCATACTCTCGATTTTTTTCCCGGTAAGATAATGTTTTTTAAAAACTTTTCAGGATTTCCGGGAAAGATCTGTCGAAGGCTGACAAAGTGTTTGATTCCCCCAATGAGAATTATGCTGATAAATAAATCAGAAAACTGCCCGAATTTAATCCAAAAATCCTTTAACAAACACAATGTTGTTATTATGCAAATATTGATATTCAGACTATTTTGTCTGATTATAATTTTATTTAGATTTCGAAAAAACAACAGAAGGATTAGGTTAAATGAGAATCAAAATCTCAACTCTTTTTATTTATATAATATTAATAATAAATAGCACACAGGCTCAGTGGAACGACAGTTTAAAAATCTACTGGCTCGAGCCGGTCGAAGTCACTTCACAAAAACTTAGTCTTGGTGATTATCAAACACCGGTTGAAAAAGATAATCTCTCTTCCCTGCTGAACAGAAACGGATTTAACCTTATCCGCAAAGGAGTTTTCTTTGCACAGGATATTTATGCGGATGGATTTAAGAAAGGCGATGTGTCCGTTGTTGTGGATGGCGAGCGGTATCATTGTGCTTGTCCCAACAGAATGGATTCACCGCTTTCACGAGTCAACCCGTTGGAATTGGAATCACTTGAGCTGAATAAAACTGCCGGAGATATTCAAAGCGGATTGGGCGGTAAAGTTTCTTTTCACAGGGCAGTTCCTTTAGAACCAATCTCACTCAAAGCAGGATTATCCGGTTCATCAGCTGCTTCGCAAAGCTTTGATGGTTCGTTTTCTGCTGAAGGTTTTAATCAAAGAATATCTGTCAGATATTCAACCGGGCTTCCGTATGAAGATGCCGAAGGAAGAACTTTCAAAGATCTCTACGGGTATGAAGATAATTACAGTTACAAACT
The DNA here is from genome assembly GCA_964639955.1 of uncultured Ignavibacteriaceae bacterium. Taxonomy (GTDB): domain Bacteria; phylum Bacteroidota; class Ignavibacteria; order Ignavibacteriales; family Ignavibacteriaceae; genus IGN2. Next base: position 1,512 of record CAZXGJ010000082.1, read on the forward strand.
TGCCGAAGCAGTATTCAACGGCTCAGAATCTCTCTGGAAATATGGTGCAGCGTTTACTTATACTGAAAACGTTTCATTCCCTTATCTGAAAATGGATGAAAGAGATAATAAAGTTATCAGCACACACTTAAGTTATGATGAGCACAAAGTTTATTTCAACTATACCCGTCACGTGATGGATAATGATCTGCGGAAGTCAACAATGTTTATGGAAAGCATTGGGAAAAATTTAACCGTGGGCGCAGTCGGAAGTTTTTATGATGTTTATTACAGGAATTGGAATCTTGACAACGTGATGGTAATGCCGACAATGACTCTTACAAACAATATGATGCCTGACGTAAATAGTTTTTATGGTGCAGTGAACAAATCGTTGAACTTTGACAAATTCACTCTTTCCGGAAAAGCCGGAGTTTCGTATCAAACTATTGGCGAAAAAGAGCGAATAGATTTTTATAAATCTTTATATCCGGACGCAGAAGGAAACAGATGGTTTCCTGTTTTTGGTTTGAGTGCCAACTACTCAACCTCCTTAAATGAGGATTGGGGAACCGGTGCAATTATCGAAGCAGCATCTGAAGCGCCGGAAACTGAATATTTGTTTATTGCTATCCAGAGACCGATGACAAATCCAAACTGGTCCGGCAATCCGACTCTCAATCAGCCGGTAAGAGGAACTGTGCGTGGTTCAATTAATTATCAGCGTATACGGCTTGAATTATTTGCTACTCAAGCGTGGAATTATGTGAACCTTACAAATAAATCTGTCGGTATGAAACCGTACACAACTTATGAAAATGTAAACGCATATTTCATAGGACTCAACTTTGGTTTTGAATGGAAATTTATTCAGATGAATGCATCTTACACATATGCACAAAACACAACAAATGACTCACCGCTTTCTGAAATTCAGCCGCTGAGTATTTCAACCAGTCTTACTTCGCCGTCGTTTTACAACACATTCGTTTATTTGAAGCACACTTACAACGATGCACAGCTCAGAGTCGATGAAGCATTAAATGAATCAACAACGCCCGCCTGGAACAGGATTGATATTGGTGCTGCGTATAATGCAAGTATGTTTCTAATTTCTCTCGAAGTTGAAAATATTACCAATGCACTTTATTACCAGCATCTCTCATATTTAAGAGATCCGTTTGCATCCGGCAGCAGAGTGTTTGAACCGGGAACGACTGTAAGACTTAACTTCAGGTTGAACCAGGTATTGTGAGATTGTAATTTACTTATTCAGAGTAGTGTCATTCCCGTAAGTCCCGACAATGTCGGGACGCATCGGGAATCTGATCTTCAGATTCTCGTAGAGTCCGTTAGACTCTACGGAGTCTAACGACCGGACTCGTCCTTTCAGGACTTCGCCGAAATGACAGGCAGTATCAACTTTATTTGTTCAGAAACTTCCTTATAACAACAAATAATTTGGTTGGCTCTTCCACCTGCAGCTTGTGCTTGACTTTTCCGAACATAACAAACTCCACTCAATCCTGCGTCCTCGCAGGATTACTTAAAATCACGCTTCTCCTGTTGTAGTAATTTCTCCAGGGGGGACGCTGGAGACAGCGGTCAAATAACAAGATTCCGAAACAAGTTCGGGATTAGATGGCACAAATTCATTAGTTTGAGTTCTGGCATAATAAACGTAACTTAACATAGTTGATTTCTAAAATATGCCTTCAATTAAACAATTCTGATAGCGTTTTTTTACAAATCTTAATTTATTAACCCGCTGTAAAAACATTTCTGTTCTGATTAGACCGTGAAATAGTTTTCTTACGGCAACTAAACAGAAAGTAATATGTCATTCGAAAATTTGAATCTCATAAAACCGTTACAAACGGCTTTATCACACGAAGGTTATACAATACCTACACCAATCCAGCGACAGGCAATTCCTGTCATTCTTGAAAGAAAGGATCTTATCGGCTGCGCACAAACCGGCACAGGTAAAACTGCAGCGTTCGCTGTTCCGATATTGCAAATTCTTCACGAAGAAAAAGAACCCCATAAATCAAAAAGAATAATTAAGTCTTTAATACTTGCTCCAACCAGAGAGCTCGCACTGCAGGTAAGCGAAAGCTTTAACACCTACGGAAAACACACAGGCTTGAAGAATGCTGTTGTGTTCGGCGGAGTCTCTCAACGAGCACAAACAATGAAGCTGAGAGAAGGAGTGGATATTCTTATCGCTACTCCGGGAAGACTGCTCGACCTTATGAACCAGAGATACATAAGTCTTAATACCATAAAAATATTTGTACTCGACGAAGCAGACCGTATGCTTGATATGGGCTTTATAAACGATGTTAAAAAGATAATTGAAAAGCTGCCTTCACACAGACAGACGTTACTGTTCTCGGCAACTATGCCTAAGGAAATTATAAAACTGGCAAATACAATTTTAACCAATCCCGTAAAGATTGAAGTTTCGCCCGAACAAAAAACAGTTGAAGCTGTTAAGCAGGCAGTTTACTTCGTTACCAAATCGGATAAAAAGAAACTGCTTCTCCACATTCTGAAAAATGAAAACATTGAATCTGCGCTTGTGTTTACGAGAACAAAGCGTGCTGCAGATGTAATAACAAAAGTTTTAAACGATGCTAAAATCCATGCGGATTCTATTCACGGAAATAAATCACAGCAGGCAAGACAGCGTGCGTTAAATAATTTTAAATTGAACAAAACCAAAGTGCTTGTTGCAACTGACATTGCCGCCAGAGGAATTGATATAGATAGATTGTCTCACGTATTTAATTATGATATTCCGGAATTCGCTGAAGCTTACATTCACAGGATTGGTCGCACGGCAAGAGCTGGTCTGGGAGGGACAGCTCTTTCTTTCTGCGATCCCGAGGAAATCAGTTATCTGAGTTCAATAAACCGGCTTATAAAAGTTCCTATCTCAGTTATTACTGATCATCCATACAAAATGCTTGACATTAAGGAAGGCGAGAATCCGGCTGTTGAAAATAAATTTATAAAAAGAAAAAGTTCTTTCGGATTTGGAAAGAGTGGTAGAAACCGTTC
>CAZXGJ010000082.1:4656-10721 GCA_964639955.1 uncultured Ignavibacteriaceae bacterium
TTTCTTTCCTGCTCTTTAGCACGCTTGGCGGCTTTCTTTTCTGCTTTTGTTTTTTGTGGTTTCTTCTTTGTGTCTTTTTTTTGAATAAGTTCTTTACTCATTTATAGTACTCCTTAAGTTTAAATGTAATTGTTAGAAATTCTTCTGAAATGAAAGCCATAAATTGTAAAAAGTATTGCCAGAGAAAATAGCTGCGGCTTTATGAAGAGAGACCAGAAAAACAACTTCCAGTAATAAATTCTTTCTTCACCAATAACGCCCAGCTTAACAATCGACCGGAAAAGAGCAAAAATATAATTCGGATTAAGATGAAATACTTTCTTCTTCTTAGGATCAAACTCTTTCATAAACTTCATAACGCGTTCGTAATAATATTTGGGCGAATAAATTTTATTGAGTATTTTTTTATAGCCTTCCAATAATACTGCGGTATCCATTTTTGGTATAAAGTTAATTGAAAAGTCGGTGTTATTGCCGGTAAAATCTTTCAGCATCCTCCCTTCACTCTCAAGCTTTTTCTGCAGCTTTGTACCTTTCGGTGCATTCAGCAAACCAACCATTGCGGTAACTATTCCGCTTTCCTGTATAAAGCTTGTGATCTTTTCAAAAATTGAAGGCGGATCATTATCGAAACCAACTATAAAACCTCCCTGCACTTCAAGACCTGCCTGCTGAATTTTCTTTATGCTTGAAATCATATTACGGTTTCTGTTCTGGTTTTTATTACACTCGGCAAGGCTGTCTTCATTTGGCGATTCTATCCCGATAAACACTGCTTCGAAACCGGCTTTAATCATTAAATACATTAACTGCTCATCATCGGCAAGATTTATCGATGCTTCGGTGTTCAGGTAAAACGGATGCTTTCTTTTCTCCATCCATTCTGCAATTGCCGGAAGTATTTCTCTTTTTAGTTTTGCCTTATTGCCTATGAAGTTATCATCAACAAAAAAAACAGGTCCACGCCAGCCGGTAAAATATAATGCATCCAGCTCGGCAATCACCTGTTCTTTTGTCTTTGTGCGCGGTTTCCTTCCGTAAAGAACAGTTATATCGCAAAAGTCGCAGTCAAAGGGGCACCCACGCGAATACTGAAGATTCATCGAGGTATAATCTTTTAGCGGAACAACCTCCCAAAGAGGCAGTGGAGTAATCGTAATATCTGCCCATTCATCCGAAGTGTACTTGTGTCCGGCTTTTCCTTCTGCAAGATCTGTTAAGAAAAGGGGCAAAGTAATTTCGGCTTCATTCAGAACAAGATGATCGACGTCTTCATAATTTTCTGAGCTGCTTGTAAACAAGGGACCCCCCGCTACAATTTTTGCATTCAGTTTTTTACATCTTCGGATAATATCCGCTGCAGATTCACTCTGAACAGACATGGCGCTGATAAACACATAGTCCGCCCAGAGGATATCTTTATCTTCCAGACCGATTACATTCATATCAATTAGTTTTTTATTCCAATAATCCGGCAGCAGTGAAGCGACTGTAAGCAATCCCAGCGGGGGGAAGCTGGCCTTCTTCGATACAAACTTAAGTGCATGCTTAAAGCTCCAGAAAGTATCGGGATACATAGGGTAAACAAGCAGAATGTTCATAAAAACAACTTTAAAATATTAATAAAATTTTTCTCCAACAGCATTTTCTATTGCCTGATATAAAATTCTCCGCGTGTGTATGCACGGTGAATAATAGATTTTTTTCTTCCGGTTTTGTTATAATGATTAGCAGCCATTAAGGATGCAATCATCGCTCCGATATATTGCTTCACTCTGCCGGTAAACTGAAAACCCTTTTTCTTTCTTGCTTCATTATAACATAATTCAGCAACACTAGTAACTGCCGGCATTCCGTATTCTGTTAATACCATCGCCTGAATAAAAGTTTCCGGTTTCATAACAATATCGAAAAGAAACTTCCCCTCTCCGCTTGCAAGACCAGCAAACTGCGGATAAGTTTCGGCAAAATCTTTGGATTCGGGAATGTGTATTACCCTTGAGTACGTTTTAGTTTTCATAATTACACCTGCTGAATTATCAATTTCGTTTTTAACAGGTGCAATATATGTAAGTGATAATTAAGTATCATCATTAAAACCGCATACTATCTTACATTGGTAAACCATAATTAAAGATTGTAAAAAGATGTTACAAATATTCATTTAACAGAATAAAGAGAAATAATGCACCTTATACCTACCTGCAGGTTTGTTATATATAAATTAAGGAAAGTTGAGGGATTTCTTTGCAGTGCCGCAAATTAATCATTGCAGAGCAAATCATCTTTAAATTGGCTTGTAAAGGCGATTTAATTGGCCTATCTTTAAGTAGTCCTTCAAAATAAAATTAAGATAAGAGAAAACTTTTCACTGCGCCCTTCTTTTAATCCTAAATTTTTTTAAAAAGGCAGAATACCGGTAAGAATTTATTCATTTTCTTAGCCGGATAATTTTAATTTTTAATTATAAGGAGTTTTAAATGAATATTTATGTTGGCAACCTGGCTTCCGATGTAAAAGAGGAAGAGCTTAAAGAACTTTTTTCAAAACATGGAAGAGTAGACAGCGTAAAAATTATTCGCGATATGTTCAGCCAAACTTCAAAGGGATTCGGGTTCATTGAAATGCCTGGTAAAGCTGAAGCTCAAAAAGCATTAAATGAGCTTAACACCTTTGAACTAAAGGGCAAGAGACTTGTTGTAAACGAGGCAAGACCGCAGAGAGAAAGAGGCAGCGGCGGACGCAGAAGGTAACATTTTTTTAAGCAGGCTAAATCACTTTCCTGATCATTTATTCTAAAGTGAAGCCTGAGCGCAGACTTAAAACCTACCCGAGATTGGTTCATCCGTTTAAGAGGTTTGTTTTGTCTTTCTTGAATTTGAAAAAATTGAGGAGTAATGATCAATGAAAATATTTGTAGGAAATTTATCGCCTGAAGTAAATGAAACCGAACTCGGTGCGCTTTTCTCACTGCACGGAAGCGTAAGCAGTGTAAGGATTGTCCGTGACAGCGCAAACCAGATGTCGAGAGGATTTGGATTTGTTGAAATGGTGCGGAAAGTTGAAGCTAAGAAGGCACTTAAAACTTTAAATGAATTTGAATTAAAAGGAAAAAAGATGTCCGTCAATGAAGCAAAACCTGAGCGCGATAGGAACAGCGCTGGCGGCAGAAAAAGCTTCGGCAGCAAAAGGTGGTGATTCTGAACCTTTTCAGCAAGACAAAGGGCTTTAATGCACGCTATGCAAATGCTTAATTTTAACAAGCACTGAATATCTCTCTGTTGATTCTTAATAAAAATAATTATTTTTCACATCGATTGGCGAAATAAAACTTAAAACTATTAGCAGGAGGCAAACCATGTTCATTTCGGTTAAACATACCATTTCTAACCCTCGGGAGTTTTGGGGCATTGCAGAAAAAGCGCTTCCAAATCTTCCATCGGGAATTAAACTCCACAGCTCTTATCCGACCGCTGATATGGCTACTGCATTCTGCTTATGGGAAGCAGAGTCGCTTGAAGACTTTAAAAAATATCTTGAGGGACAAACCGGACACGTAAGTAAGAATGACTATTATGTAATTGAAGAAAAGTTTGCCATCGGGCTCCCGAAATAAATTCCCTTTATAGAGCGATTAACTCAAAATTAAAATCACTTAAAAGGATCAATTGTATGAAGAGTCTGATCTTATTAATTCTAATTGTTCCGGTACTGTCTGCTCAGACAAATAATGATTTTACTCATCTTAAACAGTACGGCGGCGACTATTATTCAGACCAGGTTTTGAATGATTCAAAAGTAAATCCTATCCTGAAGAAGATGATGGGTAAAGAATACCAGCATCTCAGAGACAACCTGAGCGTAACAGGCGCTGTTGATGTTATATCGGGTGCCATTGTTATTCAGGGTAATGCTGATCATAAGGGCGGAGAAGAAATGGCAATTGTGGATATTAATCCCTATACAACTGTAATAAGAGCAGCCATTTTTTCAAAAGAAAAGATAACCGTCTACTGCAGCAAAGAGAGCGATGAATACTTTAAGAGCACTGATTATTTTTCTATTCCAATCAGCATTAAAGATTGGATTGCTGTTGTGAATACAAACCTTGAATACAGGATAAACAAACCCAAAAATGTAACACTAAAATAAACCTGGTAATTCCGGGTTTTATATCTTTCGAAGCTGTTAATTTCTATATCTATCAATAGCTGGTTTAATTTATAAACTGCGGGTGGCTTTAAACTTTAACTGAACCAGAACAGCACCAAACGAAGCAATCAACATCCCGATTCCCTCCTGCAAAGTAATTGCTTCACCAAGAAATATCCATGCAAGCACCGCAATTTGTATCAGCATTGTTCCGTTTATAATGCTTGACTCCATTGCAGATAGAGTCCGAAGAGTAAAATTCCAGATTGTGAATGCAAGTGCTGTATTAATAACAGCAAGCCATAGCAAGTACAAAATATTCTGAAAGCTAATTGTTGGAAGTCCCTGAAGAATTATTCCAAGTTGTAAAAGAAGAATCGATCCAATTCCCATACTTATTATGGTTACAACTATCGGATTTATTCTGGCTGAACGGTTGATACTTCTACCAAGCACAGCAGAAGCAGAATTAGCAAGAACACCAATCGTCATCACGAATAAACCCGATTGCTGGTTTTCACTTAACTCAACGGGAAAAAAGTAAGTAAATATTCCAAGTATAAAAAGGATTACTCCTAACCACTGAAGTATTGTGGGGTATTCATTAATCAGGAATATTGCCATCACAGCAACGATGAGTGGTGTGAAGTTCAGCCAAAGACTAACAGTAACAGCGGGAAGAAGAGAAAGCCCGATGAACTGTGTTCCCTGAGTAAAAGCATAAAACAGTATACCAAGAAGGACAAGATTAAACCAATCTTTCTTTTCAAGATTTTTTATTACAGTTGAATTACTTTTTGTAAATGCAAACGGCAGAAGACAGATGAAGGCGATTGTGTATCTGAGCCCCGCAAATGTTATTGGTGGAATTTCCGCAAGTCCGAGTTTGATTATCACAAAAGACGTTGACCAGAGAAAAGTAACCAGCAACGCAAGTAGAATAGAAGTAAGACGAGAAGAATATTTACTCATATAAAAATTTTATCGCTATGTCTAATCTCCTCAAGACTTCTTTTAAATCCTCTGCACACATAAATAGTAAGGTTGTTTTCGTAAGGCATTGCGTGTTTTGTTTTGTGAAATCCAGCTGCTTCCACCTGCTCAAGTGATTGAAGATGATCTTCAATCTCACCGCCGATAATTATTATTGTGTTCACACTGGTTCCTTTGGGCCACCAATACCAGTAACTGTTATGAGGACAAACCACTTCCGGCAGAGGATATTTTTTACTGTAATATTCAATTGCTCCGGCTTTACCATAATTACTGCAATAAACAACTGTGTTTTTTCTTTCTTCTTCCGGAAGTGACAAATAAACTTTAGAAACATTTTTTGCCAGATCTTCCCAGCCGAACATATCAGAATAGAACTGCGGCAGCTCTGTTTCATGTCCTTCATTGCTTGGAGGTTTTAGACCGAATGCATTTTGATACTCTAAGAATTTATCTGCCGGTATTAAAGGGCGGGCAAATGGTGAAAGTAGAATCCCAAATACAAGAACGGCGACTGCTATAGAATATTGAATCCATCTTCTTCTCTCGTTCCGCTTTTCTATCATCACTGCACCTCCTGCAAAAAGTATTTGATATGATGCGGCAATATATTCACCCTTGCTGTGCCAGTTGATAAAAAGTAGAGCAAAAGTTGTTAACCAGATAAAACCAGCTGCACGAAATTGTTTGCCTTCTCTATTAACAAAATAGAATAGCAATCCCGGAAGCCAGATTAAAATTGAAAGCGGATTGAGAATTAATATCTGATCAAGAATAAAAGAAACAGGAGTAAGTCCGCCGTACTTCCTCGATGCAGCGTTTCTCATAAATTCAAGATGTGCAAAGTCGTGAGTGATGTTCCAAATGATGTATGGTGAAAAAATTAATAGAGCAATTGCAACAGCGATGTACGGATATTT
>CAZXGJ010000083.1:0-10548 GCA_964639955.1 uncultured Ignavibacteriaceae bacterium
TCAATCGTTACAAAATTCTGATTCTTCAATAGTTCAAAATAATGATAATTCTTTTTTAACCATGCCTTTGTCTCGATTCCGAATCGATTTTCAAATTTATTAAGATTCAATCCTGAACTTCTTAACTCGAGCATTACAAACTCATCAATGGCTTTTTCACTGCTAATTAGTTCTGAACCAGCGACAGCATTGCCGGAATTTTCAATTTTATCAATATACATTTTAAGACTTGAGAAATTCCACCATCTTTCACCATTAATGAATGAATGCGCTGAAGTCCCAAAACCAAAATAATCTGTGTAATGCCAGTAAGCATTGTTGTGAACACACTCAAAACCGGGTTTCGCAAAATTTGATACTTCATAATGATCAAATCCCTTCGAAGTGAGAAAGTCAATTGTGGTTTGATAAAGTTCCGCGTCGTAATCTTCATCAGCGATTTTTACTTTCCCATCAAGAACCATTTTATTCAGGATTGTTCCCCTCTCAAGAATCAAGCTATAAGCAGAAATGTGTTTGATTGGAAGTTTAATTGCCTGTTCTAAATTTTTAATCCATTTCTTTTTAGTCTGACCGGGCAGATTGAAAATTAAATCGAGACTGATATTTTCAAATCCAGCTTGTGCAGCATCATTTACAGTTTTAATTGCCGTTTCGGAATTATGAATCCGTGTGAGAAATTTCAAATCTTTATTATCAAATGATTGAATGCCGATACTTATTCTATTAATTCCGATATCCCGAGACATTTTCATCTTCTGCAATGATACGGTCCCGGGGTTTGTTTCCATTGTTATTTCCGCATCATCTCTGACAATAAAATTTTCTTTTACTGTTTTAATAACTCCTGATAAGTATTCCGGTTCCATCAAAGAAGGAGTTCCACCGCCAAAGTAAATTGAGATGAGTTCTCTTTCTTCAGAATATTTTTCTGCATAATAGGTGATTTCTTTTTTAAGAGATTTGAGGAAAGACTGAATATTGTCCGAAGTAATAATTGAATAGAAATCACAATAAATACATTTATGATCACAAAAAGGTATATGTATGTAGCAGGCGGTTTGTTTCAATTTTTGAATTCAACCATAATTTCCGACACTTGAAATTACAGAGAAATTCTCTTAATAATAATCCTTTATCAAAAGCCAAATCCAATGCCAATTGTACCTGTTTGCGATTGTGCAAACTTATAATCAAAATTTAAGCTGAGAACGGGCAAATTAATAGTAGTACCAATTGTTAAACCAACCAGGTTTTCTTCTTTATAATCGATTGAAAGATTGACTTCCCGCGGACCCATTGGTGTATCGAATCTGTAGTTATAATCCAACCGCGATTTTGAAGTTTCGTAAGTTACACCTGCATAAGGAACAACCGAAACGACCGAGCCGAGGCTTTTACTTATAAAAAGGCCCAGCTGTGATGCAGTATTTTTAAATGCATCGCCAATATCAAATTGCTGGTAATAATATCCGAAACCAATATCAATAGGTATCGGGTCGGAAAACCAGTAATTGATGTTATGAACTAATCCGGCACCCCAAACGTTCATTTTGCCCAGGTTACTTATATCAACGCCGGTAAAGTACCGGATTGAAATGCCTGTTCCCACGAAGCCGAATAAATCAAGTTGCAGAGCAGGAGTTGGAAGAAGAGTGCTGTTATCTAAAAAGCCGCTGACATCATTAAGCTCTACTATGTAAGGATTGATTGTTACGCCCTGTATCTCTGTTCCCGGAAACTCTATAGTTACATACTCATCTCCGCTGCCAATAATTGTAGGACCTTCAAACTTTACTTCCCACTCCTGATTTAGCAATTCATTTTTTATCTCATTATAGTTTGGAAATAAAGCAGGATCAATTCCGGATGCGGATAGTATCTGATCTGCCTGCTCTGATGTATACATAAACTTTCCGGCTGCAGAAAACCTACGTATTTCATCATTATAAAACGAGCCAACACCTACAAACCTCAGCCTGGCATGAAAATCAATTGCAGACGCAGAGGGCAGACCTGTAAACCAGCCTGAACTCATATTCGAGCCAAATGCTGTTACTGCTGGTTGAGAATATTCAGTTGCCGCATCAGATGATAGATAAGAAAGTGTTTCATCGATGGTTTGCGGATTGCTAAATCCATACGGAAGAAGAAGAAAAAGAAATATAAATTGTCTTTTTAATAAGGGCATCTTACCGAACCTGTGAGCTAATTTGAAATATTTTTTACTAAATGATTTAATTGATCATTCAGCAAAAATTATTCCTTTGAACTAATCAGTTCACGGGCAGTTTTAAGGCTTGCTTCGGTAACTTTTTCACCGCTTAACAGTTTAGCTACCTCTACTATTCGCTCGGAGTCCTTTAATTTCCGTATCGAGCTGACAACTCTGTCGCCCTTTTTTACCTTTTCTATTGAGTAATGATGATCAGCAACTCCGGCTATCTGCGGCAGGTGAGTTATAGAAATTATCTGATGATATTTCGAAAGTTCTTTTAAGGCGTTGCCGACTTTCAGTGCAATTCTTCCGCTCACCCCAACATCAATTTCATCAAAAATAAGCAGCGGAAGCTTATCATTTTTTGCAAGTGTAGATTTTAAAGAAAGCATTATTCTTGAAACCTCTCCGCCTGATGCAACTTTTGGTAAAGGTTTCATATCTTCTCCCGGATTCGTCGAAATAAAGAACTCTACCTCATCGATTCCTTTATTATTAGCCTTATAATATTTTCCATCTGCTCTAACACCTTCACCCATCTCAGCCTGATTATTCTTTATATCTGTTTTGAATTCAGGATGAGGAATACCTAATTCCTTTAAAGTTTCCTCAATACCTTTTTTCACGTGTTTTGCAGCTTGTGATCTTTGCTCGGATAATTTCTTTGCAATGCTGCCGGCGTTTTTCCTTAACTCAGTAATTGCATTACCCATTTCTTTTATTTTATCGGCAAAGTTATCCGCAAGCTCATACTCTTCTCCAATCTTTTTCCGATATTCAAGAACACTTTTAACAGAACCGCCATATTTCTTTTTAAGCATATTTATCGCGCCCAATCTTTCTCTTTTTGCTTCAACATCTTCCTGGTTTAAACTGAGAGCCGAATTATAAGTCCGTACAAAGCGGGAAATATCTTCAATCTGGGCTAATGCGGATTCAGATTCGTTTACTGCATCCGAAAACCTTCTGTCAATTTCTGCCAGTTTCTTTAACTGATTCCTTACTTTTGCAAGTGCATCCTGAACTGAAGTTTCTGATTCATACAGAAGCTGATAGATATCCGATGTAAGCTCTGAAAGCTTTTCGGAGTTCTCAAGAACTTTCAGCTCTTCAATCAATTTTTCATCTTCATTTTCCTGCGGAGATACAGTATCAATCTCTTTTATCTGGAACGAATAAAAATCCTTTTTCTCTTTTATGGATTTCTCTTTTTCTTTCAATTCCTTAAGTTCGTTTTCTTCAGAAAGCAGCTCTGAGTAAACCTGTCTGTACTTTATAAGAAGATCCTGATAGTCGCCAAATTCATCGAGGTAATCGATATGAGTTTCGGTTCTGAGGAGTGATTGGTGCTCATGCTGACCATGGAGATCAACCAGGAGATTGCCTGCATCCTTTACCAGATTAAGGTTTACCGGAGTATCGTTTATAAAACATCGGTTGGTTCCTTTAAGTGAAATTTCCCTGCGTATTATAAGTACATCAGAAAAATCAACTTCATTTTCTTCCAAAAGCAATTTGAGTTTATTATTCCCCTTTATCTCAAAAATACCTTCAACGAAAGATTTCTGTGCACCTTTGCGCACAACTTCTGTTGAAGCTCTTTCACCTAGCAGCAAACTCATAGCATCAATCAGAATTGATTTGCCGGCTCCTGTTTCTCCGGTGATGATATTCAGACCGCTGCCGAATTCAACAGCAATATGTTCTATTAAAGCATAGTCTTTTACTTCGAGGGATTTGAGCATAATTTGATTATAGATATTCACCAAATAAAAATGCCACATCTCAAAGATATGGCATTTTCTTTTTAAAAGAATATAGCTTTAAGCTATTAACGATTGATATAATTTCTTATAGTTAATCCAATTGATTTTTTATCCGAATCGCTTAATTAAGAATTGACGAATAAAACTGCGCTCTCTGCACTAGTTCTAGGAATTCTTTGATTTGATTCCTTTAACCCCTCAAGATGAAATGTAATGGCATCATAAATTCTTTTTTCTATGTCCGGTCTGTTTTTACCTGTTGCAATACAACCTGGTAAATCAGGTACGTATGCACTGAATCCAGTTTTTGTCTTTTCGAATACGACTAAATACTTTCTCATTTTTTACCTTTTGTTTTATCCAGCTTTGCCTGCTTAAGAATGCTGCTCAGCGTACCTGATGCAATTTCATCCGAAAGCTTATGCATAGAAATAGTAACTATTCCCTTCTTTTCAGAATGTTTCTACTGTTTATGATTGCCTTTTTGCCTGTCCAAATACCATCCATCGGCTTCAAATAGCTTTATTATCTCTCTTATCTTCAAAACAGAAATGCTATATAAAAATTACTTAAGTAATACAAATATTATAGCATAACCACAATAAAAAAAGGCTCTCAAAGAATGCTTAACTAAATCTTTGAGTACTACAATGTTTTTTTTGCCAGAAAAATCCCGCAAATAGTTTTCCCGTCAACAATTTCGCCCTTGTAAATTTTTTGCTCAACTTCTTCAAGTGAAAATTCAAAAACTTCCATTCCAAATTCACCCTCTTCACGATTATGGTTACCGGGCTTTAGATCTTTTGCAAGATATATCCAGAGTTTTTCTGTTGAATATCCGGGAGTAGTATAAATGCTTCCCAGTTCTTTTACTTTATCAGATTTGTAACCGGTTTCTTCTTCAAGTTCTCTTACAGCACATTGCAACGGATTTTCATCTTTTCCCAATTTTCCTGCAGGCAACTCCAGTAGAATTTTATCAACAGGAAATCTGTACTGGGTCACCATAATAATTTTTCCGTCATTAGTAACAGGAACTACAACAGCGCCGCCATGATGTTCAACAATTTCCTGAACAGCTTTGTTTCCGCTTTTGTATTCAATTTGTTCAACTTTAGTGTTGAATACTTTTCCACTGTACAGCACCTGGCTTTTTATTACTTTAAAATTCATATAACCTTCGTGAAAATCTTAAATGATTATTAATATGATGGAAGATGAGAAATGAAAATACATAGAATAAGATATTTGAAGAGCTTATCAAGTAAGAGTTATTTCTGCCCACCCTTATGAATTGTCCCCTGAATATGCGAACCGGTATCGGTCTCAATTGAAATTGAGTCGTTATTCCAGATAACCCGTTCAGATAAAAACCTCTTTATATCATTCAAGTCGGCTTTCATTTCACTGTATGCCTGCTGCATAATTATAAATGATGCGTTTAAGCCATCCAATCTATTATTAGTTCCATCCATTCTTTTTTCAAGTGATGCAAGTCGTCTGTTTGATTCGTCCGCTCTATCTTCAAGTGAGGCAAGTCTTTTGTTTGATTCATCTGCTCTATCTTCAATTGAGGCAAGTCGTCTGTTTGATTCGTCTGCTCTATCTTCAAGTGAGGCAAGTCGTCTGTTTGATTCATCTATTTTTGTTTCGAGATTGGAAAGTTTTGAATTTGTCGTTGTCAAATCACTTCTGAAGCCCTTCATTTCCTTTAAAATTTCGTGAAGAACAGTATCCTCCATTTTTTTACTCCTCAATAATTGTGTAATACTGATATAATTTTTCAGGCACGTTATCTAACCAGGCCGATACTAAACAAAACATAGAATCAAGAATTTAAATACGAACATCATTAGGTCCTGTATCCCGGCGGGTAGTAGCTGCTTATCTCATTGCCTAGATATTTCAGAACCGCTGTAATAACTCCAAGATCATCAAGATACCCGAATAACGGGGTAAGGTCAGGGATTGTATCAATCGGAACAATAAAATAAATTAATGCAGCTATAACAATAGCTTTCCTGAACCATCGTATAGAAGGATCTTTCATATACCTGTAGAGGGCAAGAATATCTTTTGCAAAAGAAATTCTTTTACCGGTTTTTTCAAGTTTACCCCAGAGATTTTCCTCGACCAATTCCGCTTGCTTTACAACGTCCTCCTCGCTTTGCCCGCCAAAGTCGAGCTCATTAAAATTCCCCAGGTCATCAAACAAAACTTCGTTATCGTTCTGTTTTATTTCCGATGTCATGTTAACCTCCGTAATTACTAAACCAACCAGCTTTAATGGTACCAAGCGTAAAAGCTTTTAATCAAAGATAAGCTAAGTGCCGCTTAAAGGCAACGCCGGCTGTAGTTTTGACGGTAATTATTATAAATTTTCGGGCAAGGTTTTTTAATTTTACAGTAAGCGTATAATTATTTAGGTAAGACTTGCAAAAAGGCGATCTTGTTGAATTGACAATTGAAAAATATGCCTTTGAAGGGAAGGGCATAGCCCGCATAATATTTCCTTCAAATAATGAAGCTGATTCATCTGATGGATTTATTGTATTTGTAAAAGGGGCTTACCCTAAAGACATAGTTACCGCTCGGATAACAAAGATTAAAAAATCTTATGCAGAAGCGGTAACTACAGAGATTCATAATCCTTCGCCATTCAGAGTTGAGGTACGCTGCAAATTTTTCGGTTCGTGCGGCGGCTGCAAACAGCAGGATTTAAACTACAAGCAGCAGTTAAAGTACAAACAGCAGCAGCTCGAAGATATTTTTACTTACAATGGAGGGCTTTCCGGCTTTCTCACCGAAGAAATACTGCCATCGGAAGAAATATTTTTCTACAGAAATAAAATGGAATTTTCATTTTCGGACAAGCAGTGGCTTACAGAAAAAGAACTATCAGATGAAGTTGTGCGCCGAACGTTTCTGCTCGGCTTACATGTTCCTAAAATATATGATAAAATAATAGATATTGATGAGTGCTTTCTGCTATCTGAATTGAGCAACCAGATCGTGAACTTTACGAGAGAATATTTTAAGAAACAAAATATTTCCATCTATGATACCCAAACAAATACCGGGTGCCTGCGCAACCTGGTTATAAAGCACTCCAAACAGACAAAGGATCTGCTGGTCAATCTTGTTACCTTTGAGCCAAATGAGGCAGTTATGAAGGATTACACCTCTGCATTAACTGAAAGTTTTCCTGAAGTAACAACAGTCGTTAATAACATCAACACAAAAAAAGCTGCTGTAGCTCTTGGTGAGTATGAGGTTGTCTACTATGGGAGCGGCTTTATCTATGATAAAATCGGTAATTACAAATTCAGGATAAGTGCAAATTCATTTTTCCAGACCAACACTTTACAGGCAGAAAAACTTTACAGAACCGCACTGGAATTTGCGGAATTAAGGGGTGACGAAGTTGTATATGACTTGTATTCGGGTGCCGGAACGATCGCAATTTTTATTTCGAAATTTGCTAAAGAGGTTTATGGATTTGAAAGTTATGAGGGGGCAGTATTTGATGCTAAAGAAAACCTGGTAATTAATTCTGTGAAAAATACCCGGATTATCCAGGCTGATTTGAATAAATCTTTCCTTCCTGCAATTTTACCCACAGATATTCCCGGGCCGGATGTAATAATTCTTGATCCGCCCAGAAGCGGAATGTACAAGCACACAATTGCCGATTTACTTAAGCTGAAACCGGCTAAGATTGTTTATGTGAGCTGCAATCCCATTACCCAGGTAAGAGATATAAAATTACTGGTTGATGAAGGATATAAATTAATTAAGATAAGACCGCTCGATATGTTCCCTCATACTTTTCATATTGAGAATGTCGCGCTGCTAATTAAATAATTATTCACACAACTTATAATTTTTTTATTTTAGCATTATAATATTGAGAGTTAATTCAATTGTACTCATTTGAAAAATCATTAATTGAGATTAGCAAGCTAGTTGACGACTTTAAAGCCAACGAAAGCCACTATCTTGATCCTTCCTATTCTGAAGCAGATGTTAGAAACGATTTCATTAACAAGTTCTTCATTGCACTAGGCTGGGATGTTAGACACGAAACGCAAAAGAATCCTTACGAACAGGAAGTCAGAGTTGAACAACCTGTTCAGATTGCAAAAGCACAAAAACGAGCCGACTATTCGTTCTCCATTTCTCCAAATTTCCGTACGGTAAAATTTTTTGTTGAAGCGAAGAAACCTGCTCACGCACTCGAGAACAAAGATTATTATTTCCAGACTGCTCGATACGGTTGGAATGCTAATACTCCAATTGCTGTGCTTACCGACTTTGAAGAATTTCACATAATAGATTGCAGGTTCAGACCGGATATTAATGATGCACTGAATTATAAGA
The DNA here is from genome assembly GCA_964639955.1 of uncultured Ignavibacteriaceae bacterium. Lineage (GTDB taxonomy): Bacteria > Bacteroidota > Ignavibacteria > Ignavibacteriales > Ignavibacteriaceae > IGN2. The sequence continues at coordinate 8,365 of CAZXGJ010000083.1, forward strand.
TTGAAAAGTTCCACTGCACCGATTATGCTAATGAAGAAAAGTTCCGGAAGATATATTACCTTTTCTCCCGTGAAGCGGTAGCCGATAATTCAATTGAAAAATATGTTGCTGCACTTCCGAAACCACGCGGTAAAAAAGCTAAAGGATTAAAAGCTGTTACCCAGACTATTGATGAATCTTTCCTTGAAGAACTTGACGAAATTCGTAACGATCTTGCAAAATCATTTAAGAAGAACAACACACACCTCTCAAGTGATGAACTTACCGAAGCAACACAAAGAACAATAGACCGTTTAGTATTTATTAAATTCCTTGAAGATAAGCTGATTGAACCGAATCATTATGTAAGTGAGTTTGGCAAGCGCAGGAAAGCGTGGGAAGATTTTATAACTGCTTCGCGAACTCTCGATGCAAAGTATAACGGTGTGGTTTTTAAGAAAAGTAAAATTGACAGCAGAAATATTATTGAACCCGACGACAAAACTTTCTCTGCTATCTGCGAAGAACTCTCTCACGAAAATACTCCTTATAACTTTGATGCAATTCCAATTCACATTCTCGGTTCTATTTATGAAAGGTTTCTCGGCAAGGTTGTTAACGCAACTGATAAAAGAGTAACGATTGAAGAAAAACCAGAAGTAAGAAAAGCAGGCGGAGTTTATTACACTCCGCAGTACATTGTTAATTACATTGTTGATAACACAGTAGGAAAGTTGATTGAAGGAAAGACACCCAGGGAAATTGCAAAGATGCGTTTTGCAGATATTGCCTGCGGAAGCGGTTCGTTTCTTATTACTGTGTTTGAACGTCTGCTTGATTACCACAAACGCTGGTACATTGGAAACCCCGAGCAGGCAAAGAAAGACGGCTGCATTCTGGTTGAAGGAACTTACCGTCTTTCGCTTAAGCAGAAAACCAAAATACTTTTGAACAATGTTTATGGAGTTGATATTGACCAGCAGGCAGTTGAAGTAACACAGCTTTCTCTTTATTTAAAGCTGCTTGAAGATGAAACCACCGCAACAGCAAACGATAGCTGGGTAATGTTTAAAGAACAGCTTTTGCCCGACCTTAACAAAAACATTGTTTGCGGTAACTCTTTAATTGGTACGGATATCCTTGACCAGCAATCTTCCCTCCCTTTGGGAGGGACTGAGGGAGGGCTTGATGAACTAAAACTTAAACCGATGGATTTTGAAACTGTTTTCCCTCACATTTTCTCCTCCCCCTTGGGGGGAGGACGGGAGGGGACTGGCTTTGATGCGATTGTTGGTAATCCGCCGTATATACCAATTGAATCGTTTTCTGAATTTGAAAAAAAATATTACCAAAATAAATTTCCAGAGTTGAGAAGAAAATTTGATTCTTCAGTAATATTTATTCTTAAGGCCTTATCGTGCATTAATAATAATGGCCTCCTTGGATATATATCTACGCAAACATGGGAAACAGGTGAAAATTATACTGACTTTAGGGAAAAGATATTTAAAGTTTATGGATGTGTTGAAATTATTAATCTTCCATTTAATATTTTTAAAGATGCTTATGTTGACACTGGTATTTTTATTCTTTCAAGCAGAAAGCAACAATCATATAGATTTTTCTCGTATAACAAAAAAGAAAAGATTGAAAAAGTAGAAAACTTACCTTTTGAGATTATTAGTACAGGTAACGTAATCGAGCCTGATTATAAATTAATCTTCAATAACAACATTTATAGTATTTTGCTAAAATTATCTAACGAAAGATTCACAAGTCTCGGAAATATAACGACTTCAACTCAAGGACTATCTGGCAGTCGTTTTTCCGAGACAAAAGATATAAAAGACAAATGGACCTTGCCCTTTTATAATGCGACAGTTAAGAGATATGCTTTTACAGTAGAAAATTCTTTCTTAGTTAGCTTGAAAAAAATGAAATCCTTATTCCATTATTATGAAAAAAAGGAAAAGATATTAATTCGACGTATCATAAACAGGCAGAATAGATTGGATGCAACTTATTATAACGATTCAGGTGTTTTTAAAAAAGATTTAAATCCATTTATTGTATCTGACTTAAATTATAGTACAAAATATTTGCTTGCTTTAATTAATAGCACACTTTTCTCTTGGATTTATTTGAATAGTTCTGTAATGCTTCAGAAGGAAAAGGAATTTCCTAAATTTACTTAATGTAAAAAAG
>CAZXGJ010000084.1:0-10087 GCA_964639955.1 uncultured Ignavibacteriaceae bacterium
TCATTAAAGGGAGGGAATTTATTTCAACCTCCCCTTTTTACAAAGGGGAGGATTGAGGAGGGGTTAGCTTTCCTCCGCAATTTTAATTTCTTCTTCTGTTAATCCGTAAAGCTGGTAAACAAGTTCATTTATATGCTTATCGAGGCTTTTGCCTGCCTCAGCTCGACCTAGCCGATACAGAGCTTACTGCAATTAATTAATAGATTAGATAAAGTAAAGGTAGGAATTCAATTGAAAACTCTATGGTATAGCAACTTCCTGCTGTTTAACTACGCTTGAGAATGCATCGGTAATAAACTGGCTTGCATCCATAATTTCTATTAACACCGGAACATTGTTTTTTGAAAAGTGAATGATTACTTGTCCTTGTTCTTCAGCATGATCAATTGATTTATCAGACAATTCAATCAATAATGTATCAGTGTCTTTGCTATATTTAATTTTTCTCATATCTATCCTTCCTTCCGGGATATAAAGTTATTATTAATACTTCATCAGCATTTTCTTCAAATACTATTCTCAGAACATGCTCAGTGTCTAAGTTTCCTTGTGCAATCTTTCTGCTTTTATAACCAATCTCTGTTTTAGAGGGATTATTTACTATATTTTCAATAAACTGCTTATTAACTGTAACTCCGTGCTTCTTTAAAATATCAATTTTTAATTTAGAATGCTCGCTAAATTTTATTCTCTTAATTGTCACTTTTAATTTTCCTCCACAATTTTTACCTGCCTGTCGGAAGGCAGGTTTCTTCTTCCGTTAATCCTTAAAGCTGGTAAACAAGCTGGTCTATTTGTTTGTCTTTTCCGTTTTTCGAAAGTATCAACCAAACGCTTAATTGTGTCAGGTATCGGTGCCAAGCTTTTAAGAAATAATTACGCAAATATGAAAAAGTCACTGTAGCAAAATAAACATTTGATTCCATTAAGCCCAAGATTGATGAAGCAATAATATCAATGGAAACAAAGGGGATTGTTCACATCAGCTATTTGTTTAGATAATTTAATCTGCTGATCCGAAATTCAACGCAATTAAATAATTCTTTACATCTAACTTTCTGAATTTTCCACCTTCTCAACATTTACAACTTCATACATATTCTTTCCATCTTTTTGTATTGGCTGATAGTAAACCTCTCCGATTTTAACGTATGTTACATCGCCGATTTTAACTTCTTCACCACCTTCAGGTAAGTTTTCTACAACACTGCCTGCAGTCGGTGGAACGACTGTGTATCCGCTATCAGTTTTTTCGTAATAAGTACCGCCATAGTAATAATTGTTTGTGGTTTCATTTATTATTATTGTCTCTGTACCGGAGGGAAGAGTTTGAACTGTAGCTCCGTTCGGTGCCTGAACAACTGTATAACCGCTGCCACTTTGCTGATAATAAACTCCTTCATCGTAATGATACTGCTGATTATCTATTGATATAATTATTGCAGTAACCGCTAAAGCTGCGACAAAAAATCCCCACGGATGATATGCAGGACCCCAGTAATATGCATGATAAGGATGATAATGATATGGATGAAAAGCGTAGTAATGAAATCCACCAAATGTATAGGGCGGTCTTGGATAAACCACCACAGGTCGTCGAACATACACATCCCTGTCAATATTAATATCCCTGTCAATATTTATGTCTCTGCTGTTATCTATATTAATATTATTTCTGTCCCTGTTCACATCATTCATATTGTCACTGACATTATCTCTGTTCCTATCAACATTATTCATATTGTCACTAACGCGTGCATCTTTGTCATTTGTGTTAACATTAGTTTTATTTTTAGTATCCATTGTACTTGTTTTATTCGTAGGTGCTTTAGTTGTCTTATCTCTGCTGGTGGATTTTTGATATCCGCCATTTATGGATTTGTTTTGCTGTGTGTTTTGTCTGGAAATATTTTGATTGGTTCTTGTTCTAGATGAATTATGATTCATTCGCTGTGCTTCTGCTGAGAAAGGAATCAGCAGTAGCAGTGCAACAATATAAATAAGACAGACTGAATTTAATTTAATCGTTTTCATAATTACCTCTTAATAATATTATTCCTTAAAAATTAATTTACTTTGCAATTAGTCTTAGTTTATTGGCACCGGCGGGCGGTGTAAACTCAAAGACTGCATTCGGTAAAACCGGGTTTAGTACCCAATCTGAATATGTAGCTTCATACTGTGTATTCGGGATTTTATCGTTATATGTTATTATTAATTTCTCAGGCAGGAAAAACGCATCATCAGAGATCCAGATTTGAGTAATTATATCTTTATTCTTTGCAACAATATGGAAGCAGTCTTTATCTTCAATTTTACTTTTACCAATAAATTTTATTTGATCATTATGTTCTATCAAATCATCAGTAAAAGACGGATAGAAAAAATCAGCCGCCGGAAATTCGATTCCATAAGTTTTATTTACCGTATCTATTGTTGCAATTGTTGTTGAAGGTGCTTCAATTATTGCATAATTATTTTCAGAATATGAATAATACGCAAGCTGTTTTCCGTTATACCAGAATCCGCTATGACCTTTATCTCCGTTGGAATTTATCAACATTTTATCTGGACCTGAAAAGTATACCTGGTGAACAATAAAATATTTTATTAAACCTATCTCGTGACCGGGCTGGTCAAAAGATGTAGTTACTGAGAAACTGCAGGACTGCAAATCACCGATAACTTCACCCATCCTGTCCAGAAGCAATATAGCGGTTGAATCATAGTCTGATTCCTGAGCAATTGCTTTAAAGTTTATCAAGAAAATTAATACGGTTAAGAGTGTTAGTATTTTCATAATTGCCTCAAATATTTTCCCAGTTTATTGAAATGTTTTTCAATTCCATTATTAATCCTGAATCTCTTTTTAAAATAATTTAAAAACCGGCTCAATGTTATTTAGAAACATGAACCGGTTTTAATCAAGATTAAATTTGAAAGAATTTTATAAGCTCTTTACCAGCTACTTTTTATTTTTAAAGTTTGAATATATAAGCCAGCCTCATCCCGAAATAACTAAGTTCATTTATATAGACAAAGCCTGCAGAAATATCCACTGCTCCTTTTTCACTGGTCTTCACCTCGTAACCAAAGTTTATATTTCCTTGAAACTCAGTTGAAGAGGCTGTGTACTCAACGCCAAGGAAAGTTGTATTAGCAGTTAGAAAACTGACGCCGAGAAGAGCTGCGGCATACCAATCCTGTTTAGGAGTAAAATAAAATTTTGCACCTGCAATTAATGGTACCATCGTCCAGCTAAATCCTTCAGTTTCACCACCGAAGTAAGTATAACCGCTGTAAATAACACCTGCGATATTTCTTGCTAAAGGATGTTCATAAGTAACAGAACCTCCATAACCGATACTATAAAATTCGGCCCAATCGCCGACAGGAAAGTATACATTGCCGCCAATGCTTATTCCGGGCTTCTGAGCAAAAAGAGATGTTGATAAGGTTAAAGCAACGATAAGGATGAGATAAAAGTTTTTCATAATGTATTCCTTTCTTATTGTTTTAAATAATTATTTAAGCAAATTTTCTTTAAAGAATACTTGAACATATTATAAATGAGTTCTCAAAGATAAATTATTTATTTTTGAACCTGTGTCGGCGGAAACTGTGCAAGTATTTGAGCGACTGCATTATTAATATTTGCGGTTCGTTCTTCCACGGTAGCGCTTGGGTTTAAAGCTCCTGTTCCGGTGCCACGCCAGACTAACTCTTTCTTAGCCATATCGATAACATCAATTACCAGAGTTCCTTCATCATACTGTGATACATCTATATTTGTTGTGCCACCATATCTGCCCCAATAAGGACCGTATCCGTAACCGTAGGAAGTAATATTTGTTTTCGTTTGCTTTCCAAAAAGTATAGCCACGCCAAAATCTGCATTTTCAGATACAGTATATCCTTTTGCTGTCAATTCATTCTTGATTGCATCTCCAAAACGGTTAGCATTGAGTTGATCAATTCCAGCTTCTTCCGGGATCGGAAGAAATCCGAAGGTTTTTAATTTTGAAAAATCATAACCAGGATCATAATCCTGATTGACAGATATCGTTGAACACCCAGTTAATAACATTGTTGTGATAAGCGTAATAAAAGTTGGAATTATAAAATTTTTTATTAATTGCATATCAAGATCCTTTATTTATTATTAAGTAGTAAATTAAAACGTAATTTCTAAAACAAATTATTTAATAATTAACCAACTAACTACTAAGGCTCCCAGATAACACCAACATTAATCTGCCAGTAAGAATTATTTACATCCGTTCCGAAAACCGATTCGCCCGTAAAAGCATAGTTGTATTTACCGTTAAGTAAAATTCCGAAGTCTCTTTCAACCGGGATGGCAACTCCGGCCTCAGGAGCTATTGCCCATTGCCAGGAATCGTCCTCCCATAGAAATACACCAATAGCGAAACGCTGATTTACATAATAACCTCCAGCATTTAAACCAACATATGGTCTGACTGATTTTCTTTCACCAAAGTAGTAGTGAATGTTTGCCATAACAGGGAAGAAATTTAAATAGCGATCCGATGTTCCGGTTACAGCACCGTTCTCGGTTTGCGTTGTTTTATTTTCAGCTCTTTCATAAAAAACGTTCCAGCCAAAATTTAAACCAACACTAAATGTACGATCAATCATATACCTATAATCCAGACCAATGCCTCGCCAGCTTATCTCTTCAACAAATGATTTTGTATCACCGGTTGGGATTGAAACTGAATAAGTAAAAGCTCCGTACCATTGTTCTTTTTGTGAGTAGCCTGTTCCAAACATCAGCAGAACCAATGCAAAGACTGCAGACATCTGCCAGAATTTTAATTTTATAATTTTCATAGTTTTTACCTTTATTTAAATCTTAAAATGTTTATTTGATAATTATGTCTCTATAGTCGTTTATTTATAAAGATATGGTGATTGAGTAAATGCCTGGTCTATGCCATCAGTTAACCTGTCTGCAATTCCTGCACTCGTATCTTCCAAAATTCCGTTGAGTGCTGCTACCCAGAGTGCATCTTTTTGTTCAGTAGCTTTTGCATCGAGCATTACAATAAGTAACGTTCCTGTATCATAAGTATAATAGACCGGATAGCACCAACCGTAATATGTATAGTACCAGCTATACCACCAGGAATAACAACCACCCGAAACCCAGGTTGATTTGTTTGCAAATGTTATTATTAAAACATCAGCATCAGCAGGGTTTGCAACTTCAGTATAACCTGCATTATTCATATTTGTTTTTATTCTGTTTATACCTTGTTCATCGTACGGACCAACCTCAAATACCGGCTCTCCATCTTCATCAATTCGGGTTACTGAATCACGTATTGCATAAGTTAATTTTGTAGAAAAGTCAGCTTCTTTATCAAAGAATGTTGCGACTATATCTGTATCCGCAGGTGTTAATTCTTCACCCGGATAACATGAATAAAGACCAACTGCTAAAGCCAAAAACAATAGCATTATGCTTATGGTTTTTATGAGAGACATTTTACTTGATACTACTTTCATAGTTCTTTCCTTTTTAATTAGTTAATAAATGAGTTAAAAATATTTTACATTTTTATTTATGGCTTGGATAAAAAAATAATTCAATTTCCGAACTTTAACTTACTCACTTTCCTTCAATCGCTTTACACCTTCAATCAGCGGATGCCAGCCGTAGACAAAGGTCACCATAAACCCATCCATTCTCATTGCATCAGCAGCATCATCGTTTATTGTTGACTTGTAACCAAAAGTAAGAGTAATGTTTTCATTAATTTGATATCCCAGCGTAATACCGAGAGCGATACTGTTAAGTTTTGTACCTTCCAGCGTGTCTATGGTTGCTTTGCCGCCGTTAAACCATGCACCATCCAGTGATGCCCAGAAATTATGTGTAATATCTCTTGAGAGATGTGCATCTAATTGTAATATAGGATCGGTCTTCATCGTTTGCCCTACGAAATCAGTGTTATCTCCAAACAGCCAGACTGCCGGCAAGAATTCCAGCGTTGTACGTCTGCCCGGTACCCAGGGACCAATCTGCCAGACGATAGGTGCACCTAATCTTCCGTACCAGCGATTCTGCCCGAGATTTAAAGCTTTTGTATTGTCGTATTCACCAACCGGGAAAGCTATGTCCATAATCAGATCAAGTGAGAATCCCGGTTCATACCGCATAAGATCAGGCAGACTCATTTGCGCCTTAGGACCAATAATATTTATATCGAATTCAAGCATTGGGTCGCCAAAACCTTTTGCAGTTTCTTTAGAAGTAAAGGTAGTTGAAACAACCTCACTGGTAATGTGACCCATAGGAACGATGACTGAAATCATTGCTGTCCGATCAAACAATGGTAAAAATTTTGCGTACCCAACCATAGCCATTGTTGCATTTACGTAAGCTCCCGGATTCACATTGTGTGAAGGATCAAACGGATTAGTATTGCCGCTTATTGATTCAACAATCAGCGGTACACCATTAGCACCAGCTAAAGTCTTCCAATAAAAACGAGCTGGCATTTGTGCAAGAATTTGCTGGGTGCTTAAAACTGTTAGTGCAAGCATAGCAATTACAGCATACGGCTTAATATTCATTTTTAATTTAGATAAGATATATTCTTTCATTATTTCACCTTCTATATTTATTAAGTTTTATTATTTCCACCACGATTCTATTTCTTTGGTTCAGCCAACATCTCCTGTGGCGGTACAAACTGTCGCTCGTAATTAAGCGGCGGATAGCCTCCTTCAACCGGAACACGTGGAGGAAAAGCATCTTCAAGAGCTTCAAACATAGAACGGCTTGGAATTATTACATTATTCTCTTTAACATAGTTATCCCATAGTTTAAGAAGTGCATTTAACTTTTCAGGATTTTCTTTTGCAAGATCTTTTCTTTCACCGGAATCATTCGCCAGATTAAATAGTTCCCAATCTCCTTTACCAATTGGTTTAAATTCCCACCGAATTTTCCAATCTCCCTGTATCAAAGCACGGTTACCAAATATTTCCCATGCCATATAGTCCTTTTCAGTTCGTGGTGATTCTGATTTACCAGTTAATACATTTACCCACGATTTACCGATGAGTGGAGGCAGTTCACTGCCGTCTTCAAATTTCTCGGGATATTTAACATTTGCAATTTCGAGTAAAGTCGGCATTATATCGATAACGTTCATCTGTCCGTGGTTGATACTTCCGGCAGGTCGCTTAACCACAGGACCGCTAACGATCAGAGCATTATGAATTCCACCTTCACCCATCCAACCCTTGTACTGACTAAATGGTGTCATTGAAACCTGCGCCCACATCGGACCATAAGCAACATAGCTGCCAGGATCACCCCATGCATTCGGATCGGTTTCTGACCAATTTGCTGCAGCAAACAAAAAATTAAGTGTGCCCGGTGTACCGGCAATCATTTTAAATAGATCTGTTCCCTCAGCTCCATTGTCACCAAAGACAATGAAGATAGTGTTTTCATACTCACCAATCTGCTTAAGGTATTCTATTAATCTACCTATGTGAAAATCCATATTTTCCACCATTCCGGCATAGAGCTCCATCTTCTTACCAAGAATTGCTTTTGCTGCAGGAGCCAGGACAAGCGGATCCGGAAGGAACCACATTCTTTCAGCAAGCTGAGTATTAGCAGGGACAATGCCAAGTTCAATTTGTTTTTTCAGACGTTCCTGTCGAACCTGATCCCAGCCCTTATCGTATTCACCTACATGCCGGTTGCGCCAATCTCTGGGAAGATGATAAGGATCGTGTGGTGCCTGGTGTGCAACGTATGCAAAAAATGGTTTACCATCCTTTCTGCTATCTTCAATAAATCCAATCATCTTATCAGTGTAAGTTTTTGTAGCGTAATAATCATCAGGAAGTTCTGTAAGATATTTTCCATCCTCTGTAAAAATTGATTTTGGAGTAAGTGCTGCTAAGTTTGTCATATCCCAATAACTTCCTGCTCCATCCAGCAATGCAAAGTCACGCTCAAAACCTCTGGCTGCAGGTATCAGATCAGGAGCTTTTCCCAGATGCCATTTGCCAACCATATATGTATGATAACCGCCTTGCTTTAGTAATTCCGGTAAAGTCGCGATCTGTTTTTTCAAATGACCCTCATACCCGGGAACACTTTGCTGATTTGGAGCAGACCATTCATCCATATTACCCAAACCATTAATATGGGTATCAACACCACTTAACAGCATTGATCTTGTTGGTGAACAAGTTGCGTGAGTATAGAAATTAGTGAAGCGTACTCCTTCATTTGCCAGGTTATCCATATTTGGGGTTTGAATTTCACTTCCAAAAGAACCCATATCAGAATATCCCATATCATCTGCAACAATTATTACTATGTTCGGTCTGCGCTGTGTTTCTTGCGCAAAGCCATCAGACGGAGCGGTAAAAGAAACTAATAGAAAAAGTATAACGATTAATTTCAAACTTCTCACAATTAGTTTAAAACTGTTTGTTCTTTTTGCTTTAGTAAACTTAAAGCAATGAAACTTAGTTGCTTCAGGAAGTTTCACCGTATTTACTTCATCACTCATATTTGAACTCCTTTAATTATTAAATGTCTGTAAAATGTTAATTTTTCTAATCACGACAATTCTAAAAGTTGTTTGTTCATTTTTAACTATTAGTTACGAGAGAGTCACTCACTTTTATTTTGACATCATCACACAGGCTAATCACAGAACCTTTGAGGATATTGAATTCAGTATTATAAAAATTGGTTTCAAGTTCATCTTTACTGGAAAATGTTATCAGGATAGTCAATTCATTATCTTTACTTATTGTTACGTCAAACCCGCTGCAATAATTTTTGATTAGCGGTTTCAGAGATTCCATTGTCTGAAAAAATTCTGCTTTTTTACCTTCTGTAATTTTGGCTGTGATTGTTACTGTTTCCATAAAATCTCTCTGAAAAAAGGTTTTAACGATAGATGACATTTAACGCAATCATTTAATAGCCAATAATCCAGCCAGAGGACATGGTGCGAATAATGCTCGTAAATGAAGAAAAAGGGAAAAAGTTAATTGGTGGGTCGTTAAATAAAACGATAACTGTTAAATATAACGGGGGTTAAATATCAAACTAATTCGTAACCAACCCACGACTTCAGTCGTGGGGATGGAGAAATGACAGTAAATATACCATAAACCGATTCATCGGTTTCCATTTCAAATGCCATACTTTTCTTCAAATTTTTTATACTCTTCTGCAAAACTAATTTTTCTATGATGCTCCTTCTGATTCTGGATATACTTTTTAACATCCTCAGTCATAGATTCACTAACTGAAAAAGCTCCGTAACCTGTCTGCCATGCAAACTTCAAATTTGTAAATCCATTTTCATTAATCCAGTGAGAAGAATTGCCTTTTAAATTCTTTGCGATATCAGCAATTGAATAATTTTGATTTTGAAGAATTAAAATATGAATATGGTCGGCTGTTCCATTTATTGCGTATAATAAACTCTTAAAATCAATCTCTATAATTTGTTTTATATGTTCATATATTTTCTTCTCAAAAGATTCTTTAATCAAAGGCATTCTATCTTTTGTGCCGAAAACCAAATGAATCCATATTTTTGTTAGTGAATGTGACATCTCTTCTCCATCAAAATAAACCGTTAAAACGGTTCTCAAGTATTTTATTTTTGCTTCTTTTCCCCACAGTTGAAACTGTGGGTTAATAATATTCACACAACCTCTAAATCGGTGGACTAATTACAATTAAAAACTTTGTATTTTCTGTTGGTTACATCTTGTGATAAATTATAGAAAGATTAATACTTTCTTTCATCTGCAAAATGTTTATATAACTTGAGTTCATCATAAATTATTTCGTTTAATCCCCAGCTTTCTCATTTTTGATCTGAGTGTTTCGGGATTCATATTCAATAAAGTTGCAGCTCCGCCCGGTCCGCTGATTTTCCAGTAAGTTTTTTCAAGAACTTTTATAATGTGATTTTTTTCAAGCTCTTCAAGTGGAATAAATTCATTTGTAACATTCTTTTCGGCAGTTAAGGTTTCAATATTCAGCCAATCATCTTCAGAAGTG
>CAZXGJ010000085.1:0-10083 GCA_964639955.1 uncultured Ignavibacteriaceae bacterium
AAAAAATTATTCCCGATCTTATTATAAGCGATATGATGATGCCGAAGATGGATGGGAATGAGTTAGTAAGAATACTTAAGAATGATGAGAAAACAAGCCACATACCAATAATCTTACTTACGGCAAAGGCAGGACAGGAAAATAAACTGGAAGGATTGGAAACCGGTGCCGATGATTATCTAACAAAGCCTTTCGATATAAAAGAACTTCAGGTAAGAATAAAGAATCTAATAAGCATAAGGAAAAAGCTTCAAGAAAAATTCAGCAAGATTGGAAGCAGATCATCTGAAATTAAAGAGAAAAAACTCAGCAGCATTGATGAAAAATTTATGCTTAGAGTTGGAGAGGTTATTGAAAAGCATATTTCAGAAGAGGAATTTAATATAGAAGAATTCTGCAAAGAAGCTGCAATGAGCAGAACACAATTGCACAGAAAGCTGAAAGCTTTAACCGGAAAGTCGGCAAGTCTTTATGTCAGGTCAGTAAAATTAGCAAAAGCAAAAAGGATGATTGAAGACCTAACGGGGAACATTGCAGAGATTGCCTTTTCACTTGGGTTTTCAAGTCCTGCTTATTTCACAAGGTGTTTCAAGGAAGAGTTTGGCTACCCGCCAAGCGAAGTGAAAAAATAAACTGCTTTATATAAACCGTTAAAACGGTTTCCATTGAATTTTTTTCAATAGCCCACGACTTAAGTCGTGGGTTAATAAAATAGGTATTAATATTTAACCGTTTCAACGGTTTACTATATGTATCCCTTCATTTGGAACAATAGTGCAACTAATCGGAACAATACTGCTATGTAGTCCCGCCGCTTTTTTTATTTATTAGCCTCCGTAATTTTTTTCTAATAATTATTTAAAGGAGGTTCGAAATGAAAGCATTCTTTTTCACTTTCGCAGCTTTGTTTCTTTTTTTCTGTGGCGTTGTATCTGCACAGGATTGTTGGGAGGCACAATACTCTGGTCAAAACACATCAACATTATTTATGAGATTTACTGCTGTGAGTGATGATGTATGCTGGGCAGTGGGCAGATTTACTAATCAATACATCAGGACAACAAACGGTGGCGCACAGTGGACAGCATCATCAATCCCCGGAGTTCCACTTAGCTGGAAGTTTGCATATGTTGCAGCTATCGATGCTAACACTGCCTGGATTGCAATGTATGATTCATCCAATGTATCAGGTGGAGGTGTATTTAAAACTACAAATGGCGGTGCAACCTGGTCTCCGCAGAATATTGGTTTTACAACCGGTAGTTTCCCAAAAATTATTTACTTCTTTGATGCGAATGATGGAATTTGTGTTGGAAATCCCAAAGACGGTTATTGGGAAGTTTATACAACTTCAAATGGTGGTACAAATTGGACTCGAGTTCCACAAAGTAATTTTCCCCCGCTTTCGGCAAATGAGATACAAACCTTTCATTTTTATTCAAGTGCAAGCAACAGCTTCTGGTTTATGTTCTCAGATGCAATAATAGAGTTTGGAGGATTCTTTCGCACAACAGACCGTGGTCAAACCTGGGAACGTAAATTTATAAATAACGGAGTGCCAGCACTTCCGGTATTTAAAGATCCCAATAACGGACTTATGGGTAGATTTGTTCCAAATCCCCAGCTTTTTAAAACCACTGATGGTGGTGATTCATTTACACAAATTTTACCTTATAATCTGGGATTTGTGGGAGGATTCATTGCCTATGCACCTGGAACACCGGGAGGATATATGATTACAAGTGGCAATTATCCAGGTTTTCCTACAACACCTGGATCAGCATATACTCTTGATAATGGAATAACCTGGAATCTTTGCGATAATACAGTAACGCGTGGAATTTCAGATTTTGCTTCAGCAACCACTGGCTGGTGCGGAAGCGACAACGATTCAGTCTATAAATATGTTGGTTCTCCGTTACCAGTTGAATTAGCAAGTTTCAACTCTACAATTAGTGGAAATAGCATCCAACTTACCTGGCAAACAGCAACAGAAACAAACAACCAGGGTTTTGAAATATACCGCAACGGAAGTAAGATAGCTTTTGTTGAAGGAAAAGGAACAACAACTGAGACTCAGGATTATTCTTTTGTTGATAAAAATCTTCAATCCGGAATTTACAATTACAGATTAAATCAACTTGACTTCGATGGTACACAGGAAGTTGTTGGAGAATTGACAGTTTACTTAACGTTGCCGGAACAATTTTCCTTAGAACAGAATTATCCCAATCCATTCAATCCATCAACAACAATTAAGTATTCAATTCCAACTTCAGAATTTGTATCACTTAAAGTTTATGATGTATTGGGAAACGAAGTAGCTACTCTTGTTAATGAACAAAAACCAGCTGGAAGTTATGAAATAGATTTCAACGCAACTGATCTCTCATCAGGAATCTATCTCTATACTTTGCAAGCAGGAAGTTACACTCAAACTAAAAAATTAATTCTGATGAAATGATTATAACGTTAGACTCATCCGTCGGTTGACGGATGAGCCTCACATTTTTATTAAAGGAGGTTTTATGAAAAATCTAAAAACAGTTTTCTCAATGTTAATGGTGGCTTTCAACTTGAATGCTCAGGATTTCTGGGAACCTTTAATCAGTTCTCCGGATAGTGCTTTATCTATTGCAATAAATGCAAACGGACACATCTTTGTTGGAACTTATAACAACATATTTCGCTCGACTGATAATGGTGGAACTTGGACAGGAGTTAATAGTGGTTTACCAGCACTTGGTCGGTGGTCACCAATTGCTATCAATCCGAATGGGCATTTATTCGCTGCACATTCCGATTATTATAATACGGGTTACGTATATCGTTCAATCGACAATGGTGAGCATTGGGTAAAGAGTGATTCGGGAATGTCAAATCCTCAGACGTATGACATTGCCTTTGCTTCAAACGGTGATATATTTCTCTCATCATATTTGATCCCGATTGAATCAGGAAATTCAAATACTTATGGTCTATTTGTTTCACACGACAATGGAGTTACCTGGGGTTTAACAAGTTACCCCACTCAATATCCCTGTACTATAAAAATTAATGCACAGGGAGATATTTTTGTTGGTGATCGCTTTGGCATTTATAAATCTACTGATCAAGGTCAGAGTTGGTCTGTTACTAATCCTGGTGGAATAGATTTTAATACAATCTCAATTAATTCAAGAGGACATATTCTTGCTATTACAGTATTTGGTTGGGGGATGTGGCGTTCAACGGATAATGGTATTAATTGGTCTTTGGTCAATAATGGCACGGTAGATAGAGTTATAGTTAACGATCTCGATGAACTTTTTGGAGGGATTTATGAGTATGGTGTTTACAAATCTACTGACAACGGTTACAATTGGTTTCCAGTAAATGAAGGACTAACAGACTTATATGTTTGGTCTCTTGCCATTGATATGTCAGGATATATTTACGTCGGCACTCCCACAGGAATATTCCGGAGCATTAATTCCACTGTACCTGTTGAGTTAGTCAGCTTCAACTCTTCCATTACAGGAAATAACATCCAACTTTCCTGGCAGACAGCAACAGAAATAAATAATCAGGGATTTGAGATTTACCGTAATGGAAATAAGATTGCTTTTGTTGATGGTAAAGGAACAACAACTGAAACACAAGATTATTCTTTTACAGATAAAAATCTTCAACCTGGTATTTACAATTACAGACTAAACCAGCTCGACTTTGATGGTACACAGAAAGTTGTTGGAGAGTTAACTGTTTACTTGACTTTGCCGGAACAATTTTCCTTAGAACAGAATTATCCCAATCCATTCAATCCATCAACAACAATTAAGTATTCAATTCCAACTTCAGAATTTGTATCACTTAAAGTTTATGATGTATTGGGAAATGAAGTTGCAACATTAGTTAATGAAGAAAAACCTGCTGGAAGTTATGAAGTAAACTTTAACGCAGCTAAACTTTCTTCTGGAATATACTTTTACACTTTACATGCTGGCAGTCATACACAAACCAAAAAATTAATTCTGTTGAAATGATTTTAAACGTGAGAATCATCCGTCAGTTGACGGATGATTCTAACATTTTATTAAAGGAGGATTTATGAAATACTTTATATTTATTCTTTCGTTACTTCTGAGGATTTCCAGTATCAATGCTCAGAATTTTTGGGAAAATACTAATTTTCCACAGGATCAATCTACCGGGTCCCTGGTTATAAATTCTGGTGGACAACTTTTTGCAGGAGTTCTTAATACTGGAATGCTTAAATCGGATGATGATGGAGAAAATTGGTTCCCTGTAAATGACGGATTGACTATTCCGAATATTATTAAACTTGACATCAATAAGGAAAACGGTTCTCTATTTGCATCTGGCTATGACATCAATTGGACTGAGCATAAAATTTTCCGCTCAACTGATAATGGTAATAGTTGGAAGGCTCTTAATAGTTTACCCCAAGTATATTATATTATTTGTATCAACCAAGTTGGACACATTTATGTTGGAAATTATTTAGCACCGGTCTCTGTATTAGTGTCTACTGATAATGGGGATAGTTGGATATCGACAAATTGGGCCAGTCCAGTGTCAATTGTCTTTAATTCATATGGACATATATTTATGAGCTTCGAAAATTTAGTATATCGTTCAACAGATAATGGCAATAATTGGACAATTGTAACAAATGGCTTGCCCAATCTTAGCTGCGGCTGGTTTGCAATTAATTCGGAAGGAGACATATTTCTAACTCAATATGGGGGACCTCTGCCAAATGGGATCAAAGGATCAATCTGCCGTTCGATTGATAACGGAGACTCTTGGTCAGTTGTTTATGAAGACTTGTTAGAAATGGGTAATATTATAATTGATCAATCTGGAAACATACATGCCTGGAGTCTCTGGACTGATTCTGTTTTTATTCGTTCAACCAATAACGGGTCTACGTGGACAGATATTAGTTCTGGTTTACAAAAAAAATCATTTAGTTCAATTTCTTCTTTGGTTTATAATCAAAATAACAAACTGTTCGTTTCATGTGATGGTAATATCTACAGAAGTGTTGGTGCAACATCCGGAGTAAAAGAGTATTCAGAAGAAATGCCAACTAATTTTATACTTGGTCAAAATTATCCCAATCCATTTAATCCGTCAACAACGATTAGATATTCAATCCCGGCCTCCCTAAATCCCTCCCAGGGAGGGGCTTTAGTAATACTGAAAGTTTATGATTTGTTAGGTCGGGAGATGACAACTTTAGTTAATAAAGTACAGACTGCAGGTGTATATGAAATCGAGTTTGATGCAGGCGAATTATCCAGTGGGATTTATATCTACAAACTGCAAAGTGGTGGTTTTGTTGAATCGAAAAAGATGATACTGCTTGAATAGAATATTTCAAGGGGTAAGCTTAAATCTTATTCTAAGCACTCCGTTCATGCGGGCGAAGTCTTCAGAGGAAGCTCCCTTATTAAAATCCGTTGAGATAATTTTAAACACTCCTATTTCTCTGGTATGTGCAACGTGCAAACCGCTGCAGGGGCAGGCATCATAATCACCGATTTTAATTACTCGCACTATTTCTCCGGTATCTTCTGGAAGGCGGGAAAGGTTAAACATTTTTAGTGCTTCATTTTTCTGATAAAACTCTTCAGTTACTTTTAAGTCCTGCTGAATAACTTCGTTTACTTTATCATCTATTAAATTTATTTCTTCCTCTGTCAGATTCCTGGTGAAGTGATAATCGCATTTTGATTTTTTCTTTTCAATATGATTGCTGAAGGATCTGCCACAGCTGAACATTCTTACCATTGTCTGGTTAAGTATATGTTCTGCAGAGTGCATTCGGGGATTGTACTGCTTGTTTGATTTTACTTCGTTCATAATCAGCTATTGGTTAGTTTTCATCTGCGTAATTGTCTTTCTTTTTATATTACTCTTTTTCTTAACCTTACTGATGCAATTTTTCTGATTTACTTTTGCGCCGGAATTTTTATATACTCGCAAATCAAAAACACAAACAAAAATACAAAATCAGAAAGAATTGGCACTATGAAAAACTCCTCCGTTAAGTACATTTATTTTGCATTTGGAAGCTTGTTCACACTTGGCTTGATCTTAACAATTTTACTTAATAATTCTTTGGGGAATTTTACTACAAACGCTGCGGAGCAGCCAGGCGAAGATTTCCCGCAGGGTTATAGAATAATTTCTCCTGACATTCCGGAGTATCTTGAATTTGCCGGCGAAAAAATCCCAACCGAAAACTTTGATGTTTATGAAAGGATGGAAAGAGAATTCCTTTCGAACACTTACTGGCATTCTTCTACAATACTTGCAATTAAAAGAGCCAACCGCTGGTTTCCGGTAATTGAGCCAATACTAAAGAAAAATAATATCCCTGATGACTTCAAATATTTATGTGTCGCAGAAAGTAATCTTGAAAACGTTATCTCCCCTGCCGGGGCAACCGGCTTCTGGCAGTTTATGGAAGCCGCAGGAAAAAAATACGGCCTCGAAATAAACGGACAAGTCGATGAAAGATACCACGTTGAAAAATCCACAGAAGCAGCCTGCAAGTATCTGCAGGACTCTTTTAATATGTTCGGAAGCTGGATATCTGCGGCTGCATCTTACAATATGGGGCAGGAAGGTCTTACTAATCAGCGCGAGAGGCAGAAAGCAAAAAATTATTTTAACCTTGTACTTAATTATGAAACGGCACGGTTCGTTGGGAGGATCGTTGCCTTCAAGTACATAATGCAGGAACCAACAAAATATGGCTTTGATATCAGAGATGAAGATCTTTATAAGCCTCTCGAATATTATGAAGTGACTCTCGACAGCTCTGTCACAAACTTTGCCGATTACGCTTCTATCCATGGAATTAATTATTATATATTGAAAATGTTCAACCCATGGTTAAGAGAAAACTATCTGAGCAATAAGAACGGAAATGTTTATACAATTAAGCTGCCGAAGGAAGGGAGTATTGAAATTATAAGGGAGTAGAAACTTTAGGGTCTGTTGCATAACAGTTTAACTATCCGTATGTGTTTCAATACCAACCGGACGAAGTTCAAAATATGGAAACGCCATCTCTTTCATATTACATCAACAAAAGTGTCGCAATAAAAATTGTGAAATATTTCTTTGCCGGTATTCTTCTCAATTTCATCTATTGATAATTTAGCACAGTTGTTGCTTTAGTAATTAATAGCTCAATACTTACAGTTTTAATTTTTATTTTTCCTTATGTATTTATACAATTAGAAAAAAGTATGAAGAAATTATTACTAATAAATATTTTCCTTTATTTGCTTGCACTTAACACCTGCAGTGATAACCCGCTGGTTGATGACAACATACCACCCGGAAGAAGAGATTATGTTTGGAGTGTTGATAGTATTGATTATGAAAATTTACCAACATTCATTGAATTGAAATCAATGTGGGGTAGCTCTCCAACGGATGTTTGGGGTTCGCATTTTACCGCAGATGTAAGAAACTGTTTGTGGCATTATGACGGAACTGCCTGGAAAAGAGCAGTTGAAGGGACACCAATTATGGATCCTAGCGGTGGTTCATCGATAGTAGGTGGAGTTTGGGGAACTGCACAAAATGATGTTTGGGCATTTGGGGGAACAAGGTTCAGTAATCCGGAAAGAGACGTATCTTTTGTAATGCATTTTAACGGAAGTATGTGGACCGAAGTTATTGGTGACACTGCAAAAATGCCAAATGGTTATTGGGATGTTTTCGGAGTTGAAAAAGATCATTTTTGGATTTCGACTTTTGAGGACGTGTTCCGATATAAAAACGGGGAATGGGAAAGATTTTTTATCAGGGAGATGTCAGATATACCTTCGATAGCTGTATACGAAAATCAAGTTTATCTTACAGATTATTTAATTGGAATTGATTCCCTCTTCCTTTATAAACTATCCGGTAATTCATTTAAACTTATAGATAAGACGACTTTGTTTAACGGAAAGTTTGGTGCTCACGGTTTAGTTGTATTAAAGGATAAAGCATTCACCTTCAACGAGAATGGAATTTATTCGACTTCAGCCATTAATGGAGAAATTAATAGTAGTGGGTGGTCTTTGGTAGTCTCAACATCATCTCCGAATGGATTATTTAATTCTTTTGTTCGTAACGAAAAAGATGTTTGGGCGGTGGGATTTCATAAATATCCCTATCATTTTAATGGAACTGACTGGAAAGAAATAGATATTTTTAATGGAAACTCACCGCCAGGTTTTCAATCATTATTTGGAGTTTGGGGGAATGGAAATGAAATTTTCATTTGTGATATATACAATGGAATTATATATCACGGCAAGTAACATTTTTCACAATAAAATGCGGGAGGTAGTATGAACCTAGTAATTAATCTCTTACTAAAATGTTTTTCTTACTTTGCTACAGTTATCCTCATCATTTTTTCTTTTAATTTGAAGAGTTACTCTCAATATTCATATTGCGATGGTAGTCCTTGCTCAGGAGCTTCTGGAAATTATCAAATTAGCGGACAATATTGGTCCATTTCTGAATTGAAATACTATTTTATAAATAGCTGTAATGATCTTTCGCAAACAGAAGTTGAATCTGCATTCCAAGCAGCATTCAATTCTTGGAGACAAGCAGTACCTTTTACTTTCACACAAGTGTTTAGTGAAAATGAAGCAAATATTAAGATTAAGTTTGCAACGATTAATGAAATAGAAAGTACTGGTGCAAATTTTAATGTAATTGCAGTTGCGTACTTCCCCCAACAAAACTGTAGTGGTTTGATGTTGCTTAACGATGAATATTGGGGATTTAGTAATACTCATCCAACGCCAAGCGGTTACAAAGATTTACAGGCAACAGCTCTTCACGAATTAGGTCATATTCTTGGATTATGTCATTCAAATAACTCACAGACCATAATGTGGATCTCTAGAAATCCAACCAGTGATTGGCGAACATTACATCAATATGATATTGATGGAATCAATGTAATTTATGATAAAGTTGCAGTAAAGAATAAATTTATAAATCCTGATGCATCTGTTTCATACGGAGGCACTGTCAATGTTGAATACCAAAACTACAATACCGATAATGAACCAAATAATGAAAAATTATTTGCGTTCAATGATGCTTCAACAAGACATTTTAATGCTCAGGAACAGATATATCAATCTATATATAGAAAATTTAATAGTTCTCCAGAACATCAAGGAGGTTGGTTTAAAAATGGTAACCGGATCTCGCTAAATCCTGTTATGGATCAACAAATAGATGATTCAACATATATGGCTACCTTTAAGTATAAAGCAACAGTAAATTTAAATGCAACAACCGAGTTTGACGGTATAGTTAACTTTGGATCAATAGGCAGTGTATTTCAGTATGAGAGTGAGAACGTAACGGCACCAGATCCAAGAATTTATAATAATAAATCATATCGCTTTGCTGGCTGGAAAGACAACTTGTTGCTTCCTAATCCAAGACAGATTACTCCAGAAGGAAATACAACACTTGAAGCATATTACAAATACCCGAACCATTCCAACGATGCTGGGGCATACTATAACAACAGCCAGAGGAAGTTTGTTAAAACCACTGATGGAAGGATGCACATCGTCTATGAAAGTATGAATAAAATATGGTACGAAATAAGCACTGACGGCGGCAGCACCTGGAGACTTATGAACAATAACAGACCGCTAAATGTAAATGACGCGAAGAATCCTTCAATGGATTATAACGGGAATGTTGTGGCGATCGTTTACCAGGAACAGAACGGAACAAGCTACCACATTAAACTTGCATCATTTTATGCTTCCGGTAATGATTACATTCTTGGTCAAAATACTTTAGCCAGCGATGAATACTCTGAGAGTTATACAACGAACGCCAATCCTGTTATCGGCTGGGGATACAACGGAAGAGCTATGATTGTATGGGAAAGAAAAACCTGGCCTGCAGGGCTATATTATAAATACTGTGCGGTAAATTATAATTCTTATTTTTCTTATTCTGAGGGTTATATGTACTGGTTCAGCGGAAAATGGAATTTCGGGTTAATTAAGTAAGGTAGATTAG
>CAZXGJ010000086.1:0-10056 GCA_964639955.1 uncultured Ignavibacteriaceae bacterium
CATCTCCTCTTAAAGACACAAATTTTTAGTTATTTTTGAAGTAATATTTTTTCTTGAAAAATGACTGATTCAACTCACGGAATAATTTTTAATATTCAACGCTTTGCCATTCACGATGGTCCTGGAATACGCACAACTGTTTTCTTTAAAGGTTGTCCTCTTCGATGCTGGTGGTGCCATAATCCGGAAAGCCACAAAATCCTTCCCGAAAAATTTGATGGCTGTAATTTAAGACGAGGTTTCGATCAATCATTCACAATGAGTAAAGATGAAGTAGGAAAAGAAATTTCTGTTGATGAATTAATGTCTGAAATTATCAAGGACAGAATCTTCTACGAAGAATCAAATGGAGGAGTAACTTTTTCGGGTGGTGAACCGTTAATGCAATCTAAATTTCTAAACCTTCTGCTGAAAGAATGTAAGTCAATCGGAATTCACTCTGCAGTTGATACAAGTGGTTTTACTTCCGAAGATACGTTAAACCAGATCGCACCAAATGTTGATCTTTTTCTTTACGATCTTAAACTGATGAACGATGATGTTCATCAAAAATATACCGGAGTATCAAATCAAATTATACTGAAGAACTTGATTGAACTGGATCAGCTTGGTAAGAAAATAATAATCAGGATTCCAATCGTGCCTGAAATTACTGATACAAATGAAAATCTTTTTGCAATCCGTGGTTTCATTTCTTATCTGAATAATGTAATTGAAGTTAACCTTTTGCCCTACCATCGTGCAGGTGAGGGAAAGTATAAAAAGTATGGTAAAGAAAATAAAATGGGAGACACACTATCACCTGAAAGAAAAAACCTGGAGAATATTCGGGAATTTTTTAGTGAATTAAAATATAAAGTTAAAATCGGTGGTTGAATATGAATGATAGAATTAAAAAACTTCGTGAACAAAGTCTTAATGCTGAAGAAACTATTTCCATTGAAAGAGCGAGACTCCTTACTGAATTTTATTATGGTGGTCAGGCGGAGAAATATTCCATTCCTGTCGCAAGAGCAAAAGCGTTCAAATATATTCTTGAGCACAAAGAATTGTATTTAGGGGAAGATGAATTAATTGTCGGTGAAAGAGGACCATCACCAAAAGCAACTCCAACTTATCCTGAACTTTGCACACATAGTCTTGAGGATTTTGACATCCTTCATAACCGTGAGAAAATTTCTTTTAAAGTTGATGAAGAAACAAAAAAATATCAGTTCGAAGAGGTGATACCTTTTTGGAGCGGAAGATCAATCAGAGATAGAATCTTTAATGAAATGGATGAGCAATGGAAAGATGCTTACTCAGCCGGAGTGTTTACTGAATTTATGGAACAACGCGCTCCTGGTCATACTGTTCTTGATGATAAGATTTACAAAATGGGAATGAAAGATTTTAGAGAGAAGATAAAAGCATCAATTGATTTGCTTGATTTTTACAACGATCCGCGAGCATTTGCAAAAAGAGAAGAATTAAATGCAATGGATATCGCAGCCGATGCTCTAATCAGCTTTGCAAAAAGATACAGCTTGAAACTTTATGAAGCAGCTCAGCAAGAAAATAATCCATCAAGAAAAAATGAACTTGAAACGATGGCTGGAATCTGTGCTCGTGTTCCTGAAAGTGCACCGAAAACTTTTTGGGAAGCTTTACAGTATTATTGGTTTGTACATCTCGGAGTAATAACTGAACTGAATACTTGGGATTCTTTTAATCCCGGCAGACTCGATCAGCATCTTTATCCTTTTTATAAAAGAGATATTGAATCAGGATTGCTGGATGCGGAAGGAGCGAAAACACTTCTTCAGGCATTCTGGATAAAATTTAATAACCAGCCGGCACCACCGAAAGTTGGAGTTACATCAAAAGAGAGTAATACTTACACAGACTTTTGTCTCATCAATGTAGGAGGAGTAAATGAGAAAGGTGAAGATGCAGTTAACGAACTAACATTTTTAATTCTTGATGTAATTGAAGAAATGCGTTTACTTCAGCCAAGTTCGATGGTACAGATAAGTAAGAAAAATCCTGACCAACTTGTTAAGCGAGCTTTGGATATTATTAAAACAGGTTACGGTCAGCCATCTTTATTTAACACTGATGTAATAATCCAGGAAATGTTGCGTCAAGGGAAATCAATTATTGATGCGAGAAATGGTGGTGCAAGCGGTTGTGTTGAGACTGGTGCGTTTGGTAAAGAGAGTTACATCCTCACGGGGTATTTCAACCTGACAAAGATTCTTGAAATCACTCTGAATAATGGAGTTGATACTAAAACAGGAAAACAAATAGGAATTCAAACCGGAGATCCGAAATCATTTCAAACTTTTGATGATTTAATTGAAGCATTCAAAAAGCAAATCAACTACTTTGCTGATATTAAGATAAAAGGCAACCTCATTATCGAAAGACTTTACGCTGAATACCTCCCTGCCCCGTTTATGTCTTTGTTGATTGATGACTGCATAAACAAAGGAATGGATTACAATAATGGTGGTGCAAGATACAACACTTCTTATATTCAGGGAGTTGGAATTGGAACTGTAACAGATTCACTAACTGCAATCAAGTATAATGTATTTGATAAGAAGAAGTTCACGATGGAAGAGTTTCTCTTTGCAATGATTAAAAACTTTGAAGGTTTTGATGACTTAAAAAATATGCTCTTGAATGAAACTCCGAAATATGGTAACGATAACGATTATGCCGATGAAGTTCTTAAATCAGTTTTTGAAATTTACTTTTCAGCTATTGATGGAAGACCAAATACAAAAGGCGGACATTTCAGAATAAACTTACTCCCTACAACAAGCCACGTTTATTTTGGAAGTGTTACCGGTGCGACTCCTGATGGAAGACTTGCCGGAATTCCTGTTTCAGAAGGTATTTCTCCAGTTCAGGGCGCTGATGTAAACGGACCAACAGCAGTTCTAAAATCGGCTGCGAAGATTGACCACCTGCGAACGGGCGGAACATTGCTAAATCAAAAATTCTCCCCACAAATTTTTGAAGGTGAAGAATCGATTAACAAAATTGTTTCCCTGATTCGTTCTTATTTTAAGATGGACGGACACCATATCCAGTTTAATGTAGTAAATGCTGAAACTTTACGCGAAGCACAAAAACATCCTGAAAATTACAGGGATTTAATTGTACGTGTTGCAGGTTACAGCGATTACTTTGTCGATCTCACTCCTGAACTTCAGGAAGAGATAATCAGAAGAACTGAACAAAATAGTTATTGATCTTAAAAATTGTTTTTTTTGATTTATTGTTGAATTGATAGAAAATCAATAAAGCAACTTGACAACTGAGCAACCACCCTAAAATCGTTAACTACTTAATAAACTTCAAATCACATTTTTCACAGATAAATTAATTTTCTTATTTTAACCCCAGAGGGAATAATTAACATTCATTAACTAATAGGAGGTTATGCTATGGTTCCGATCATGTCTCTTTGGCTGCCAATACTTCTTTCAGCAGTTGCCGTTTTTATACTCAGCTCAATTATTCATATGGCACTTGGCTATCACGCCAATGATTACAAAGAACTCCCATCCGAAAAGGATATTCTGGACGATTTGCGAAAATATAATATTCCGGAAGGTGATTATCATTTTCCACGTCCAAAAGATATGAAGGATATGAGTTCACAGGAATTCCTGGAAAAATTAAAAAAAGGTCCTGTGGGTTTGATGACAATTAAGAAAAGAGAATCATCATCTATGGCTAAAGAACTTACTCTTTGGTTTGTCTATTCAATTATAGTTGGAGTCTTCGCTGCTTATGTGGCAGGTCGTGCACTCTCTGAAGGGGCACATTACCTTTCAGTATTTCGATTTGCAGGAGTGACCGCATTTGCCGGATACAGTTTAGCATTGCTGCAAAACAGCATCTGGTTCAATAAAAACTGGTCGGCAACATTCAAATCAATGTTCGATGGATTGATTTACGCTCTCTTCACGGGAGGAATATTCGGCTGGCTCTGGCCAGGTTTATAATTATATGCATAATGCCGGACCTGTCTGCTCCAAACAGGCTCGATCCGGCATCTTTGTTTAAAGTAGATTCCCAAGCAATCAACGTACAGCCAACATAATGAAAATTCTAATCCACTCTCTTTATTAACTTTAAAATGAATATTTTTATTTAGAGAATTATTCAAAAATTTTATAAAAGAATGGGAATAAGTCGAAACATATTGCTTTGGGCGTCGAAGAATGAATTGTTGAAAAGCCGTGTTCCAAAACTGAAGTTTGTCCAAAAAGCTTTAAAACGCTTTATGCCTGGTGAAAAAGTTGAGGATGCCATTATTGCAACAAGAGAACTGCTTAAACACAATATCCCGACTACTTTTACGCATCTCGGCGAAAACATTACTACACTTGCAGAAGCTGAAATCAACTCTCAACATTATATGTATCTTCTTGAAAGAATTCACGAGGAAAATCTTGATATTGAAATATCGTTAAAGCTGACCCATATCGGTCTTGATTTATTATTCGATAAAACGCTTGAACTCTTCATAAAGATAGCAGATAAAGCAAAGCAATTAAACAATAATATTTTTATTGATATTGAAGATAGTTCCTACGTTGATAAGACAATCGAATTCTATCGGAAGATTAAGGAGAAGTATAATAATGTTGGCTTATGTCTTCAGGCATATCTTTACCGAACTATGGATGATATCAAATCACTGGTTGACATAAATCCATGGATAAGATTAGTCAAAGGTGCTTATAAGGAATCTGCAACTGTCGCATTTAAGAATATCTCCCAAGTTAATGCTAATTATCTTTTATTATCAGAATTTCTATTAAATCAGATTATGAAAAAAGATATTCGTGTAGCGTTTGCAACTCATGATATTTTGCTTCAGGAGCACATTAAAAAAGAAGCTAAAAAAGTCGGACTTCCGAAAGAAAAGCTCGAGTTCCAAATGCTGTACGGAATTAAAACTTCAGAGCAGTACAAACTAGCTTCTGGAGGATATAAAATCAGAACGCTGATCAGCTATGGTGAACACTGGTATCCGTGGTATATGCGAAGACTTGCAGAGCGACCTGCGAATGTTTTATTTGTATTAAAAAATATTTTTAATAAATAGATTATCTTATAAAATATAATGATTTATGAAAAGTAACTTAAGTGGTATTTATCCACCGCTGACAACACCCTTCGTTGATGATGAGCTTTCAGTTGAAATGCTTCAGAAAAATTTACGAAGGTATGAAAGAAAAAATCTTTCAGGTTATGTTCTATTCGGCTCTAATGGAGAGAGTGTATTCCTGACCAGAGAAGAAAAGCTACAAATAGTTTCTGTAGTCCGGGAGCAAACTAAAAAAATATTAATTGCTGGTACTGGTTCCGACTCAATTCGACAGACTATTTCTATCACAAATCAGGCTGCTGAAAATGGAGCCGACTATGCTTTAGTTATTACCCCATCCTTTTTCAAAAGTGAAATGAAGCATCATACTTTTCTTAATTATTACACTAAAGTAGCAGAAAGCGTGATGATTCCCATCATTATTTACAATGTTCCAAAGTTCACCAACGTCAATATAGAACCGGAAACAATCATTAAGTTAGCTGAACATCCAAACATTATTGGGCTCAAAGATAGCACTGAAAATCCTTCCAGAATATCCGAGATAGCATCAAATGTACCGGAAAGTTTTAAGATAATTGTGGGTACGGCTTCTGTTCTATATTCAGGTTTGATGGCTGGAGCTGTTGGTGGAATTCTTGCCCTTGCTAATATAGATTCTGACGATTGCCTTAGTATTTATGATTTATGTATTGAAAAAAAATATGAAGAGGCTTTGGAAATACAGAACAGGGTGATTCCGGTTAACCGTGCAATTACCTCAAAATTCGGAGTTGCCGGATTAAAAGCTGCAATGGATCTGTTAGGTTACTATGGTGGCAATCCACGGCTTCCGCTTGAGCCTTTAAGTGAAGCACAGGTAATTGAATTGAAAATGATTTTAAAGAAAGCTTCAATAATTGATTAAGGGATTAAAATGACTTCTTTCATTCCACCAAATAGAATTTTAATGGGACCTGGACCTTCAAATGTTCATCCCAGAGTTTTAGATGCAATGGCACGACAAACAATTGGTCATCTTGATCCAAATTTCATTGAACTAATGGATGAAATAAAAGAATTGCTGAAGTATACTTTCCAGACAAAAAATGAAGTTACATTTTCTGTTTCTGGTCCGGGTTCTGTTGGAATGGAGACTTGTTTGGTAAACTTAGTTGAACCAGGTTCTAAAGTTTTGGTTTGTATCAACGGTGTATTTGGTGGACGAATGAAAAGTATTGTTGAAAGATGCGGAGCTGAAGCTGTTGTTATGAATATGCCATGGGGAAGAGCTATTGATCCTGAACTTTTTGAAGAAACATTAAATAAGAATCATAAAATAAATATTTGCTCATTTGTACACGCTGAAACTTCCACCGGCGCCAAAACTGATATTAAAACATTGACTGAAATTGCTCATCAACATAATTGCATAATCATTGCTGATACTGTTACTTCGCTCGGAGGTATCCCGCTTTTAATTGATGAATGGAATATTGATGTTTCATATTCCGGTTCTCAGAAATGTCTCTCCTGCCCGCCCGGATTATCTCCAGTAACTTTTAATGAAAGAGCAGTTGAATTAATCAAGAAAAGAAAATCACCAGTTCAAAGCTGGTTTATGGATTTGAATCTTATTCTCAGCTATTGGAGTGGAAACACAAAAAGAGCTTATCATCATACGGCACCAATCAATTCACTTTATGCACTTCACGAAGCTTTGTTAATTCTTAAAGAAGAAGGATTAGAAAATTCCTGGAAGCGACACAAAGCTAACGGAGAAAAGTTAGTTTCTGAATTAGAGAAAATCGGCTTGAGGCCATTCGTAAAAGCGGATGAAAGACTTCCACAACTTACATCTATCTCAATTCCCGCAGGAGTTGATGAAACTAAAGTCAGAACGTCATTACTCAATGACTACAACATAGAAATTGGTGCTGGACTTGGAGAACTTGCTGGCAAAATCTGGCGAATTGGTTTAATGGGTTATTCATCGAATGAAAAAAATATTGAAGCTTGCGTAAATGCATTGAAGGAAATATTAAATAGATGATTTTAAATAATTGTAGGGTTCAGACTTCTGTCTGAACCGAAGAGAAATAAAATTAGATTTATTGATTTGATTTTATGAAACTTTTACCTAAAAGAAAAAGCACAAGATTAAAAGAATATGATTATTCACAGTTCGGTTTCTATTTTATTACTATTTGCCTTAGTGAAAGAAAAGCATTTTTCTCCAAAGTCATCGATGGTAAAAATATTCTTACTGAATTTGGAAAGATTGTTGAAGATATTCTGATTGATCTACCAAAGTATTATAACATTGAAATTGATTCCTACATAATTATGCCAGATCATATACATATTATTATTGTTGTTGACAATGATCCGAATAGAGAAAAAAATATTCCTACAAAAATAAAAACATTATCTGATGTAATAGGAAAATTAAAATCTACTCTACAAGGAGAATTAGGACTCAACTTAAAGGCACTAAAAATTTTAATTGGCAAAAATCATTTTATGACAGAATCATACGCAATGAAAAAGAATTGTATCAGATAAGAAAATATATTGAAGAACATCCTCTAAGATGGGAAATTGAAAAAAATTATTCTGAAAATTTGGGAATGTAGAAAAATTAAAACTCACGTAGGTTTCAGTCTCCTGTCTGAACTGAGATACATTTAAATGTAAACATAATACGGAACAGTCAGGAGACTGTTCCCTGCAATTTTAACGAACGATCCTGAAATAAATTCAGGATGAATTATGAAATCAAATTTACTTTTATTATTAACTGCAGTCATCTGGGGATTTGCATTTGTTGCGCAGAGAGCAGGAATGGAATTTCTTGGACCGTTCACATTCAATACTGCAAGATTCGCTATTGGAAGTCTTTCCTTAATACCTCTCTTGCTTATAAATCAAAAACGAAAATTTGAAAAAGATAAACTGTTAAGATTAAGTGATAGAAATATTTTTTATGGTGGATTGGCAGCCGGAACAGTTCTTTTTCTTGGAGCAACATTTCAGCAAGCCGGTTTGGTTTTTACTGACGCAGGCAAAGCTGGATTCATAACAGGCTTCTACATTATATTGGTTCCCATTCTGGGTTTGTTCGTAAAGCAAAAAACTTCTTTATTTACCTGGACTGGTGCAGTGGTTGCAATTATTGGATTATATTTTTTAAGTGTTGATGAAACTTTCAATATAAACGTTGGTGATATTTTAGTTTTGATTGGTGCTTTCTTCTGGGCAATACAAATTTTAGTCATCGGGTTTTATTCAAAAAGAATTGATCCGTTTCAATTAGCTTTTTTTCAATTCGTGGTTTGTGCAATACTAAGTTTTATAGCTGCACTTTTAACCGAAACAATTATTCTTCAAAATATTTTACTCGCTTATCTGCCAATTCTTTATGCGGGCTTATTTTCTGTTGGAATTGCATTTACAATTCAGGTGGTTGCTCAGCGAGAGGCACATCCTGCCAATGCTGCAATAATAATGAGCTTGGAAGCAGTATTTGCTGTTATTGGCGGTTGGATGATACTAAATGAATCAATCCCTTTACGCGGTCTATTCGGATGTGTGATGATGCTCATTGGAATGATACTTTCTCAATTATATCTTTTCAATAGAAAAAATAAAATTATTGAATTAACATCAGTGGGAGCTTACGATGAAAAAAATTAAGCTTTCTGTAACTACTCTTGGGATTGCACTTCTTTACTCCTCCCTTATCTTCTCACAGAATGATTTAAAAAACAGACTGGAATCTCTTCCGGGAATTATTAGTGTGGAAAGAATTCAACCGGATTCCAATTATGTTGAAGCATTTAAAATATTTTTTGAGCAGCCTGTCGATCATAAAAATCCGGATGGAGAAAAATTCAGACAAAAATTTTATCTATCTCACATGGATTATTCCCTTCCAATGGTAGTTGAACTTGACGGTTATAACATTGATTATAATAGAAACAACGAACTTGCTTCAATCCTAAAGTGTAATAAGATTGTAGTTGAACATCGTTACTTTGGAGAATCTGTTCCTGATTCTATTGATTGGAAATATTTGACAATTGAACAAGCAGCAAATGATCATCATCGGATAATTGAAACAATGAAAAACATTTATGAAGATAAATGGATAACTACAGGAATAAGTAAAGGCGGACAAACTACTTATATCCATAAATATTATTTTCCAGATGATGCTGATGCTTCAGTGTGCTATGTCGCTCCATTGAATCTTGCACCTGAATATCCACGCATTTACCATTTTCTTGATAATGTGGGAACAGAAGAATGCAGAATGAAAATGATTCAGTTCCAGAGAGAAGTATTGAAAAGAAAAGCTGAGTTATTACCCATGTTTATTGAAGATACAAGAAATTCAGGATATAATTACTCAATTGGTAATCACAGATTCATTTTCGAATTCGTTGTCCTCGAATATGGATTCGCTTTCTGGCAGTGGCAATACGCTAATTGTGATCAAATTCCTGATACAACTTCTTCCAATGAGGTTTTGTTTGAGCATTTAAAAGAGGGGTCATCATTCGATTACTTCTCTGATGAGGAAATTAAAAATAATCTTCCGTTTGTTTATCAGGCATATTCTCAGATGGGATATTATGGTTATGATATTTCTGAATTTAAAGATTTACTTACAGAAGTAACTGAACCAACCAGCAGAATTTTTCTTCCCAAGGACTTAAACCCTGAATTTGACTGCTGTATAATGCAAAATATTAATACCTGGATTCAGAAGTACGGAAATAATATGATTTTTATTTATGGCGAAATAGATGCATGGTCTGCAACTGCAGTTGAATTGACAGGTGAAACCAATGCAATAAAAATGGTTAAAAAAGGTGGGAATCATAGAACAAGAATAAAAAGTTTCAATGAAAAAGATCGAAACTTCATCCTAAACACTTTGGAAGAGTGGCTGGATTATA
>CAZXGJ010000087.1:0-9449 GCA_964639955.1 uncultured Ignavibacteriaceae bacterium
GGTGACTAAGGGTAATTATAAGAATTATTTTTTTAAGAGGACAAGCATTTACAGCAGGAGGAACAAAATTCATAAAAATATATTTCATATTGAACATATTTCAGGAGCAAAATACAAAGAAATCCACAGGCAGAGAATCTACAGCTTTGAAGCATTTTTTCGTCTGCTTGATAAAGCCGGGCTCTTTGTGAAAGAATGCTACGATGCCTTTACCTTTAACACAGGCAGCCCTTATTCTGAAAGAGTTCAATTTGTTGTCAGGAAAAAAAGCGTATGATTTTATCATTCGAACACGTTGAATTCAACTATCCTGATCAACAGGTATTCAGCGATTTGAATTTCAACCTGAAATACGGTGAATTTGCTTTTGTTATCGGAAAAAGCGGAATAGGTAAAAGCACTCTGATGCAGCTTATCTATATGAATATTTTTCCTCAGTCAGGCACTGTGAGAGTTGGCAAATTTGATTCGGTTACAATAAAACCATCACAGATTCCATTCTTAAGAAGAACTCTTGGCGTGGTTTTCCAGGATTTTAAGCTTCTTCATAACAGGAATGTTTATGATAATCTTGCTTATGTTTTAAAAGCAACTAACACTCCGGGCAGGGAAATAAAAAGGAAGATTAACGATGCACTTGCTGATACGGGTTTATCTCATAAACGCTTAAGCATGCCAAATAATCTTTCCGGCGGAGAGCAGCAGAGAGTTGCAATTGCAAGGGCAATTATAAATGATCCTATACTGGTGCTTGCCGATGAACCCACAGGTAATCTTGATCCCGAAACATCTACTGAAATACTTGCAATACTAAAAAGCATTAATAAAAAAGGGACTGCTGTCTTGGTAGCCACACACAACTATGAGCTTGTAAAAAAAGCGAATGAAAGAATCATCAAACTGGATGACGGTAAGGCTATGAAAGCAGTAATTAAACCTAAAATAGAAAATTAATTACCTGATTCCGAGCTTTTCAAATACCTTTTTATTCACCTCATCGATACTGCCAAGACCATCAATAGAAATGACATTACTCCGTTTATTGTAATACTCCAGCACAGGCTGGGTATTTTTCCTAAAGACATTCAGCCTGTTTCTAACCACTTCCTCTTTATCATCGTCACGAAGATAAAAACTGTGGACGGCTGAACACTTGGGGCATTTTTCCATACCTTCAATATCTTTCAGAACAAAAATCTGACCGCAGTTTTTACAAGCTCTTCTGTTCCCAATTCTCTTAACAAGTTCGATGTCATCAGCAGTTATATTTAAAACTCTTGCATCAGATAATTTCATTTCACTCAGAAGATTATCGAGTGCAATTGCCTGGTTAACCGTACGGGGGAAGCCATCGAGGATAAATCCTGATAAGCAATCGGGTTTATGCAGTCTTTCCTGTATTATCCCGATCATTATATCATCTGGTACAAGATCACCCCTGTTCATTATTTCGGCAGCTTTAGTGCCAAGTTCAGTTTGGTCTTTAACTGCCTGCCTTAAAATATCGCCGGTTGAAATATGTGGTATGTTTAGTTTAGATGAGATTAGTTTTGCCTGTGTGCCTTTACCAACCCCTGGTGCTCCGAAAAGTATTAAGCGCATAAGACTGTATGTATTTGTTGAAAAATGCTTGCGAAAATTATGGAAATTTATTTACAGTCTCAAACTTTAAACTCTGCTACATAACAGAATAATTGGCTCCAATCTTAAAGATTGCATAAATAATTGCGGCATATTAACCCGGAAGGTTCAGGTGAACGAGTTGTGCAATAATCTCTAAAGCCGGGCTAAAAGATTTATTTGCTGCTCCTTCAGGCGTCCCCGCCGGAAGTAAAGAAATTATGCTTGATGTAAAGCAAGTTTGAACTTATTCTTATTAATATATTTTTTAATACCATCATTATTTCCAGGTATCATTGTTGGTAACGTTTAAGCCGGATGATGGCTGCGGGGACGCAGGCTTGAGCTAGTTATTGTTTATTTTTTCTTAATCACTTCAACTCCCTCCGGCGCTTAGGCTGAAGGAAAAATGATTTGAGTTTGCGAAGACGATGGTTAAAGGTTTTTATACATAATGCTAAAACTAAAATTTATAAATCCTCCACTCCCGATGTATTTCCTTGGGAGAGAAGTAATTCCGTAATAGATTTATTTTTTTACAATAATCCGATTACTACGAGATCATATACTAAAATGGAATATCGTAAATATTTTATTTTGGTAATAAAGGAATCAATAACGCAAAACAGTTTCCCGTAGAGGATCAACTAAAGTAGTTAGATAACATTCTTTTAAGAGTGAGAAAATGATCAGGATGACTTTGGTGAGTTAAGTTAAGAAAAGAAATCCTGCAGAAGTTTTTTACTTTCTTCTGCATAAATACCTGAATAAACTTTTATTTTGTGATTGGTCTTTCCATCATCAGCAAGATTATAGATGCTTCCACAAGCACCAAACTTTGGATCGAAAATCGAAAAGTAAAGTTCTTTTATTCTTGATGAAAGCAAAGCACCGGTGCACATTACACAGGGTTCAAGAGTAACATAAATGGAACACTCACTCAGTCGCCAGTTACCAAGGTGATTCGCTGCCGCAGTTATCGCAATCATCTCTGCGTGAGCCGTAGCATCTTTTAATCGTTCAATCTGATTATAACCTCTGCCCACTATCTTGTTTTCCTTAACAACAACAGCACCAACAGGAACTTCATTTTCCCCAAGAGCTTTTTCGGCTTCCTGAAGAGCTGCAAACATAAAACGATATTTTGTTTCGTCGAAAATCACTTTTTAAAATACCAAAAAACAAATTCCAAATTACAAATAATTTTCAATTTCGAAATTCAAAACTCCAAACCGTTATTAAGAAGTTTTTGGAATTTGAATTTGGTCATTGGTGCTTATTTGATATTTGATGCTTGGGATTTGTGATTTAACCTTGTACGCCTGTAGGGACTCGAACCCCAAACCGCCTGATCCGAAGTCAGGTGCTCTATCCAATTGAGCTACAGGCGCATTATTTATCACGTAAAAATAGAGATGAGATTACGGAATAGCAATTTCAATATAACTCAGGAAATGGTTTTTTAAACAAATATTCTGAAGCTGTAAGCTAAGTATATTATCGATAGCCAATTAGTTAATACTTAAATTAATTTAAAGAGCTTTCAGCCGTTGAATCTAATCAATTTTATATATACGTTTGGTACGAATAAGTAGCTTAATCCTATATATTGATAATCTATCTTCCATGCTTGCTACTTTGAAATTATAAATAAATTTCAGGAAGACTGTGGTAGGGCAATCAATTTCGCATTATAAGATTCTTGATGTACTCGGCAGTGGGGGAATGGGAATCGTTTATAAAGCAGAAGATATTAAACTCCACCGCACAGTTGCATTGAAATTCCTGCCTCTTGAACTTACCTCTAATGAAATGGCAAAGAAACGATTTATACGTGAAGCGCAAGCTGCTTCTTCACTACAGCATAATAATATTTGTACAATACACGAAATAGATGAAACAACAGACGGGCAGTTCTTTATTGCTATGGATTATTATGAAGGCGAGACATTAAAAAACAAGATTAGCACCGAATTATTGGGCTTAGAGGAAATCATTAAAATAACCACGCAGATAGCAGAAGGATTAAATAAAGCACACGAGAGTGGGATAATCCACAGGGATATAAAGCCAGCCAACATATTTATAACAAAAGAAGGTTTAGTGAAGATACTTGATTTTGGTTTGGCTAAGAAAGTGGACAGGTCACAGTTTACAACAGTGGGAATAAACCTCGGAACAACAGATTATATGTCACCTGAACAGATAAAAGGAGAAAAAGTAGATCACAGAACAGATATATGGGCATTAGGAATTGTGTTATATGAAATGCTCACAGGGCATCAGCCATTCCATGCCGACTATGAACAGGCAATCGTTTATTTGATTCTGAATCAAGAACCGGATGATGTTAGAAAATACAGAAAAGATGTACCGGAAAAATTGGTTTCTATTTTAGAAAAATCAATTGCAAAGGATCGAGAAGACAGATATGAAGATATAACATCAATTCTTGAAGACTTAAGCAAAATATCAACAAAAGAAGAAATTCGTTATACACAATTTGAGCTTCCTGCACCGAGACCATCGAATTCTATAGCGGTTTTACCTTTCATAAATATGAGTACTGATCCTGAACAGGATTACTTTTGCGATGGATTGACTGAAGAACTGATAAATGCCTTATCAAGGATAAGTGATTTAAGAGTTGTTGCCCGTACCTCAGCATTTGCATTTAAAGGTGGAGGTCAGGATGTAAGAAAAGTTGGAAGAAAGCTAGATGTTAGAACAGTTCTCGAAGGAAGTGTAAGAAAAACCGGTAACAATCTTCGTATTACGGCACAATTAATAAATGTTATGGACGGTTATCACCTTTGGTCGGAGAAATATGACCGCGAGTTAAAAGATGTGTTCAAAATACAAGAGGAAATCTCGTTCGCAATTGCAGATGTAATGAAGATCAAATTACTCGGAGATGAAAAAGAAAAGTTGGTTAAACGTTATACTGACAATATTGAAGCATACAATCTGTATTGGCAAGGGATTTATTTCTTTAATCAATTTAATTTTAATTTATTTAATAAAGCCATTGATTATTTCAATAAGGCACTTGAAAAAGATCCTAACTATGCTATTGCTTATTATGGATTGGGCGCATGCTATTTTTGCCTAGCTTACTTCGGTATACAAAGGACTAGCGATGTAAAATCAGAAATGAAAAAATATATTGAGAAGGCATTGGAGATGGACGAAAATCTTTGTGAGGCTTATGACATGTTAGGATTGTACAATTCTTGCTTTGAATGGAAATGGACTGAAGCACAATCAGCCTGGCAGCGAAGTATAGAATTGAATCCGAACAATGTAATGGCATTGTTATCATATAGTATCAACCGTTCATCGTGGAAAGATTTTGATTATGCTAAAAAATTAGTTGCAAGAGCCCAGAATATAGATCCGCTTTACGATTATGGTGAATTCTGTGCCACCTTACCTGATTTCTGTACCGCTAAATTTGATCTTGTAATTGAACGCCTTTCAAAATATCTGAAGTTGGATCCACCATTCTGGTGGGGATTGTGGACGTTATGGCGTGCTTTTTCTTTAGTTGGGAAGAAAGCAGAAGCTGTGGAGGCATGTAGAAAGTCATACATAATGACGGGTAGAAATGCCATTGCCGAAATAATGGAAAAAACCGGCATTGATGACGCATTTGGAAAAGCAGCTTACGTTCTTGCAGATTATTATCAACACAACTACACTTCACCTTATGATATTGCAACATTATTCATTCACGCTGGAAAAAAGGAAGAAGCCATTTACTGGTTAGAAAAATCTATTGAAGATGTAGATCCCAGACTTCATTTTATTGATGTAGATCCTGACTGGCAAACTATACTTGACGATGCTCGCTTTATAAAATGCCTGAAGACAATTGGTTTTAGAAAATGAATGTTACCGCTACTGATATTAACCTACCAAAACTGGAATCAATAATCGAGTTAGCTCAAATATTGGGTCAGCAGAGTGATTATGAAGAAGTATTGAGACTAATTGTTGAAAAAGCTTCTGATCTGGTTAATTCAGACTTGGCTTTAGTAATGATGATCAATCCTAAAACCCGCAATACTATAAAAACAATTTTTGCCGAAAGCAGCTCAGGAGATGAGCAAAATCATTTTGTGCATACAAATATCTGTGGTTGGGTAATCTTAAATAACAGTTCATTGCTCAGTGCTGATATAAAATACGATAACCGGTTTCGGAAAAAACTATTCGAAAAAATATTTGCAAAATCTGTGCTCTGTGTCCCATTCAGAGTAGAAAATATTATAATCGGTACTTTATTGCTTTTAAACAATGAAAGCAAACATTCCTTTTCAGAATCAGATTTATCGCTAATTGAAAAATATGCTGCTGTTGTCTCACCTTTCCTTCATTGCACACAAGATATCTCCGAATATTTTATAACTCCGATGCCTAAAAAAGTTTTGCTGGGTAAATACGGTATTTTGGGATTGCTTGGTAAAAGCGAAAAGTTTGTTGAGCTGTTGCAGTCGATAGATGCTGCTGCACGATGTGATGTTAGAATATTATTAGAAGGAGAAAGCGGGACCGGAAAAGAACTGGTTGCAAGAGCTGTACACAATCTTAGTTCAAGAAGCGAGAATAAATTTGTTGCCATTGATTGCGGAGCTATCCAGCCAAACTTAGTAGAAAGCGAACTTTTTGGGCACATTAAAGGCTCATATACAGGTGCTTCAATTGACCGTAAAGGATTATTTGAAGAAGCAAATGGTGGAACTCTTTTTATGGATGAGATAAATAATCTGCCTGTTGATATGCAGGCTAAACTTCTTAGAGTGCTTCAGGATGAAGAGATTCGCCCCGTTGGCAGCAACATTACCAGGAAAGTGAATGTTCGTATAATTACAGCTTCGAGTTCTTCGCTTCAGAAATTAGTGAATGAAAATAAATTCAGAGAAGATTTATACTACCGGCTGAATGTATATCGCATTCATGTTCCACCCCTCAAAGATAGAATTGAAGATATTCCTCTTCTGGCTGATCATTTCTTAAGAAAGTTTTCTTCAGATCAGAAAAAACAAATTGTAGGAATTCACGAGGAAATATTAGATTATTTAAAGCAGCGTCATTGGGCAGGGAATATTAGAGAACTTGAAAATTTTATTCAGAGATTGGTTACTCTGACTACTAAAGGTCAAAAAATTATTGATAGAAAAATACTCCCGGCTGAATCGCAAAAGGAATTGAAAAAATTAAAGAAAGATTTTCAGGATAATTTACCTGCAAAATCTCTAAGTGAAAGCTTGATTGATTATGAAGAAGAACTGATTCGATCTACTCTAAAAAGTTGTAACTGGAATCAATCAAAAGCAGCACGGATGCTAAACATTTCTGAGCATGATATCCGGTACAAGATGAAAAAATTAAAAATTACAAAACCGAAATAAACTTCTTTTCATTCCCTTTCCTCAAAAACAATCTTACTTTTTCAATTCGCCAATACTGGCGAGCTAACTTAGATAGATTTATAAATCTTCTTATAAACATTTCTCATTACCTAAGTGCTTTAATAATTATGACTTGGTGGTATTGGGTCTTTAAATAAATTTACTGGCATTTAATTGGACTCAAGGAAAATGCACTACAAATTTTTTAATAACTATTAAACAAAATAATGGAGGTTTACTATGAGTACAACAAAATTTTTATTCGTTCTGTTTGCATTTGTGGGACTTTGGCTGGCAGGCTGTTCCGATGAAACGCAGTCACCTATAGCTCCACTTAATCAGAACATTCAAGAGCAAGGTTCGCTGGAAAAGTGGACTATTACTCCATTTACTTTAACTCTGCATTACCCGATGCAAGTTCTTGATCCCGGTACAGTAATGTTAATTGGGGGGAAGTGGATACTAAAGAAAATCAAGATTTTAGAGCGCGTGAATACTACCAGCTCGCTTGTAACCGGTAACTGGATACATAGTTTGAGCGCAATACTCGACGAAAATACCGGCGAGGGTCCAGTATGGGGTACATTTTCAGCACCCCCTGATTCTAACGTTGGCGGCGGAGTATGGGAAGGTACTTACACAGGATATAGAAGTAAAACACCTGGCAGTGATACTTTGTTTACTCTGCCACTTAGATTTTTCGGAGTTGGTAAAGGTGGTGACCTGCAGGGAAAGAAAATTTTCCTCGATGATGTAATCACTGCCTGGGGAACACCACCTGTAGGATGGTATGGTTCAGGTGAAGGGTATATAAAATCACATTGCTGGCTTTAAAAACTTAAGCCGGTGAATATTATGAAGCTGAAAGAAGCTTCAGGAGATGTCTTGAAAAAGGTTGTCTGCTTGTCAGACAGCCTTGATTAAAAATTTTTAACAAAAATATTTTTTATAGGAGGATATATGGAAAAGTTAGAATACCGGAAATATTGTTTAATTATTGTTTCCTTAGTTTTAGTTTTCACTGTACCTGGTATTGGACAGACATTTATAACAGGTGGTAATGTAAGCGGGATGTGGACATTGGCAGGCTCTCCTTATTACATACAGGGAGAAATAACTGTCCCAAACGGTGAAACACTTACAATAGAACCGGGTGTGGATATTCTTTTTCAGGGTCACTACAAATTCAATGTACAGGGGAGATTACTTGCAATAGGGACATTGAGTGATTCAATAAAATTTACAGCAGAAAATACTTCAACGGGATGGCATGGAATAAGGTTTAACTACACCTCCAATACAAACGACACTTCGAAAATTGTTTATTGTTCATTTAAATATGGTAAAGCTAACACTGGAGATTATAGTGGTCCTGACAGATGTGGAGGAGCAATTTTTATCATAGGATTTAGTAAGGTATTAATATCAAATTCATTATTTGAATCCAACATGAACAATGGTAATATTGCTGCTGCAACAGGAGGTGCAGCTATTTATATTGCTAATTCTAATGGCAATCCGATAATCACAAGTAGCACTTTTATGAATAATATTGGAACTACTGATTGTGCAATATTGTCCTGGTATACAAATGCGATCATTTCGAAAAATGTCTTTTTACATAATAGCGGTCCGCATGGTCCTGTCTTTTGTGCTTATTACTCGCCGACTATAACGGGTAATATCATTTCCAATAATGTAACTACAAGGGCAGGAGGTGGAATTTTCAATATGACTTCAAATGCAATCGTAACAGATAATATTATAATTAATAATCAATCTTATGGAGGAGAAGGTGAAGGTGGCGGAATTAAATGTTGGATTAATGACCAATCAAAAATTATAAATAACACAATTGCTTATAACAGCGCAGCACACGGCGGTGGTATCTGTTGTAATAATAATTCTGATGCTATCTTAATAAATAATATTATATGGGGCAATATATCCTCGGACGGTGCGCAGGTAAATTTATTGGATACTCAATCAGATCCGGACTTTCTCTATTGTGATATTCAAGGAGGAAAAGAAGTATTTGGAGGCAGTGGCTCTGGCGTTAATTATACCGGTATTTATGAAAATAATATTAATTTGGAACCATTGTTTAAAGATACAGCGTTAGTTGATTACAGCCTTTTAAATCCTTCACATTGTATTGGTGCTGGTGAAGATACAGTGGAAGTACACGGCGTTAATTACTACGCACCATCATTTGATATACTTGGAAACCCTCGTCCAAATCCTGCAGGCACAAGGTCCGATATTGGAGCTTGCGAAAGTCCTTTAGGTGCTCCGGTTGTAAGTGTTGAACAAGAACTAACAAATCCAACGGAATTTGTTCTTTTCCAGAATTATCCAAATCTGTAATGCTTCAGAAGGAAATGGAATTTCCTAAATTTGTTTAATGTAAAAACA
>CAZXGJ010000088.1:0-8951 GCA_964639955.1 uncultured Ignavibacteriaceae bacterium
ATTATTCCCGATCTTATTATAAGCGATATGATGATGCCGAAGATGGATGGTAATGAGCTGGTAAGAATATTAAAGAATGATGAAAAGACAAGTCATATTCCAATTATCTTGTTGACCGCAAAAGCCGGACAGGAGAACAAATTAGAAGGATTGGAAACCGGGGCTGATGATTATTTAACAAAACCGTTCGACATAAAAGAACTTCAGGTAAGGATTAAAAATCTGATAAACATAAGGAAGAAGCTGCGTGAAAAATTCAGCAGAATCGGAAGCAGGGTACCTGAAATTAACGAGAAAAAACTCAGCAGCATTGATGAGAAATTTATGTTTAGAGTTGGCGAGGTTATAGAGAAGCATATTTCCGAAGAGGAATTTGATATTGAAGAATTTTGCAACGAAGTAGCTATGAGCAGATCACACTTACACAAAAAACTTAAAGCGCTAACTGGCAAATCAGCAAGCCTCTACGTCCGATCAGTGAAAATGATGAAAGCAAAGAAGATGATAGAAGAGCAGATGGGGA
Source organism: uncultured Ignavibacteriaceae bacterium (assembly GCA_964639955.1). GTDB lineage: Bacteria > Bacteroidota > Ignavibacteria > Ignavibacteriales > Ignavibacteriaceae > IGN2. The sequence goes on from CAZXGJ010000088.1 coordinate 524, forward strand.
ATATTTCCGAAGTTGCCTACTCATTAGGATTTTCAAGTCCGGCTTATTTTACAAGGTGCTTCAAAGATGAATTTGGTTACCCGCCAAGCGAGGTAAAGAAGTAAATTAAGATTTTTGCATAAAGTCTAAAGTAACTCACCCTCATCCCTCTCTTGACAGACTGAAAATTATTATAGCTAAATCATCATATTTATTTACAGTCGCATAGATTAATATAAAGTGAGCATTTGATATAAGTCCTTCTCTTTTTAAGAGAAGGATTAGGATGAGTTTTTGAATTATTATCTATTTTCGAACAATAGTGCAACAATCGGAAACAATACTGCTATGCAGTCCCCCCATATTTTTTATTTATTTGCCTCCGTATTTTTTTTTCACAAATAATTTATGGAGGTTCTTATGAAAAACATTTCATTGTTTTTCAGTCTTTTGCTCGTTGCGTTTTTGTCTTTTTCAGTAATGGCTCAGCGGTCTCCCTGGGTTCTGCAGCATGCACCGGGGTTGCCTAATTCTTCTCAACCACAGCTTATTTTTTCTCCTGTAGATGATAATGTTTGCTGGGGGAAAAACAGCAACAATTCACAATTTGTGCGAACCACAGATGGTGGAGATAATTGGACTGTTTCTACAGTTACGGGCGCAACCGGACTTGAGTGTTCATCCATTTCTGCTTATGATGCTGACACTGCCTGGATTGCAATGAATGATCCTTCCAATGCGACAAGCGGCGGAATTTTTAAAACTACCGACGGAGGTAATACATGGACTCCGCAAACAGCTTTTCAGGGATCCGGTGGTCATCCAAATGTAATTCACTTCTTTGATGCTGATAATGGATTATGCGTCGGAAATCCGAGAGGCGGTTATTGGGAAATATATACAACTGCAGATGGCGGTACTAATTGGATACGGGTTGATTCATCAAATATTCCTACTCCACTAGCCAGTGAATTGGGAATTGAACACTCAAACGTTCATAGTGCCGGAAATTATTTTTGGTTTCAAACATACGCTAACAGGCTCTACAGAACAACTAATCTCGGTTATACGTGGACAGTCGCTGATAGTGTTACTGGTGGTCCCAGCCAAATAGGTTTTGGATTTGCGTTCAAAGATAGTCTAAATGGATTAGCGGCAGATTTTTATCCAGTTAGTGTAATTTCAAGCACTTCGGATGGTGGTGAGACATGGAAACCTATGGTTCCTTACCCTCCAGGGCTATCAACAATATCCTCACTTTTTATTGTGTATGCAAAAGGAACAACAGGATCTTATGTAATTACTTCCCAAACTGATCTCGGAGGTAATCAAATGATGCCTGGCACTGCATATAGTGATGACAATGGACATACCTGGACACAAGTTAGCAATTTGCCCTGTGGTCCAGCGGCTTTTTCTTCGTGCTCTAGAGGATGGTGCGGCAGTATAAATGATTCCGTATATCACTGGGAATCTGATACACTACTATGTACTACAGTTGCAGTTGAACAAGAAAATAATTCATCAATTCCCGATAGATTTGTTCTTCAACAAAACTACCCCAACCCATTCAATCCATCGACAAAAATCAGTTGGCAGTCGCCAGTAAGCAGTTGGCAAACTTTGAAAGTCTATGATTTGCTTGGAAGAGAAGTCGCAACATTAGTTGATGAGTATAAACCAGCAGGGATTTATGAAATTGAATTTGATGCAGGCGAATTATCAAGTGGGATTTATATCTACAAACTGCAAAGTGGTAGTTTTGTTGAATCGAAGAAGATGATCCTAATGAAATAAAATACTACATAATTATTTACGTATTAGCCCTGTTAAAGAAATATTAACAGGGTGTTTATTTGTGCCCAGCAAGTATAGGCCCTTGATTTTGATAATAATTAATTTAATGTTTGCCTCAAATAAAACATCTACTACTTAAGGAAGGGCTATTAGTCCTAACTAAACTACCCGCCTGATACTTCCCATTATTATATCCTTAAGCGTGGGTTCAGTACTTCGATTAAGTTCTGTGTTTGCGTTTACCTTGTTTTTATTTTTTATAATTGAATTTATTCAAATCTTTCAACAATAATAATTTTGGGTGGATTGTATGATTAATCAATTTTGCTCAGTGGTGCTGATATTTTTCATTTCCACATTAACATTTGCCCAGGATATTTCTGGAAATCTTGAAGGTTTGGTATCAGATTCTCTCGGTTCTCCATTGCCCGGAGTAAATGTCACCGTGCAAAGCGAGAACCTGCAAGCGCTTAAAGGCGCAGCAACAAATGAAACAGGGTATTTCAGCATCTTCTACCTTCCTGTTGGCAACTACAAAGTGAAAGTAAGTATGGTCGGTTATAGAGAAATAGTTGTTGAAAATGTACAAATCAGGCTTGGAAAAACTACTTATCTTGGCAATCTAAAATTATCTGCTGAAACAATAAATCTTCCTGAAATAACTGTTTCAGGAGAAAGAAATATAATCGATCCTACAGCGACGACTTACGGTGGAAGTATTCAGCCAAAGTATTTTGATCAATTACCTGTAGACAGAGATTATAAAAGTATTGTCACATTATTACCTCAAGCCAATGCAAGCGGATTCGGCGATGGAGTTAATATTGGAGGCTCAACAGGTTTTGAGAATAAATATTTTATTGATGGTGTTGAAGTAACCGACCCTCTTTTTGCAAGAGACGGAATGAATCTTCCTTATAATTTTATGCAGGAGGTTGAGTTAAAAGCAGGAGGATATGAAGCCGAATATCGCAGTGCTCTCGGTGGTCTTGTCAACGTCGTTACATATTCAGGAACAAATGATTTTCACGGTTCTGTTTTTGGATTTTACACAGGCAACAGTTTAACAGCTAATAGTGAATTAGGATTGCTAGATCCTACTCAAGGTGATTTTACTATTTATGATATTGGTTTGAGTCTTAGAGGTCCAATTCTTAAAGACAGGCTTTGGTTTAATGTTGCCTACAATCCAACATTTGAAAACCACGATGTTGAGGTTCCCGATTTTGGAACTCACGTCAACAAATCCATAATGCATTCCTTTGCTTCCAAATTGACCTGGAGTGTCTCACAGCAGTTTCAATTAATGATAACAGGAACCGGTGACCCAACAAATATAGATGGAGTTGGTCGTTGGGTTCTCGTTCCACCGGATTCAATGGTAAATCCCGATAGTTATTATCAGAATTTTACCGAGGGTACGTATAGTTTTTCATTAAAAGGAATTTACACGGTTAATCAAAATTTACTATTGACTGCGTCTGTAGCGAGAGTAAACAAACGCGATACTGGTGAACCTGCAACCGAAGAAGGTAACGATCTGTTATTTTATGATGAAATGACAAATACTCAGTCTGGTGGTACAGGTGGGTGGTACGATTCTTATCGCTACAACACAATTGCAAATATTTCAGGAACACACTCTTTTAATACTCATAATCTCAGTGTAGGAATTGAATACAAAGTTAATGGAACTGATAATCGGTACTTTTATCATAATATTACCGAATTCTTTAACACAGCAAGAAATGATACATTTTACCAAGAAAATATTGGTGAAGGATTTCAAACTGTTCAGCAAAGAATTCCTTCATTTTATATCCAGGATAGCTGGCAGGTTTTTAAAACGCTTCGATTCAATATTGGAATAAGATGGGATGGTCAATATGTTATTGGTTCAGATGATAAACTTGACCAGACAATTGAAATTCCTTTGCAGCCGCGTCTTGGATTAATTTTCTCCCCAAATGAAGATGGTTCACAGAAATTTTTTGGCTCATATGGTCGATATTCTCAGGAACTCAACCTAGGTACTTCCTTAGCATTCTCTGATCAGGGATACGATTCCACTTTTTATTATCGTCAGGATCCCCGGATTTCAAGAGAGGGTGAATACGTTAGCTTTGTTAGCGGTCAACATACCATTGCTCCGGAATTGGAGGGCTTGGAAGGGCAGTATTATGATGAATTTAGCCTTGGATATGAGAGACTATTTTGGAATAACTTTAAAGTGAGTGTGCAAGGATTGTATAGAACACTTGGTCAGGCGATTGATGACGGATATATCCCATCTGAAGACAGATACCGTTCTGCTAATCCTGGTAAATATCCGATGCATGATCGTCCTGAAGCAAGGAGAGATTATGCTGCTCTAATAATTAGTTTTGAACGACGCGGAAATGAATATTTCAATTTTCTTGCCTCGTACGTTCTCTCACGGGATTATGGAAATTATGAAGGATTATTCGATGCATTTTATCACAGCGGTTTTCCTAATCTGAATTATAGTTTTGATAACCCATTAGAAGTAAGTAATATATACGGACTTGTCCCAAATGATAGAACACACGTGTTTAAGTTTTCAGGATCTTACCAGTTCTCGTTTGGATTGAATGCAGGTGTTTCATTTGTTTTGGAGAGTGGAACTCCTTTGAGTGACTATACCTATGTAAGCTTTGAACCCGGAATTAGATTTCTTTCACAGCGTGGCTCAGCAGGACGAACCCCAACAATCTGGGATCTTGGTGTCCGCTTAACCTATGATCTGCCATCAATTAATCTATATCGTCCGAGACTTATTATGGACTTATTTCATATCGCGAGTCAACAAGAGGTAGTTGATGTTGATCAACTTCATTACCTTGGAACAGACGAAAGTGGAAATCCAACTGATCCGAATCCTACATATGGTCGGGCATACAGGTATCAACAGCCAATGTCTATGCGTTTAGGAATGGAAATAAATTTTTGAAACAACAATGAAATTCTTTTCAAGCTCAATACTTGTTTGTTTTTTATTTCTCTTCAGATCTGAGATTATTATGCCGCAAACTGATGAACTTAAATTCGAGCACCTCACTATTTCAGAAGGAAGCATAAACGCAGGCGTCACTTTAATTTTCCAGGATAGCAAAGGTTTTTTATGGATTGGAAATGCAATCGGATTAAACAGGTATGATGGATATGGTGTTACTTTTTATGATCATTTGCCTATCCGTACCAATGCAGCTTTACTTGAAGATAGCAGGGGTTTTATCTGGGTAACTGTGGATGGAGGCACACTCTATCGGTACGATAGGCATACAGACAGTTTTAAAGCTTATCCCTTCAGTAAAAAAGTGAGAAGAATTTATGAGGACAGAAATAGTAACTTATGGATAGCGACAGCAGACGACGGTCTTGCTCAATACCTTCGTTTTGAAGACACTTTCCATATTTACAAACACGATTCAACTGACAACGGTTCTATAATAGATAACTATATTAATACTGTATTGGAGGATAAGGAAGCAAACATTTGGATCGGAACAGACCAGGGATTGGACAGATTCAACAAAGAGAAAAAAATTTTTGAGCATATAAAACTATATATCCCTTCTTACATCAACTCAATTATAGAAGGCAGCAATAATTATCTATGGATTGGAAGCAGTGAGGGACTTTACAAATTAAATAAGACAGACAAATCCATCGATCATTTTAGAAATACAACCTCGTGGCAGTACAATTTTATTAATGATCTTTTTGAAGATAGTAAAAATCAACTCTGGATCAGAAGCGATGAAGGAATATCAAGATTTGATCGTTCAACAGAGAAATTTATAAACTATGAAGACTATTTAAAAGGTCTTCCAAAGTATACAACAATGGCACAGACTCCTATTTTTGAAGACAGAACAGGAACATTATGGACACTTGATGGCGGCAGATTAGCTAAATTTATCAAAGAGCAAGGACGATTTGAATTAATTCAGCACAATCCGGATGATATCAACTCACTTAGCTCCGATGTCGTTATGTCAATTTACGAAGATAAATCAGGAATTCTCTGGTTTGGTACAACAGCCGGTGTTGACAGGTTGGATAGAAACAGGAAACCATTTTATAAAATGTGGAGTGTTCCTGGTGATAACATACCTTTTAGTAAAGGTGGGATCGGATCAATTTTAGAAGATGCTGAAGGACTGATATGGCTTGAAACCAGAGCAGGACTTTATAGAATTGATAATAAGAATAATAAAAAAGTTTTTTATTCCTTTAAGAATTATGAAGGTTCCGGTCCTTACATTGCACTGGATATTGAGGAAGATCCTCCCGGAACTCTTTGGTTGACAACCTGGGGAGATGGTCTTGTAAAATTTAATATTGCAACAGGAAAATTTACTTTCATTCGCAATGATTACTCCAATCCTAAAAGCCTTAGTCATAATCAGCTGAACTCAATTGTAATAGATAAAACCGGAACGATGTGGGTGAGTACAATGCATGGCGTACTAGAAAAATTTGACCGGATAAATAATACATTCACTCATTTCGTTTACGATTCAATTCCCTGGCCCGGATTGGCATCATTTAATATCGGTGCTCTCTTTCTTGATAAATTCTCAAACATCTGGATTTGTACCAGAGGTCTGGCAGTTTTTAATATTGATACTCACTCATTCAAATTTTATCACAGCGATTCAACCCGGAACGGAAGTTTGAGCAGTGACCTGGTTTATTCATTGCTTGAAGATTCTGAAGGAACGCTTTGGTTGGGAACAAGTTCCGGCTTAAATAAATACGATAGAAAAACAGATACATTTAGCTGTATATCAGTTAAAGACGGCCTGGCAAGTAATTATATAAGAGGAATTCTTGAGGATGATGGTGCAAAGAATAAAAACAGAAGCCTGTGGTTATTGACCCTAAATGGGATTTCAAAATACACTCCATCAACTGGTGTCATAAAAAATTATGGCCCAAGTGACGGCGTTATTGTAACAGCCGGATTATCCGGTAAATCATATTTAAAAACGAGCAAAGGAGATTTTTATTTCGGCGGTGCAAATGGATTCGTACGATTTAATCCGAATGATATAAAAGATAATCCGTTCATCCCGCCTATTGTTATTACTGGTTTTAAAAAATTTAACGAAGATGCAAAACTTGACAGTGCTATTACCGAAAAGAAATTAATAGAACTTTCTTATGACGAGAATAATATCTCATTTGAATTTGCTGCATTAAATTATTCCTCTCCTCAGAAGAATCAATATGCTTACAAGCTGGAAGGATTGGACAAGGATTGGGTTTATTCCGGGACTAGAAGATTTGCTTCTTACCCGAATCTTGATCCGGGTGAATATGTTTTCAGAGTTAAAGGTTCAAACAATGATGGAGTATGGAATGAAGAAGGAACTTACATCGCAGTTATAATCTATCCTCCCTGGTGGAAAACCTGGTGGGCTTATTCTACTTATGCTTTACTTTTCATTTTTGCACTTTATGGAATAAGACGATACGAGTTGAACAGATTGCATTTTAAGAACCAGGTAAAGCTGGATGAAGTTGTTCTTAAAGAAAAAGAAGAAACAGATAAAATGAAATCCAGATTCTTTGCAAACATATCGCACGAGTTCAGAACACCGCTTACATTAATTCTTGGTCCTGCCGAGAAGATTTTTTCAAATACATCTGATAATCATATTAAGGATGCTGATATAATTAGGAGGAATTCCAGAAGATTACTTCAACTAATAAATCAGCTTCTTGATCTATCAAAGCTGGAAGCTGGTAAATTGAAGCTTGAGGCAACCAAAGGTAATATTGTATCATTTGTAAAAGGTGCCGCATTATCATTTGAATCATTAGCTGAATCAAAAGATATAAGTTTGAAAATTAATTCTGATATAGAATTCATTGAGATGTATTTCGATAGAGAAAAGATGTTGAAAATTCTTACAAACATTTTATCTAACGCATTAAAGTTCACACCGGAGGAAGGAAAGATTACAATTTCGATAGTAGGGAGTCATCCTGAACTTGTTTCAGGATCTTCCGCGATAGTTGAGATTCCGGATCAAGTCCGGAATGATAAATTGAAGCAGTCTGTTGTAATTAAAATACGAGACACCGGAATCGGAATTGCACAGGAAGAAATACCAAAACTGTTTGACAGGTTTTACCAGGTTGATAGTTCACACACAAGAGAATATGAAGGAACAGGTATTGGGTTAGCTCTCACTAAAGAATTGGTTGAATTACATCACGGAAGTATTAAAGTTGAAAGTGAAAAAGGACAATGGACAGAATTCACTCTGGAATTTCCGCTTGGCAGAGATCATCTGAAAGATGATGAGATTATTGAAGAAAAAGAAACAAAGGGGGACGTCATTCTGAGCGAAGCGAAGAATCTCCCTGATGCAGTTATCCGAGATTATAACCAAGATTCTTCGTCGAAGACTCCTCAGAATGACAGTGGGAAAGATGAAGAAAAAACAATCATCCTTGTTGTTGAGGATAACTATGATATGAGACAATATATCAGAGAATCACTCGACGGTAATTATTTAATTGAAGAAGCAGTAAACGGAGAACAAGGAGTTAGAAAAGCTGAAAAAATTATTCCCGATCTTATTATAAGCGATATGATGATGCCGAAGATGGATGG
>CAZXGJ010000089.1:0-8942 GCA_964639955.1 uncultured Ignavibacteriaceae bacterium
TTTCCAACAAGCCACTTGTGAACAATACCGCCGGCAGCAGACCATCCTGAAAAATCTGTGCTTACAATAAAAGGATCATCTTCATCATCAACGCCTTTAAAGTTTATTTTATCAATTCCGCCAAGTCCGATAAAAGTAAGTTTGTGTTTTTCTGATAATTCGTAGGTAGCTTTTAGATTAAAGTTTGAGTAGTTGGGAACAGCAGTTAATCCTGTTGATGATAAAATTAAATCGAGATAGCTTTTTCTTGCGGAAAAAAGATAAGAGCTTTTTCCATCCTGCAAAGGACCTTCTAAAATTATTCCGCCGCCGGCAATTCCGATATCTATTTTTCCATTAAAATTATTTTTATCACCGTTACGATATTGGACATCCATTATTGAGGAAAGCTTGTCGCCGTATTTTGCCGGAAATCCACCCGCACTGAAAGTTACATCATTAAGAAAATCCACATTTATCATTCCGATTGGTCCACCTGATGCACCTTGCGTTCCGAAGTGATTAATATTTGGAACTTCGATCCCTTCAACAAGAATAAAATTTTCAACGGGACTTCCGCCCCGAACAATCAAATCGTTTCTGCTGTCTGTTGCTGTTGTAACTCCCGGCAGCGATTGGACCATTCGATTCAAATCTTCAACAGCACCTGGCGCTCTTCTTATTTCTTCTGCTGATAGAGAGTTTGTGCTTGTTACAAGATCACTGGGTTTATCAAAATATCTTTCGGATGAAACCAAAACTTCTTCGGTTTCGTAAGAAGCGAGTTTCAGTTCAATTACAATTTTGCTGCTTTGTTTTCCTGTAACAAGAATATCTGTTTTGTATGCTGTTACATAATAAGGTGCGGATATTTTTAAGTTGTATGTTCTTGGATCAAGACCATCAATCACAAAACTACCGTGAATATCTGTTGCTGTTAAAATTCCAGTGTTTAGAACTTCTATTACAGCGCCAACAATTTCCTGTTTTGTATCGCGGTCAATGACTTCGCCGGCTATACTTCCTTTAACAACTTCAGTTGCTCTGGTTGTTGTGTTTATTCCGATAATCAAAATCAGAATTCCGAATAATAAGGTTTTCATTTTGTCTCCTTTCTGGTGAACGCTGGTATTTTAATGAACATTGTTTAGTTAATCTTTAAAAAATTTTTAGTATGCCCTGGATAAAAACAGAAGCGCTCCTTTAATCAAAGGTTTGATAAACTCTGTTGGCATCATCATTAATCTTTCTCTCACATAAAGCGAAGCCATTCCGTGAACAAATGACCAGAGAGAAAAGGCAGCAACTTCGAGATCAACACCTTTAAAGTGTCCGGCTTCCATTGCTTGTTTTATATTTAACTTGAGGAGATCGTAAGTTCTCTCGCCTTCAATCCAGTGAGCATTTTTCTTTAACTCCTTTGATGGTGTTCGCGAGATAAACATAACATCATAATACTCCGGATATTCCATAGCAAACTGCACATAAGCTTCACCGTGTGCCAATAATCTTTCAATCGGATCTTTAATATGCTGAACAGAGAGCTGCTTTTTGTAAAACTCAGCAAAGCCGCGGTTATGAAGCTCAAAGAAAATTTCACTTTTATCTTTGTAATACAGATAAATTGTTCCAACGCTGTATTCAATTTTATCTGCAATCTTCCGCATAGTTACATTATCATAACCTTCGCCTGAAAACAATTTGAGGGCGGCATTCAGAATTGCTTCCCGCATTTCGGTTTTCTGTCGTTCTTTTCTTTCCTTAACACCCATCTGAGTTTATTTATTTGCTGAACATTGTTTATTAACTAATCGAAACTTAGTAAATAAATCTGATAGTGTCAAGGAAGTTATAAAAAATTTTTTTTGGTCTGTGAGAAAAATCTTTGAAAATGTGGGATAGTCTTTGAAAGATGCTTATCGTAAATGCAATAATATCTCATATATTTGAAAAAAATCAATCTTTTCTTTTTTGCAAATGACATTTATTCCATCATATAAAAAAATATCCAAAGACGACTTTGCCAGACGATTAGCGCGTGCTGATGAAATTATAAAAAAATGCACAAGCTGTCCCAGAAATTGTTTGGCAGATAGAACCAACAGAGAATTAGGAACTTGTCAAAGCGGAGATTTGCCGATAGTTTCTTCTTACACACCACATTTTGGTGAAGAACCTGTTTTGTCAGGGACCAATGGAGCGGGAAATATTTTCTTCGGCAATTGTAATCTGAGATGTGACTACTGCCAGAATTTCGTTATAAGCCAGAACCCAAAAGAAGAAATTAAAAATGAGGTTTCTGTTGAAAGACTTTCTGATATTATGATTGAACTTCAGAATATGAATTGCCATAACATCGGTTTGGTTTCGCCAACGCACTTTGCTGTTCCGATTCTCAAATCAATCAAGCGAGCATCAGACAAAGGACTGAATCTTCCGATCATTTACAACACAAATGGATATGATTCAATTGAGATTTTAAACCTCTACAAAGATGTAATTGATATTTACCTGCCGGATTTCAAATACGGCAATAATGAGTATGGAAGACGCTATTCAAAGGTTCCTGACTATTTTGATAAAGCAAAACTTGCAATCAAAGAAATGCATGAGCAAGTCGGTAGTAAGCTTGTTTACAAAAACGGTGTTGTAGTAAGAGGATTAATTATTCGTCACCTTGTTTTGCCAAATGGTCTGGCAGAATCAGAGGAAGTATTTAAATTCATCGCGGAGCTGGATCCTAAAATTCACATCTCCTTAATGGCCCAATACTATCCAACCAACCGTGCAGAAAAAAATATTCTGTTGAATAGAGCTGTAAGACATTCAGAGTTTGATCGAGTAACAGAGTTGTTCCATAAATACGGGTTGGAAAACGGATGGGTTCAGGAGATGGAAAGTCACGATTTTTATCGCCCTGATTTTGAAAATGACAGAGAAGATCCTTTCGGAAACAAATTTCTCTTCGAGAAATTGCCCCTGGGAAATAAATCTTAAATATCTGGTCTGGCTAATACTTCTTCGGTGCAAGAAATTTGTTATAAAGCACTAATCCAATAATTGTAACGACACCAATCATTGAAAAGATAATCCACAATGTGCTGGGCTGATTTAAGTTATCAACAAAATGCACATAAAGATTTGCACCGAGAATTCCACCGATGAAACTTCCAAGTACGCCATATAGAAAAGCATACCCAAGGTAAAGTGCTTTTTTATCTTCGGGTGCGATTAGTCCAACATAACTGATATATTTCGGATGAGCTGTCATTTCACCAATAGAAAATATTATAATTCCAAGCATGAACACCCAGATGCTTGTATCAATTGCAAGAATTGCCATTCCAACCGTGCCCATCGCAATACCTGTTATCATCGTTGGAAGTGCTTTTGTGTTCTTTACAATATTTGAAACTATAATTTGAAGCAAGATAATTGTTCCGGCATTTATTACGGTCACGTGTTCAACATCAAACTTCCAGTTCAGATTAACTCCTATTGAAGAAAAAATTTCGTTGATAAAATTATTCAGTGTCGTTGCGTCCACATATTTCTGAACATACCACAATACTGAATCAAATTGCTGGAAATAAAGAATCCAGAAACCGGAATAGATTACAATCAATCCGATGAAGCGGACATCAGTTAAAACCATCACCGCTCCTTTGAGTACTTCTCCGATAGTTTTTGTGTTTTCGGGTTTCTTGGGTTCTTTATAAACAAGTAACGTTGGTATCAACATAGAGGCTGTTCCAATTGCCGAAGCCATCATAACATACTGCCAGCCGAATGTGCTTTTAATATACGGAACAAGTATAAGCGGAAATAAAAACGCACCGAGGTTTATTGACCAATAAAAAATTCCGAAACCAAGTGTGCTGTTGCTTTCATTTGTTTCTCTTGCAATTGTTCCAGATATCATCGGCTTGAATGCGCCTGCACCAACTGCCATAATAATCAGACTGGCAAACACCGTTGCATATTCTGTTGTCTGGCTTGTAAGGAAATATCCCAATCCTAAAAAGATAAATGCAAAGATTAAAGTTTTTCTGTAACCGAATCTTTCACCGATTGCACCAGACAATATTGGAAGAATATAAAGCAGTGGCTGGATTGTGCTTTTAATTACTCCAACGCTTTCTTTTGTGAAGTTAAGCTGGTCTGTCATATAAACAGAAAGAATACTCATCATACCATAATAAGAGCCTCGCTCAAAGAATTCCATCAGAATTACAATCCAGTAATTTTTAGAGAAGGAAGAAATGCCCGTCTTTTTATCGTGAGTGTTTTCTGACATAAAGATGTTCTCTGCTTTAATTGGAAGATTTATTAGGGCGAAAGTTAGAGGTGGAAAGCGATTTTGCCAAAAAGAATTTTCTTCATTTCTTTTGAATAAGTTTAATACAAATTCTTAACTCTAACCAATAAGGATACAAACTCAACTATTCATCATATAATGGTGTAGTTGCTTAAAGTCGGCTAAAAGTTTTAGTATTAAAAAGCCCCTCCCTTAGGGAGGGGTTGGGGTGGGCTAATAATTCAATATCGGACTTAACCATCTTTCAATTTCTTCAACACTCATTCCCTTACGGCGATGGTAATCAAGAACCTGGTCTTTGCCAATTTTTCCTACTGTAAAATATTTCGCTTCAGGATGTGCAAAGTAAAGACCGCTTACACTTGCTGCAGGATACATTGCCAAACTCTCGGTAAGCCTTATTCCGGTATTCTTCTCAGCGTCAAGCAAGGAGAAGATGATTGGTTTTTCTGTATGGTCCGGTTGGGCGGGATATCCAGGTGCCGGACGAATACCAATATATTTTTCTTTAATTAGTTCTTCGTTTGAATATTTTTCATCTGAAGCATATCCCCAATATTCTTTTCTTACAAGCTCGTGGAGATGTTCTGCAAATGCTTCTGCAAGCCGGTCTGCAAGAGCTTTAATCATTATGCTGTTATAATCATCGTGATCTTTTTCAAATTTCTCAACAAGCTTTTCTATTCCTATTCCGGCAGTAACTGCAAACATTCCTATGTAATCTTCTACACCACTCTCTTTTGGTGCGATGAAATCAGCCAGAGCAATGTTCGGTTCGTCTTTTGCTTTTTGCATTTGCTGCCTGATTGTGTGCAAAACTCTTTTAACACCTGCTCGTGATTCATCGGTATAAACTTCAATATCATCAACGCCAATGGAGTTTGCGGGAAATAAACCAATTATTCCATTTGCTGTAAGAAGTTTTTCTTTTATGATTTTATCGAGTAGATTATTTGCATCATTAAAAAGTTTCTTTGCTTCTGCACCAACATTTTTATCTTCAAAAATTGAAGGATATTTTCCTTTAAGCTCCCAGGTCATAAAGAAAGGTGTCCAGTCAATATATTTTTTTAGAGCAGAAAGCGGATAATTTTTCAGAACTGTTATTCCCAGTTTATTTGGTTTTTTTATTTGTGTTTTACTCCAATCAATTTTGTATCTGTTTTCACGAGCTTTTTCCAGAGGTATTAAATTTTTCTCTGATTTTTTCTTCAGATAATCTTCGCGAAGTTTTTTATACTCTTGTTTGATTGATTTTATAAATTTCTCTTTTTCATTTTCATCCGGATTAAGAAGGTTAGATACCACCGGAACACTTCTGGAAGCATCAAGAACGTGTATTACTGCGTTATCATAATTCGGATCAATCTTAACCGCAGTATGAACACGGGATGTTGTTGCCCCGCCAATCAGCAGCGGAATATTTATTCCTCTTCTTTGCATTTCTTTTGCAACGTGCACCATTTCATCAAGCGATGGTGTAATCAGTCCGCTTAGACCAATCACATCAACTTTTTCATCAATTGCTGTTTGTAGTATTTTTTCTGCATGAACCATAACTCCAAGATCAATTACCTTATAATTGTTGCAGCCAAGAACAACACCAACTATGTTTTTGCCAATGTCGTGAACATCGCCTTTAACGGTTGCAAGCAAGACACGTCTAGGGCCAGCCCCCTCTAAATCTCCCCCCAAGGGGGAGACTTTCTGATCTGATTCGTATTCAGATAATTTGTGAGATTTTTGTTCACTTACTATTTCAAGAATTTTATTTAAAACTTTTTCAGTATCAGTTGTCACTTCATCGTTTGTAAATCTTATGACTTTAAACCCTTTTGATTCTAACCATTGTGTTCTGATTTCATCGGATTCCTGATTTTCAGGCAGTTGATGAATTTTGCCATCGAGTTCAATCACAAGCATTCGATCCAAGCAAACAAAATCAGCAATATATTGACCAATAATATGCTGCCTTCTGAATTTAAATTTTTCTACCTGCCTAGATTTTAAAAATTTCCAAATTATCAATTCTGCTCTTGTGGGATTGTCTCTGTGTTTCTTTGCATACTCTTTCAATTTACTATACAAAGAAGGATCGGCAGTAGCCCATTTAAAACCTGACAATTGCTCCCCTTCCCTTAGGGAAGGGGCAGGGGGATGGGCCGTTTGGGTTTTGATATATGGTTCCAATATCGCCACGGCCTTCTTCATCACCCGTGCGCTTTTTACAACCTGTGGAAGAAACATTTTACCGGCACCGAACAGATCACCAACCACATTCATTCCTGCCATTAACGGACCTTCGATAATTTCAAGAGGAGCTGAATATTTTTTCAGTGCTTCTGTAATATCTTCATCTATATAATCGGTTATTCCTTTTACTAATGCATGCTTTAGTCTTTCTTCAAGCGAAAGGTTACGCCATTCATCTTTCTTTTCTTCAAGATGAGTTTTGCCCTGCTTTTTTATCTGCTCGGCAAACTCAATCAATCTTTCTGTAGCATCTGCTCTTCTGTTAAAAATTACATCTTCAACAAGTTGAAGTAAGTCTTTGGGAATTTCTTCATACACAACAAGCTGTCCCGCATTAACGATCCCCATATCCATTCCTGCTTTGATTGCATGATAAAGAAATGCTGAGTGCATTGCCTCACGAACAACATCATTTCCGCGAAAGGAAAAAGAAAGATTACTTACTCCTCCGCTGACTTTTGCAAGCGGAAGATTTTGCTTTATCCACCTTGTCGCTTCTATATAATCAACAGCATAGTTATTATGTTCTTCAATTCCCGTTGCAATTGCAAGTATGTTGGGATCAAAAATTATATCCTGCGGAGGGAAACCAACTTCTTTGGTAAGAATATCATAAGCGCGTTTACAAATCTCGATTCGTCTTTCAAAAGTATCTGCTTGCCCTTTTTCATCAAACGCCATTACGATAACTGCAGCACCGTAACTTAATACTTTCTTTGCGTATTCTTTGAATGCCTCTTCACCTTCTTTCATAGAAATTGAATTAACAATTCCCTTACCTTGTAAACACTTTAGTCCTGCTTCAATCACACTCCATTTAGATGAGTCAATCATTATCGGAAGCTTTGCAATGTCAGGTTCGGCTTCAAGAAGATTCAGAAACTTAGTCATTACTTTTTCAGACTCAAGCATTCCCTCATCCATATTAACATCAAGAACCTGTGCACCGCCTTCAACCTGATCACGGGCAACCGAAAGGGCTTCATCAAATTTTTCTTCCTTAATTAGTCTGGCAAATTTTTTTGAGCCAGTTACATTTGTGCGCTCACCAATATTCATAAAGTTTGAATCCGGACGAAGGATAACGGGCTCAAGTCCGCTTAATCTTAAATAAGGTTCCTGTTGTTTTGGAATTCTTGGTTTATGATTTTTTACTTTCTCAGCAATTGCTTTAATATGATCGGGGGTTGTGCCGCAGCATCCGCCAACGATATTTACAAATCCACCTGCAAGAAAATCTTCAAGTACCACGGCCATTGAATTTGGTGTTTCATCATAACCGCCCATTTCATTTGGCAAGCCGGCGTTTGGGTATACAGAAATAAATTTATCGGATACATTAGATAAGTCTTCTACAAACGGTCGCATCTGCTTTGCGCCGAGAGCACAATTTAATCCAACACTAACCAGATTTTTAGCGTGGGATACTGAAATATAAAATGCTTCAACAGTTTGTCCGGATAATGTTCTTCCGCTCATATCTACAATGGTACCTGAAATCATAAGCGGAGGTTCCAGTTTTTTTTCTTCAAGATATTTTTGAACGGCAATGATTGCAGCTTTTGCATTCAGCGTATCAAATATGGTTTCAATCAGAATTATATCAACACCGCCATCCACCAGCCCGCGTGTCTGTTCAGAATAAGCATTAACCATTTCATCAAAAGTTACTGCGCGGTAACCGGGATCGTTTACATTTGGAGAAAGGGAAAGAGTTTTGTTTGTTGGTCCTAACGCACCCGCTACAAAGCGTGGTTTTGATTTGTCCTTTCTATTAAACTCTTCTGCAACTTCTTTCGCGATCTTCGCTGCTTCAAAGTTAATTTCATAAGTAAGATTTTCAGTATGATAATCAGCTTGTGAGATTGGCGTTCCGTTAAAAGTATTCGTTTCAACAATATCAGCACCAGCTTCAAAGTAAGCACGATGAATACCTTTAATAATTTCCGGTTGAGTTATGCAAAGAATATCATTATTACCTTTTAGATCGTATGGATGATTTTTAAATCTTTCTCCCCGGAAATCTTTTTCAGTTAGCTTGTGGCGCTGGATCATTGTTCCCATCGCGCCGTCGATTACAAGAATTCTTTCTTCTAATATTTTTTTGAAAACTTTGGTTGTTAGTTTCATAAAATTTTTCCTGCTGAATTTATTTCAGCATCTTATTTACATCATTGATTACTAAAATGTTCGTATCCTGAAACAAGTTCAGGATAAATATTTAAAAACAAAAAACCTCTTCAGACGATATGAAGAGGCACCAAACCAACCTTCATCTCATCTTCCCCGCCAACTGGCAGGCAGGATTTAGCACCCGACATCCCGATAAACCGGGACCGGCTGCTACGGCATCAACGGGCCTGTTCCCTACGCCGTTCTTGATAAGAATTAT
>CAZXGJ010000090.1:0-8598 GCA_964639955.1 uncultured Ignavibacteriaceae bacterium
TCGATGTAATTTTCTCTGCCGTACATTTTAGAATCCATCAAATAACCAAGCTGTTGATCAGGATTTTTAATGTATAATCTGATATAACTTTTCAGGAATGCGCGTGTTGCTTCAAAATCTTCCTGTGATAAGCCATTTTTAATCATCTTATCCATTTCTCTCAAAGCCATTCTTAAAGCAAAGTGGGCGTGACCAACTTTTACATCTTTCAATTCTTCGTACTGCATCTTTAACTGTTTGGCAATTTGAACCGGTCGAATCCAGATAGCGAAATAATTTGATTGTCTCGGCACTCCTGATGGAGGAAGCATATAACTACCGCCATTATGGTACCATTCGATGTATGAATAATCACCATAATTCATTGAGCGCTCTTCTCTGATTACCTGATAGAGTTTGGAGTAAGATTTTCTGTGCTCACCTAAATAAGAATTTGCAACCATCAGTGCAGCAAACTCATCATCAGCTCTTGTAATATTTAACGGATATCCTGTGAAGATAGCAGAGCCAAATGCGCCTTCCTTGGAAATTATTTCAACATCAATTCCATCTGGCATTTGAAGAACAGGAGCAGAAGGTAGAGCCGGATTTGTATCTGGCAGTTTAGTAATATCTCTTTTAATTTTGTCCAGAAATGATTCTGAATAATTACCGGCAATACCAATCATAACATTATTTCTAGTAAAGAAATTTTTGTAATGATTTTTAACATCATCCAACGTGATTGATTGAACCGAAACTGATTTTCCTTCAATCATATGTTGATAATTTGTTCCTCTGAATAGAAAATCTTCAAGTGCTTTTTTGCAGTATTCTTCATCTGATGAAGCGCGTATCACCTGATCAACATAAGCCTGCTGATTTTTCTTCACTCTCTCAAAATCTGTCTGACTCATGGAAGGATTGGTAATCAAGCCAATCATTATCGGATAAAATTCTTCCATCCAGTCTTTGTGAAATTGAAAAGTGAACGTAGTAACTTCTTTATCAACCAGTGAAAAATAGCTTGCAGCCATCGGATAAATTTTGTCCTGAATATCGCTGAAACTTAATTCACCTGTGCCACCCTGATTTATAAGCTGAGCAGTTGTATAGGTTAAACCTTCTTTACCCTGTGGATCACACATAGAACCATTTTTAAACATAAACTTAACAATAATCTTTGATGAGTTTGGTTGTTTTAACTCGACAACTTCTTGTGCCATTAAAGCTCCGATTAGCAAAATTGAAATTATTATCGTCTTCATTATTCAACTCCTCCCTTCTCATCTTCTGAGATAGTTGCAATTGTAAGTCTGGTATCGGTAAAATATTTATTAGCCACCATTATTAAATCTTCATTGGCCACTATATCATACAATGAATAAAAATTATTTAATGACTCCGGGTTTCCTGTAAGATAAATAAACTGACAGAGAGAATTTGCTATTGCATCAGGATTATCAATACTCATTGCAAAGCTGTATTTTAAGTTCGATTTTGTTTCTTCAAGAATTTTTTGACTTACACCATTTACTTTGATATTCTCAATTGCCTTGGTTATTTCATCCCTGACATATTGAAAATCATTTTTACTGATAAATGAAGCCTGAATATTTATTAGATAGGGATCTCTTGTATTCATTGCACCACCGCTAAGAAATCTTAACTTCTGTTCTTCAACAACTAATTTTTTATAAAGATCTGAATTTTGCGAAAAGAGAATCGTAGAAAGAACATCAAGTGCAGCCATATCAATATTCGAATCGCTGAATGCAGGACCTTTGTAATTAAGACTCATAAAAGGAGGAATCGAGCCATCCTGAAGATGAACTTTTCGCTTATCTTTTTGTTCAGGCTCTGATGGAATTTCAACAGTGTAGTTTCCTGTCTTCCATTCACCAAAATATTTTTCTGCAAGTTCATTCACTTTTTCGGCTGTTACATCTCCAACAACGACAATTGTAGAATATTCAGGTCTGTAATATCGATTAAAAAAGAGCTTCGAGTATTCATACTGATTAGGCATATCAACTATATCATTAAAAAACCCCATTGTAGTATGTTTATATGTATGAACATCAAACGCTGTGTTTAGAAGACTTTCGTAAAGACGCTGATATGGACTTGCAAAATTCTTAGTGTATTCACCTTTAACTGCACCTGCTTCAACTTTGAAATCATGCTCAGGATAATTGAGATTCATAAACCTGTCTGACTCAAGCTCAAACATTTTTTCAAGATAATCAACATTCCCTGTCATGTGATAAATTGTTCTGTCGAGTGATGTATTTGCATTTGCACCTGCACCGGTCATCTTTAATACCTCGTTATATTTTTCCCGTGGATATTTATCTGTACCCCTGAACATCATATGTTCAAAGAAATGTGCAAAACCAGTAACGCCGGGTTCTACTTCATTTCTTGAACCAACACGAACAACAATATAAAATGCAGCAAGTCCAGGACTGTCAAACGGAACAGTAACCACATTCAGTCCGTTTGCAAGCTTGTGTTGATAAATTGGATAAGGCAGGATTTTTTGATCGCTGGCGCTGATTTCAACAAACATCATAGTCAAAAATCCCACTAATAATAATAAGCTTATTCTGCACACTTTTTACTCCCTCTCTTTGATTTGAAATTAATTGAATTGCTTTTCTGAATTGCAAATCTAAATCAATATTAAAACTAAGCCAAGAGAAAAAGAATCATAATTCTAAAAATATGATAAATGGTTATCACTGCAACTGATAGAATCTGAATAAGTATATTCTATTTTCCAAAATCAATTTATATTTTAGTATAAAATAAATTCACTTCTTTAACTGACATGCTTAAAAAATATTACAAAGGATAGATAATGAATAAAATACTTAAACTTTCAATGTTCGTATTTTGTTTTGTTAGTATTCTCTTCGCACAGAATTGGCCGACGATTGGCGGGAAAAATGAGCGTAATGGTCTAAGTAAAATAATTGGACCCGACAGTGTTACCACACCGGTCTGGTCTGTTAATTCAAGTCAGACAGTGATTGGAAATTCTGTATTTACTTTTGGCGATAAGTTCGTAACTGCAAGAGCTGTATTTTCTCCGTACACTTCAAAATTAGAATGTCGTAGCCTGACTGATGGAAGCCTGGTCTGGGAGAAAATGGTTTATCCAACTTCAATAATGTACGCAGTTGGTTTTTCTGAGGATGCTGTTTACGCGCACGATTATTCAAGCGATTCATTGTATGCTCTCTCACCGGTTGATGGTTCTGTTAAATGGGCTGTAAGTGAAAATATGTTTGGAGGAAATGCAGGAATTTTATTTGCTTGTAATGGCGATCCGATCGTTCGTGGGAAAAGGCTGGATAAAAATACAGGACAGACTATCTGGTCATACAATTATATTGTTCCTGTTGGACCAAATGCTGGTTATGCTGCAACAAAAACTACTTTTTATCATTATAAAGGAACAATCAATACAGATAAAAAATTATTTGCACTGGATATCGAAACAGGTCAATTTAAATATGAAACCGGTGCACTGCCCGGAGATGGCGACCAGGAATGGCCAATTACAATTGGAACTGATGGAACGATTTATTTAAAACGAGATGGTGGAAAGTTATATGCATTTGAGGATACGGGAAGTGAATTACGAATTAAATGGCAATACACACCAACAGCAACGGAAATGTCCGGCTATTTTGGTTCTGATGCTGCCGGAAACATTTATGTTATTGATAATGACACAGTAAAGTTATTGAGTGTTATTAATGGATCTGTAATCAGCAAATCAAATGTAGCAGTACAAAGTTCTTTTTTTTCCACTATATCAGTTGATGGTGAAGGAAAGGTTTATGTTAATAACAATTCCAATAAAATGTTTTGCTTTTCTTCTGATTTGCAAACTGTTATATGGGAACTTGGCGTACCAAATTTAACATATTGCGGTCCGGCTCTTGCAAAAGATGGCACATTGGTGATTACCGGTTCCGGATTTAATATAAAAGCATACAAACCAAATAAACCTTTCAAACCTGTAGCTGACTTTTCAGCAGATTCTAATAATATAGTTGCAGGACAAAGCATTAACTTCTTCGATCAATCATCATTTTTGCCAACAAGCTGGCAATGGAGTTTCCCTGGAGGATTTCCCTCTTCATCAACGGATCAGAATCCGCAAAATATTTTATACAATACTCCGGGTATTTATGAAGTGAAATTAATCGCATCAAATTCTTTAGGTACGGATACTGTTATAAAATCCTGTTATATAGAAGTTGAACAGGCGAGCTACGTTAAAAACGAACAAGAATTTCCGGGTGAATTCCGCTTATTTCAAAATTATCCAAACCCTTTTAACCCGTCGACAAAAATAAGCTGGCAGTCACCGGTCAGCGGGCGTCAAACAATAAAAGTATTTGATATTTTAGGTAATGAAATTGCTACTTTAGTAGAAGAAAACAAACCAGCAGGCAGACATGAAATTGAATTCAATCCTGCTATTAGTCTCGGCTCAGCTGAAAGCAAACTGGCTTCTGGTATATATTTCTATCGCTTTCAGGCAGGCAGCTATGTTGAAACCAGGAAAATGATTTTAATCAGATAATAATATTTTGTTTTATTCTCTTATGAGAAAATTTGAAGTAATACTAACTTTTAAGCAGCGAACGGATAATTCGTTGACTGAAAGTGATAATATATCAAAGAGGCAAAAAATTATTGATGTTGAACTCGATGATGCCGATTGCATCTCCCCGGAGTTGTTTTGGCATAATGTTATAAATCGAGTTGATAGAAATGACATCGTAAGAATAAACATAGTAGAGAACCGGGACACAAAAAGAAAGCCTTTAAATTGGCTCAATGAACACAAAGGAAGACTGTATGTTAGTCATGGGATTCCAATTATTTTCAACCGGAACTAATTTTTCTATTTCTAAGGTTTTAAACCTTCTTCCGGCAAGCATTTCAATTTTAGACATCTCGGTTTTTTAAATATCAATTAGATACAAACCTGCATATTATTTAAAAAAAAATATATCGGAAGGAAAGTATTTTAAACGAAATACATTGGCACAATCGTTGGAAAGCAAGGATAATATATAAATTAATTTGGAGGATATTATGGCTTTATACATTTTATTCGGAATTATTGCAGCAGGAATATTGCTCTATCTTACAATCTCTTTTATTAGTATACAGAAATCGAAATCAGAAATAAATCAGCTTTTTGAATAGCCATAAAAATTTTGGGGTGATAAATTATTGGTGAGGGTATGCGAAGAAGACCGCTTTATGCGGTCTTCATGCATAAAAAATTTGATCACCGTTCCGTTTACTTTCCTGGTCTGATTCAATTCTCTTAAGAATTTCTGCTTTTAATATTTTTCATCACTTTTCATTCTGCAAAATAATCACCGCAGCAGCATCATTTTTTTGCTGTAGATGTTTCTGCCTGCCTGTAAGGTATAAATATAAATTCCTGATGGCAGAGATTTTCCATCAAATAAAACAAAATGATCGCCCACCTCACTCTCCCCTTTTGCCAGAACCGAAATTTCATTTCCTAAAATGTCATAAACTTTAATTGTGATATTACTTTTTACAGGCAGATAAAATTTTATTTCAGTTACCGGATTGAATGGATTTGGATAGTTTTGTTGTAGAATAAAGCCGTCGGTACTAAGTTCTAGCTCCGAAATATAGTTAGGATTAAACTCCGTTAATTTAATTATGCCGCCATCAGGAATTACTTTAACAAGAACAAGCTGCATCGAATCAGCATCAAAAGATTGAAGCACCTGGTTCTCTGAATTTTGCATTACCAGCACATACTCCCAATTCCCCGGAACTGTGATGAATGCCGAAAGGGGGAAATTATAAATCTCGTTATCGAGCGTGTCGCTTAATTCTATCTCAATCAAAGTATTTGTCTGCGAAAGTATCTCGTAAGAAAAAGATTCACGCTCTTTAATGTATTTTGTTATGCTGCCAATAGTCTCGATCCATATCTGCTCTAAATCGCTTCTGCTTTTTAACCAATCGCACAGAAGTATAAGCCATTCATTCGAAATCGGGTGATATGCGCCCTGATTTATCAGATTTGCCAGCTCTTCAAAAGGAACAACTTCGTGTGCAAGCTGAATTCCCCAGTTGCCTGAAGAAATAGTTTCATCAATCCAATCAATAAAATCGTAAAGCTCATCCAGATCATTTTCAAGGGAATCTCTTGGGAAATCGAATTCTACCTGGTATGACTTTAATGAAAGCCATTCGTCAGGTGTTAATGATTTTGGATTTGTGATTCCGCCAACTACTCTCGCAGATTCATAATAAATGCCGGCTAGAGAATCTACTAGCGGATTATGCTCAGCAAACGGGTAGGCAAAAGAAATGCATCTGGCATAAGGAAATCTTGCTTCTATCATTTTTTTGGAATGATAAAGTTCGTAATGAACTGTGTTTGGGGTAAGAGTATCACCCGGCGGAAGCTGTGTAAGATAGAGATGATTGAGTGTGTGCGATCCTAATTCATATCCCTCCCCAGCCATTTGCAGAAACATCTGCCATGTACCATATCGCCAAATGCCCGGAAGCGAATCCGTTAAAAACGGTGGCAGAATAAAAAACGTAGATTTAAAATTGTATGTATTAAAAATGCTTTTCACATATTCATATTGAGAGATGAAACCATCATCAAATGAAAATGAAAATGCAGACTTCCTGTCATCTGCCCAGGTTGTAACAAAAAGTTTGCCCCAGTCTGCAGAGTCCTCTACCAGGGCCTGCCCGTTGACACCGCCACTAAATAAAATTTGAAATTGGATAATCGTAATAGTTGTCAATATTTTATTTGAATCAATTCTCATTTGCGTATAAGCAATTTAAAAAAACGGTCATCTAACCAAAATGAGTTCAATTAAGCTTCAAATATAGCTATAAGCATAATTATTTATTTTTTAATAAATGAACATTGCCTGTGGTTAAAAATAAAATTATGTTAGAGCCTGAATTTTATACATTTTACTAATTCGATAAATACGGAGAGAAAATGAAAACCAACTCGCTTAATCATCTTGATTATTATCGCCTTCCCTGGAATCTTACCGATAATTCTATTTCGTGGCTCGAGCCAACTTCAAAGTGTAATTTATTCTGCGAAGGATGTTACAGATTAAATGAGAAAGATGGACATAAAACAATGGATCAGATAAAAGATGATCTCGATGTTTTTGTAAGATTAAGAAATGCAGATGGAGTTTCAATTGCGGGTGGAGATCCCCTGACACATCCCGACATAGTTGAAATTGTTAAAGAAGTTAAAAGAAGAAATATGAAGCCAATCATCAATACAAACGGATTGGCATTAACAAAGGAATTATTAAAGGAATTAAAAAAAGCCGGAGTATTTGGATTTACTTTTCATATCGACAGTAAACAAGGCAGACCACATTGGAAAGATAAAAATGAATTAGAACTAAATGAATTAAGATATCACTATGCAAAGATGTTAGCCGATGAAGGTAACATTTCTTGCGCATTTAATTCGACTGTATATGAAGATACAATGAAATATATTCCCGAAATGGTTAAATGGGCTCATAAGAACATTGATATAATTCACGTAATGGTATTCATTCTTTACAGAGCTGTTAATAATAAAGATTTTGATTTTTATCTTGGGCCAAAAAAGATTGATATGAGTCAATTAGTTTATAATGAAGATCCGGTTACACGCGCAGATATAAAAGCGCCGGAGGTTGTTGAGTTAATTAGAAAAGATTATCCTGACTTTGATCCTTGCGCTTATTTAAATGGTTCGGAGAAACCAGATTCGTTTAAATGGTTACTCACCGGAAGACTTGGAACAAAGAATAAGATTTATGGATATGTTGGAAGAAAAGGCATGGAAATGGTTCAGATGTTCTATCACTTGTGGTTTGATAAATACCTTGCTTATGCTTCACCTAAATGGACACGCAAAGGTAAAAGCATGTTACTGATGGGAGTTCTGGATAAAAGACTCAGAAAAGCATTTGCAGAATTTTATAAGAATCCATTAAACATTTTCAAACGGCTTCATTACCAGTCTGTGATGATTATACAACCTGTAGATTTTATGCCTGACGGCAGACAAAGTATGTGCGATGGCTGCCCTGATATCACTGTGTGGAACGGACAGCTTGTCTGGTCGTGCAGGATGGAAGAACAGTTAAACTTTGGGCATAATCTTAAGACTTATCCAAAAGATTTTATGAATTAAAATCTGAATTAAGATTAGAAAGTAGGGACAATCCGCCAAAGGCGGAGCGGCTTGTCCCTACACCTTCAACATCATTTCAACAACAACATCTTCTTTGTGTTTATGTAATCCCCTGCTTTCAACTGATAGAAATAAACTCCACTCGGCAGATCTGGCGCATTCCAGGTTATCTCGTATGTGCCTGCTGGTTTTTCTTCGTTAACTAATGTTGCAATTTCATTACCGAGAATATCGTAAACTTTTATTGTTACAAATTGCCTACTGCTTATTGCATACTGAATACCGGTTGATGGGTTGAATGGATTTGTACTGGTTCAGCGGAAAATGGAATTTCGGGTTAATTAAGTAAGGTAGATTAG
>CAZXGJ010000091.1:0-8595 GCA_964639955.1 uncultured Ignavibacteriaceae bacterium
ATGTTCAATATAAGTTCAAGACCACCAATGTATGATCAGAGTGCAGTTCAGCCAATGAGAGATGAATTGGTAGCTGTTGGCTTTACAGAATTGTTAACACCACAAGAGGTTGAAGACGCAATAAAAGTAAATAACAACGAAACAGTTTTCGTACTGATCAATTCAGTTTGCGGCTGCGCTGCTGGAAGTGCAAGACCTGGAATTTCACTTGCTTTGCAAAACAATATCATTCCTGATAAACTTTATACCGTGTTTGCAGGTCAGGAAAGAGATGCTGTTGACAAATCCAGAGAGTTAATCGGCAAAGTTCCGCCTTCCTCTCCAAGTGCAGCGTTATTTAAAAATGGTCAATTGATTCATTTTATGCACAGACACGAGATTGAAGGAAATATGCCTCAGCAAATTTCTGAATACTGGAGGGAAATTTTTAATGCGCATTGCACAAAGCAAGGTCCATCTGTTCCTGCAGAACATTTTGCTAAAGTTATGTACGCAAAACAGTGTGGATCGAAGATCCCTTTGTATCAAGGATAGTAGTTTATGCTGAACTTGTTTCAGCATCTAAATGTATAATTGTATAACTAGAGACCCTGAAACAAGTTCAGGGTTAAGAATTATGAAATTTAGTACACAAGAAGAATACGGTTTAAGGCTTTTATTGAGAATTGCAAAGAGTGATTCTCCAAATGGACTTACTATCCCCGAACTTAGCGAAGTTGAAGGACTTTCATCAGCTAATACTGCAAAGATATTAAGAGCTTTAAGACTCGCTGGCTTTATTGAAAGTGCAAGAGGTCAAACCGGTGGATATAAACTAAACAAACCTGCTGATAAAATTCTTATAAGTGACGTGCTCACATCTCTCGGTGGAAAATTATACGAATCAAATTTCTGCGACCTTCATGCAGGGATGGAAAATATTTGTACAAATTCAATTGACTGCAGCATACGATCAGTATGGAAAACAATTCAAAATGTTATTGATAGTGTACTTAGTAAGTTCACTCTTCAGGATCTTCTTGGAAAAGAAGAAGATGTTGAAGCTCTCGCTAATTCTTTTGCACAGGAAATGGAAGCAAAGTTCAATAGGAACTAACTATATTTCATTCCCAGCCGCTGCTTGGAACATTGTAACCTTCGGCTTTCAAACTCTCATAAGATTTGTAAATAGTTATCTCAACCTTGTTGGTCATATAGTAACCAACAGTACTGACTCTCACACCATTAACTTCCTTGCTGATTTTTACAGATGCATACAACTTATCTTCGGCAATGAGATCATTATCGAGCGTTGCTTTTTTCCCCGGTATATTAGATAAAGCCCAGTAAATTCCCTTCTTTGCGTTTTGATATGCAAGGTTAATATCTTCGTCAGTTTTTGCCTGCGCTAATAAAACCGGAACTGTTAATACTGCCATCAGGCACAGAAAAAATAGTTTCCTCATAGTTTCCTCTTTTTTTATATGAATTTTAACCATTCATCTCTGCATATACAATACTTTAATTTTAGTGATTAAAGCCACATTTGGAAACTCCCGCTTGACAAAATAGTTTCCATTGCTTAAATTGGAAACCAGAAAAACGAAAATAGTTTCCAGGAGAACAAATGGATGATCAAACAAAAATAATCGAGCAGCTAGAAGATAAACTTTTCAAAGAAGGTTTTTACAAGACAACTATGGATGATGTTGCTTCTGAACTCGGGATGAGTAAAAAAACTATCTACAAATTCTTTCCTTCAAAAGAAGATCTTGTGATGGCAATTGCAAAGCATTTTATGAATGGGATGAAGAACAAAATTGTCCCCGCACTGAATAGTGATAAGAATGCAATTGAAAAGCTCGCTGAACTCATCAGTATTCTGGCGAAAGCTTCAGAAAAAATTTCTCCTAAAAGAATGGATGAAATGAGAAAGTATTTCCCGAATCTCTGGAATGAGATTGATAAATTCAGAACTCAGATGATGTTTGGAAATATTACCAAAGTGATTGATCAGGGCAAAGCCGAAGGATTATTCATTGATTATCCGACTTCAATCATAATGAATGTGCTTGTTGCTTCTGTAAGAAATATTGTAAACCCGGAATTTATACTCAACCACAATTTTTCAATTATCGAAGCGGCGCGGTTTGCATTTAAAATAGTTATCGGCGGAATTGTTACAGATAAAGGAAAGAAAATTTTTAATCAAACAATTAATAAGATATGACTATGAAAAAATTATTATTTATATCTCTGTTATTGATTTGTCCGGAGTTTATCTCCCCTCAAACACAGCTTACTCTTGAGGATTGCTATGAGAAGGCAAGAATAAATTATCCGCTTATCAAACAAAAGGATTACATTAATAGAACTAAAGATTACAGTGTCAGCAATGTTTGGAACGGATATTTTCCACAGATTACTCTTCTCGGGCAAGCAACTTATCAATCTGATGTAACAGAGGTTCCAATGCCTCTGCCCGGAATTGTAATTGAGAGACTCACAAAAGATCAATATAAGGTTGCAGTTGATGTTACTCAGACTATTTATGACGGTGGAATAATGAGTTCACAGGCAGGCATTCAGGAATCTATAAATGAAATTGATGATCAGAAAATTGAAATTGAATTATTAAAAGTTAAAGAGAGAGTTAATCAAATTTACTTAGGCGTACTTCTTATTGAAGCGCAATTAAATCAAATTGATTTAGTAATAGAAGATTTGAATGCCAGCATTTCAAAACTTGAAGCCGCCTATGCAAATGGCACTGCAACCAAACCTGATGTTGATGTTTTAAGAGCAGAGTTATTAAAAACAGAGCAGCGCAAAATTGAACTTAGTTCTTCGCGTATATCTTATATCAATATGCTTGGCTTGTTAATCAATGAAAAACTTGAAGAGTCTACTACACTTTTAACTCCATCTCAAATAAATTTTCTTTCAGCAGATGAAATAAGTCGTCCGGAATTAAGACTTTACTCAGCACAAAAAAAACTAATCGAAAATCAGAGCGGGATAACTTCATCGAAGATAATTCCAAAAGCCAATTTGTTTTTTCAAGGCGGATATTCAAAACCCGGACTGAATATGTTCAAAAATGATTTTGCGTGGTATTACATAACAGGTATTCGACTCACTTGGTCATTATCAAATCTTTACAGCTACGGAAATGAATCTGAGATAAATGAACTTAGCAAATTAAATATTGATGCACAGACAGAAACTTTTTTGCTTAATACAAAACTCACCACCAATCAGCAGTTACAGGAAATTGACAAGCTGAAAAAACTGATTGAAGTTGATAAAGGAATTATTGAGCTAAGAACTTCAGTGAAGGAAGCAGCGAAAGCTAAACTTGAAAACGGAGTTATTACGCCAAGCGATTACATCCGTGAATTGAACGCAGAAGATACTGCAAAACAAAATTTAGAGATTCACAAAATCCAGTTATTGCTTGCACAGTATAATTACAAAATCACAACAGGAAATTAAAAATCACAACAGAGATGAAAATGAAAAAAAGATTATTAAACATTGCATTTATTATAGCTGCAGCTTTTTTGTCTGGCTGCTCAAACGGCAACGGAGATTTTGATGCAACCGGGACATTTGAATCAGAAGAAATCATCGTCTCATCAGAGGCGACAGGAAAACTTGTAATGTTTCAGGTTGAAGATGGAATGCAGCTTAAGCAAAATCAAATCGTGGGAATTGTAGATACAACACAGTTGCATCTTAAGAAAAAACAACTTCTTGCTTCAATCAAAGCTGTGCTTAGTAAACAGCCTGATATTGAAACGCAGCTTGCATCAATCCAAAAACAAATTGAAACTGCTGAGACCGAACAGAAGAGAATTGAGAATCTTGTCAAATCAAACGCAGCTACTACAAAACAGCTTGATGATATAAATTCTCAATTGGAAGTTTTACGTAAACAATACAACGCAACGAAATCCAGTTTAACAATTACGAAGCAAGGAATACAAAGTGAAACGCACCCGCTAATTGCACAAGTTGAACAGATTGAAGATCAGATCAAGAAGAGTTACATAATAAATCCAATTGATGGAACTGTTTTAACACGCTATGCAAAACAGGATGAAATCACTTCAATTGGAAAAGCTCTTTACAAAATTGCAAATCTTTCCGATATGACTTTACGTGCTTATGTGAGCGGTGATCAACTCGGAGAAATAAAACTCGGACAAAAAGTAAAAGTGTTTGTTGATAAAGGTGAAGGTGAGCAAAAAGAAATAAACGGAGAAATTTACTGGGTGTCTTCAAAAGCTGAGTTTACTCCAAAGACAATTCAGACAAAAGATGAACGGGCGAATCTTGTTTATGCAATTAAAGTCAGAGTGATGAACGATGGTTACTTAAAAATTGGAATGTATGGAGAAATAAAATTTTAACACTTTATGAATGCAATTGAGGTAAATAATATCACCAAAACGTACACCACAAAGAAAAATGTTGTCACCGCTGTTGATGATGTTTCATTTTCTGTTGATGAAGGAGAATTATTTGGACTGATTGGTCCCGATGGTGCTGGCAAAACTTCAATTTTCAGAATACTTACTACACTCCTTCTTGCAGATAAAGGTAATGCAGCAGTGCTTGGGCTTGATGTTGCGAAAGATTACGCAGCAATCAGAAATATTATTGGTTATATGCCGGGACGATTTTCACTTTATCAGGATTTATCGGTTGAAGAAAATCTGAATTTCTTTGCAACAATTTTCAATACAACCGTTCAGGAGAACTACGATTTAATAGCTGATATTTACAAACATCTTGAACCTTTCAAAACTCGTCGTGCCGGAAAACTCAGCGGCGGAATGAAACAGAAACTTGCTCTTAGCTGTGCATTAATTCACAAGCCAAAAGTTCTTTTTCTTGATGAACCAACAACAGGAGTTGATCCCGTTTCGCGAAAAGAGTTCTGGGAAATGCTGAAGCGATTGAAAGCTCAAGGCATCAGCATTCTTGTTTCAACTCCGTATATGGATGAAGCAAACTTGTGTGACAGAATTGCGCTAATACAAAATGGAAAAATTTTAGAAATAGATTCGCCGCAAAATATTGTTAACAGATTTGAAAAAAATCTTTATGCTGTTAAATCAAAAAGTATGTTTAATCTCTTAAATGATTTGCGTGCTTATCCAAAAACAGAATCTTGTTTTGCTTTTGGCGATTATCATCATCTGGTTCTAAACGAAGTGCATTCAGATTTAAATGAATTGAAATCTTATTTGCAAAATCATTCTGAGCTTGAGATTAACAAAATCAAACCAGGCATTGAAGATAGATTTATGCAGTTGATGAAGGGGGTTTAAGTTGAAAGAGTTTTTATGTTATGAAAAAATCTAAGCACAAAATTAAAACTCACCCTAAATCCCTCTCTTAAAAAGAGAGGGACTTTGAGAGCAAAACTAAGTCACCCCTTCTCTTTGCAAGAGAAGGGGACGGGGGATGAGTTCATTTGCTGGACACATAAGCACGAAGACACAAAGAGAAAACAATGATAGAAAATGAAATTGTAATAAAAACCGATAAGCTCACAAAAAAGTTTGGTGACTTTGTCGCGGTGAGCGAAGTTACTTTTAAAGTCGCTAAAGGTGAGATATTTGGTTTCCTTGGTGCTAACGGAGCTGGTAAAACAACCGCCATGAAAATGTTAATAGGAATTTCAAAACCAAGCAGCGGCAATGCAATTATTGGGGGCTTTGATGTTTATAAAGAAACTGAGAAGATTAAAAAAAGTATTGGCTATATGAGTCAGAAGTTTTCTTTGTATGAAGACTTAACAATTAATGAAAATATAATTTTGTTCGGCGGAATATATGGTTTATCAGATGAAGAAATTGAAAGAAGACGAAGCGAACTTATCAATAAACTAAACTTGCAAAATGAAGCTGATAAATTAGTTGGTTCGCTTCCACTAGGCTGGAAACAAAAGCTAGCATTCAGTATTGCAATCTTTCACACACCAAAAATTGTTTTTCTTGATGAACCAACCGGCGGAGTTGATCCGATTACAAGAAGACAATTCTGGGATATGATTTATGAAGCATCACACAACGGAATTACAGTTTTTGTAACTACACATTATATGGATGAAGCAGAGTATTGCGATCGTGTTTCAATTATGGTGGATGGAGCAATCAGAGCACTTGATTCACCAGCACAACTAAAGAAACATTTTAATGCACAATCAATGGATGACGTATTCCTTATGCTTGCAAGAGATGCGAAACGCGGTGAGTAAATAATTTACACGTCATTGCGAATGACCCCGATTTATCGGGGGAGTGAAGCAATCTTACTAAATCTGAATGCAAGACTGCTTCGTCCATCGCAGTGATGATTTTTGAGTGAACAATTTATATGAATAAAAAACATAAAAAATACTTGGAGATTGCTTCTTCCGACTTCGTCGGAAACGCAATGACAAAAGAAAACAGATGAAACAATTAATTACATTCATCAAAAAAGAATTTCATCATATCCTTCGTGATAAAAGATCGATGCTTGTGCTTTTGGGTTTACCAATTGTACAGATGTTGATTTTCGGTTTTGCAATTACGAACGAAACCAGGAATGCGCGAATCGCAATACTTGATAATTCCAAAGATGAAGCATCACAAAATATCATTACCAGAATTGAAAGCAGTTCATATTTTAATATTGACCGTACTCTAATTTCAAATGATCAGCTTGAAGATGCATTTAAGACAGGCAGAATAAAACTCGCAATTGTTTTTCCACCGGATTTTCAGAACGAACTGATGCACACGAACAAAGCTCAGTTACAAATAATAACAGATGCAACCGATCCGAATCAGGCAACCACTCTGGCAAATTATGTTAGCGCAATAGTAATTGATTATCAGCAGGAATTAAATCAGGATAGAAAATTACCTTACACAATCAATACAGAACTTAGAATGTTATACAATCCACAGCTAAAAGGTGAATATGCATCAGTGCCCGGTGTAATGGGAATGATTTTACTTTTAATCTCTGCGATGATGACTTCAATATCTATCGTTAAAGAAAAAGAGATTGGAACTATGGAAGTGCTTCTCGTTTCGCCAATGAAACCTTATGCTGTTGTGATAAGTAAAGTCATCCCGTACTTTGTTGTGTCATTGACAAATGTAATCACAATTTTGCTGCTAAGTGTTTTCGTTCTCGGAATGCCGATTAAAGGCAGTATAATTTTATTAAGCTCGGTAACAATTCTTTATATCTTCTGTGCACTTTCACTTGGCGTTCTGATTTCTACTATCGCAAACACACAGCAGGCAGCGATGATTATTTCACTGTTGGGTTTAATGCTGCCGGTAGTAATGTTGAGTGGTTACGCATTTCCAATTGCTAATATGCCGGTCATACTGCAAATATTTTCAAATCTGATTCCCGCTAAATGGTATATAATTATGGTTAAAGGTGTGATGATAAAAGGGATCGGATTGGTTGATATTATGCGGGAGATATTAATCATATCAGGAATGACGATATTCTTTTTACTTATAAGTATAAAACGATTTAAGGTGAGGCTCTGATGAGAACTTTGATATTTTTATTGAGAAAAGAGTTTCAGCAAATTTTCAGAAATAAACTTTTACTAAGAATGATCTTTGCTGTTCCGGTTGTTCAACTGATTATCCTTCCCTTTGCTGCCAACTACGAGATGCAGAATATCAAAATGTGTGTTGTTGATCGCGATCATTCAGAGTATTCAAGACAAATGATTAATAAATTTACATCGTCGGGATATTTTCAGCTTGTAGATGTTTGTAAATCTTATACCGATGCATTAAAACTTGTTGCAGATGATAAAGCTGATTTGATAATTGATATCCCGCTTAACTTTGAAAAAGATCTTATCAGAGAAAATGAAGCTAAAGTAATGATTGTTGCAAATGCAATAAGCGGTCAGACTTCAGGACTTGCAGTTTCGTATTCTAATTCAATTATCAAAGATTTTAATAATGAAATCAGAACAGAATGGATACAGATTCCGCGCATTAATCCACAACCAATTATTGAGATTACGACCAGCAACTGGTTCAATCCAAAAATGAATTACAAATATTTTATGGTTCCGGGCATTTTAGTTTTGCTTGTTACTATTGTTGGATTTCTATTAACATCATTAAACATTGTAAAAGAAAAAGAAGATGGAACGATAGAACAGCTAAACGTTTCACCGATTAAAAAGTATCAATTTATTTTAGGAAAGCTTGTCCCCTTCTGGATACTTGGTATTGTAGTTTTATCAGTTGGTTTTATTGTGAGTTATGTTATTTACGGAATTTACCCGGCGGGAAGTTTTTTATTGATCTATCTTTTCGCTGCTATCTATTTAATTGCTCTTTTAGGATTTGGATTACTCACGTCAACTTTTGCTGACACTCAGCAGCAGGCAATGTTTATAGCATATTTCTTTATGACAATTTTTATTTTGCTCGGCGGACTTTTTTCTCCCATTGACAATATGCCGACGTGGGCACGAGTGCTGGCTTATCTGAATCCCGTGAGTTACTTCATAGAAGTTATGAGAATGATTGTACTGAAAGGAAGCGGCTTTACTGATATTATAAATTA
>CAZXGJ010000092.1:0-8454 GCA_964639955.1 uncultured Ignavibacteriaceae bacterium
CGATGGTAAAATCCGGTAAACGCGTTTTAATAACTGCACACGGAAACAGTTTGCGAGCTTTGGTAAAATATCTTGATAATATTCCTGATAACGAAATTGTTGAGTTGAATATACCTACGGGAATTCCATTGGTTTATGAACTTGATGAGAATTTGAAATCTATTAAAAGCTATTATCTCGGTGATCAGGAAGAAATAGCAAAAGCAGCGGCGGCAGTTGCTGCGCAGGGAAAAGTGAAGTAAAATTTATTCGCCAGCGAGGACGCTGGCTTAAGCAAAGTAAAATTTTTAATCTTTAATTTATTGAAAGGAAGTTTATGAAAAGATATTTCTTCATTTCACTTGCGGTTATTTTAACGATTGTTATCCTGATATTCACATTTCAAAATATTGGTAGTGTAGCGGTAACCTTTCTTTCTATGAGCATTACACTCCCAACATCGCTTTTGGTAATTGGTGTTTATATCCTGGGGATGCTGACAGGTGGCTCAATGTTTGCTTTTTTGAAAACGATTGTAAAAAAGACAAAAGCTCCGGTTAATAAGTCCAATTAGTTTTAAATATTTTACCGAACATTGAATTTAGCTGGTCAATATTTTTGCATAAAATTAGCCTTGACTTTATGAGTTCCATTAACCATCTTTTTACACAGTTTTTAACGATTAATGCATTCTGGAGTTTTTATGCTCAATAAAATAATTCTCTTCCTGACAGTATTTCTTTTTTCATTCACATCTATTAACGCACAAACAGTTTTTGCTAAATACGCCGGGGAGTTTATGGCGCTTGGAGTTGGCGGCAGGCCTCTCGGTATGGGCGGTGCTTTTACAGGGATAGCCAATGATGTAACTTCTGGTTACTATAACCCTGCAGGTTTAGCCAACATAAATTATCCGCAGCTTTCTCTTATGCACTCAGAACAGTTTGGAAATTTGGTTAATTATGATTACGGTGCAGTTGCAATCCCTTTCCAGGAAGATATGAGCTTTGGCTTAAGCGTAATGAGGCTTGCTGTTGACGGAATTCCGGATACAAGGAATGCTTTAATTGACGGACAAACCGGCGAACTGATATCAGATATTAATAATATATATGCGCGGCTGGATTACAGCAGGATCACAGAGTTCAGTAACCAGGACTGGGCATTCTATTTAACTTTTGCAAAAAGACAATGGAATGATTTTTACTGGGGTGCAAACATTAAAATTATCAGACGGGATATTGCTGAGTTTGGTGCTACAGGTATTGGCTTTGATCTTGGTGCATTCTGGATGCCTATTGAAAATCTCTCTGTAGGTGCTAACCTCCAGGACGCAACAACCACATTGGTATCCTGGAGTACCGGAAGAAATGAACTGATTTCGCCTACTCTGAAAGTGGGCGGTGCATACAGGCTTACAGAAATACTTGGCGGCTACATAATGCCGGCCGTAGATTTTGACATTCGATTTGAAAACCGGCAGTTTGCCTCACAGTTTAATTTAGGCCCCGTAAGCTTTGATGCACACGCCGGTCTTGAGTGGAATATCGAAAACCTCGTTTATATCCGGGGCGGCTACAGCGATGTTAAGCAATTTACCGTTGGTGCAGGCGTAAAACTTCCAAAGTTAAATATAGATTATTCATTTGCACGGTTCAGTCAATCAGAACTGGATAGATTACCCGATTCACATAGGATATCGCTGATTCTTACTCTCGAAGAACCAAGATTTTTAAGAGACGGGATATAATATAAAAGATTATTAAAACCGGAAATTTTATCCGATCAGTTTCTTCAGAGTTTCTATTAACACCGAATTATTTATAGGTTTTGTAAGATAGGCATCAATGCCGGCTTCTTTTGCTTTTATCCTGTCCTGAGTAAATACATGAGCCGATAATCCCACCACCGGAAGGTTTTTAAACTTTGACTTCTTCCTCATCTCCCTTACTATATCCAAACCGTTCTTTCCTCCTTTTAACGAAATATCCATCAGCACGGCATCGTATTTATTTTCATTCAGCCGATTAAAAAAAGATTGCGCTGAATCGCAAATATCTATTTCAAAATCTTTTTTTAAGATAAGCTGAAGAAGTTTCTGACTTTCCGTGTCGTCTTCTGTTATAAGCAATTTAGATTTATTTATTTTTTGCATGTTCCCCTAACTTTTTATTTAATCTGTTTATAAGCAGAATTTATTGCCGATGAAATTAACATTTACGGACAAGCTAATGTAATAATTAAAATTTTCAATGATCATTTAACTTTAATTAAGTTATTGTTAACAATTCAACCATGGCAACTCTCTCCAACCGGTTTACAGCCATTGTATGTTTTCATTTATTTCTGAAACTAGCTTACCTATGGAATAGAACCTTCAGCTATAAACGAAGTTATTACTTACGTATCACTAAATATCTTCAATTTTAAGGGCTGGTGCTTTCCTCAGTTTTTCCGGGTTTGTAATTCGGAGGATAAGGTCCTTCTGCAGAAGTTTCACGTGTGTTATTGATTATAAAGAAAATTAGCAAAATAATTACAATAATTATCGTCCAGATAGTGCTTCTGTGCTTTGGATGCAAGAAAGATTTTTTTTCAGTCTGCAAATCCTTCCCTTGTTGAGATGATTGTTTGCCAAACTTTTGCTGCCGGGGGTATTTTTGTTTTTTGCTCATATAAAACCTGATATCTCTCTACTAAAATTTATCTATAATAACAAAAATAAATACTTGTTACTAATATTACTTATCCAAAGCCAATAATAATTTCATATTATTTTAAGCTGCCGATAATTTATTTAATTCTGAATTTATATCCGATTATACCAAAGTATTAAAAGTATTCAGAAATCTAAATACGGATGATTAATACCATTATACTGATAAAGTCAATCTTTTAAATTCTGAATAGTATCTAAATCCTTTTTTCAGCAAGAAAAATAATTATTATTTAGTGAATAGATTTTTCCTCATTATGTGCATCTGTAATTACAGCAGTTTTTATAAATTATTTGTAAGCTGAGATTGATTTACTAATAAATTTCATTTCAACCGTATGCAGCTTACAAGTCAGAACTTAAAAAAAGTCATACAGAGTAAAAATATTTCACGTAATATTTACTTTTAAACATTAATCGGTGCATCAGTACTAAATATAGAGTTAAAATTTTGAGCACCGGAGAAATTTCTTAAGGTAAAAATAAATCCCTGATAAATTATAAGATATACTTTAAAAATTTGTTTGCTTCATATCAAATAAAGTAAATCAACATTCATAAAGCTTCAGAGCAGTTAGTAATTCTTTCAGAGTATATATCTGTAAAAATCAACAGGCATCAAACAAAATCGGGTTAAAACAATAATAAAACACTTTAATAGTTGGTATGATAATTGTTTTTAATAGCAGGTCTATTGCAATTGCTGGTTGAGTCGGGAGATTTATCAAATTTAGAGTTATAAGTTTTTATTTGTTTCGCCCGAAAAAATATTCCTATATTTGACAAATAATTTTTAATCAAGAAAATTAAAAGAGGACATAGATGTTATCAACAAAAACTTCTGTTGACAGAACGGGGAATAAGTTAATCGATTCTCCGGATATCATTAAGGATGGTTTGGAAGAAGAGCTGGATAGTTATTCAAGAGCAGCGGTAAGTAAAATAAGGTTTAGTATTATAATTAAACCTGCTATAATTTCATTTATTGCTCTTGTCGTTTCATTCTTTCTGGATATTTCGACGGTGCCTTTCCTTGGGGATGTTACTTTCGATATAGCCAGATCTCTCTTCCCCGGTTGGGAACCTCCGATCGATACATTCACTCCTTACAGTTTCTGGTGGCTGCCGGTAGTTGCTTATGGAATTTTTGTTTTTATTGCTTACCTGGCTTACAGCAGGCTTAAAGTAGAAATTATCAGAACTCCGGCATCTGAAACAATCGACAGGCTTATCGAAGCTTCCATAAGTGTTATCGACAGCATTTCAACAGCACTGCCTTTGATTGGTGCTGCAATATTGCTTATAAGTATAAAGCTCGGAGAGGAAATATTTCTTGGAATTTCGGTGCCTTTTGAAATCAAAGCACTTATAGTTCTTGCTATTGGCAAATTGTTTGAGCCTGTGCTGGACCAGCTAGGTGTGGATTTCCAGAACGTTGTAAATCATGTTAAAGATATACGCGATAAATATTTTTCCCGGATTCAGATTGAAAGCTCAAAAAGTCTGCTCAAGCAGCTAAACCAGAGCGGATTTGGGACAACAGCACAAATGTCTGTTGCCGACCTTGAAAAATTCAGATCTCTGGTTGAAGAATCGACAAAGCTGAGTGATGTCGTTCGTAAAAATTATGCAGCAGTTGGCGATATGATGGAGAAAATAAATTCTATGCAGCAAATAAGCTCCGATAAAATCCAGCAGCTTAATGTACTAGCTAATTCTATAAGCCAGGCATCTCATTCACTTACTGACGAACGAACTCTGACGGGATTAAAACACCTGGAAGCAATAGTTAGAAAGTAGGATAGAATATTATGGTTAAAAAGGAAAGAGACAGTAAATTTGTTATTTACCAGGTACTGTACATTTTCGTAATTACAGTACTTGCGCTCAAAGGTGCAGACCTTGACTTAAGACGCGTAGCGCTTGAGGAAGAAACGGTAGATGTAAGTATTCGGGATTCATTGATGGCAATTCTTGATTCGCTTTTTGCTCTCGGTATTGATTTTTCAATTAAAATTGATCCGAAAGTTTTAGTCGAAAATGAAGATATGAAGAAACAGCTTGCTGAGCTGACTAAAAAGCTTGATGCAGTTAAAGATTACGTTCCTCCCCCTAGAGAAAAGCCAAAGGAAGAAATAAAGGAAGAGCAAACCAAGCTGCAGCTGCCAATTTCATTAAAGCAGACCTTTATTCAGCATACCTGGAATACAGCCCGGAACAGCGGTAATGTTCCAACTACTATTTATGATCCCAGGGATCGTTCCAAACCAATTGTTGTAATTCCGCCGGGTGAAGAAAAGAAATTTGACCTTACAGATCAGACGGAAGTAATTGTAGCATTCGGTACGCAGGAAGAAAGGATTAAAGTCAGTCAGAACAAGCCTCCGGAAATTCAAATCGAACGAGTCACTACTAAGATGAATGCCTCCGATATATACGTGCAGGAATTACAGCGCATTACTGGTTTCACCGTTACAATTATTGATAGCAGACCAGAGCAGCTTAAAGTAAGTTACTCCGGTCCGATCTCAGTCAGCGGTCCGCAAAAGGATGCAAACGGTAACGCCGTTTACAACGTATCTTTGCGCATTGCTGCTTCAGAAACCCAGTTTGACGACTGGATTGATAAAAACGAACAGCTCAGAGAAGCTGACGGACGATATAAAGCAAACTTCTTCTTTACGGTTATTGACGAACGAACAAAAGACAGGGTACAGGTTGGAGATTCATTCTTCTTTACGGAGTTTTCCAAATAAAATTCAGGTATCCAGTCATGAAAAATTTATATTTTTTATTTACTATTTTCTTTTTGTTATTCCTTGCATCTCCGGTAACTCTAATCGCCCAGGAAGATGAAGATATAATTACTTACTTCCAGATGGAACCGCTGGATGATAGCTTATTCATCTACATCCAGCAGGCATTATTCATTGATCCACCCGATCCCAAAGCTGAGATTATTGCGGACTTAAGAGATGACAATAACCAGACAATCTCAATAAAAGGAGCTTTATATCCATTCCTTGCATTACCGCCTGATATCAGAGCAAGAGTTATAACTTATCCATTCAAAATAAATCTTGAAGAAGAGATACATTATGGGAGCGTATTTACAAGGGTTATAGAAAAAATAAAGATTAATAAAGTACTTGATCCGCCAACAAAACAGCAGATCAGTTCAGGAATGTGGTATGTTAATCCTTTCCTTCAGCTATTCGGCGGCGAAAGGTTTGGTGTACCAATTAAAAAGGATATCGGGCTTTCCTTCGGATTACTTACCAAATACGAAGGACCTCTCAATACAAATTTTATTGAAGCTAATTTTCATATCCTTGGAGTTTATGGCGGAGCGTTCTCGAATGTTGATGCTATTATAACTTCTTTCACAGATAACAACCATAATAACCTTATTTTTACCAACGGATACCAGATAGGATACGTTTTCCCTTTTGGCAATTTCTTTGAAGTAGGTTTCCTTAGCGTTATAGATGATTTTACAGCAACGCAGCGCGAGCAATATTTAAAACCGGAAAAAGGCACTGTTGTATTCAATACTGACGGCTCCATAAAATATCAAGCCTGGCTTGTTGAGGGATCATTCTTGAACTGGGAGTTCAGGTATCCGGTAAAACTGCTGGGTGCTACAAAAGGAAGAGTTTATTTTGGTCAGTACCTGGAGGAATGGCATCTTGGAATAGATTTCAGGGAAATGTCGCTTGCCGGCAGCACCTTTGATTTTTCTTTTGATGCTATGCCAAGCAGTAAGATGAGGCAGCCGCAATTTGTAATTACGGCTACAGTTCAAAAGATCGCCGAAGCCTGGGCTTTCAGCGCTTTCTCAATCGGTCCTTCACTTATTCTTGGTCGGTTAACAGATGGCAGTTTTGGTGTCTATAAAATCTTTGCAAACATGAGGTTTAAGATCGGCTCATCGCTGTAATATTTTCTTTTTATTCTTTGATTAATACCCCGGCTAAATTTCTCCGGGGTTTTTTATTTTAAAGGAAATCTTTTCTGTTTTAATTTTTTTTTCACTTTATGAAACAGCAGCTGATTCTCTGGTTAAGCTCAATTATACTTACATTCTTTTTCGGATATACCCGAAACTTAACGGACGAAGATTACCCTGTTACAGGCACTTTGGGAATCAACGGTCAGAAAGTCAGCTATAAATTAGATCGTATTCACTATGGAGAAGAACCGCACAGGTTAATAATCCTTACAGGATTAAAAAATATTAAAGGTGAATTTCTTTATAAAGCAGATGATGCCGAAATAATTTTACCTTTAATTGAAGGGAAAGATAATTACTATGTTGATATTCCACCGCTTCGGCCGGTATCTCAAATTGAATACAAATTCATTATAAAGTATAATAACAAATCCTTCGAAATCCCGGATGATTCTTATATCAAAATGATTTTTATGGGTAAAATTCCCCCAAGCATTAATATTCTATATTTTACTTTACTTTACACGGGGCTGCTTCTGGCTGTAAGGATGACCCTGGATATTTTCAATAAGAAAAAATTAGTGAAAAAATTTATTGTTATTGCAACATCTGTTTTTATAATCTTGACGATTATAATAGCACCGCTTCGTAACAGCTATAAACTCGGAGCAATTAATAATTAT
This sequence comes from uncultured Ignavibacteriaceae bacterium, assembly GCA_964639955.1. GTDB lineage: Bacteria > Bacteroidota > Ignavibacteria > Ignavibacteriales > Ignavibacteriaceae > IGN2. The sequence goes on from CAZXGJ010000092.1 coordinate 7,331, forward strand.
ATTCCTGCACTTGCTGATATAATAAATCCGCTTTTGGTACTTCTGGTTATTCTCTGGATTGCGGGTTCTGTCCTTGTCTTCAGCAAACGCCATTCTGAACTGATCATCATACTTCTTTTTACTGCAACACTGATTATCTTCTTCTTTGTTCCAGTATCGTAAATATTTACCCGTTCAGAAGCGTGATCACTTCCTGATGAATTCCGGGAGATGCAGCAATGATGCTGTTGCCATTTAAAGCATTATTTCCTTGATAATCAGTTATTACCCCGTCTGCACCTCTAATAATCGGAATCAAAGGTATTAAATCCCAGGGCGACATAATAGGGTCAATCATTATATCTGCAAAGCCGGTTGCAAGAAGATAGTAGCCGTAACAATCGCCCCAGTTACGGTAAAGTTTTACTTTACTGATCAAATCTTTAAACCGTTCAGCTCTCTTATATTTTACAATATTGAGGTGATCAGTTGTAAGCAGCACAGCTTCAGAAAGATTACTGCATTTGCGTACTGAAGTTTTCCTGCCATTAATTTCTGCTATTTTATTATCACCGATTAAAAGTTCGTTAAGAATCGGCTGGTTGAAAACTCCCAGTATCGGTTCGCCATTTTTAAGCAATCCAATCAATGTACCAAAGCAAACAGTACCGCAGATAAAACTTTTTGTACCATCGATAGGATCGAGCACCCACACATATTCTGCATCCGGATTGATAGTACCAAACTCCTCACCAATAATTCCGTGCCTGGGATAGTTTTTGGAAATCATTCCTCTCATAGCTTCCTCAGCTTCCTTATCGGCTACAGTTACCGGAGATTGATCAGGTTTATTCTCTATAAAAAGTTTATTCCTGAAATATTTTTTAATAACAGGTGCACTTTCTTTAGCAAGCCTTATGGCAAACTCCTTGAATTCTTTTAATTGGTTCACTCGAAATCTTTAAATAATTTAGTTGAAGATTGGCACTAATTTAGAGAAAATTCCTTTGCCGGATGAGCTCGTATGTATATATTTGTAGCCCAAAATAAAAGTAATCGGAGAGTTGGCAGAGTGGTTGAATGCGGCGGTCTTGAAAACCGTTTACGCTTTTGGCGTACCGGGGTTCGAATCCCTGACTCTCCGC
>CAZXGJ010000093.1:0-8420 GCA_964639955.1 uncultured Ignavibacteriaceae bacterium
CTGCACGACTGGCGCGGGCATGGCTACGAAAAGTGCTATTGGAGCCAGTTGCAGACGGTGATCACCCCAGCGGGCCTGGTGTGGATCTGCGTCAATAAGCGCGAAAACTCCGGGGCGCTCTTGGGCGATCTGCGCAAGGAGCGCTTTACGGACATCTGGAAGCGGCAGCAGTTGGCTATGGTTGATGGCGACTGCCGGGTATTATGCCGCGGGCATCTGCCTAACCTGGAACTGCACAAGCTGTATCAAGAACGGACGCATGGGAAGTTTATATAGGTGAGCTATGCCATTCAGAAGCGTGAAGCAAAGGAAATTCATGTACGCCAAGCACCCGCGCATCGCCAGGCGTTGGGCGAAGAAATACGGCAATAAGATCAGGAGGGGTAGGCGATGACGGCCCGTTCTGGACTCTCCGAGCTTATCGAAGTCCTGCGCGGCATGACCGCCGCGGGCACGGCGGACTGGTCGATAGGCACCGCCAATTTCTTCGACGGCGACCACATGCAAGCAGTGCTCGATCGCTACCGCACCGATGTGTGGCATGAGCAGCTATATGTGGAGCAGTCCTGGGCGTCGGGCGGCACGGTGCAATATCTCAACTATTACTCCGGCTTCAAAAATTTCGAGGCGACCAGCGGCGGCACGGCGGTCTTCATTGTGGAAGATTCGACCGGCGCGGATGTGGGCACGGCCAACTACACGCCGGATTATCTCAACGGGCGCATCACTTTCGGGTCGGATACCGGCGGGAGCGTGTACTATCTCAACGGGCGCTCATATGATCTAAACGCGGCTGCGGCGGACATCTGGCGGCAGAAGGCGGCCTGGTACGCGGGCGCGTATGATATATCCACGGATAGTCACAGCCTGAGCCGGGGGCAATTGATCGAGCACTGCCGGATGATGGCGGATTATTACACCAGCCTGGCCGCGCCCAAGAGCATCGTGATGCTGAGGAGCGACACCTATGACGATGCCGAGTAGCCAGGAAATCGAGCGCTGGCGCGCTGATATCGAGAGCGCCGCCTTGCCGGATACTTGTGTGGTGCTTTCGGCAACGCGCGTTCCGGATGGGCAAGGCGGCTTCACTCAGACATGGGGCACGGTCTTAGCAGGGCTGGCCTGTCGCCTGGATGAGAAGACCGGCATGGAGTCGGTGGCGGGCGGAGCGCTTAGACCGTATACCTATTGGTCGCTGACCCTGCCCTACGGCACGACTCTCACCGCTTCGAACCGGGTGCAGATTGGCACGGTTGTGTATTCGGTGACCGAGGTCGATACCGGGAAGAGCTGGTCGGCCTGCGTGCGGGCGAAGGTGGCGAGAATATGAGCGACATCCAGCTCGATACCTCCAAGCTGAATCAGATCATGGCGAGCCTGGACTACAACACCGACCAGGCGATCCAATGGCTGGCAAGGCAGGTACAGGCCGGGGCGATGATGCGCGCGCCGGTCGATACTGGAGCGTTGAAGAACAGCATAGAAGCTGAGCGCATTGAAAGCGGCGTTTGGCAGGTGCATGACGGGGTCGAGTATGGCATATACCAGGAATTGGGCACATACAAAATGGCGGCGCAGCCGTTTCTGATCCCGGCCTGCGAGCAAGTCGCCGGAGACCTGAACAGCGGCGCAACCTGGGAGAGGCTATTCCGATGAGCATCCTGGATGAGACCGCGGCGGCATTGTACACGACCCTATCGGGGGGCACGGCCTTGACCGCGCTCCTGGCAGGGGGGACGGCGGGGATTTATGAGGGGGCGCCGTATGAGGGGGCGGCGTTCGATTATGTAGTCTACAACCACCAGGGCGGCGGGCCGGAGAACATCAACCCATCCGAGCTGGAGAGCAACTTATGGCTGGTGCAATGCTATTCGGTCACGAGCGCAAAGCAGGCTGCGACAATATTCAATCAGGTGGATGCGCTTCTGCACAAGAAGAATTTGACCATTGGGACGCGCGACAACATCTGGACGGCGCGCGTCACGAACATCAAACTGTTGGAGCATGCTCCCGACGGGCGCCGGATCTGGCGCGCCGGGGGCGTTTATCGAATCCGAACTACAGGAACATAAGGAGTAGAACATGGCTGATAATGAGTTTTTAGGCAGCGCGTTGTACGCGACATGGATATCGGCGTCGCCAGCGGGAACGGTGGTCCTGAACACCGATTACCGCTCGCTCACCTATACTCCATCCATCGATTTTGTGGATGCGACGGCGGGCGCGGACACAGCCAAGCGGCGGATCAACTCGTTCAAGGACGGCGCGGTGAAATACTCCGGGCTGCTCCAATACGATATTGGCACGGCGATGATCAACCTGCTGACCGAAGGCGTGGCAGGCACGCTGACCATTGCCCCCTCGGGCACAGCAGCGGGCAGGCAAAAACTGACCGTTCCGGCGATCTGCATGGGCATGACCCTGAACCTGGTCTATAACGATGTCGCCCAAATTGATGTTTCCTGGCAGCAGAACGGCGCGGCTACAGGCACGGTGTATTAATGGCTGACATCACGTTATCCGACGGGAGAGCGGTGACGTTCGACCTGTATCAGATGAGCGTCCGGGAGTGGGACAGGCTCTTGCTCCCCGAACAACCGAAGAGCGAAGAGCGAGCCACGCTCGCCAAGGTATCGGGGCTGAGCGTAGAGGAGATCGAGAGCCTGCCCTTCCCGGATTACCATAAGCTGATCAATGCATTTGTGGAGCGGTGCAAGAACCCTTTAGCGTAAGCGCCACAGATTTCCCTATGGCGGTATACAAGCATCTCAAGTTCAATGCGCCCGCCCCGGGGAGATACGTGGAGTGGTTATTGGCGGAGCGCACCGGCTGGACGCTGGACTATATTGAGAGTCTCCCGCTGGCGGTGTTTCACGAATGGCTGCAAATCATGGACGCACGCGGAAAGGCGAGTAAATGAGCACGGAAGTTGCCAGTCTTCACGCGACCATCGGCGCAAAGATCGATGGCTTCAAGCAGGGCGCCAGGGAAGTCAAGACCGAGCTCGATAATTTAAAGAGCGGCTTTGGCTCATTCATGGCTGGCGTGGGAACAGCAAGCGCCGCGGCAACCCTGGCTATGGTGGGCCTGAAAAAAGTCATGGAATTCGGCAAGGAAGGCGCCGAGCTCGAATTGACCGAGACGCGCTTTGTCAGGCTGGCCGCATCGATCGGCACGACCGCGGACGCGCTCAAAACAGATCTGAGGGCGGCCACACGCGGGATGATGTCCGACTCGGAGATGATGGCCTCGGCCACGACCATGATGACCCTGGGACTCGCCAAGACGCGCGAGGAGGCGGTCAGGCTGACGCGGGTGGCGTCGGCGCTGGGCATGAACATGAACCAGCTGGTGCTGACGCTGACCAACCAGACCACCATGCGCTTCGACCAACTTGGCGTATCGGTGGATGGATTTGCCGAGAAAGTTGACGCGCTCAAAGCCGCGGGGATGAGCGCCAATGATGCTTTCAAGGAAGCGTTCTTGCAGCAGGCCGAAGAGCAGATCACGAAAGTTGGCGACGCCGCCGATTCTTCGGTAGCATCTTTTGTTAAGTTTGAAGTTGCCACTCAAAACCTGGGGGATGCGCTCAAGTCGAGCCTGGGCCCCACGCTGGCGCGGGTGGCCGATGGATTGACCTATATGCTCACCGGGCAGCAGCGCCTGCAAGAGATATTCGCCGGGGCGTCGACGCAGGTCTACAACACGTCCAATTCCTATGATGAATATGCGGACCGGATGAGAGCCGCGGCAAGTGCCGCCGGGTATTATGTGAACGCATCGGGTGCGCTCATTGGAACGCGCGGGCAACTCGTCAATCAGAACTACATGCTTTCCGAGGGGGAGTATAAATACGCCAAAGCCATGCAGGCCTCGGCAGAGGCGACGAGCGCTCAGACGGATGCATCGAAGGGCGACACGACCGCCCAGATCGCCCTGGGGATGAGCATCGAGGCGAACACAAAATATACCGCGTCCTATCGTGCGGCCATGGTCATGGCGAATATCGCCATCAACGCTCAAAAGCTGGCCCTGGAACGGGATGTGCGCGCCTTCGAGGAAGCGGACGAGCGGGCCAAAAAATGGTATGCCACGCAGAAAGATTTAGTGCAGGCGCGTAGAGACCTGGCCGAAGCCGAAAAGAAATGGTCGCAGACGGTCGGGCAGGATGTCAAAGGCGCATTCGACAAGGTGTGGATGAGCCAGGATAAATACCGCGAGGGGCTGAAATTGATTGATGAAGCTCTGGGCACCAACCTGGCTCAGCAGCAATCTTACCAGGATGAGCTCGATCAGTTGGCGAAAGATTTCGCCTCGGGGAAACTCGACCCGGCAGCGTTTAAAGAGAAGCTGGCTACATTACGCGACGCCTACAAGCCTCTGGAAGACTCCATTGGCGACGCCATGAAAAAGGTGGAGGACCTGGAAGCCAAGCTCCGTGAGCTGGAGAACCAGCATATCAACACGTACGTCGATATCTGGTATGTGGAGCATGGCAAACCGCCCAGCGGAGGAGGCGGAAACACCGGCGAATCGGGTGAAGCCGGTACAGCAGGACCGAGACAATATGGCGGTCCAGCAATGGGCGGAAAGGTTTACTTGGTCGGCGAGCGCGGCCCGGAATATTTCATTCCCTACAGCTCCGGACAGATCATCCCCAACAGCCAGATCGGGAAAGCCTCCGGCGCATCAGGGGGCGGCGCGCCGGTCATCGTGTACCAGTACAACAACACCCGCGCTGCGGCGGCCCTGGCGGCGGCGCAGATCCGGCAGATGCGCTCGAAGAGACTGAACGCGAGCATGGGCTGAGAAGGTGATGCATGGCAATTGTACATAGATTGGCGAATACCGATGCGACTACCACGGTAAGCTTTGTCTCGTCGACGCTGTATTGCCAGGCCGACACCTGGCAGATTACATCCTCTGGAGATGGGTATCTCACCTCCACGTTTACGCTTGTGGCGGTGGGGACAGACTCGGCGATTGCCGCGGCAATCCAGCCGATCTCGGAATTAGCCGAGCAAAATCGGTTATTCTGGGAAGGCACGTACCGCGATCCGGTGTGGTATGAATATTCGGCGGATGGGGAGAGCGCTGCTAAACGCGCCCTGGTCAAAGAGATCGGGCTTTTGCCGGTGATTCAAGGGCCGTACATGCCCACTTTGGGCAGAGGCTATGCCTATTTTACGATTGCAATTGTTTTCAAGGAGGAGTGGGAGGACCACACTACCACGACAATTCTGAACGCGGTCACATGTCAGTCGGTGTACGGCTGGGGCACAGTCTCGGCGCAGTCAGGCTCATTCCCGGCGCGCATCTCCAAATTGATCCTAACCAACGGTCCCAGCACGCCGCTGTATAAATATTGGGCGGGCATCAAGCCGACAGGCGATGGCATCAGCTCTTTCAATGGCAAATGGGAGCTGGAGAATGGGACAATGGGTTCCGACTCCGGCACGGTCACAGATACCACCGGCGGCACGGTAACGGCGGTGCGCTGCACCTTCGCGGGCACGCCCAGCATGGCCAAGCGGGTTTCGATGACCGTCGATGACGCCTGCGCGGATAGCAATTATCATCATTTTACCGGGCGCTACAATGTGCTCCTGCGGGCGCGGGTGCTGGCGTCTGCATCGACGGTGACGTTCCAGATGAAATCAGGTTTTGGCACGGCGCTTGCCCCGGCGGAATATAAGCAGATCACCAATACCAACTATCAGTTCATCTCGCTCGGCGAAGTGTTGATCCCACCCATGGGCCAGTACGTCAACTTCTACGGCTCAGGCATCAACCGGACATTTACGATTGCGGTATTCGCCGAGCGCAACTCCTCTATCGGCTCGGTCAATATGGATTGTTTATGCCTGGTGCCTGCCGATCATTACACATCGGCCATCGGATGCGCTGTCGACAGCGCCGGAGGCTACACCGCAGCCTACACTCACGAGGATGACAGCCACGGCGGGTACTCGCTTGACGCCAGCGGTAACCCACAGGGGGCGCTGGAGTTGGGCTTCCGCGATTGGGAGCTGCCCATCAAGGGCGGTCTGTTCGTGATCTGCGCCGAGCGCAACGGGGCGCAGGTGCGCGCAGATACAGTCGATGTGACTTTATACGCGGTGCATCGCCACAGGCTGTTCAATGACTGACACCTATTCGCTGAATATTTATTCATCGGCCAAAGACGGCAAAGCCTACATCGGGGAATGTACCGACCTTGCGGCGGGCTGGCGGCGCTCGATCCGCGTGCAGGGCGGTTTTTGGGAAGGCTCATTCTCGATTGTCGACCAGCCGCTGTCGGTGTGCCAGCAGTTTTTTTACAATTACCGTTTCGCCCATTTCGCCGAGAAATCCGGCTCAGATGTCACCTGGGAAGGATTTATCAGCAAGATGCGCCTGGACGATTCGGGCTTTACGCCGCGCCTGGATGTGACCGTGTGTGGGTATGTATTCACGCTCAACTGGCGCCTGGTCACGGCGGGAGACGGCGCGACCGGCTATGCCTCTACCTGGATCACGGATATTATCAATACCGATGTGGATGCGGCCTTTGTCACGCTGGGGCGCATTGCTGACAATACACTGACGGTTTACCGGGACAATAAGTTCAAGAGTTTCGTTTGGGATGAGCTGCAAAAGATCGCCGGGTTAGGCGACGCCAATGCGATCCCATGGCATGTGTATGTGGATGTCGGGCAGAAGCTAAACTACAACGCTATCTCCAACTCGCCGCGCTATTTTGTTCGTGGGGGCGTGGTGCGCGATTGGGACGCTGATGATTACTACAGCGCCGTGCAGGGCGAATATACCAACGATTCGGGCGCGTCAGTAACCATCGCCGAGATTACCAACGCATCGAGCATCCAGCGTTACGGCAAGCGCACCTATTATCTGAGCTTATCGGGGGTAACGGCGGCTGCGGCCGCGGCTAAGGCGGCCACGATACTCAAAGAGAGCGCGATCCCGCGCCCGCATGCGGTCGGGTCCACGGAAGATCTGGAATTGGTGACAGAGAGCGGCGAAGATTTGATCGAGTCTCCCTGGAAGATCCGCCCAGGCGTGTACCGGGATGCGCAGAATCCAGTACAGCCATATACCGCCGTATCCTCTACCGACTGGCTTTTATCTGAAGGCGACTTCCTGGTGGATGAAGTGGAAGTATCGGCAGACTCCGGGATCAGCCTGCGCACTTCCTATGCCGATGAAGCAGATATTCTGGAGGCGCAGCAGGAGTACCAGGAGGAATATAAAGAAGAGATGAAGCGCGCCGCCAAGAAGAAAAAGAAAAAGGAGCAGGGCTGATGCCAATCATCAAACAATTTGGACAAGGCTCGATGCTGCGAGACGCCGCTATCCTGCGCTCGATGTTGTCAGGCACGGCGCTGCCAATAGGCGCGATCAATATCGCCGATTATGTGGATACCGATTATGGCTTGACGGTATCCAGCAATAAGGTGAGAGTCTATGCCGGAACCGGGCTGAAATTTTCCATAGTCACCCCGGGAGCTTTGATTTTGGACTGGGCAGGCTCGCCGGGCACGATTTTGCCGGATGAGCCTGGCTCGGCGGGAGTATCGGCATATGCCGCCCATACCGATCACGCCCATCCGATTGCCTGCGGCGCAGCCGGGTCGATCTTGCCGGACGCCAGCGCAGCGGAGGGCACGGCGCTATCGTTTGCCCGCTCCGATCATGCCCATGCTATCGTATGCGCCGCGCCGGGGGCCGACTCGGTGGGCACGGCTGCCAGCGCCGAGGGCACGGCGACCAGCTTCGCCCGCTCCGATCACGCCCACAATATCCAGGAGGCGGATAGCTACACCTGGACTGGGCTGCATACGTTTAGTTATGCTGGGGGAATTGTGATCAACCAGGGCGCCGGAGATGGGGAGATCATCGCATTAAGATCTTCGGATGTGGCGCATGGGCTGACCAGTGTGACGACTACCGACACCTACGGTTTCCTCTCAAAGGCGTCAGCAAACTCAGGGGGATTGATGATGCGCGGCGCGACCGAGGCGACCATCGGCCTGGCGATGTTTGGCTATGGCTCGACCGATGATACAACCAAGAGCGCCGCTGGGCTAGGCTACGTGGTGATCGACTGCGGCAAGATTTCCGGTACGGCTTTAGCTACGCCAGGGGCGGATGCGGGCGTGCTGGCGGTGCGCTCGAACAACTCCACGCTGATGATACTAGACGCCGAGGGCGATCTATGGTGGAGCGGCAACTTACAGCACAGCGGGGGCTCGGTGGGATTTTATGGGGTCACGCCGGTGGCTCGTCAGGCGCAGTCGAAAGCTACCCAGACCAGCGGGACCTGCACGGCGGATGCCACATACAGCGCCAATGAGCGCGATGCGATCAATGCGCTGGTCACTGACATGACCAACGCGTTCACGTGGCTGACCGATTTGACC
>CAZXGJ010000094.1:0-8379 GCA_964639955.1 uncultured Ignavibacteriaceae bacterium
TATTCCTTATAACTATATACTCTGTTGCTTAATAAACGAAAGCATCCTTCTGTAATGCGTTCCTTTCCAGAAATTCTTTTTACAGGAAGGACATTGGTAGAATTCATTTTGCGATTGGGCAACTTTTTGAGGGAGCTGGTTAACTATCAATTCCTTTTTAATCGGCATTAATAGTTCATTACATTCAATGCAGCGTGAGAATTCTTTTATTTCATTTTTAAGATCGAATCGTTTTAAAACTTCTTTTACCTGTTCTTCTACTTTTGTGCTTCGGACAAAGTAACCGTGAGTTACTTCGTTACGTTTCAATATTCCTCTGTCTTTTGTTAGAATCGCTCTTCTTTCTTTGAGTGAAATCTGAACTATTTCTTCATCTTTAAAACCATTCTTGTATAACACATCGAACCCCATCATTCTCAAATATCTCATTAATCTTCCCAGGTGGACGTCTGCAACAAACTTTGGTTTACGCAAAGGCTTTGGTCTTAAATGCTGAACATCAGTAATATCAAATGATTCGAAAACAGGGTAAACGGAAATATCATCGCCATCGTTAATTAAATATTTGAAACTTTCTGATTTTCCATTGACAAGAATCATATCAATTTCTGTGTGAGGAATCCCAAGAGATTCAATTAAGTCTTTAACTGTGGTTCTGTCAATAAACTGATGTGAGAATCGCTTCTTCTTTTTTTCTTTAGGGAGAAAATCATTCAGCTCTTCATAGAATCTTATGTATAGATTTTTATATTTTATCATAATTCGGTTTGGGCTATGTGTTAGCACGATGCCGAAAACCAATCAAAATCGTAACCGGGTGAATAAAACAGACAGTAAAAAACAGCATCACAAGATTATATTAAAATTCACAATTAATATTATTTTTTGAATAATGAAATTTACAAAGGCCGGAATTACTGACTCTGTAATTGTAGTTATCATATTTTCACTTACAGGCATTACAACTCTTTTTGTTTCTTCTTTTATAACAAATGGGCTGGGACTGGAAAAGTGGAGCCTGTTATATTGGGTTGTTTTCATTTTCCTGATATTGCCAGTTTATCATCTGCTGTTGTTCGGCTATGCTTTTCTTTTTGGCAAATTCAATTACTTTAGGGATTGGATACAAAAAATAAGAAACAGGATATCATCAGGGATTTTTAAAAAGTTGTAATTTCGTTGAAACTGGTCTTTCTAAAAAGATGTTTATCTAATCACTGAATACATTCTTTATAAATTCAAACTCCTCATCAGTTAATGGTTTATCCATCGCGGATAAATTTACCTTAACTTGTTGGAGATTTCTGAAACCAGGAATAACTGCGCCCACAAATTTGTAATGAAGCAAATACTGCAAGGCAACTCTTGCAAGATCTTCGGTTGATGAACCAAATCGCTCTTTTATTTTGTTGAGTTGGACTTCAAGCCTGGCAAGACTTTCATAAGAAAATCTGGGTAGTCCTTTTCTGTGATCGCCATTTTCAAACTGCGGAGGACTTTCTTTTTTGTATTTGTCGAGAAGAAGCCCTTCGTACAAAGGTCTGAATGCAACAAAAGAAATATGGTTTTCTTCCATCAGCTTTCTTGTTGGATTTACATCATCGATGAAATCTCTTTCAACAGGATTCGCAAAACTTTGTAATACATCCGGCTTCACTTTTGGAATTAACTTGACAAAATCTTTATGAGAATAAGCAGATTGTCCGATCAATCTTACCTTTCCTTCATCCTTTAATCTGTACATCACTTCAACTGCATCATCAAGGTATTCATCTCTGTCACCAAACCAACCGTGATGGAAATAGTAAAGATCAATATAATCTCTTTTAAGATTGATAAGTGATTGTTCGCATTGATGACGTATGTGTGCAGGTTCGTAAGCATTCGCCGCGGTTCCGGGAAACCAACCAATTTTTGTCGCTATTATAAAATTGTTAGTTCTATTGCCGAGAATTCTTGCGAGCATTCTTTCAGCTCTGCCGTTGCCGTAAACATCAGCATTATCAAAGTGGTTTACTCCATGATCAATAGCATAATTTATTGCTTCGGCAACTTCTTTTTCGTCAACATTTGCCCAGCCGTTTGGGTTTCCGTTTACCCAATTGAGTCCACCCATTGTCCAACAGCCAAGACTGATTTCTGAAACTTCGATGTTCGATTTTCCAAGTTTGCGGTATTTCATTTTTCCTTCTCTAAAATTTTTTTACTTAAGTTAAATACTTCATCAACTGAAATATCGTTAATATTTACGGTTCTTGATTTAATAAAATATTTGTTTTCCCCGGTTGGTGCCCACTCATTTGGATTTGTTGGACCAAATAATGAGATCATCTTTGCATCTGAAAAACCCGCTATATGCATTGATCCGGTATCGTTGGTGATATAAAGATCAATTAACGAAAGTATTGCCCCCAGTTTTTTAATCACAAGGTCATTCAAAATCTTGCAGGGAATACCGGTATTTTTCATTTCATTTTCAACTTCAACAATTACTGTCTTGTCAATCTTCCCGGAGGTTAACAAAACATAATTATTGTGCCGGTCATAAATTTTCTTCATCAATTCTATAAAACTCATTGTTGGCCACATATTTTCTTTTTTGCCGGCTCCGGGATGAAAGCCGATTATCTTCCTGTTTTTCTCGGGGAAATTTTCCAAGATGAACATTTTTGCATCTCTTATTTCTTCATCTGAAAATTTAAATTTAATTGCCTTCTTTTCTTCTTCTTGCAAGTCGCAGCCAATTTGCCTTACTACGTCAAGATTTCTTTCAAGCTGATGTGCATTCTTCCAGGCAAAGTAAGATTTGACATTTAATAATTTATGAGAAGGATTTATAGCACCATCGATTGATTTTACGCCCACTCTGACTTTCGCACCGGAAAGAAAATTAATAATGTGCGAAGTCCGTGAAAGTTTAACTGTTGAAGGCACTATACCAAGCTGATATTTTCTGTCCCGTAATTTCCGAATGAATGAGATAAGAGTTTTAAGATTATGTTTATCGAAAATTATAACACGATCGAGAAAAGGATTTATCTCTTCGATAGGAATTTCATAATTTGTTTTGGCAGCGACCAGGGTAATGGCTGAATTTGGATATTTTTTCTTCAGTGCCGAATATAGAGTTAACGAACAAAGCATATCGCCAACCTGGTTGTGCTGGCGAACAACAAGAATATTATTTACAAAAGCAATTTTATTTTCTATTCTTATCAATCCACTTCGCTACATCTTTTGCAAAATAAGTTAATATCATATCTGCCCCTGCACGTTTGATAGCGGTCAAAGATTCCATCATAACTCTTTCTTCATCTATCCAGCCGTTTTGACCGGCAGCTTTTATCATTGAAAATTCTCCGCTGACCTGGTAAGCAGCTGTCGGCATTCCGAATTTCTCTTTTACTTTTCTAATTACATCAAGATAAGGACCAGCTGGTTTAACCATCACAATGTCTGCACCTTCTTCAATATCTGCTTCAACTTCGCGAAGTGCTTCATTAATATTTCCAATATCCATCTGATGTGATCGTCTGTCACCAAAAGCAGGAGTTGATTCCGCCGCATCTCTGAATGGACCGTAATAACCAGAAGCATACTTGGCAGCGTAACTCATAATCGGAATTTTTTCATATCCTTTGTAATCGAGTGCTTTGCGGATTGCGAGAACTCTTCCATCCATCATATCTGAAGGTGCAACCATATCTGCGCCTGCTTCCACGTGTGAGACAGCTTCTTTTGCGAGCACTGCAATTGTTTCATCGTTCAAAATATCCTCGCCTGCTAAGATTCCGCAATGACCGTGTGAAGTGTATTCGCATAGGCAAATATCAGTTATGATCAACAAGTCATTAATTTCTTTTTTAATTGCTCTGACTGCCTGCTGGATTATTCCGTTTGGATTATAAGCATCGCTTCCTTGTTCGTCTTTGTGTTCGGGGATTCCAAAAAGAATTACAGCCGGAATTCCGAGATCACGAACTTCTTTACATTCCTTAACTAAGTTCTCGACAGAAAGCTGAAAAACTCCGGGCATTGACCTAACGGGATTTTTTACATTCTTGCCAGGCACCACAAACAACGGATAAATCAAATCATTTTTTGTAAGAACGGTTTCTCTTACCATATCACGAACGATAGGGTTATATCGTAACCTTCTGAAACGTTTGAATGTGAAGTTCTTATTTGTCATTTCTTTTCCTTTCTTTGCGACTTTGCGCTAGAGAGTTTCACGCCAAGACGCTAAATTAAATTTTTAATTCTTTGTGCAACCAGTTCAGAGTTTTTTATACAATCTCCCACAGAAATTCCACCGCGGTAATTTCCACCGAGAAAAATTCCTTTATTTTGTTTTTCGAAGTGATCAAAGAAATTTTCGTGTTCAACATAACCAAGATTATACTGAGGAATTGCCTTCGGCCATAGTCTTTTTGAAATCAATACCGGTTCAGCACTGATTTTCATTATTAATTCAAATTCTCTTCTTGCACGATCAATTACCATTTGCTCTACATCGTCAACAAATCCGGCATCCCGCGAGCCGCCGATGAAAAGTGTAAATGCTGCTTTAGTTTCATCTGCTCTATTCGGGAAAATAACTGAGCTCCATATTGCACCGAGAAAAGATTTTTCTTCCTTTTCCGGGATTAAAAATCCGAATCCATCCAAAGGCTGCCCAACATCTTTACGATTATAAACAAGATACAGAACTAAAACAGGCGGATAATAAATTTCATTGAGATGTTTTACCAGATCGCTGCCAAAACTATCAAACAGCTCTGCTGCTTTATATGCGGGTACTGTTGAAAGAATAACATCCGCAAGCAGGGTAAGTGATTGCTTACCGTTTCTGTAGCTTACTCCGTAGCTTCCTTCAGTAGTTTTTTTAACAGATGAAACTTCAACACCCGTATTTACACGTCCGTCCAGTTTTTGAGCTATTGCCTGTGGAAGAACTCCCATTCCATCTTTAAATGAAAACATCTTCGCACTTTGCTTTGAAACTTCTTTACTCTTTTTTCGTTTACGTATGCTTCTGATAGTTCCGATAATTAAACCACCGTATTCTTCTTCAAGAGCATAAAGTTTTGGGAATGCAGATTTCACACTTAACTCTTCTGGTCTTCCTGCATAAACTCCCGCTACAAACGGATTGATAGCATAATCCAGAAATTCCTTTCCAAGTCTTCGCGTAACGAACTCAGCGATGCTCTGGTAGTAACCATCTTTTGATCTTCCGATAAACGGTTCAGCAAGCAATCTTAATTTTGCTTTACCAGAAAAAAGTTTTGTTTTAAGAAATGCCGGAGGAGACATTGGAAGTGCGTGAAGCTGGCCATTCCGGAGAATGTATCTTTTATTTCCTTCTCTGTTTGCGTAAACAAATTGGTCTTCAAGATTCAATTCTTTTACAAGCTGCTGAATTAGAGGAGTGGTTTCCAGTCCGCTGTTTGGTCCACGGTCGAAAAGTAAGCCACCTTCAGAAACAGTTTCTATTGAGCCGCCAACTCTATCCTTCTGCTCGAGAACGATTACATCAAAACCTTCTCTGTAAAGCAGGTAAGCACAAGTTAGTCCGGAAATTCCTGCGCCGATTACAATTATTTTTTTATCTGATTGCATCTTTACAATAGTTTCGTTATTCGCCAACAAATTTACAGAAACAGCCTGTTTTTTTATAGAAGAAATTAGTCCTTTCTTGTTAAACAGCAGAAGTTATCAATTGTTATCGTTTATGTATTTTGCCCGAGTAAATTTACAGGCACTTTATTTATATTTAAGCAATCAAATCCCATTCATTAAATTAAGAATAAAAGTTATGAAGCGGACGATTCAACTTCTTTTAATATTACTTGTATCCCTATCAGCTTATCTTGTGTTCAATTTTCCTCTCCAGGAAAAAGTGAAGGACAAAAAGTATTATCCCAGCGATTGGTTTTACACTCAAAGGGCATATCCAAATGATAAAATACCGGTGGAAAAATACTTCAAAGCAATACGGGATAAAGCCAACTTGTTGAGTAAAAATTCAAGGATAGCAGATGCAGAATGGTATCCCGTTGGACCATCGAATATAGGAGGAAGAATATCTGCTCTGGATTACGATCCTGTAAATAATTTCTTGTATGCAGGTGCTGCAGCCGGAGGAGTTTTCAAATCTGCAGATCTCGGAAGTACCTGGATTCCTAAAACCGATTTCTTCCCAAGCTTATCAGTTGGTGCTCTGGTACTTGATCCGGTGAATCCGGCAGTTATTTACTGCGGGACAGGTGAAGCAAATATCAGCACAGATTCGTATTCAGGTTTGGGAATGTTGAAATCGACAGATTACGGCGATACTTGGTTCTTATCCGGGCTGGAAGATTCAAGACATATAGCCGAAATTGAAATTCATCCGTTAAATACAAACATAGTTTATGCCGCTGTATCCGGCGGGCTTTATTCGAAAGGTGAGAATCGTGGAATTTATAAATCAACAGATGCAGGTGTCACCTGGAACAGAGTTTTGTTTTTGAATGATTCAACCAGTGCTATTGATGTGGCTGTCGATCCTGGCGATATAAATATCGTTTATGCTGCAATGTGGGAACGATTAAGAGGACCAACATTCAGAAAAGCAGCAGGAACAGGAAGCGGCATATTTAAATCGACCGATGCCGGCTCTACCTGGAATCAGTTGCTAACCGGACTTCCGGCTCCAAACCCGATTATAGGGAGAATAAGTATTGCCGTAGCACCTGGTAATTCAAATTACGTGTATGCTTTATATAAGCAGGCATCTTCTCCTAACGGTTCGGATAATTTCTTCCATAGTTTTTATAAATCAACAGATAAAGGAAATAACTGGATGCAGATGCCTCCGGGAATTTTGCCGGGAGAGTTTTCTTCATTCGGCTGGTATTTCGGTGTGCTCGAAGTTGACCCCAATAATCCTGAGGTGGTTTATTGTGCCGATATTGATTTGTTTAAATCTACTAACGGCGGAAACAGCTGGCAGAATATTACTTATTCATATTCTGGTTCATTTGATGAACAGCATCCCGATCAGCATGCGCTTTGGATTAATCCGGCTAACCCGAATAATCTTATTTGTGGTAATGATGGCGGAATCTTTACAACAAACGCCGGTGCAAATCCGTGGACAAAATCTTACAATCTTCCTATATCGCAATTCTATGCATCTGAAATTGATTACCTTCAACCGCAAATCAAACTGGGCGGTACACAGGATAACGGAACTCTTAAATCAAATGGTGCAGTTGATAATTGGGATTTCATTTACGGCGGCGATGGCTTCCATACTAAAGTTGACTATTCGAACTCTAATATCGTTTATGCTGAATCGCAATGGGGCGGTATAGGAAGAAGCACAAACGGCGGACAAAGTTTTTCCGGAATAACCAATGGTATTGATTTTTCAAGGACCAACTGGTCTACTCCTTATGTGCTCGATATTCTCGATCCTGCTATACTTTACTTTGGCACTTACAAGCTTCATAAAACTACTAATCGTGGAAACAGCTGGAGCGTAATAAGCCCCGATTTGACACGGGGACCAAACGGAAGACTGGGCACCATCACCTGTATTTCATCAGCAGTTGAGAGTGATAATGTTACCCGGGCAATTTATGTTGGTACCGATGATGCAAAGCTATCAGTTTCAACCAACTCAGGCACTACCTGGATTGACAGAACCGGTATACTGCCGCAAAGATATATGACAGATGTTCTGGCAGATAAAAGAAATCCTTCCACAGCTTATGTAACGTTAAGCGGCTATAACCTTGACGAAAATAATCCGCACATATTCAGAACAACAAATTACGGAGTTAGCTGGGATGATATAAGCGGCAACCTGCCGGATATTCCCGTCAATTCTGTAATAATTGATTATGATGAAGACAACACCCTCTACATAGGAACCGATGCGGGAGTTTTCTTTACGCAAAATCTTGGTGCCGAATGGTATGTTTTGGGAACAGGTTTGCCGAACTCGCCTGTTTTTGATTTGAATTACCACCAGCCAGGCAAAAAGCTTGTAGCGGGAACTCACGGAAGATCCTTATTTGAATTTGATTTAACTCTTACATCGGCCGGGGATACGAAATTACCGGTTGTTGCTGAATTTGAACTTTATCAGAATTATCCGAACCCGTTTAATCCTTCGACGAAAATAACTTATTCAATTCCTTACAAATCTTTTATTTTTCTAAGAGTTTATGATCAATTAGGAAGTTTAGTTGGTGAACTAGTTCAGGAGGAAAAAGAAGCGGGCAAATATGAAGTTAATTTCACAGCATCTGGCTTATCAAGCGGAATTTATTTTTACAGACTACAAGCAGGCTCCTTCGTTGAAACTAAGAAAATGATTTTGATGAA
>CAZXGJ010000095.1:0-8374 GCA_964639955.1 uncultured Ignavibacteriaceae bacterium
GATTTACCTTTAGTTATTGAAATAGTGGATGAGGAAATGAAGATTGAAAAATTTATTCCTTTATTGAATGGAATATTTGAAGAAGCAAACTCAGGAGGAATGATAACTATGGAGAGAGTGAGCATTATTAAATATACGGTTTCGAATAAAAATGTAAAGTAACATTTTTTACTTATATAAATTTGATATGGAATTGTGAGGTAATGGAATTAGATACTCGGCAATATGAAACTAAATCTAAATTTGTTAATGATATTATTGAGCTGAGAAGATTCAGAGCAATTTTATATTTTGAACTTTCCACAGCAGTTGGATTTATTCTAAATTTCTGGCCTATTAACTTGTATGCAATAATTGGTGCAGCAATTCTGTTCACCCCATACATGCTCTATGTATTGTAAAAAAAAACAAATATTTTATAACAAACTTTTGATATACAATTTTGTGGCAAAATCAAACTGATTTTACTGTTTAAAAAAATAATTCTTCAATCAATTGATTCTTAGAAAAACATTTACGAATTTCCGAGTGTAATTAATACAAATTCAAATGTCAGTAGCCCCGGTTTTTCAATCGGGGTATTTCATCTCAAAAATGGCAAGAGTAAAAAAAACAAATAACGACAACGGCATCGATCAGGTAGTCTCATCCGATGTTAAACCGCCATCCGTACCTGAAATAGAAGCATCTGTTCTTGGTGCAATGATGATTGAAAAAGAAGCAGTACCAAAAGCGCTTGAGATGCTTACTGCTGACAGCTTTTATGTTAAAGCTCATAAAATAATTTTCGAAGCAATGCTCTCCCTTTTCGAATCTGATGAACCCATTGATACAGTTACACTATATGAAGAGCTTAAAAAAAGAGGTGAACTCGAAGAAGCCGGTGGGGCGGTTTATCTAAGCAAGCTTTCCCAGAACATTCCTTCTGCTGCAAATATTGAATATCACGCTAAGATAATTTTGGAGAAGCAGATTTTACGCGGCTTGATTACAAGCGCCCACAATATCGCTAAAAATGCCTATGATGGTTCTTCAGATGCTTTTGAAATTCTTGATGATGCCGAGAGAAGAATATTTGAAATTACTCAAAGTCATCTTTCCAAATCGTACCAGGGAATGGATAGAGCTGTGCGGGATGCGATGGAATACATTGAAACAATACATTCATCAACACATCAGAAATTTTCCGTTCCGACCGGTTTATATGAGCTCGACGAAATCCTTGGCGGCTTACAGAAATCTGATTTGATTATTCTTGCCGCGAGACCCTCGATGGGTAAAACAGCGCTTGCGCTTTCAATTGCGCGCAATGCTGCAATAGAGCACAAAGTTCCTGTTGGAATTTTCAGCCTTGAAATGGCAACTATGCAGCTTATTATTCGTTTAATCTGTGCCGAGGCAAGAATAAATGCACACCAGGTAAGAACAGGAAAACTTCCGCACTCAGAAGCACCAAAATTAAGCAAGACAGTTCACAGGCTTACCGATGCCCCGATTTTTGTTGATGATTCTCCTTCGCAGACTGTTTTGGAAATAAGAGCAAAGGCAAGAAGATTAAAAGCCGAAAAGAATGTCGGTTTAATTATTATAGATTATCTTCAATTGATGACTGGACCTGCAGGCGCAGAATCCCGTGAGAGGGAAATTTCACATATTTCACGTTCTCTTAAAGCTCTTGCAAAGGAATTAAATATTCCGGTGATAGCACTTTCTCAGTTGAATCGAGCTGTTGAATCCAGAAGTGATAAAAGACCACAGCTTGCAGATTTACGTGAATCGGGTTCCATTGAACAGGATGCTGATGTTGTAATGTTTCTTTACCGTCCCGAAGTTTATGGAATGGAAAAATTCCCGGACGCAGAGGCAACTTCTGCGGAGAATGTTGCTGAAGTAATAATAGGAAAACAGCGTAACGGACCTACCGGAAGCGTTAAGCTTACTTTTTTTAAAGAATATGCCCGCTTTGAAAATCTCGCTCACCAGAGACAAATTGAAGAATACGCTTCTGCTCCGGTAGATGAAGACATTATTTAATCAATTAAAAATTAAAAATTAAAAATTGATTCGCCTCACTTTTACTTTCCTGATATTCACTTTTTTTAATTTACAAGCACAAATATTTTCTGAGCGGGATGTTGAGATTTGCAATTCAAAATTTCAATTAGCAGCAGATAAAAACTGGGAAAGTTTGCCCATTGGCGATTTGATTGCTGAAGTAGGGAAAAGCTTTATCGGAACAGATTATCTTGCTCACGGAATTGAAAAAGATGGTAATGAACAGCTTGTTATTAATCTTACCGGGCTGGATTGCACCACACTTTTAGAGAACGCTCTGGTTATTTCTAGATGTATTAAAAAAGGTGAAACTTCATTTGAAGATTACCAACAAGAGCTTCAATTCATTCGCTACCGCGGCGGAATTATAGATGAATATCCCTCCCGGCTCCACTATTTTTCTGATTGGATCTCTAATAATGTACAAAAAGGTATTGTTGAAGACGTAACCAGAGAAATGGATGGGAAAGAAATCAGATTCGATTTAAATTTTATGTCAGATCACCCCGGCGATTATAAGCACCTGAAAGAAAATCCTGACTTCATTCCGACTATAAAAAAACAGGAGAAAGAAATCAGCAGCAGAAAATATTTTTTTATTCCAAAAGCAGAATTAAGCTCAAAAGAACAATTGATTAATAATGGTGATTTGATAGCTGTTACCACTACAGTTGAAGGATTAGATATCGGGCATGTTGGTATCGCCGTTAGAATGGAAGATGGTAGAATTCATATACTTCATGCACCAACCGAAAATACGAAGGTTCAAATAAGCGAAGCACCGCTATCAGAGTATTTGATGAAATTCAAAAGGCATTCCGGTGTAATAATTCTTAGAGCGATTGAGCCTGCCGGATAAAGTTCAATACTCCTTTTATTTTACATCAAATGATTTGATGATCTCATGTATGTTTTCTTCAATTGATCTAGCTTTAAATCCTAAAGATTGAAGTTTTTCTGTATTCAGCGAGACATCTTCTACCCGGGGAAGGTTCGGAATATCATTCATAGTAACAATTTCAATTAAATTTTTATCAAATCCGGCTTCATTACAGATAACCTCACCTAACTCAAAACGTGATACCCTTTCCAGTCCACCTAAATTAATTGTTTCATTCTTAATATCGGTTTCTGCCAATCCGATAATTATTTCGGAGGCATCTCTAAGTGAAATTGGCGTCCGGTACTGATCAATAAAAAGTTTTACAGGTCTTGAAGTTATAAAATTTTCCAATATAAAATGGAAATGACATCTTGAATGATTTAGTCCTTTACCGTAAAGTAAAGCAGTTCTGAGTATGAGATGATTTTCTGTAGTTTCTCTAACTTTAACTTCTCCCATAAGTTTTGTTTCAGCATACAATGATGCAGGCATAAGCTTAGCCTCTTCTTTCAGAAAAGACCCGCGGTAACCTGCATAAACCAAATCAGTAGAGATAAAAATCATCCTGGTGTTATTTCCTTTGCAAAGTTCAGCTATATTTTTAGTTGCTTTTACATTTGTTTCAAAAAAATCTTTAGTTGATTGCTCAGTTCTCAACTGTACGTTGGTTATTGCCGCAGAATGTATAACTACTTCTGGTTCAAACTCTTTAAATATTGATTTTAAACTACTGAAATTTCTTATATCTGTTCTGGAAGATAAATAGCTTGCACAATTGCCGGTGTTGTTGTTGTAAATTGTTAATACTTTAAATCTGCCGGAAGCAGCAATATTCAGATACTGCCCGAGTAAGCCGCTTCCTCCGGTTATTAAAACTCTTTTCATTATGTTACCAAATTAGTGCACTATTATGTTTATTTTAGTTCAATAGATTTGCTTTGAAGATTTAATTTCAGTAATACCATTCTTTGGATTTACTAAGTGCCTTTGGTAAATTTATAAATTATTAAACAAAAGTATATGCAGAAAAAACATTTAATTTTCATTTTCTTTTTTTCAATAACTTCAGTTTATTCGCAGCAGGCACAGTTTTTTGATGCACCTTTTGGAGGCGGGATTGGCTACGTTCCTGCATGGTACATTCCTGATGTACAGCCTTTAAACAAATTTTTACCTTCCGGAATGCCTGACTTGTCAAACAACGGCTTTTATTCATCAGGAATAGCCGGATTTCTATATATAGGATTTTTAAAGAACCTGCGTATTGGCGGCATGGGCTTTGGTGGATCAATTAATACAACGCAAAATGTGAATGCGGTAAACAGAGAAGTAATTTATTCGCTTGGCGGCGGCGGTGTTTCCGTTGAATATACTTTGCCTTTCATAAAGAATTTTGGTGTATCAATTGGAACAGTCGTTGGAGTTGGGAATATGGATATTCATCTCTATTCAAACAGCTCTTCTTTCAACTGGGAAAGCGTTTGGGAAAACTTTTCAAACCCAAACGGTTCAGCAGAAGAATTTAATAAACAACTCACCAACAGTTTTTGGATGGTAACTCCAACTTTGAACATTGATTACCCGGTTTACCGGTTTGTTTCTTTAAGACTGGGTATCGGGTATCAATTAACTTTTGCTTCTGATTGGACTGCTGATAACAACCAACCCTTAAGTGGAATTCCTTCGGATGTAAGCAGCAATTCATTTTTTATTCAATCAGGTATATTTATAGGTTTTTTTTCATACTGATATGAGAAATATTCTCGTTACCGGCGGAGCCGGTTTTATAGGAAGTAATTTTATTAATTATCTCCTTAACATCAGGAGAGATGTTTTTATTGTAAATCTGGATAAACTAACTTATGCGGGAAATCTGGAAAATTTAAAAAATTGTGAGGGGAATGAACGATACAGATTTGTAAAGGGCGATATAATAAATGATGAGCTGGTAAAATATATTTTTAATGAATACAAAATAACACACGTTATAAATTTTGCGGCAGAGTCGCATGTTGATAGGAGTATATTAGGCTCGGAAATATTTTTCAGAACTAATGTGCTGGGGACAAATATTCTGCTGGAGAATGCCCGGAACTTCGACGTTAAAAAATTTATCCAGATATCAACCGATGAAGTTTACGGAAGCCTTGGTTCTGAAGGACAATTCGAAGAAAATACCCCTCTTCATCCTAACAGCCCATATGCAGCGAGTAAAGCCTCTGCTGATTTAATTTCACTTGCCTATCATCGAACCTACAATTTGCCTGTGGTTATCACACGTTGTTCCAACAATTACGGCCCTTTTCAGTTTCCAGAAAAATTAATTCCGTTAATGATAATAAATGCGTTGAATAATGAAAAACTTCCTGTCTATGGTGACGGTTTAAATATTCGTGATTGGATATATGTGGAAGACCATAGCAGGGCTGTTGAATTAGCACTTGAAAATGGAAAACCCGGAGAAGTTTATAATATCGGAGCGAACACCGAAATGAAAAATATCGATATTGTTAAGCTTATATTAAAATATCTTGCAAAGCCTGAAAGTTTAATTGAGTTTGTAAAAGACAGGCAGGGGCACGACAGAAGATATGCAATTAATTCGTGTAGGATTCAAAATGAACTTGGCTGGAAGCCAGCTTTTTCTTTTGAGAAGGCACTCTTTGAAACCATTCAATGGTATATCAATAATAAAAATTGGTGGAGGAGAATAGTTACCGGAGAATATAAACAGTACTATCAATTACAATATGAAAACAGATAAATATTATTGTTGATTTACTACTAAGGACGTTAAAGATGAAAATCAAAATTTTAATAATTTTTTTATTGATGTTTGCAGTAAATATCCATCCACAAACAGTTGATGATAAGCTCAACTCAAACTTTATGGCCGGTATAGGCACAATCAGCGTTACTATCGGCGGAAGTTTCCCAATCACTGGAACATTTCCAGCACTTATTACTGAAAGAACAGATGAATTTATTACACGAATGTATGCCAAGGCTGCTGATTTAATTTTGAAAGTTACAACGGATCCTGAAATTTATAGGAAACTTTTAGATGAACTAAACGCCTTTGCCTTAAGAGGGATTAAATTAAAACGTGCCTCAGGAGAAGAATTTTTACTGGATTTACAGAAATTCCGGCTCGATGGTGACTTTAAAAACAACCCTTACTTAAAGAACGATGATGTAATTACATTTCCAACTTTTGATATCGGACGAAATTTCTTTTCTGTTTACGGTCCGGTTAACAAACCCGGAACTTTCTTTTATGTTGAAGGCGATAAATTGAAAGATGCCCTCGTGCTTGCCGGTGGATTGAACCCTTCCTATGAGGGTGTAGACAGCATAGAAGTTTCAAGGCTTTCCTACGATGGAGAAACCCGCACTAGTTTTATGATTGGTATAAATGAGGATTTTCAAATCCAGAGAGGCGATAGATTTAGGTTGATTGGTAGGGAAACACAGAAAAGAAATTTTACAGTATCTGTTCTCGGTGAAGTAAATTTTCCAGGAACGATACCCATTACAAAAAGCAGCACAACTCTTTATGACGTCATACAACTCTGTGGGGGATTTACAGAAAGAGCATCTTTAAAAAGAGCCAGGGTATACTCGAAGAACAGTTTAGCTATGCTTCTCGAACAGCAGTACAATATCAAGTTAAAAGAACAGCCTGACCTGGAAAGTTCAAGCTTCAGAAATACAATTCTTAATCTTGAACTAGCGCTTATGTATAGAATGTCTAATGTTATTACTGAAGATACAAATTACTTCAACCTTGAAAATCAGTTAAGAGTTTTAACCGAGGGAAGTTCTTTGGATTTTAGAAAAATCGAAGACCCCGCATCAGACATAGCCAACTACAGGGTACACGACGGTGATATGATAATTATACCTCCGATACAAAACTCAGTTTATGTTTTTGGACAGGTTTTAAGACCAGGCCATGTCACTTATGTTGAAGGAAGAGATTTCAATTACTATGTAAATGAAGCCAGTGGAATTGGAGAACTTGCAGAGGAAGAAGAAATAATGGTAATAAAAGGCAGTTCGCGCGCCTGGATTTCACCAATCAGAGAAAATGTTCTGATAGAGGAAGGAGATTATATTTATGTTCCCAAACAGAATTTAAGACCTTTCAGATCATATGTGGCTGAGTACTCTATTTATGTAAGTATGCTGGCAAGTGTAACTGCAATTCTTCTTGCTGTACTGAATTTTGTAAATAATTAAGGCTTGAAATACTTTTAAAATAATATTGTTGCTCAATGCAGAAATTATATACTCACATAAATTTCTAAACCAAATTTTGAAGGTGGTTTCCAAAGGATTTTGCTTCTAAAAAATTTCCTTTAAAAATGTAATTTTAGTTGACTTTGTTAAAGAAAGAATATAAATTTACAGCCCTTCATTTCAGAAGGTTTTATTTTGTTCATTGAAAGAGTGAGTGCGTTTAATTTTGTCAATTAAACGGTTTCAACTAAGCGTACAAAACGCCAGATTACACAAAATTAAAACTCTACTACGGAGAGTTTGATCCTGGCTCAGGACGAACGCTGGCGGCGTGCTTAACACATGCAAGTCTACGAGAATAAGGTAGCAATATCTTTAGTAAAGTGGCGCACGGGTGAGTAACACGTAAGTAATCTACCCTTAGATTTGGAATAACACCGAGAAATCGGTGCTAATACCGAATGATGCAGCGGCACCGCATGGTGATGTTGTTAAAGTCTATACGACGTCTAAGGATGAGCTTGCGACTGATTAGCTAGTTGGTGGGGTAATGGCTCACCAAGGCTACGATCAGTAGCTGGTCTGAGAGGATGATCAGCCACACTGGAACTGAGACACGGTCCAGACTCCTACGGGAGGCAGCAGTGAGGAATATTGGGCAATGCCCGTAAGGGTGACCCAGCAACGCCGCGTGGAGGATGAAAGCCGTAAGGTTGTAAACTCCTGTTAGAGGGGAAGAATAATTCCGATCGACTCGGAACTTGACTGTACCCTCAGAGAAAGCCCCGGCTAACTACGTGCCAGCAGCCGCGGTAATACGTAGGGGGCTAGCGTTGTCCGGATTTACTGGGTGTAAAGGGCGCGTAGGCGGGTTAATAAGTCAGAGGTGAAATCTCCCGGCTCAACTGGGAAACTGCCTTTGATACTGTTAATCTTGAGTACGGAATAGAGAGACGGAATTCCAGGTGTAGTGGTGAAATACGTAGATATCTGGAAGAACACCAGTGGCGAAGGCGGTCTCTTGGTCCGATACTGACGCTCAGGCGCGAAAGCGTGGGGAGCAAACAGGATTAGATACCCTGGTAGTCCACGCTGTAAACTATGAATACTAGGTGTTGGGTCGTCTGACTCAGTACCGTAGCTAACGCATTAAGTATTCCACCTGGGGAGTACGATCGCAAGGTTGAAACTCAA
>CAZXGJ010000096.1:0-6697 GCA_964639955.1 uncultured Ignavibacteriaceae bacterium
TGGAAAAGATATTCCCCGGTGAACTGAAGAGAGATGTTGGAAAGATCAATCATCTATAGAAATATTTAATTAAAATGGTTGAAACTTTATTTATCAAAAATAAAAAGAACTCACTCTAAATCTCTCTCTTAAAAAGAGAGAGACTTATTATCATTAAAACGTTTTATAAAAATGATCTGACAGTAAGTTGCTTTATAGTCATAACAATTAATAATCCCTTCTCTTTGGAATAGAAGGGTAGGGATGAGTTCCATTGTTTTAAAAGAACATTAAGACATCCTAGATAACTATTTCTATTACAACTCTGAAATTATTATACCGCTATCGCTCCCCTTAGGGGAGGGAAGGTCGGTAGACTTCGTTAGAGTCAAACGGACTCTGACGAGGTGGGGCCTTTATTCACGCAGCACCGCAACTTTTCCGGTTATAACTTCGTTTCCTTCTGTGTCAAACGCAACGATGATGTAAACTCCTGTGCTGACTAATTCACCGTTTTCATCCTTTCCATCCCAATAAGCAGTTCTTCCACCGGGTGAAGAGAACTCAGTTACCAGCATTCCGTCAATTGTTAGGATTTTAATATTAGTATCTCTTATCAGTCCATCAATAGTTAAAAGATTTGTTCCGCTTTTTAGTTTGAAAGGATTAGGATAAACGAAAAGTTCATCAAAACTTTCGAGTGGCTTAATGTATGGAGTCTCGAATGAGGTTAAGCCGTTATCGGTACCCACGTAAAGAATGCCAGCGTTTTCATCAATTGCAAGAGTCCGTATCTGGTCTGAAAGCAGTGCGCTGTTCCTGGTTGTAAAAGTTGCTATCAGCCTCGAACCATCGGAGTTTACAAGCAGCAAGCCTTCATTAGTTCCAATCCATTTCTGGTTAAGCGGATCAACTACCATGTCGTTAATAGATTGCTGCCTGAGAGTAAATACATTGGAAAGAATCAATGGAGGATTGGCTGAACCCGGAATAGTGCTGGTATTTGTGATTACATTAACTCCAAGGCTTGTACCAATCCAAACATCGCCTCTTTTATCCACAACAATTGCTCTTACGTCATTTGTATTCAATCCATTTGCAGAAGAGATATATTCTGATCTGTCATCGGAAGGATCATCGTAGGTTTTATTTTCATTAAAATAATATAAGCCCGCTCTTCCTCCATCAGATGAACTAAACCACTTTGTGTCATAAGGGTCTACCGCCAGGTTTAAGTGATCGCGCAGAACCCGGTTTTGTGCTGCGGGGATTACGAAGTGATGCCAGTTTCCTTCGGGTGTTTTCATGCTTAATGTTCTTCTATCGGCAGCCCAGTAGTTTAAAACCCATAAGTTATTTCTTGAATCGTTACCGAAACCGGTGATTACAATATAATCGGTGCCTTCAGGTACTCCCTGCATACCTGTATTTGCTTTATTGTAAAGTGTAAAATTCTCATTTTCAATTTCCAGGAAGCCTCGTCCCCATGTACCCAGGTAAATTTTTCCATCACCGGATGTATAAGTTGAATAAACAGCGTTTGTTGGCAGTGCCGGTTGATTGGATTTATTATAATTACTCCATACTTCACCATCAAAAACAAAATAACCTACACCGGCACCGTCTTTTCCCGTTGCAGACCAGAGCCTGTTCTCGGTGTCGACAGTTAAATCCTGGAATTGATTAGCAGCAGGGCTGTTCGGAATGAGCACAGTAGCATTGAAAGCCGGATCGAGATAAACGACCCCGTTTTTAGTAGCAATGCAGTAGCCTGAGTTGTTATTAAATGAAAGTTTTTCAAAAGTTTCTGAATAACTATAAACTTCATTAAGGTTTTCATTAAAATATATCAGAAGCTTGTTTTCGGAAATTATAATAATGGAATCGTTACTAACGACAAAGTCAGATATGTTTTTACCGTTTAATTCGGGGATGAAGACCGACCATGTGCTGTCTGAAAATCGGGCAAATCCTTTATCGGTACTTACTATTAGGCTGCCATTGTATAGAGCTGCCTTTAAAGTCTTACTGGATGGAAGACCATCAACCGAGCTGTAAACATTCCAGGATTCAGGTGCCGAGAGGTTAGTTGCATTCTGCTTTTGAATGGCAATTCCTTCGTTTGTACAAACATAAAACAGCACTGATTTTAAAGTGCTGTTTACATTCGTATTCGATGGAAAGCTTCCGAATTTAAGGAAAGTATCCAAAAAGATACTGCTGTTAACATCAATGAGCGATACTCCGAACTCCGATGAAACAATTAATGTATCGCCGGTTACCGATAGACTGTTAATTGATTTATTGGTTATGTTTGAGTTGAAGATATCCAGAATAACACCAAAATTATTCTCTTTCGGGTTGTAGATATCGATTACACCATCGGCACTGCCAAACCAGATTTTGTCTTCCTTATCCTTTGTAACTGATGTTAAAGTTATGCCATTTAAACCATCCGATTTGTGCAATACAGAAAATGTATTAGTTTCTAAGGAATAAATAAATCCGCCTCCACCTGTCGCCGAAATAATTTCAGTGCTGGTTAAAACCACATCATTTATTACCTTCATATC
Organism: uncultured Ignavibacteriaceae bacterium; assembly: GCA_964639955.1. Taxonomy (GTDB): domain Bacteria; phylum Bacteroidota; class Ignavibacteria; order Ignavibacteriales; family Ignavibacteriaceae; genus IGN2. The sequence continues at coordinate 2,553 of CAZXGJ010000096.1, forward strand.
TGTATGGTTTTGCCAGTTGGTAAATTGCTGGGCTATGGAAATAGTATTGAAGAGAGCTACGAACAAGAATAAAAAGCAGACTTTCATGTGATTACCTTTGAGATTTTGATACGGTAAAAATGACCTGTTCGTACCTGTAATTAGTGAATTATTATTGGTAAAAATTCTTAAAATTCAAGTTGGCAGAAAGTCTAAAAAAACTCTCCTTTTATGCAGTATTACGCATAAGGCGAAGCCGCATAGCCTCTATTGTTTTAACTGAAGTAAAGTATTTCCCGAAATTTTCTTCATCTTCTCTTTTACCTCCGTGGAAATCCGAACCCCCGGATTCAAGAAGAAAATATTCATTAACAATGCCTCTGTAAAATCTTACTCTTTCAGGACTGTGAGAAGGGTGAATAACTTCAATTCCATCCACACCAGCATCAATAAGTTCCTTTACCAAAATTTCGGGCATATTACCGGGATGCGCAATAAATGAAAGCCCTCCGGCATCGCTTATTATTTTAAATGCACTTTGCGGTGAGAGATGAACTTTTCGTTCATAAGCAGGGGCATGATTTCCAAGGTATTTATAAAAGGCTTCGAAATAGGATTTAACCTGATTTGTTGCAAGCAATGCCTGTGCAATATGAGGTCTTCCAATGGCTGAATTTTTTGCCCGGACCATCACATCGTCCATTGTTATGCTTAAGCCAAGTATGTTCAGCTTCTCAACTATCCTGATTGCCCTCTTATATCTTTCTTCTCTGAAAAAATTAAGATAGTGCTCAAGCTCTTTATTCTTCGGATCAATAAAATAACCCAGTATATGAACTTCATAATCGCGTATATCCGAACTGATTTCAACTCCCGGGATAATTTCAATTCCAAGTTGTGCAGCAGTTTCTGCAGCTTCTTCAATACCGTTTACGTTGTCGTGGTCTGTTATGCTGAGCACTTCAATCCCTTCTTTTGAAGCTTTCTTGATAAGCTCCTCCGGGCTGAAAAATCCATCCGAATAATAAGTGTGGGTATGTAGATCAGTTTTTTGCACAGCCTGATATAATTAATTAGCCGTAAAGTTCTTTAAATTTTTCATAATCCATAATTCTTAAGAAAGAGCCCTCTAATTCTACCAGACCCTTCTTGGCAAATGAATGCAGAGTTCTGGATATTGTTTCTCTTGAAGTACCTGCCATATTTGCCAGCTCGTGCTGGTATGGTAATTTTTCAATTTCCACAATACCTTTTCTTATTTTTCCAACTTCGTCAGCAAGCTGCAGAAGAACAGTGGCTACTTTACCCTCGGCATCCTTTAAAGATAAGGCTTTTATTTTCATACCTGCAGCACGCAAACGCTGAGCGAGTTCCCTTAGCAGTGAAATAGAAACCTCGGGATGAGTTTTTAATAATTCCAGAAAATCGTTTCTCTGGATTATGAATACTTCTGATTTTGCCATTGCGGTTACCGTTGCTGATCTGGCAAGACCATCAAGTAATGCCATTTCCCCAAAAAAATCTGATGGATTCAGAATTGAAAGGATAACTTCCTTATTATTCTCATCATGGCTTATCCTGGATATTTTTACTTTTCCGGATACTAAAATAAAAAGAGCGTTACCGGCATCACTTTCCGATAAAATTATAGAATCCTTTTCATAATTTTTGCTGGAACCGGATTTTGCTAATTTAGCCAGAGTATCGTCGTCTAGTTCAGAAAAGAGAGGGACACTTTTAATAAAATCTATTTTTTCCAATGCCGGATTTTAATTCCTGATTTTTAAAGCAGACCAAAAATATGCCCCAACAATTTGAAAATCAAACTCTATGCTTTGCAATATTAACAGCTAAAGCATTTTTTCCATTTATCAGGCTTGCCACAGCATCTCTCAGCAATAATTTATGAGGTTAAATTTCATTGCTTTTTAACAAGTGCCTCTCTATGTTTGTAAGCTAATTTTTAACTATAAATCGGAGAATTTTAAGATATGGGTATGATGGCCCGGATGAGGAGTTTAGCCCCGGCTTTTATCATTACGGTAGGGGCTCTTTTTGTATTATTTATGATTATTTCGGATTCCAACGTCCTCGAAGCAATCGGAGGAAAAACCAACAATGTTGGTTCAGTCAATGGTGTTGATATTTCCTATACAGAGTACCAGACAGCTTTAGAAAGACAAAGGGAAACAAGGAAGCAGCAAACCGGGGAAGACATACCGGAAGAACAATGGGATCAATTTCGCGAACAGGTTTGGGATGCAATTGTTACTCAAAAGCTGTTAGAGCAGGAAATTGATAAAATGAAAATATCAGTCTCTGATGAGGAAATTAAAGATGCCATTCTCGGTGATGATCCACCAGCATTTTTAAAGCAGAACTTTATAGATTCTTTAGGAAACTTTAACCGTGCCTTATACGAGGATGCTATTTTCGATCCGCAAAATGAACAGATTCTGTTGCAGGCAGAAGAATGGGTAAGGCAAACCAAGCTCAATGAAAAATTACAGAGCATGCTGCTTGCCTCGATTACCGTAAGTGAGGATGAAGTGAAAAGAAAATTTGAAGAGCAGAATATTTTCGTGAATGCAAAATATGTACTCTTCCCGCTTCAGTTAATACCCGACACGGCTATCACCATTACTGATGACGAAATTAAAGAATATTACAACAACAATGCAGAACAATTTAAAGTAAATGAGCAGAGAAGGTTAAAGTTTGTATTGTTTAGAAATCAGCCATCTCATGCAGATTCTCAGCTTGTTTTTGATAATCTTACAAATGTCAAAAAATCTTTCCTGAGCGATACAGCAGACTTTAAGTATTATGTTGATATTTATTCAGAGGTACCTTATTCAAAAGATACTTTAAATTTAACCTTCTTTACAGTTGACGCGATTGACTCGTTGCGGTGGGCAAAGAGCGGTGATATTATTGGTCCGGTTTCTTCCTTGCAAGGATATGCACTATTCCGGCTGGTGGATTTTGCACCCGGCGTTGAAAAGTTTGTGAGAGCATCGCATATATTAATAAACGATAAAGGAGATGATACAAAAAATCTGGAAGAAGCCAACAGGATATATCAGATGCTGATAGATGGTGCTGATTTCAGCACAGTTGCGAAACAATTTTCAAAAGATCCCGGTAGTGCCAAACAGGGCGGCGACCTCGGCTGGTTTGGAAAAGGAACTATGATTAAGGAATTTGAAGATGCTTGCCTGAATGGTAAAATTGGCGAAGTTCAAAAGCCTCTTAAAACGACTTTCGGCTACCATATAATAAAAGTTAATGATCAGTACACAAACCGATTTATAGTTGAAAAAATCGTAAATGCGGTAAAACAATCTGCCGCTACACTGGACGCCAATTTTTCTGCAGCAAATGATTTTTCATACCTTGCAAAAAACAACGGATTTGAAAAAGAAGCTGAATTGATGGGTTACCAGATTCAGGAGACTCCAACTTTTACTGAAAAAATCGTTTCAATACCCGGTATCGGTACCCAAAAGCAACTCCTAAAATTTGCTTTTGAGAACGGTATGGGTGCTATCAGCGAAGTACATAAAACCCCGAACGGATTTGTGGTCGCAAAAATCTTCGATATAATCAGAGAAGGAGTTAAGGATTTTGAGGAAGTAAAAACAGGTGCAAGGCTGCAGGTTTTATCAGAGAAAAAATTTGCACAGCTTAAAGAACTTGCCGATAATATCCTTAAGAGAGTAAATAATAATATAGATATGATTCCGGTTTTGGACCCCCGTCTTCAATTAAGTAATACGGGAAGATTTAACCTGCAGGGAACCATACCCGGTATAGGTAAAGATTTTAATTTTATGAACGCTGCACTCTCTATGGATAAAGGAAAAATTTCAACACCTGTTAAAGGCACAAGAGGTTATTATTTAATTTACGTTACCGAAAAAACAGAGTTTGATTCTTCTTCTTATTCAATTCAGGCTAACACGCTCAGGGGCAATATCCTGCAGGAAAGAAAGAATGCATATATCACTGCATGGCTTTCCCGGCTAAAAGAGGAAGCTGAGATTGTTGATAACCGTTATCTCTTCTACGGTTATTAAGCAAATCATGCTCTTTTAAACCCCCGTTCAGGATCTTTCAGGGTATGAATCGGGGGTTTTCTTTTTTAAACTTAATTAACAATGTTT
>CAZXGJ010000096.1:6797-8349 GCA_964639955.1 uncultured Ignavibacteriaceae bacterium
GATACCGCCTGAGTGATGATTTTATATTGAGCTTAAATATAGAATATATAAAAAAGACATTGATGGCGCCTAATCTTACAGCATTTATCGGAAACAGCGTACTGGTTATTGAAGTTGAGGATGGGTTCAGCGTAGTTCCTGTTGAATTAACAGCACATTATTTTTTCCCGTTCTCTACCGAGCAGTTTAAATTTTTAATGGGAGCCGGCATTGGTTATTACAATGGCGAATTCATACGTGAATTTGTTGATACCGATTTATCGGTAGTACAAAGAAAATTTGCTCTCGGAATTCACGTATCAACTTCTATGGATTATATGGTCTTGGAAAACTTTTCCTTGCGGTTTGAAATGAAATTCCGTGACCCGCAGTATGAAGTAAATAGCAAATACACAAAAACTGAAGTAATTTACCAGGGTGAGACTATAAGTCTGCCCGAAAATTCTTTCAATACCAAAGTTAATCTTGACGGCTTAACTTTTATCCTAGGTGTGGTTTACCACATTTAAATTTCTTACCATTTTCTTTTAACAATTAATATTTTAAGATAATTACATTAATTTTAAGCCCTGAAGAAAAATGAAAAGAAATTTATTTTATCTCACCGGTTTTATGGCATCTGGCAAGAGTACGGTCGGGCCAATACTTGCAAATACACTCGGATGGAGATTCTTTGATCTTGATATTGAAATTGAAAAACATGCGGGCATGAAGATAACCGAAATCTTTAAATTAAAAGGAGAAAGTTACTTCAGGAAAGTTGAGACCGAAATTTTAACTAAGATATCCAGGTACGAAAAATCTATTATTTCTCTCGGCGGTGGAACTATTACTACCGAACGAAACCGGGAAATAATAAAAGCCACCGGCATGATGATTTATCTGAAATCTTCTCCGGAGATTGCTTACAAACGATTGAAATTTAAACGCAACAGACCCGCACTGTTATTCGAAAGTGAGGAACTGCCGCCGGAAACAGAATTTATAAACAGGATAAGTGTTTTGCTTGAGGCACGAAAAGAATATTATGAAGAAGCTGACTTTGTGATCGAAACCGATTCACTGTCGGTAGGGAAAACGGTTGACAGGCTCGTACGTTTCATTGAAAAAAATAAAACCCGGTAAAGAAAATGAAAAAAATCTTTGTAAGAACAGGAAATTCTGTATACCCGGTAATAATCGGTACATCAATCTTAGATAGAATACACCGCATCTTCACCGGAGCAAATCTTTACCGCAGAGTTTTTGTTCTTGTGGATAAGAAAGTATTTCAATTATATGAAGCGGTTATTAAAAGAGCCTTAGAAAGATTTGCAGGTAAAATATATTATCATCCGGTTTCCGCATCAGAAAAGCTTAAGACGTTAGCTTCTGTGGATGATATTTACAAAAAATTAATAAAGAATAATTTTTACAGGGATACTCTACTGGTTGCAATTGGCGGCGGAGCTATTGGAGATGCCGGCGGATTTGTTGCATCAACTTATATGAGGGGAATACAATTGGTTCATATCCCCACTAGTTTGCTTGCCGCTGTAGATAGTTCGATTGG
>CAZXGJ010000097.1:0-8315 GCA_964639955.1 uncultured Ignavibacteriaceae bacterium
CTGAGTAGCTAAGTCTTTGCTTATCCATATCAATAGCGATTATGTCGTGCTCTTCGTTGGATAATTGTTTTGCCAGATGATATCCAACATCCCCCATACCTGCGATTACTATTCTCACTCTTCTTTGTCCTAACTTATTTCTAATAACACAGTAAATTTCAGTTTTTATCAGGCAAAAAACAATTCGGTTTTATTGCTTTAAATGATAAAAGTCACACTTATAATAATTAAAAGTGTGACTTTGAATAAATTCCGAAAGGTGAGTTTTAAACCGTTACATGAACCTTTGAAAATATCTTCTGAAACTCTTTTGCTTTTCTTTCCTTCCAGCTTCCTTTGTGGTATGCGTAACCGACAACTAATGGCATTGCAACAGTAGCTTCAGAATAAACCATTTGCTCGTAAGTTGTCTCGACTTTACCCCACGAACTTGCTTCTTTAAGAGTTGAGCCGGAAAGTGCACCATCTCTTTCGTCTGCAACAGTTATTTGAATCGCGTACTTATGCATTGTTGCATCTTCCTGCAGAATATCAGCCGCAACTACAATATCCTGAGTGAAGTTTTTAGGAACACCGCCACCGATCATAAAGATGCCTGTGTCTTTGCTGGCGAGCTTAATTTTTGTCAGTTCAAGAAAATCTTTTGCCGAATCAACTGAAACGTGGTTATAAGGATTCTGAGTTTGATGAACAACAAAACCAAATCCCGCTGAGCAATCAGAAAAAGCCGGAACAAAAATCGGTATATTCTGTTTGTATGCAGCCCAGATAACTGAATCGTCAACTTTTGGTCCGCCGTTGTTTTCAAGATATCGTCCAAACTCATAAAGAAATTCTCTTGATGAATATGGTTTTGGTTCCATACTACCGAAAATTTTTGCGCAGGTGTCATCACAAATTCTTAATTCATCTTCGTCAATGAAAGTATCGTAAATTCTATCGATGTGAAGATCTCTCATTTCATTATCATCAACCCATTTTGTTCCTTTGTAGTGTTTGAAACCGAGTGCTTCAAAGAAATCCTGATCAACAATAATTGCACCTGTTGATACGATTGCATCAACCATATTATTCATTATCATATCATAAACTACTTTCTTTAAACCCGCACTGAACAAACTTCCGGCAAGTGTAAGAATGATTCCGCAGTTTTTATCCCTGAGCATCATATCATAAATTCTTGCTGCACGATTTAAGTCGCGTGCGGTAAATGCCATATTTTCCATGGCATCAACAAGTGGAACAACGTTGTGTTTTTTAATATCAATATGTTCGATTACTTCTTTCAGATAATCTTTTTTTTGTGCCATTATTTATCCTCCTTAATTAGTAGTTAAAAATTTTGAATGCTATTTTAAAAGAAATATTTTGCTGTTTTTAAAATTCCTTGCTTCCATGGAACTCTGTGTGAAATACCGGTTTTGTTTCTGAATTCTTCGTGGTGTTCAAGATACCATTTATAATTTCTGATCAAAGCATCTTTGTTTGAATACTTTGGTTTGAATCCCAGCACTTTCTCAGCTTTTTCAATCGATACAAATGAATCTTTTGATGCTGTTTCGTAAACCCACTTGTAAAGCGGAGAAAGTTTCATTGCCTCAAGAACTCTGAGTGTAAATATAATAGGTTTTTCAGGAAGTCCTTTTATTTTTTTTCCGTGACCTGCAAAATCCAATACTGCCTGATAGTCTTCTCTCATCGTTGTGAATTCTTTCGCTCCAATATTGAAAGTATCATTCACTTTTTCTTTATCCAGAATACAGCAAAGATAAATCGCTTCGCATAAGTCTTCAACATCAAGTAACTGATAACGATTCCTTCCATTACCAATCATTGGAAAACCGTGGCCGTCTTTTGCCCAGTCATAAAGTAAATCGAATACTCCCAATCGCTCAGGACCAATAAAAGATTTCGGACGAATAATCGGAATACACATTCCTTTCTTTCTGAAATTAAGACACTCTTCTTCAGCCTGAATTTTTGCTTTGCCATAAGGACCAACTCCATCCAGCTTATCATCTTCGTAAAGTGGATGATGATCGGGAATGCCATATACAGCAGTTGAAGAAATGTGAACGAATCGATCGACTTTAAATTTTTCGGCTGCCTCAAGTAAGTTTCTTGTTCCGTTAATATCAGTCGAAAAAATTTCCTCCGGCGTATATAGTGGTAGAGCTGCAGCCGTATGGATGACAATATCCACTCCTCGTACAGCTTCTCCCACAACGGCTTTGTTTCTGATATCCCCGGTAATTTTTTCAATTTTATCATTCATATCCGGATAGTTGAATTCAACAATATCCAGAGATTTTATAGTGCAATTTCTTGAATGCAAGTATCTTATCAGGTTTATCCCTAAAAAACCTGACCCACCTGTTACGAGTACTTCCATCTTATAATACTTCCCTTTAATTTTTCTAAAATTCAGCACAAAATTACTGATTTTAGCCTGTGCTTCAAAAGTTTACAATTAGAACAACTACCGCTTATTTATGCAGTTGATAAAGATATAACTGCAAATATAAAGTAGCCGGATTTCTTGACTTTTCGGGAGTATGATGTTATTTTTCCCGGCTTTCTAAAAAGATTTTATTGTCCGGAGGAATATTTGAAACAAGAAAAAATGACTAAATTTATAAAGACAGAAGATGCAGATAGAAAATGGTATCTGGTAGATGCGAAAGACCAGGTGCTGGGCAGGCTTGCATCTAGAGTAGCTGCAGTAATTCGCGGAAAAAATAAAGCGATTTTTACTCCCAACACAGATACCGGAGATTTCGTAATTATAATTAATGCAGATAAAGTTAAAATTACCGGGAAAAGAGCGTTACTGAAAAATTATATCAGGCATAGTGGATACCCGGGCGGGCAAAAAATTACATCGCTGGAAAAGATGAAAGCGGTTAAACCTGAATTTGTAATTCACCAGGCTGTTAAGGGTATGCTGCCAAAAACCAGGCTGGGCAGCAAATTGATCACCAAATTAAAAGTATATGCAGGTGAAAATCATCCGCATAAAGCTCAAAAACCTGAATTGTTAAGTTTTTCGGAGAGTAAATGATAGATAAAATTTATATTGGCAGAAGAAAAACATCTGTTGCGAGAGTAATTTTAAGAAGCGGTAATGGAAAGATTACTATAAATGATAAAGACTTCGAAAAAGCTTTTCCAATGCCGGTTAGCAGAGACGATATTGCAAAACCATTGAAAATAACGGAGTCTTCAGGCAAATATGATGTCTTCGTTAATGTTAAGGGTGGTGGTTCTACGGGTCAGGCTGAAGCGATCAGGCTTGGAATAGCACGTGCATTAATTGATATTAATCCTGATTTCAGACCCGCTCTTAAAAGCGAAGGATTTCTAACCAGAGACCCCCGTATGGTAGAGCGCAAGAAGTACGGCAGACCCAAAGCAAGGAAGAGATTTCAATTTTCTAAAAGATAAACTTATTAACCAAACATACTTCCTGATTTACCACCTGTGTCTGGCAGCTGTCGGATGGAAGGTAAAGTTGACGGAGGTAGAAGAAAAACAGGAGTAAAAAAATGAATAAAATTGGACTGCCCCAGCTTATTGAAGCTGGTGCTCATTTCGGACATTTAACCCGCCGGTGGAATCCAAAAATGAAGCCATTCATTTTTATGGAAAAGAATGGTATTCATATCATCGACCTTAAAAAAACGCTTACCTATCTTGAAAAAGCTGCTGAAGAACTTACGAAACTTGTTGCCGAGGGTAAGTCGGTTCTGTTTGTTGGAACAAAAAAGCAGGCTAAAGGAGTAATTGAATCTGAGGCTAAGCGCTGCGAAATGAACTGGGTAAGCGAGCGATGGCTGGGTGGTATGCTTACAAATTTTGCAACAATAAGAAAGAGCGTTAAGCGGCTTCATAATATTGAAAAACAGGAAAGCGACGGTACTTTCGAAAAAATTACTAAAAAAGAGAGACTGTTTTTATCGAGAGAGAAAGATAAGCTGAAAAAAATCCTTGAAGGTGTTGAGACTATGTCGAAACTGCCAGGTGCTATTTTTGTCGTTGATATTAAAAAAGAGGAAATAGCGGTCAAGGAAGCAAAGAGACTTAACATTCCCGTGTTGGCTATAGTTGATACAAATTGCGATCCCGACCCGATTGACCACTTGATTCCTGCTAATGATGATGCTGTTAAAACAATCGAGCTTGTGATTAAACAAATGGCAGATGCTGTTTTAGAAGGTCAGGCGAAATTCAAGGAAAGAAGAGCCGAAGAATCCGCTGAAAGAGAAAGAATGAAAAAAGAGAAAGAAAGAGATAAGGAAGAGGATCAGGGATCTGATTATGAAGTAAAAGCTGAGAAGAAACATTTCAGAAAAAAAGTTAAAGTTGAAGAAGCACAAGATGATACCGAGAAAAAAACAAACGGTGAAACTGAACCGGAAAAATTAATCGATTAAAACTGGAGTACTTATTATGAATATTACAGCCGCACAGGTTAATGAGCTTAGAAGGAAGACCGGTGCCGGGATGATGGATTGTAAAAATGCATTAATCGAGGCTAATGGTGATACACAAAAGGCAATTGAAGTGCTTAGAAAAAAAGGAGCCGCAGTTGCCGCCAAGAGAGCTGAGAAATCAGCTAACGAAGGATTGATAGTTACAAAGGTTGCTGAAAATAAAAAATCTGCTGCAATTGTTGAAATTAATTGCGAGACTGACTTCGTTGCAAACAGTGCTGACTTTACTGAATTTGCCAACCTTGTTGCATCAGAAGTTTTTAAGAGCAAGCCGGGTTCCGTGGAAGATTTACTAAACAATAATTCCGTTGTAAAAAACAGTCTCGATGAAGTTCTTGGCAAGGTTGGCGAAAAGATAGTAATTTCCCGCTTTGTGATTGAAGAAGCTGCTGACGGAATAGTTGAAGATTATATTCACCCCGGTTCCAAGCTTGGTGTACTGGTTAAATTAAGTGGTGCCGGGCAGGTAAATAAAGATACATCCACACTTGCAAGGGATATCGCTATGCAAATTGCAGCGATGAGCCCGATTTGTGTAAACAGGGAAAATGTTCCAAAGGAAACAGTTGAAAAAGAAATGGAAATTTACCGTGAGCTTGCACGCAAAGAGGGCAAGCCGGAGAACATACTTGATAAAATTGCCCAGGGCAGACTGAATAAGTTTTACCAGGAAAACGTTCTTGTTGAGCAGACTTTCATTAGAGATAATTCAAAAACAGTTGCAGAGCTCGTTAAGGAATTTAATACAAGGCATGGCACAGCTCTTAAAATTTCTCTTTTTCACCGCTTCCACTTAGGTGATGAAAAAAAATAATTTTAACCGAAGGTCTTAATATTATTAAGACCTTTTTTTATATTTATTAATAAAATTATTTATTTACGACATGAAGTTAAAATATAACCGGATACTGCTTAAACTCAGCGGCGAATCGCTTATGGGCACACAGGGCTTTGGGATTGACAACAATGTGCTTGATTATTTAGCTGATGAAATTCAGAGAGCATACGATGCCGGTGTTGAGCTTGGAATAGTAATCGGTGGTGGTAACATTTACAGAGGACTAAGCGCTGCATCGCAGGGGATTGACAGAGCTACCGGCGACCAGATGGGAATGCTTGCAACAATGATTAATTCACTCGCTCTTCAGAATGCCATTGAGAAGAAAGGTATTTTTACACGTCTGATGAGCGCAATTAAAATGGAAGAAATTGCCGAACCTTATATAAGGAGAAGAGCTATCCGTCATCTGGAAAAAAAGCGGGTTGTAATATTCGGTGCAGGAACTGGTCATCCTTATTTCAGCACAGATACTGCTGCTTCTTTACGTGCAGTGGAAATTAACGCAGATGTTATTGTTAAGGGAACCCGTGTAGAAGGTGTTTTTGACAGCGACCCGGAAAAAAATTCCAATGCCTTCAAGTTCGATAATATTTCTTATCTTGATGTTTTAAAGAGAAACCTGAGAATTATGGATCTTACCGCTGTAAGCCTTTGCCAGGAAAATAATCTTCCGATGATAGTTTTTAATATGGGCGTGCCCGGTAATCTTTTAAGGCTTGCTAAAGGGGAGGAGATAGGAACCCTGATAACTAAAGAATCAAAAGCTTCAGAAAAAGTTTAACTAATTGCAGAGGTATTTATGCATACTTTAATAAAAGATGCAAAAGCAAGAATGGATAAATCAATTGAAGCATTAAGAAGTGAGCTGGCAAAAGTAAGAACAGGAAAAGCTACGACAGCATTGCTCGATTCAATAAGAGTAGATTATTATGGAAATATGGTCCCGCTGAACCAGGTAGGAAACGTTTCTGTTCTGGATGTTCATACATTATCTGTTACACCATGGGAGAAGTCTATGGTACAGGTAATTGATAAAGCGATCCTTGAAGCTAACTTGGGACTAAATCCCATTTCCGATGGCACAAACTTAAAAATTCCTATTCCTGCATTAAATGAAGAACGTAGAAAGGAACTCGTTAAGCTTATAAAAAAATACGGTGAAGAATCCAAAGTGGCCATAAGGAATATAAGGCGCGATACAAACGAGCATCTAAAGAAGGAACAGAAGGATAAAAAAATGTCCGAAGACCAGTTAAAAGATGCAGAGGATGAGGTTCAAAAATTAACAGATGAACACATTAAGCTGATAGATGAGATCTTAAAGCATAAAGAAAAGGAAATAATGGAAGTTTAATTTTCAAGCACATCTATTTTACTGAGCCCAACTATTCATCATTGGGTTTTTTTTATTTCCTGCTCTTTTTCACTTCTCACGATAATAAAACAACAATAAGATCTCAATAGTTCCATTGGCGTAATCGGAATAATGTATTCCCTTCTGTATCGTGATTTGATGATCGTATCAGATTTTATTCACCAAGTATTTCTAGGGTAAGAATTAGTACTTGTACTAGTCCGATTAGTACATGTACTAGAAAAACGGGGCAAAACCGTTCATTTCACTAGTACATGTACTATTGACATTATCAGTTATTTTTAGCAAGTTTCGTTCGAAGTTAGTCAGTAGAGAAATTCATTTTATAAACGTGAATAGGAGAACATATCTGAATTAAGAAAATATTTTTGAAGGAGCTTGAAAATGGCAATTAGAAACAAAATTTTATTTTTCTTTGTTCTTACTTTCCGCCCTTGGCGAGACTCGCTTTTAGCGGTTTCCTTTTTCCTTTTATCCGCCTTTGGCGGATTTTCCATTACCCACGCCACCATCCGTTACGTAAGCAAAACCGGCTTAAGCATACCGCCTTACACGAGTTGGGAGACAGCAGCAGACAGTATACAGGAGTGCATTAACGTTTGTGTCTTTGGAGATACTATATATGTTGCCAACGGAGTTTATGAAGAACAAGTAACGATGATTCCAGGTTTAACACTTGTGGGAGCTGGAGCGGATTCGTGCGTTATCGACTCTAGGCAGTTGGTTACTTCCTGGGATGATATCGCAGAAGAAGTTGCTGACAGTTGTCTTCTTAAAGGATTCAAAATTATTGTATCTAACAATCTAGAAATAGGACGGGGAATAGCAGGATCAGGTAGTAGTAGCAGCTTAATAACAATGAACAGAGTAACAAGTGTAGGAATTGGAGTTTTCCTCGATGCGACTTTTTATCCTATCTCCGATATGATCGTTTATAAAAATATTTTGGATAACATAGGTATTGGTATAGATATGTTTAATTCGAACTCATTGGTTAGAGGCAATTTTATTAATAATTATGATTTATTAGGTGTAAGTGAGATGGGAATATATATAGGAGCTTTTGATTTCAGTTACACTCCGGTTATCGACTCAAATTATGTTGAAACGCGTGCTTATGGTATTAATAAATCCTTTGGTACAAAACCTACAATAACAAATAACACCATCATTTTAAAAGGACCTGGTGGTACGGGTATTAAGTTAGGAGGTTATTCAGATTCAGGAAAAGTATTCAACAACTTAGTCTTTGCTGAAACAGGAAGGGAAGGAATTTCAAATTCAGGTATTCAATATCTCCAGTTGTATAATAATTACGCTTCTGGAAATTTTGATGACCAGCAGAATTTACAATATGTTATAAGCATAGGACCCGATAACGTTGTAAAGAACAATGTAGTTACAAATGCGGAAAGAGGAGTGGAGAAATGGTATAATCAACCGGATCCTGTATTCCAATTCAACGATGTGTGGAATAATGATAAAAATTATTCCGATGATTTTACACCAGACAGTACAAATCTTTCGGTTGATCCGATGATATCAAATGAAGACACAACACAGGGAGATTTGGATTTTCATTTGCAAATGTTCTCACCTTTAATTG
>CAZXGJ010000098.1:0-8066 GCA_964639955.1 uncultured Ignavibacteriaceae bacterium
TTCTGTATGATAGAAGTAGAAACAGATTTGGATGATATTGTGTTTGCTTCGCGGTTTATCTCCTGGCAGAGAAAATTAAGTTTTCTGCCTGGCTCCTCTTCTTTTTTTATAATTTCCTTAAAAAATTCAAGATGGCTTTTAAGTCTTACATATTCCTCAGTAATGTCCGCCTTATCTGTTAACAAAGCTAATTCAAGATCTAACCGATCTTTTTCAATTTCAACGTTGTCAACCAATTCGGCAACTCTTGCTTTTAAATTATTGTAATGCTCGATAACCGAATTTTTAAATTCTTTTTCAATAGATAGAACAAGCTTATCAATTTTATTCAGGCGAAGCAACAAATCTTTTTCAAGTGCCTTGCCTTCTTTTTTTTTCATCATTGAAAGACTAAGCAGTGCTTTGTTTATTGCATCTTTAACGATTGAAAAATCCGACGCATTTAGTTTCCACTCTGTGGATGCATAAAGCTCCCTGAAGCTAAGAATATTTTCCAGCTTAATATCTTCTTTTAAACCGGCAGCAGCTTTAATCTTCTTAAGAAAAGTGATATAGTTTTTTAATTTATCTTGATCCAAAGCTGCCATTCCGTTTTCAGTTCCGTTTCTGCTAAGTGAAATAACGAGGTTGATTTTTCCTCTTTTTATTTTTGCTTTGATAATTTCACGGATATCATACTCAAAAATTGAAAGTGCTGGTGGAAGCTTTAGAAAAATTTCAAAATACCTGCTGTTAATGCTTTTAATTTCAGCTTCGGCTGAAAGCTTTTTGTTTCCGGCTCTTCCTTTTCCATAGCCGGTCATGCTGTAAATCATAATTCCTTCTTAAAAAGTTGAGCAAAATTACTTAAATACGAAGTGCATTCAAAGAAAAAGATACTTATTAAGGCATGTAAGTATGCAATATCTCAGGTTAAATGTACGACGGAAATGTGGGGTTGTTTTACCGGGGGAAATAATAATGTCAAAGAAATTTTGACGGTATAAGAATAGGCCTTTCTTATCAGAATGCTTCACCAATACCAAAGTGGAAAACCATTGTTTCAAAGAATTGTTTGTCAAAAATAAATTTCTGGTCAGCCGGGTCGTAAAACTTAAACCCAAAATCTATTCTGAACGGTGCAAAAGGCGAATAGTATCGTAAGCCGGTACCGATAGCCACGGCAACACCATCAAGCCTGAGATCTTTCAGGGCATTCCAGGTATTCCCATAATCAAGGAAGCAGGCAAAGCCAAAATCATTTTCAAATCGTCTCCGGTATTCAAAGCTTCCCTCGAGCAGAAAAATACCGCCTCTTATCCTGTACTGCTCATTTATGCTGGGTGGGAAAAGATCATCAATCGGGTTTTGTGGTATCAGGTCCCTTGCTTTCCAGCCTCTTACCGAGTTGCTTCCACCGGCAAAAAATGTTTGGTTTGGAGATACTAATGCGGCATCGCCGCTGAGCATAGAAATATAACCCGTTTTAAATTTACCGGCGAATACTGTGTTTTTGTCTCTGGATACTGCCAGGTAATGTGCATAAGTAAACTGCAATTTTAAGTAATAGCCTAAAGAATCGACAAGATTTATTATTGCATTTTCGCTAAAGCTTTTTAAATCCCACTTAACATCTGCAGAAGATATTTCAGTAATAAGGGATAAAGTTCTTCCTGCCGAAGGATAAAAAATATCATTTGTGGTGGTAGAGCCTATTTCAGTACCCAGGGAAAAAGTAAACGTACGCGGGCTTACGCCAAAAGTGTCTTCTTCAAGCACAAAAAGCGGGACTTCATACGAAAGTCTTTCGAATCTTAAATAAGGAGTAAGCAGATTTACGAAAGTATAACTTGGCATATCAAAAGTAGAAGTAAAAACCGCACCGAAGTTTTTATAATCAATAGAAGAGATAGTGTAAGATTTAAGAAATCCTTCCAGCCTGCCTGCGATATTTCTTGTAAAAAGAAATGGCTGTTCTATAATTGCAGAGAGATCAATTTCCGATTGTAAGCTTTCAAAGAAATCATCCTGATCAAAATTAATATTCGAAATATCCCTTAGCCTGAACCTAGCACGCAGAGTAAGTTTACGTGCATCGCCAAGAAAATTCTTTCTTACATAGCTTGCACCTACACCGGCATTGAAGGTGTTTAATTCGTTATCGGCAAATACTTCCGGTGAGACTTCGTTTAATGTACCGATATTGCCTGTTATTAAAAGCGGTACACCGGAACCAGCCGTGTCACTTAAAACGGGATTTAAACTTACGTTGTTAAACAGCCCCGTACGCGCCAGTCTTACCCTGCTCTTGTAAAGTTCGTCTTCCTTGTAAGCATCACCGGGATTTATATTACAGACATATTTAATAAGATTATCACTCACCTCCGATTCGCCTTCTCCGCTTTTCTCAACTCTTACTTCGTTAAAATTGTACCATTTACCAACAGAAAAAAAAGAATTCAAATCAACTTTATTATTAATTGTATCTATGCGTATAAGCGAGCTATCGTATGAAGCCAGCATATGCCCGTTGTTTCTTAAAAAGCTAATAATTTTTTCGTTATTTTCCTCCACCAAATCCTGTGTAAATCTTAAATCGGCCGGATATTCAAGGAACGGACTGATTTGCGAGCGTCCGAATTCGTCTAATGATTCAAGCCCGGAAGTATTAGTAACACCATAAGTAAAGGCTTCGTTTTCTGTGATTATAAATTCAAGTTCAGCTTCACCGGCAGCAGAATCGATTTCAAAACGGTACTGGATATCAGCTTTAAAGAACCCGTTAACTGTATAAAAAGATTTAAGCGAAATTACATCGATAAGTATAGAAGTAGAATCAAAATAATTTGGCGGCGAGCCAAGGAATGTAAAAGAGTTGAGAAACCTCCACAACCACCAGGGATTTTCTTCACTTTGCAAAACTGCTTTCAGATCGCTGTCTGAAAAAGAATTGTTGCCTGAAAAGTTTATTTCAGCCAGCTCCAAATTTTCCGCTTCCTGTGCAAGACAGCTAAAACACGAGAGGCTTAAAAAAATAAAAACTGCAGACAGATGTGAAATTAGTTTCATCAGAATTCCCGGCAAGCGATTATACTTTTTAACCTGTGCCGAATTTTATAATGCTCTTTCAACAAGCCTCAGATTCGGATAATCTTTTCTGAAGTAACTTATAAAGAAACTCTTTATCATAGAATTTTCTATGTTTTCTGAAAGCTCGAGCGAAACTCTTCCGCCCGGTACAACCGAGAGATGCGCCGAGTAAGTTTGAAGGTTTTTTAAATCAATAATATGAGAATAAACATCGCCGCCGGCATTGCCAAGAAAATAATTCTTGGAGTTGTAATAAATAAGTTCGGTATCAAAATCAGAAAATTTAATCTTATCAATTATCGATTGAATAAAAGAGCCTTCAAGCAGTGCGGTTGAATATTTTACTTTAAACTCTCTGCCTGCCCAGCTAATGAGATGGAATTTTATACCCCAGCTTTTTTGTTCATTAATTTCCACCCCCGCAACTATGGATTTAAGGGTATCCGATTCAAAAAATCCCGAACTGGTAAAGGAAATATTATCGCCGATTAATTCTTTTGCCGTCTTAAGCACAAGCTGGGGGTTTTCGAATAACTGGTGAGGTGCGGGCTCAGAAGAATTTTTACATCCTGCCAGATACAGAAAGACTATTAAAACACCTGTAAGAACTTTTTTATTTAATAACAACTTTAGTCCCTATTTTAATGATTGAATATATTTCATCAATATCCTCATTGCTCAGGGCAATTGAGCCGTTAGTCCAGTTAAATACAAATGGCAGATTTTTATAAATATAGTTGAATTTGCCAATACCATGCAGCCCGAGATTGCCTCCCAGATAATTATTGTATCCAATGCAGCCATGGTAATAAAACTGGAAATTAATATCGTTAAACTCTTTCTGTGAAATCAAACCTTTCCTTAAAGCGTTGGCGGCATCTTCCAGATTTGGGTAGTTTATCTGCAGAAATTTATGATATTTATGTGCTGTATCAACCTTGCAAATTTTGTATTCACCAACGGGTGTTGCATTATCATCAGCCCTGGTTTTTACTGAGTTAACAGATTTGCCGAAGCTCGCACGGTAGCTTTTGATAAGCACACTATCTTCATAAAGACCAACGGTGTAATTTTTACGGTCAACTATCAAGTTAGGATTGTTGAACCGGGTAAATCCCTTTTCCAGCAGTGCTTCGGAAACAGGAACCGATCGTATTTCATTTAAGATTAAACCGTAAAGAAGTGCACAAACGATAAAAAGCAGTATGGCAGCGGTTAGATACAGAATATTCCTTGCGATACCTACGTTTATATAATCTGCAATCCGTATCGGGCCGAATTTTTTATCTTTTAGTTTTTCTAATATTTTTAATTTTGCCAAGAATAACCCGGATAATCTTTAATTTTATCAGCACAAAATTTAATTAAAAATCGTATAAGATTTGATTTGCCGGTTTTCGACCGATTAATAAAAAGATGAAACTTCAAATTCGTATTCTTATTACTCTCTGTTTTGCGTTTAATTTTATAACAAGCGGACAAATTACAATAAAAGCTGTCGGCGATATAATGCTTGGTTCTGTAACCCCAAAAACTATTCTGCCTCCTGATAACGGGGTTGAATTTACTGAATCTATAGGTGAATATTTAAGCGGCACCAATATTGTTTTCGGAAATCTTGAAGGTGCGTTAATTAAAAATGATATGAAACCTAAAAAGTGCAAAGAGGAATCACGCAAAGCAGAGATATGTTTTGAGTTTGGTATGCCCGAACATTTGGCTGTCTCATTTCAGAAGATGGGCTTTACGGTTTTAAATTTGGATAACAATCACTCTGAAGATTACGGTTTGGAAGGTTACGAGTTTACTAAGCAAAAACTTTCTGAGTTGGGAATAAGCTTTGCACCAAAGCGGGGATTTGCTTCTTTAACAATTAAGGAAAAACGAATAGCAGTCGTTGCCTTCGGATATTCCGATAACTCATACAACATTTCTGATTTGACCAACACCAAAGAAGTCATTTCATCTTTAAAGAAAGAATTTGATATTGTAATTGTTTCATTCCACGGCGGCGCTGAAGGGAAGAATGCACAAAATGTTAAAAACGAAACCGAATTCTTTCTTGGTGAGAACAGGGGAAATGTTTATGCCTTTGCACACACAGCAATTGATGCAGGTGCTGATCTTGTGATTGGACACGGTCCTCACGTTTTGAGAGCTTTCGAAACCTATAAAGGTAAACTAATTGTTTACTCGATGGGTAACTTTTTAACATATGGAAATATGAATATAAGCGGAGTTACAGGCGTTACAGCTATTCTAAAAGTTGAACTCGATGAAAGCTCAGGTGATTTTTTGAGAGGAAAGATAATTCCCGTAAGGCAGGTTGACAAAGGAATACCAGTTTACGACGAATCGTATGAAGCAGTTGATGTTATTACGAATTTGACAAAACAGGATTTTCCGGATTCAAAAATTATTTTTACAAATACAGGTTCGATATATAATTCCAGAATAATACCACCGGATTACAAACCTGCCGAAGATCTTAGGAGAATAAAATATTTAGTGAGATAAAAAACCCGATCCTTAGACCGGGTTTCTATTTAGAAAAATAAGTCGATTCATTTTAACAGTATCATCTTCTTTGAGCTCATATATTTTTCTGCAATTAATTGATAGATGTACACTCCACTTGCAATTGAAGAAGCATCAAATCTGATTTCATATCTTCCCGGCTGCTGTTTTTCATTTACTAATGTCCTTACCTTTCTGCCGAGTATATCGTAAATGATTAGTGATACATCACCGGGATTTGGGAGATCGTACTTTATTGTTGTGGCTGGGTTAAATGGATTGGGATAGTTTTGATAAAGTGTGTATTCCTTCGGAAGCAGTTCTTCTTGCGTTTGCTGTTGGTTTGTGCCGAAGTGTTTTCTCAATATTCCATCAAGTTTATTGAGGTAATCTCCTGAAGTTTTGACAAGGTATTTTCCCAATGTTCCTTTCTGAAGTGTTGAATCTCCTTCAATAAGCAATGCGGTGGTTATTGCATCTATCTCTGCATATACAGCTTCTTCTGTGTTTGGATTCTGCTGGATTATTTCATCAAATTCACCTATTGCAGGAACATATTCTTCTTCACCAACCAGACAAAGGGTTGATAGCTGATTGAATATTTTCTTTTGCAGTGAATCTTCAATTGTTTGACTTATCGAAGCGAATGCGATATTTAGATCATTGAAATATGTTGCCGACCTTGAAGTGAGCTTCCCTATCTCATATAATCTCCTGTATGCATCAAGCTTTACCTGTAACGAATCATTTCCGCCAGCAATCTGATTGTAAATTACCTCCGCACCGTCATAATCTGCTGTGATGAATTTCTCATCAGCACTTGCATACAGCAAATCTGTTTCCGTTAATGTGCCAAGTGTCTTTTCAACAGAATATACAGTATCTACTACTTCTCCTGATGAGGACATAATCAATAATTCTTCACCACCTCCCTGATCAGGGTCCGAGCAGGGTCCAGGAAGAATCGGTTCAAGATACACAATCAAATCTTCTCCGAATCTTTCCTCCAATGGATATATCGAATGCTCGTCCCAGAAGTTACCGCCAGCGTAAACCACAATTTGTTCTCCAAATCCATCGCCGTTCATCAGCAGTTGGGTGTTGTAAAGCGGAGGTGTATCGCCTGCATTCGGTATTCTCTGATCTGTTACATCATTGCAGCCTCCCTTCATACGAACATTTGAATTATATAAGAATATTTCTGAACCGTCATCATTTATCGTCCATCCTCCGTTTACATCTATCTTGTTATAACCTGAGATTGCATAATATGCTGGGTCTCCGCCATACAATCTTCCTTCCATATTCGGCAATGAACCATAACCAACATAAATACCGCGATTCCAGTTTCCTGTTATTGTGTTCCCACCAATATCCGGTGAACTGTTCCCGAGATGAATTCCGTGGGTGTGACCGGTTATCCAGTTGTCTCTTACTGCTCCTCCGCAGCTTGCAAGAAAAATTCCTTGCAACTCATTTCTTCCTGAGATTATGGTATTTGATACAATCAAGGGATTTGTAACAATTGACAAAGAGATACCAAGGGCTGTATTTATGATTGAGTCCTGTTGAATTACTATCTGTGAAAGATTTGATGCTGAGATTTCGTAAGCAGAATTTTCTATTGTACAGTATTTTATTTGTGGCGGAATACTTTCTCCTCCATCTCCGCTTTGTCCAAGTATGCTGACTGAATAATTTCCACACTCATAAAAGTCAACGTACTGAATATTTATTGTGCCAGCATTGGTCTCTGCTTTGATTCCTGTCTCTGCTTTAAGAACTTCACAGTAAGAAATTGTTAGTGAGCCGCCTGTATTAATTACTATTCCGTTTGTATCTAACGGCGCAACGAAATCCAACGTTAACTTGTTTGTTGATGTTCCGTGTACAGTTGCAACTCCTTCAATAATTAATTTATGCCCTCCTGAAAATCGTATGTTGCCGTTTCCTGTTGTTACTATAGCTCCATTCTTAACAATTATATCAGCATTTGCATAGTAATCTCCGGCAACAGTCAATGTTGCACCATTTTGAATTATCATATTATCATACAGGGTTGTTTCATCCGGAACTGTTTCGTTGTAAATAAGCTTTCCGCCGTATTTGATGACTGGTGAAACGCGATACAACCTTCCCTCACCTGGGGGCATAATTTCGTAGTATGTTATAGATGAATTGTAACCAATTGTTGTATCAACCCTTCCTTCTCCGCCTTCTATATCCGTAAAGCTGACATTCTGGTAACCTGTATTGTTTGAAACTATCAATTTAGCTGTAATTGAATCAGAAGTTATTAAATTTGTCAAAAGAAAATGTTTGTTGTCCGGTTGATATACTTTTTGGAAAAATCCCGCATGCCAATAATAGGGCATTCCGTAGCGCTCTACTGATAGGTAATCGTGCATGTTATCTCCCTGTGGTGATTCTTCCTCGGAATCTATATTTATATAATCACCTGTGTAATCTAAATTTAATAA
>CAZXGJ010000099.1:0-7741 GCA_964639955.1 uncultured Ignavibacteriaceae bacterium
GCAAAAACAGGAATTGTCTTCTTCAATTATCAAAAAAGAAAGACTGCACCTGTGCCTCCGGAATTTAAAATGAAGATTGAGGAATTAAGCTGATGGGGATTTACTCGAATACAATTATTCCTTTCTTTTATGATTCTTCAATGGATTCTAAAAAAATTAACGAGGATAGAAAAAGCATCCTTTGCAAGTTATCAGATTGAATTGCTGAATAAAATTTAAGTATTAGTTGGTGATAGGCAACTAAAATTATTTATTAGGCTATTGTATGAGAGATTTTCATTTATTAAGTTACTACTGAAATTAATTCGGGGTAATTTCCTGATGAATATTTTTTTGGCACGATATTTAGCTCTCTCTCTCTCTGGAGGAGAACAGAATGATTTCTCCTCTTACAAATCTTTTGTGCCATTGTAATGTTCATCCTCCTTTCACACAACTTTTATTCTCCACAAATTTTTATCCAACTGGTTTTACATAGTTTGAAAATTGTAATTACATTTTCAACTTTTAATTAAAAATATCACTTGAGAGAAAGTATTTTGATATGCACATAATAATTTTCATACTCGTTATAATTAACAATTCATTAGCATCAGCACAAAACTATGGAAACTGGTATGAGATAGATTCGATGAACATTGCCAGAGTTGGGCACGCGATGGTAGTTTTGCCGAATGGTGATGTGCTGGTTAGCGGAAGTGAAGCAGACAGTATCCAATCAAGCGCTGAGATTTATGAATTCTCAACAGGTAAATGGCGTTATACCACACCGATGAATGTTCCAAGAGCTTTACATAACCTTGTTCTTTTAAATACTGGGAAAGTGTTAGCAATTGGAGGGTATAAAGAACAAAGCTGCGAATTATTTGACCCGCAAACAGAAACCTGGACAATAACGGATTCCATTCCAACATTTCGCTTTAATGGGCAAAGTGTAACGGAACTTTCTGATGGTAGAATAATGGTTACAGGTGGATTTTACGTTGATACCACTACCTGGGATTTTATAATTCTCAAAAATGTGGATATATATAATCCTATAACCGAAAGATGGGTACAAGGTACACCTATGCAACTTGAAAGAACAGAACATACTGCAACTTTGCTTAATGACGGGAGGGTTTTGGTTACTGGTGGTGAGACTAATAATTTTACTACCAGCCAATGTGAGATATATAATCCTAACACAAATAGCTGGGAACTCACGGGTAATATGCAGGAAGAAAGATCTGATCAGGCTGCAATCCGCTTAAATAATGGTAATGTTTTTGTAAGTGGTGGAAGTAACGAATCACCAATATTAAAATCTTGTGAAGTGTATTCATTTAATATGAATCAATGGTTCTCTGCTTCGGATCTTCTAGTTTTTAGAACTGAACATAGGATTTTTTATCTATCAAAATATGATCAACTTATGATAGTTGGCGGTGGTTTATTAGCTTTTGGTCCGGATACATGGGAGATGTGGGATCCTAATCAATTGATACCAATTTATTATGAATCCTTTCCGATTAACCAAATAATTGTTGATAACATTATTCAATTTCCGAATGAAAACATTTTCGTTTCAGGAGGATGGGAATTTCTATATAATCCCATGCCGGTGTTCTGGCCATCTTCAAGAAGCTGGATATTTGATATCACTTCTAATGTAACCCAGAATAATAACGATCAAAAATACTTCTCACTAAATCAAAATTATCCTAATCCTTTTAATCCTTCAACCACAATAAGTTATACTTTACAATCTCCATCAAAAGTAGAATTGAAAATCTTTGATTTGTTAGGCAAAGAAATTTCCTCTTTAGTAAACGATTACCAAATAGAAGGTGAATATAAAATTAATTTCAATGCAAAAAATCTCTCAAGTGGTATCTATTATTATCGTCTCACAGTAATGGAGACAGAGAAAAGTAATGGAATTACTTTTCAGCAAACAAAAAAAATGATCCTCCTGCGCTGATATTCCGGAGGATGAATTTTATTCTGATAACACTTAAAAAGGGAGAAAAAAATGAAAACCAGATATATTCTTTTCATAAGCCTGATATTTACTGTTTTATTAAACGGTTTATTGTTTGGGCAACTAGTTCAAATAACAGAACCAAATATGGTAAGCGAAGCAAATATTTATGAAGATCCGAACGGTACCCGTTACTCAGAACTCGTAACGTTTAAATTCAAGTATAAGATGGTTAATATGAACAGGGGTGAAGTTATCGTTAGTGAGAATAAAATTTTATATCCCGCTTTCAGACAATTACTCAACAGTTTAAGAAATCAGTTTGGAAATTTTGTAATTAAAAAGGCTATACCAGATGTAATTTGGGGCGATACTATCGGAGTCAATAAAAGAACAAATCAATCAGTAATAGTTAATGATCTATCCCAGATTTATAGAATTTATTTCAGTAATCCAGTGCCAACCGAACAAGTCGCAAATATTTTGAAAACTCATTCAAATGTGAAATATGCCGAAGGACCAATAATAGCATACTTAACAATTTCACCAAATGACCCTTGGTATTTGGATCAAAATTATCGTTGGTCTTTTAACGTAATTAATGCGGAAACTGCCTGGGATATTACAAAAGGTTCCCCCTTAATAGGAATAGGTATGAACGATCTTTTCGGCGGAGTATCTCAATTACATGAAGATTTAGGCAGTAAGGTGGTTTGGCATAATCTTACCAGTTTTGGAAATCACGGTATCATTACAGCTGGCGTAGCTGGTGCTTTAACTAATAATAGTACTGATATTGCAAGCCTAGGTTGGAATATAAATTTATTATTAGACATGTGGGGAGTCACAGGAGTAAGAAACTTAGTTCGAATGGGAGCGGATGTTATTAATTTCAGTTGGATTTCATATTCACCATCATCCTCATTGAGAGATGCAATAGAATATGCATTACAACACGGAAGACTTTGTGTTGCATCGGCTGGGAATGATTGGCCTACTCCTCCAGTTGTGGTTTACCCAGCAGCATATAATTTTGGCAGCTTAGGGCAGGTAATAGCAGTAAGTGCCACTATGTTAACAAATGGTGTTGAAGACTGGGTAACTAATTTTAATTATAGTCCCGGAACAGATCCAATTAACGACCCAACGAATGCCTTTATTGATTGCTCTGCACCGGGTACAAATTATAGAGCTTTAAGTGGTGCCGCTCCAACAGGCACAGTTCATATCTGGGCAGGTACTTCTATCTCAGCACCATTCGTTAGTGCATTGGTTGGGTTAATGTTATCGGTTAACAGCACTCTTACACCAGCACAGGTTTACGATATTATCAAAAACACAACCGATAGGATTGGCAGTAATCCTTATAGTGGTATTGGCTGGAACCGTTATTTAGGTTATGGAAGAATTGATGCTGCCAATGCTGTCAATGTAGCTAACGGTGCACCGCCAAAACCAAGAGGAGTAAATGTTACAACCAGCCCTAATTTGCACCCATTTATAACCTGGGAACCAGTTCCAAATGCAGTTTCTTACAGAGTAGAAAAGTATGTTACTTATGAAATAGGGTGGGTTCAAATAGCCCAAGTTTCAGGAACTAATTATGAGGATTTAAATGAATCCATCTGTGTGCCTCCACCAGGTACTCAATGTGTAGAAGGTCACTGGGTTTACTATCGGATAAAAGCCGTGAATAACCAGGCTAAGGTATCTGTACCTTCGCTTAAGGCAGGTATTATTGTGAGTGGTGGTATGCCTGATAAAATTAGCGTCGAACCTCCAAGTAACAATATGCCAACGGTTTATTCCTTAAGTCAGAATTATCCAAATCCATTCAACCCAACAACTACGATAAATTACTCAATTAAAACAGCGGGCTTAGTAGCACTTAAAGTTTACGATGTATTAGGAACTGAAGTAGCCGAATTGGTAAACGAAGTAAAAGAATCTGGAAGTTATTCTGTTACTTTCAATGCATCAGAACTGCCAAGCGGAATTTATTTCTACACTCTAACTTCAGGGAACTTTATGGACACGAAGAAATTACTTTTGTTAAAGTAAAATTTCATCTTAAGATATGCCATCCGTCAGCTGACGGGTGGCATATCTACATCCAAAATATCTTATACAAAAACAAAATAATCTGTAACTTAGTAAATAAAAGTCTTTATGATATTCTCATTTACTAATAAATATGCCCAGAATAAAAATCGAACTTCCCGAAAAATTTATTTTCAAAACTGAAATTCCAATCAGGATAACAGACATTAACTATGGCGGGCATCTCGGGAATGATTCTTTGCTTTCCATTATACACGAAGCAAGAGTTAGAATTCTCAAACATCTCGGTTACTCCGAATCCAATGTTGAATGTTCTGGAATAATAATGATTGACTCAGCTATTCAGTACAAGTCAGAAGGATTTTATGGTGATGAACTGCTCGTTGAAATTGCTGTTAATGATTTTACTGGAATTGGCTGTGATTTTGTTTACAGGATAACAAATAAAAATACATCGCAAGAAATCGCTCTCGCAAAAACAGGAATTGTCTTCTTCAATTATCAAAAAAGAAAGACTGCACCTGTGCCTCCGGAATTTAAAATGAAGATTGAGGAATTAAGCTGATGGGGATTTACTCGAATACAATTATTCCTTTCTTCTATGACTACTCCATGGATTCTGAAAAGATTAATGAAGGAAGAAAAAGTATTCTCAGTAAAATAGCAGAAGAAGAAATTCTTGAAATTGGATTCGGGACTGGAATCAACCTGAAGTTTTATCCTCAGAATGTGAAAAAGATAATTGGAGTTGATGCTAACGGAGGAATGCTTCAACAGGCACAGAAAAAAATTATTAATGGCAGATTTGAAATCGAGTTGATAAATCAAAGCATTGAATCACTTCCCTTTCCTGATAATAGTATCAATGCTGTTGTGAGTACTTATACTTTGTGCAGTATCAAAGAAATCAATTTGGCCTTAAAAGAAATTTATCGGGTTCTGAAACCCGGTGGGAAGTATTATTTTCTTGAACACGGTCTGGCTGATAATCCGAAAACACAAAAGTGGCAGCATCGCTTAAATTCGCTTCAAAATATCTGGGCTGATGGATGTAATCTTAACAGAGATATGAAATCGCTAATTACGAATTCCGGATTAAAAATAATTGATTTAAAAAATTACTATATGAAAAGAGATCCGAAGATTGTTGGCTATATGTATGAAGGAATTGCAGTTAAACCCAACCTTCAAGGTCGCACCTGAAGACCTTGAAGGTTGCTTGCAAAGGTTCAACAACAGCAACCTTCGACGTTTTATTTTGCAACGTCGAAGGTTTACAATAATTGAGGTTTGTACTTAAATGATTGACAATATCATCTTCACTGGTAACGTAGTTGCACCTGTATTTTTACTCGTAGCGCTTGGTTACTTTGTAAAAAGAATTGGTGTAATTAATGAAAACTTTGTAGATGTAACTTCCAGATTTGTTTACTCCGTTTCGCTTCCGGCACTTGTATTCATAAACATCGCTGAAATAGATTTAAGCGAAGCGATAGAATTCAATCAGATTATTTATATCTATGCTGCAACCCTGGTTAGCTTCTTTTTAATCTGGTTATTTTCAATTCCTTTCATTAAAGATGGAAAAAATCTAAGTGTATTCGTGCAGGGTGCATACAGAAGCAACTTTGCGATTGTGGGTTTCGCTATCATCTCAAAATTATTTGGAACATATGCGCTTGGTAAAGCAGCAATTGTTCTTGCTTTCATATTACCGCTTTATAATATACTTGCAGTAATAATTTTAACTATTCCATTGCGTAAAGAAAAAAAGCTAAACATGAAAAACACTTTGTTTGAGATTGTGCTCAATCCTTTGATAATTGCAGTTATTATTGGCTTACCGTTCTCGTTTTACAAAATTAAAATACCTTCCTTCATCAATCTTACCATAGGATTTTTGGCAGAACTTGCTTTGCCATTAGCATTGGTAGGAATTGGTGGTTCACTTAATCTTCAGAATATTAAAAAAGCGTCCGGACTTGCTTTCACATCATCAGCAATAAAAATAATTTTGATTCCAATATTACTAACTGCCGGTGCTTATTATTTCGGTTTCAGAGAATTAGATCTGGGAATTATGTTTGTATTGTTCGCTTCTCCAACAGCAATCGTCAGCTTTATAATGGCTGAAGCAATGGGCGCAAACAGCAAGCTCGCAGGCAATATAGTTTTGATCAGCACAGTAGCATCTGTATTTACAATAGCTGCCGGAATTGTAATTCTTAAAGAACTTGCATTAATTTGAAATAAAAGATTAGAAGCATTATGCAGCGAAAAAAAGAACCAATAGAGATATTACTAAAACCGATTAACGAGTTTTTACACCAGGAAGCAAGTGGTGGAATTTTATTAATGATATGCACAGTGATTGCACTAGCCTGGGCTAATTCCCCCTGGTTTGAATCCTATCATTATTTATGGCATACACATTTAGTTATCAATCTTGGAAATATCTTAAACCTTGATTACACTATTCACCACTGGATAAATGATGGTTTGATGGCAATATTTTTCTTCACCGTAGGTTTGGAAATTAAAAGAGAGTTACTTGTCGGAGAACTTTCATCTGTTCAAAAAGCTTCTCTGCCAATTGCGGGAGCTTTGGGGGGAATGATTGTGCCGGCAATTCTCTACACAGTTTTTAATTCGGGTGGAGAAGGTGCAAGAGGCTGGGGAATTCCCATGGCTACCGATATAGCATTCGTTGTTGGTATAATGGCTCTGCTTGGTCCACGGGTACCGTTGACATTAAAAATATTTGTTCTTGCCCTTGCAATTGCTGATGATATCGGTGCCGTACTGGTAATCGCAATTTTTTACACAGCCGAAATTTCCACAACAACTTTGATAATTGCAGCTATTGTACTTGTTATACTCATAACGCTTAACAGACTAGGGACAAAGAGCCTTTTTCCTTATACAATCCTCGGAGTGATTCTTTGGCTGGCATTTCTGAAATCGGGAGTGCATGCTACAATTGCAGGAGTCTTGTTGGCATTTACAATTCCAGCAGTATCACGGTACGACACAAATAAATTTTCAGAAAAAGTAAAACAATTAATAAAGAGTTTTGATGCAAAAGGTGATCACTGGAAAAATGTTTTGAATAACTCAGAAAGGCAGGACGATGTTCTGGCAATTGAAGAAAGCTGCAAGAAGATTTTAACACCTCTTCAAAGATTTGAACATCAGCTTCATCCATGGGTAGCATTTTTTATAATTCCTGTTTTCGCATTAGCAAATGCTGGTGTTACTCTTGCCGGACTGGACATATTAGATTCCCTATTTAGTTCGGTAAGTCTAGGAATAATCGTTGGTCTTTTTATCGGAAAACAAATTGGCATTTTCTCTTTTTCATTTATTGCAGTAAAACTTAAACTGGCATCTCTTCCTGAAGGTGTTAACTGGAAGAATCTCTACGGTGCGGGAATACTTGCGGGAATAGGTTTTACAATGTCGCTGTTCATCGCAGGTTTAGCCTTTGATAATCCTGCTCTTCTTGATTTATCGAAGATCGGAATTTTAACAGGTTCTTTGTTATCCGGAGTTTTTGGATTTTCGTTTTTGAAAACTTCATCACCAAAAAGTTAAATGTAAAATATCATTTTTAGCATTCATTAGGAGAAAAAATGTATAAAGTAGTTTTATTACGCCACGGCGAAAGCACGTGGAATAAAGAAAATCGTTTTACCGGATGGACAGATGTTGATCTAT
>CAZXGJ010000100.1:0-1139 GCA_964639955.1 uncultured Ignavibacteriaceae bacterium
GCAACTGACGGTTATTACCGTAACGGTTATGGAATAAAATATTCTGCACTTGCCGGTTCGGGTATTGCTGTATCGCTCAGTTCATTAGCAGCGATTAATAACCCGGCATCTATTATAAATCTAAATAACTCTCTTGAATTCAATCTTTCTTTATTTAGCCCGATCAGAGATTATACAGTAACAGGTAATCCAAGCGGATTCGAAGGAACTTTTCCACTCGTTCCAGGTACAATTGAAAGTGATCAAACGATGTTTTACTTTCCGACACTAGGTGGAAATATGAAAATTGCAGATAACATGGCAATTGCACTTTCAATTTATGGAAACGGTGGAATGAATACAGATTATCCAACTCAAACTTTTTACGATCCAAATTCTCCGGCAACAGGTATTAACCTTGAACAAATGTTCGTAAACGGTACTTATGCAATTGAATTTGTAAAAAACCATTCATTAGGTGCATCAGTAATTTTCGGATGGCAGAGATTTGCTGCGAAAGGACTTGTCGCATTCAGTTATTTTTCTTCTGATCCGGCAAACCTTACAGGAAATGCTTTTTCAACTTCAACCGGATTTGGGTTTAAAATTGGATACCAGGGGCAATTGTCTGAATGGTTACGCTTTGGTGCTGCCTATCAATCAAAATTATCAATGAGCGAATTTGATCGTTATGCTGGTTTGTTTGCTGAACAAGGTGATTTTGATGTTCCTGCAAGCTGGACTGCCGGTGTTGCTGTTATGCCTGCAAAGGATTGGAATCTTCTTCTTGATGTAAAACAGATTTTATACAGTTCCATTAAATCTGTTGGCAATCCATTTATGCCAAACATAATGGAAAGCCAGCTTGGAAAAGATGACGGAGCCGGCTTTGGATGGAAAGATATTCTCGCAGTGAAATTTGGAGTTATGTATTCCGGCGTTAATGAATGGAATTTTATGGCAGGTTATTCATATAACGAAAACCCGATTCCTGACACTGAAGTGCTCTTTAACATTTTAGCTCCTGCTGTTATTCAGAATCATATTACTGCAGGATTTACAAAACACCTGGGAACTCAGCACGAAATAAGTCTGGCTTTTATGTATGCACTCGATAACAGTGTAACCGGTGCAAATCCATTGGAAGCTCCCAACCAGCA
>CAZXGJ010000100.1:1239-3546 GCA_964639955.1 uncultured Ignavibacteriaceae bacterium
AATTCCTATCTAATAATTTTTATCTATGAAAAAAGAAATACACAGCATTGACCTGAAGAACACCAATTTAAAAGTTACTCCACAAAGAATTGCTGTTCTCGAAGCGTTAAAAAATTTAAAAGAACATCCTACCGCCGATAAAATCAAAGAATATGTAGTTAAGAATCATCCAAACATTGCTGTTGGAACAATTTATAAAACCCTGGAAACATTCGTTGAAAAAGGATTGGTCAAAAAAGTAAAGACAGAACAGGATGTAATGAGGTATGATGCAATTCTTGATAAGCATCATCATCTGTATTGTGAAGACACCGAGCGAATTGAGGATTTCTTTGATGATAAACTAAATGATATGCTTGAAGAATATTTTAAGAAAAAGAAAATTCCCAACTTTAAAGTAAAAGATATTAAGCTTCAGATAATTGGAACATTCAATAATAAAAAAAATAATTAAATAACTATTAACCTTTAAACTATCAGGAGAATCAATATGAGTGATGAAAGTAAATGCCCTGTACCGCATGGAGTTAACCCTCTTGCGTCGGGAAGAGGAACAACAAACCGCGATTGGTGGCCCAATCAGTTAAATTTAGGAATACTTCACCAGCATCATCCGGCATCAAACCCATTAGGACCTAAATTCAATTATGCTAAAGAATTTAGTAAGCTTGATTACAAAGCTCTGAAAAAAGATTTGTATGACTTGATGACCAACTCACAGGATTGGTGGCCTGCTGACTGGGGTCATTACGGAGGACTTTTTATTCGTATGGCTTGGCACAGTGCTGGAACCTATCGTACCGGAGATGGTCGTGGTGGCGGTGGTACTGGTAACCAGCGTTTTGCACCAGTCAATAGCTGGCCTGACAATGGTAATTTGGATAAAGCACGCCGACTTCTCTGGCCTATCAAACAGAAATATGGAAACAAAATTTCCTGGGCTGATCTTTTAATCCTTGCAGGTAATGCTGCACTGGAATCAATGGGCTTTAAAACGTTTGGTTTCGGCGGTGGTAGAGAAGACATCTACCAACCTGAGGAAGATATTTATTGGGGAATGGAAAAGACATGGTTAGGTGATAAGAGATATAGCGGTGATCGTGAACTTGAAAATCCTTTAGCTGCAGTTCAAATGGGACTTATCTATGTAAACCCTGAAGGTCCAAATGGAAATCCGGATCCTGTTGCTTCAGGTAAGGATATTCGCGAAACATTTAAACGTATGGCTATGAATGATGAAGAAACAGTCGCTCTTACTGCTGGTGGTCACACATTTGGTAAAATGCACGGCGCCGGTGATCCAAAGTTAGTTGGTCCAGAACCAGAGGCAGCACCTATCGAAGAACAAGGTCTTGGATGGATAAATAAATTTAAAACCGGTAAAGGTCCACACACAACAACAAGCGGTTTAGAAGGTGCATGGAAACCAAATCCGACAAAATGGGATATGGGTTACTTCGATATGCTTTTTGGTTACGAGTGGGAACTGGTTAAAAGTCCTGCTGGTGCCTGGCAGTGGCAGGCAAAAGATGTTAAGCCTGAACATATGATACCCGATGCTCATGATCCATCAAAGAAACATCCACCAACGATGACAACTGCAGATTTAGCAATGCGATTTGATCCTATTTACGAACCTATATCAAGACGATTCCACAAAGATCCAAAAGCTTTTGCTGATGCATTTGCAAGAGCGTGGTTTAAACTTACACACAGAGATATGGGACCCAAAGCTCGTTATCTCGGTCCGGAAGTTCCAAAGGAAGATTTGATATGGCAAGATCCGATTCCTGCAGTCAATCATAAGTTAATCAACAAAAAAGACATCGCAGCACTTAAAAAGAAAATTTTGGATTCAGGATTAACAATTTCAGAACTGGTTTATACTGCGTGGTCTTCGGCATCAACTTTCCGTGGTTCGGATATGCGTGGCGGTGCAAATGGTGCCCGTATTCGTTTAGAACCACAAAAGGATTGGGAAGTAAATCAGCCGGCTCAACTTGAAAAAGTACTGAAAAAACTCAAAGGCATTCAGAAAGAATTTAACAATCGTAAAGATGGTAAGAAAGTTTCTCTTGCTGATCTTATTGTGCTGGGTGGATGTGCTGCTATTGAAGCTGCAGCTAAAGCTGCCGGATACAAGATTGAAGTGCCGTTTACTCCGGGACGAATGGATGCATCACAAGCCCAGACAGATATTGAATCTTTTGCTGTACTTGAACCTGAAGCAGATGGTTTCCGTAATTATTCGAAGAAAGCTTACACAGTATCAGCAGAAGAAATGCTTGTTGACAAAGCGCAGTTGCT
>CAZXGJ010000100.1:3646-6281 GCA_964639955.1 uncultured Ignavibacteriaceae bacterium
AGAAAGCTTACACAGTATCAGCAGAAGAAATGCTTGTTGACAAAGCGCAGTTGCTCAAACTCAGTGCTCCTGAAATGACAGTTCTTGTAGGTGGTATGCGTGTACTTGGAGCAAACTTTAATGGTTCAAAACTCGGTGTGTTCACAGATGAAATTGGTAAACTGACAAACGATTTCTTTGTCAACCTGCTTGATATGGGAACAGTATGGAAACCTGTATCTGATAAAAATGATATATATGAAGGCAGAGATCGCAAGACAGGAAAAGTTAAATGGACAGGAACCCGAGTCGATCTGATCTTTGGATCAAACTCTCAATTGCGAGCACTTGCAGAAGTCTATGCACAGGATGATGCAAAAGGAAAATTTGTTAAGGACTTCGTTGCTGCCTGGAATAAAGTAATGAACCTTGATCGTTTCGATCTGAAGTAAATATATTAAATACTGAATCCTGTCCTGAATTCATATCAGGATGTTTCAGGATCTTCGAATACTGGCTATTAAAGGGCATCATCACGATGCCCTTTTTGTTTTTAAAGAATGAATTTCTTGAATACGATGACAATCAAGTTTAAGTTGGCTTAATAAAATTTCGTATCTTCTTTAATACTGAAAACGAAAATAATCACTTTTTAAAAAGAACGCTTAGACATTTTTAGTTAAATAAATAATCTAAGAGTAAATGAGTAGAGGATTCACATACATACTTGAATGTGCTGATGGTAGCTTTTATACTGGCAGCACTAAAAATTTAGAAAAAAGACTTTGGGAACACAACAATGGTATTGGTGCAAATTATACAAAGAAGAGACTACCCGTTGAATTAGTTTATTATGAAGAATACTCCAGGATTGATCAAGCTTTTTATCGTGAGAAACAAATTCAGGGTTGGAGTAGAAGGAAAAAGTTGGCGCTTATTGAAGGTAAGCCTGAGTTATTACCCAAACTGGCAAAGAAAATATTCAAGAAAAAGGTGGCTTCGATACGTCATCTTCGATGACTACTCAGCCATCGAATTGAAGTTGACGGTTGTCGAGTTTTCCGAGCAAATCGAGGAAAGTATCGAGACAACCGACAGAGAGGCGGTGTCTTCGGTACGTCCCGATAAATCGAAACTACTCAGACACCATAGTAAAAGTGGAAGGTTGTTGAGTGTTCTGAGTGAAACGAAGAACATATCGAAACAACCGTTAGCTGTAACTGCTTTGGTTTTAAGGGCATCACCACGATGCACTTTTTAATTTCATAAAAAAATCTTTTAAAATCTGGACTTAAGCATTGCTAAATTTATATCATAATATTTCATTAAAAATATAATCAATGGAAACTACCTTAGAAAAAACGCTAATTAGTTGCTACAAAAATGAAATGATTTCTTTTATGAAAGGTCATCCGGAATATTTTGAAGAAGCAATCGAGTTAGCTGTTTCAGACAAACAGCCACATTCGTGGCGGGCGGCTTGGTTACTAAGTAACTCCATAGATGGAAATGACACGCGTATAAAAAAGTATATTAAAAAAATTATCAATGCCCTGGAAAAAAAAAGCGACAGCCATCAGCGGGAATTACTGAAAATACTTTTAATGATGAAAGTTGATGAGAAATATAAAGGCGTTCTATTTGATATCTGTTTGGGCATATGGGAACAACCAAATAAAGCAACATCAGTGAGAATCAATGCATTAAAATTAATCGTTAAGATTGCAAATAAACACCCAGAGTTAAAGCAGGAAGTTTCTTTTCTTGCACAGGATTACTACACGGAGTCTTTCTCGCCCGGGGCAAGGCAATCAGTTAAAAAAATTATGAATGAACTAAATAACCATTCAACTTTTCAAGATGAACATTGAATTAGCTGTCACCAAGAATTTGAGTACTTCTATTTTGGTATTACTTATTTGCGCATTTTGTATTGATAGTGCTCGTAGTCAGTCACTGCCTGATGTATCTTCAGGCAAAATTGTAAGGATAGAATCATTTAAATCAAATTACGTTGATCAAAGGAACATAGATATTTGGCTTCCGGAAAATTATAGTGAAAGCGAAAAGTATCCAGTCATTTATATGCACGATGGTCAAATGCTTTTTGACAGTTCTCAAACCTGGAATAATCAGGAATGGATGGTTGATGAAGTACTGGGTGATTTAATTGCTCGGAACGAAATAAGGAAGTGCATCGTGGTTGGCATATGGAATAATGGTGAGTATAGGTATTCTGAATATTTTCCTCAAAAAGTTATTAGCAATATTCCGGAGAACGAGAGGGAAATAATCTTAACACAACAACTAATGTCCAAACCACAGTCAGATAAATATTTATTATTTCTTACTAAAGAATTAAAACCATTTATAGATAATAATTTTCCTACTCTTAATGACCGTTCTAATACTTTTATAATGGGCTCGAGTATGGGCGGGGTTATTTCATTATATGCGTTGTGTGAGTATCCGGAAGTTTTTGGTGCAGCTGCTTGTCTATCAACTCACTGGCCTTTAGCAAAAAAATCACTGATTCATGAAAAAACCAATGAAAAGGTTTCAATAAAATTCAGGGACTATCTTGAAACTAATCTGCCTCAGGCTGGCACTCATAAAATTTATTTTGATTATGGTACAATCGGACTTGATAGTTTGT
>CAZXGJ010000100.1:6381-7457 GCA_964639955.1 uncultured Ignavibacteriaceae bacterium
GCTGGCACTCATAAAATTTATTTTGATTATGGTACAATCGGACTTGATAGTTTGTATAAACCACATCAGATTGAGGTTGATAAAATTATGATTGAGAAGGGATACAAAGAAAACGATTGGAAGACCAAAGAATTTCCAGGTGAAGATCATACAGAAATAACGTGGGCAAAAAGATTAAGCATTCCTGTGCGTTTTCTTTTATCTGAATTTGAATAAATAAATTAATTTAATTCTTATCAAAGAATTCATTCTTTAAGAATAAAAGGAAATATTATGAAAGCCGTGATCTATGAAAAATACGGTCCGCCCGAAGTCCTTCAACTCAAAGAAGTAGAAAAACCAGTTCCCATAGACAATGAAGTGCTTATAAAAATATTTGCAACGACGGTAAACCGAACTGATTGCGGATTTCGCAAACCTGAGTACCCAGTTATTATCAGGTTGATAAATGGACTCTTTAAACCCAAAAAACAAATTCTCGGTAGTGAATTCTCTGGAGTAGTTGAAGCAGTTGGAAAAAATGTCAAGTTGTTTAAAGTTGGTGATGAAGTTTTCGGTTTAACCGGAAATAATTTTGGTGCACACGCAGAATATTTTTGTCTTCCGGAAGATGGTGCAATAGTAACTAAACCTGTCAATATGAATTACGAAGAAGCGGCAACGGTTTGTGATGGACTTATGCTTGCATACAATTACCTCAAAGAAATTAAAAATCTATCAGGGAAAAAGATTTTAATTTATGGCGCTTCTGGATCAATTGGTACTGCTGCAGTTCAACTTGCAAAGTATTACGGCTTAAACGTTATTGCAGTGTGCAATACAAAAAATTTAGAGCTCGTAAAAGCACTTGGTGCTAATGAAGTCATTGATTACACAAAAGAAGATTTCACTAAGATCAATCAAACTTTCGATGTAGTTTTTGATGCAGTAGGTAAAAGTTCATACTTTAAATGTAAAAAGCTGATCAAGAAGGGTGGAGTTTATTTCTCAACTGATTTGGGTTTCCTTGCACAAAATCCTCTTCTCGCTTTGTGGACTGCAGTTTTTGGGGCATTGCCATCTGGTAAAAAAGTTTT
>CAZXGJ010000101.1:0-6854 GCA_964639955.1 uncultured Ignavibacteriaceae bacterium
GCACAAACTGCAAGATCATTAATGAATTTTAAGATAGGAGGAGATCGCTTTCCAAGAGAACTGATACGTGCACTTGGAATTTTAAAGAAAGCTGCTGCACTCACGAATAAAGAGCTTGGAACTTTGCCAGCAGATAAAGCTGATCTGATTGTAAAAGCTGCAGATGAAGTGATTGAAGGAAAACTTGACGAGCATTTTCCCTTGGTAGTCTGGCAAACAGGAAGCGGAACACAAACCAATATGAATGCAAATGAAGTTATTTCAAACCGTGCTATTGAAATTGCCGGCGGGGAAATGGGAAGTAAGAAGCCAATTCATCCAAATGATGATGTGAACAAAGCACAATCTTCTAACGATACATTTCCAACTGCAATGCATATTGCTGCAGTTGAAGAAATTCATCGCAGACTTATTCCGATGGTTACAAAATTGCGTGATGCACTTCAGAAAAAAGCTGATGAATATAAAAACATCATTAAGATTGGAAGAACACATTTAATGGATGCAGTTCCCTTAACGCTGGGACAGGAATTTGGCGGTTATGCTCAGCAATTGACGAATGGTTTGGAAAGAATTAATGCTGCACTACCTAGACTTTATGAATTGGCACTTGGTGGTACTGCAGTTGGAACAGGATTGAACACTCATCCGCAGTTTGCTGTTAAATCTGCTGAACACATAGCAAAAATTACTAAGCTTCCTTTCGTAACTGCCAGAAATAAATTTGAAGCACTTGCAACTCACGATGCATTGGTTGAGTTCAGTGGTGTGTTGAAAACTCTTGCAGCTTCTTTGATGAAGATCGCAAATGACATTAGATTTCTTGGTTCCGGTCCACGCTGCGGTTTAGGTGAACTTCATCTTCCTGAAAATGAACCGGGTTCTTCAATTATGCCGGGTAAAGTGAATCCAACGCAAAGTGAAGCAATGACAATGGTTTGTGCTCAGGTTTTTGGTAATGATGTTGCAGTGAATGTTGGCGGTGCAACCGGACATTTTGAGCTGAACGTTTTCAAACCTGTTATCATCTTTAATGTTCTAAATTCAATCAGATTAATTTCTGATGCGTGTGAAAGCTTTACAGATAATTGTGTTGTCGGAATCGAAGCAAATGTCGGCAATATCAAAAAGCATCTTGAAAATTCTCTGATGCTGGTTACTGCATTGAATCCTCATATCGGATATGATAACGCTGCAAAAGTTGCAAAGAAAGCTCACGCAGAAAACAAGACATTGAAAGAAGCAGTAGTTGAGCTTGGTTTGCTCACTCCGGAAAAGTTTGACGAAGTTGTGAGACCGGAAAAGATGATCGGACCAAAAGCGTAAATTTTAACAAACCCAATTTCTTAAAGGAATTGGGTTTGCATTCGACAAAATACAAACGTACAGTATGTCAAAATCAAAATCAGAAGAAATTAAAAAAGGCGAGATAATAATCTATAAATCCAAGGACGGTCCAAAATTAGAGGTACGTCTTGAAGAAGAAACGATTTGGTTGACTCAAAATCAGATCGCATCATTATTTGATGTAAAAAAAGCAGCTATTTCAAAGCATTTAAAAAATATTTTTAACTCAGGCGAGTTAAAAGAAAAGGCAACTGTTTCCAAAATGGAAACAGTTCAAATAGAGGGTGATAGAAGAATTACCAGAGATCTTACTTATTATAACCTCGATATGATTATTTCAGTAGGTTATCGTGTAAATTCACAACGAGCAACTCAATTCCGTATCTGGGCAACTAAAACACTTAGTACGCATCTTGTAAAAGGCTATACATTAAATGAAAAGCGGTTACTTTCCCTCAGGAAAAATTTCAATGAATTAACCAAAACAATTGAATACCTGAAAGAAAAATCAAAACACGAAATGCTTGCAGGGCAGGAACAGGAAATTTTATCTCTCCTTTCTGATTATTCTAAATCATTATCTCTTTTAGTGCAATTTGATAAAGATAAGTTAGC
Source organism: uncultured Ignavibacteriaceae bacterium (assembly GCA_964639955.1). Taxonomy (GTDB): domain Bacteria; phylum Bacteroidota; class Ignavibacteria; order Ignavibacteriales; family Ignavibacteriaceae; genus IGN2. Next base: position 1,963 of record CAZXGJ010000101.1, read on the forward strand.
TCTTAAGAAGAAAGAAAAAGAAAAGTATGAAATCAATTACAAAGATGCTGCCTCAGTAATAAAAAAAATAAAAGAAGACCTGACTGTAAAAAAAGAAGCATTTCAATTGTTCGGACAAGAAAACGGAAATCAGTTCAAAGCCATTTTGAAAAATATTTACCAGACATTTGGAGGAATTGATTTGTATCCGTCACTGGAAGAGAAGGCAGCTCATCTGCTCTATTTTATCATTAAAGACCATCCGTTTAATGACGGCAACAAACGCATCGGATCCTTTTTGTTTATCTATTATCTTGATAGAAATAATTTTTTGTATAAAAAATCTGGTGAAAAGAAAATTAACGACAATGCTTTAACAGCACTTGCATTACTGATTGCTATCAGCGATCCAAATGAAAAAGATAAAATGATTAAAATTATTACAAATCTGATTTTTTAGTAAGCTTAAACATAATTTGTCATTGCGAGTCCCGATGAAATCGGGACGAAGCAATCTCACAACTAAGTCTGAAGATTGCTTTGTCCGCAATGACATTCTAAGAAAAATTATGAATTGGAACGGAACCGTATCACTGCTGATTGCCTGTCTTGAGTTTCTTCTTCTTTTCAACCTTCTAATATTTGCTGAGAAGAACAAACTCAACAAAATTGCAATCACAATGGTTGCACTTCTTGCAGCGTATCAAACGATGGAATTCCTGATGTGTCAGGTGGAATTACAAAGTTCATTCTTTCCGTACTTTGCTTTTATAATAATTTCGTTTCTTCCTCCTTTAAATCTTTCTCTTACTCTTGGTCTTACTCATACTCTAAAATCTCCGGTGTACTTAATATTTATTCCGGCGATATTATTTTCAGTTTACTACACATTTGTCACCCCTGAATTTGCAGTAACAAGCTGCACGGTTATTTACGCAACTTATCATTATCCGCTCGGTGATTTGTTCGGATTTTTTTATTACCTGCCAATTCTGATATCAATAATTTTGCTTGCGTTGTTTGTGAGAAAAGAAAGTGATAAAAAGAAAAAATTAGTTGGAAAAGTTTTGTTATTCGGTGCGGTATTTATCAGCATTCCTCCATTACTTGGTTTCAGCCTTATGTTTGCAGGGTCGTATGCCGCTATTTCCGCAGTTGAAAGTGTGATGTGCAAGTTTGCATTTGTATATTCACTCTGTTTAGCCTTTGTTTGTATTTACAATTCTCCATTTAAAGATGAACGAAACTATCTTAAATATTTATCTGGTTATAAATAATTTATAAATAGCATCAGATTATTTTGAAAAAACATCTTACACAATCGTAAAAATTTCTGCTTGTGGTCGAAATAATTTCTTATTTTTTTTGAATTGATTTTTTAGGGAAAATTCAACTACGTATTAGCATAATTTTTGCAATATAAAAATTAGTATCCCTCTTTACGTAAGCTTAAATTAGCGCTAAATAACCATTGGCATTTTATGAAGGGAGAAGATAATGAAGCGGGTAATTGTAGGTTTTCTTGTAATTATTATAAGCCTTTTAATTAAATCCTGTGACACAGCAGACCCCCCAGATAATAAATCATTAACACTTAAACTTGAGGATGTTTCCTGCACTGAAGCGTGGATAGAATTAACCTCTACAAATCTCCAACTCCCAACAACCGTAACAATAAAACAGAACAGCCAAACTCAACTTACAATTAACTTAGTTAAATCTGACACTTTACTTTACATTGACTCTCTTTTACCGAATGTAACTTATAATTATCAGGCATCCGGTATCGGGAATCAGGTATCTAGCAATGTGTTGAACGTAACCACGCTGAATACAACTAGCCACGACTTTACCTGGCAGACCTGGACATTTGGTGAACATAGCCATAGCAGACTAAATGATGTAACTATTATAAATGAGAACAATATCTGGGCTGTAGGTGAGATTTATATGAATGACTCGCTTGGGCAGCCGGATCCCAAACGATACAATGCAGCGATTTGGAATGGAATTAATTGGGATATTATACGAATACCTTACAATTACCAGGGTACTGATTTTTTTCATCCAATTCAATCAGTTTTTGCTTTTGGACCGAATGATATCTGGTTTTGTGGAAATGGAGTAATTCATTGGGATGGAAGTAGTTTTACTCCGATAGTAATCCCAACGAATGTTTGGGGCCCTTATCAAATGAATAAACTCTGGGGCAGCAGCAGTAATGATTTATATGTTGTAGGAAATAATGGAAATATTGCCTGGTACAACGGCAGCCAGTGGAATAGAATAGAAAGCGGAACTGAGTTGAATATAGGGGATATTTGGGGAATAGCTGATGGTAATGAAGGTTATAATAAATATCTGGCTGCTGATAATGAGATGTTAAAAATTGATTCAAACAATAATTTATCAAGAATTGATGCGGAAGCAGGGATGTTTATTATTTCAGTCTGGGGCATCTCGGACAAATTGATATACACAGCAGGAGGTGGTGTGGTTTTGTATAAAAATTACCAATGGGAAAAAATAGACAGACCCGACGTAAATAATATTTATAGAATCAGAGGACAAAATTATAATGACGTATTTGGGATTAGTTCCCTGCATTCAATTTTACATTTTAATGGTTATAGTTGGCAATCAGTAAATATTCCTACAACAAATGTTCTTTTGAAATTAGACGTTGAGGGGAATTTAATAGCTGGAGGAGGAAGACAGGAAGACAATGCAGTAATAATAGTTATAAGAAGAAACTAATTTTCTAATAAATAATTTGGAGGGTAAAACCAGACTAAAATAAAATCCCATCCTAGCGTTTACGCCACCAGGATGAGTAGGATGTAAACAAATTTGGTAAGACATTAGCTCAACAGCTTGGTAAGCTGTAAAGTGCTATTTTTTGTTTACACCTCAAAATAATAAAACTAAATTTATCATTAAAACAAATTTTGAGGTAAAAAAATGAAAAACTATTATATCTTTTTTTTACTGCTGTTAATTCTATATAGCGGTGTAATAATTCCCCAGTATATTCCACCGGTTTTGGAAGGTACACATAAAAATGCTTATACAAAAGTTTACCCGCCCTCTATTTTTGCGGATAGAATAGTCTTAGGTAAAACAGCAACTTCTAATTTCGAGATATATTATGAATATCCTGAACCACCTGTAGAAGCTAAAAATGCAATAGAATATGCTTTAAATATCTGGGAATTTTTAATTAACACTGCTATATCCCAAACAATTAAAGTACAGGTAAAATGGGAAGATTTAGGTTACAGCAGTACTGCAGGTTATCCGTTAGCTAACTGCGGACCTGCGTCTTTTTATAATTCATCTTCTTTAGCTCAAGAGGATGTACAGTATCCAATATCGCTGGCAGAATATCTTTTGAGCCAGAACCTGAACGGTACAGATTATGAAATGATAATTACAATAAACTCTAATAACAATATTGAGTGGTATTTCGGTACTGATGGTGTCCCACGGGAAGATAAACCTGATATGGTTTCAGTTATTTTACACGAAATTGCTCATGGACTTGGATATACACCTTCTTTTAATGTGAATGGAAATTTAGGACTAAAAGGATTTGGTGGATTTCCGGTTAATACTGATCCCCATTCCACAATTTATGATCAGTTTGGAGCAATCGGGAGTTACTATCCTAACCAAGATCTTCTGGTTAATTATCCAAATCAATCTACAGAATTGAAGACTAAACTGACTAGCAGTAATGTGTACTTTAATGGTGATAATTCCTGGCTTCAAAACGGACGCTATTTGCTGCCAAAACTTTATGCTCCTAGCAGCTGGGAAGAAGGTTCAAGCATTTCTCATTTGGATGAGGATACTTACCCCACGAGCAACAGTAATTCGTTAATGACTCCCAAAATTAATTTTGCCGAAGTAATTCATTCACCGGGAGAAGTTGGACTGGCAATTTTAAAAGATTTGGGTTGGTCTATAAACCGACTTGCAACATTTACTCATCCTGGACCGGGAGTAGCTTTCACAAAGGGAAGTGTAGAAATAATAAAATGGACTGATAATGAAGGAGGTTCCTATAGACTTGATTTACTTGATTCACAAAATAATTTTATAATGACTGTTTGTACTCTGGGAACTGCAGAAGAAGGTGAAAATTTTTATGAGTGGGCAGTACCTATTAATTTACAAAATGGGAATTATAGAATTAAGATAGGGTTTGGACCTGATTATGGTATTACAAGTACATTTATAATCACAGATCTTGAACAGGTTGCATCTCCTCAATTCAGTCCACCTCCGGGCAATTACCCCGACCCTGTAACTGTTACTGCCTCTTGTTCAACTCCCGGTGCAACAATAAGGTATACAACTGATGGTACTGAACCAAACATTAATTCACCGGTATTCCCAACTTCTCTATTAATTTCTACACTTACTACAATTAAGGCAAAAGCTTATAAATCCGGTATGATAGAAAGTGTAACAACCATTGCTTCCTATAATATCGGTATTGCTCTGCCTGTACCAGAAATAACTCCTTTAAGTGGAACATATCCTAAAAATTTACAAACTACAATTAGTTGGCAGCAAGGTTTGGTATGCTTTATGAGTTATACAGAAGACGGATCAGAACCTTGTGATCCTGGTATTCCCGGTTGTCAATATCAATTAAGTTATAATCCTACCACTAATATTTGGCCATATATAGCGACTATAAAAATGAAAGCAAGAACATATTCAAATGGTAACTGGAGTTCTCTGGTTGAAAGAGAATATATTATTGTTCAGGGAGTATATATAAAACAATTGGATGCATCTTTCACTCCATTCGGACAGGCTGCGTATTGGGATATATACCAATGGGAATATTGTACTGGTTCAGCGGAAAATGGAATTTCGGGTTAATTAAGTAAGGTAGATTA
>CAZXGJ010000102.1:0-6701 GCA_964639955.1 uncultured Ignavibacteriaceae bacterium
TGTCAAAAGTTTTGTAAAGACTGAAGTTGTTGCCAAAATCAGTCGAAACTAAAATATTTTTCTTATCAGCTAAATAAATTGTTCCTGAGATTGATTCATCAATACTCATAAAAATTTCAGAATCGCTTGAATATTTTGTTTGCCAGGAAAACTGTTCACCAAGATTGTCAGACACGATAAGTTTTTTGTTCGCTTTTCTATAGATGTGTTGTCCATCAGGATCATAGTAAAATCTTGTATCTACTAAAAATTCCGGATTAACAAGGTTAAATGTATTTCCCAAATCTGTTGTTCGAAATAATTCTCTATCTTCATTTTCAACAAAGTATATGTTTTCGTGATATGGATTAAGAGAAAGAAATTGATAAAGAACTGAAACGGTATCCCAGCTTCTGCCGCCATTTATGCTTCTTAGAATTCCAGGTCCCCCATCAGTAATAATTCCAGAATATAACAAGCTGTCATCGGATTGTGATATGTCCATATAATCGGCTGTTCCCCAAAACAATCCAAAATAATTAATATATCCATCAAATCTTGAAATGTATGCACCTCCTTCGAAAAATGGACCAAAAGTATGTCCTCCACAATAAATAAACTCGTTAGGATTACTATTCCAATAATCGACATCACTAATCCAATGATTTGAACTATAAGCTGGACTTTCAATTCCCGAATCAGAAAGAAAAAGAGTATCTGTTCCTGAATTTAAGTCCCAATGATAAATATGATTACTCCACTGATACATTGGTGGATTTTCATAATTAGTATAAATCCTGTAAAACAAATGTGTGTTACCAAGCTGATCTTCCATCCCCTTCAGCTCGGAGAATTGTGGCGAGATGTTTGTCTGTGAGAGAATATTTGTAAAAAGACAAGCAATTATTAAAACTACCAACTTTTTCATAACTCCACCTCATTATTATTACGAAACGTAAGAAATAACGAGCTGGAAGTCAACTTAAAATTTGCGCTTCACCCTGAAATTTTTTCAGGGTCTCAATTCTTTTATTTACGAAATGGATTTAGAATGATTAATAATTCAGAAACTATTCCATTGTCATTCCCGCGATCCGCCGAAGGCGGAGAGTCGGGAATCTGCGAATAATCTTAGACGTTAGATTCTGGACTCGTTCACTATTCGAGGAACTCACCAGAATGACAGAGGACTGTTATCATTCCCGCGAGCGGAGCGAGTCGGGAATCTGACGCTGTCTGAGTATTTCAAAAAGAAGTATTCCCGTTGCAACGGAAACATTGAGTGATTGGATTTTTCCACTCATCGGAATCTTAACCAGAAAATCACATTTGCTTGCAGTGAGTTTTCTTATCCCTTTTTCTTCATTCCCGACAATCAGTGCAATCGGAATTTTGTAATCAACTTCAGTATAGTTCTTTACACTCTCCAATGACGAGCCGACAATCCAGAATCCTTTTTCTTTCAATTCATCAATTGTCTGTGAAAGATTATTTACCTGGCAGATTTTTAAATGCTCGGTTGCACCTGCAGAAACTTTTGTGACTGTCGAGGTGATTGTTGCACTGTTATGTTTTGTAAGAATCACACCATTCACTCCACTGCATTCAGCAGAACGTAGAATTGCGCCAACGTTGTGAGGGTCTTGTATTTCATCAAGAATTAAAATTAGAGGTAGAGAGTGCTTCTTTGCTTGAGACAGTATTTCATCAAGAGAAGAAAATTTGAAATCCTGTTTGAGTGCAATTACTCCTTGTGCATTTTGACTTGGTGCGTAGGTTTTAAATCGTTCCAGCGGAATCTGGTTGCATTTTATCCCACGTTTCTTTGCTGCAACACGAATTGCATTAATAATGTTCCCCTGCTGACCGAAAAGAATGTAAACCTGTTCTATCTCTTCATTTGAATTGAGCGCTTCAAGTACGGGTTTTCTACCGATGATAATGTTCATCTCTGATGAAGGTTAGCCACGAATTCACGAATCGAATCAATCGAGACTTTTTCTTCAACACCTGTTGACATATTCTTCAAATTCATTAATCCTTGTTTATACTCATCACCACCTATGAACAAAACATATTTTGCATTTAATTTATTAGCTTCTCGCATTTGTGCTTTTACACTTCTTTGCAGATAATCAAAATCAACTGAGAGATTTTCTTTTCGCAATTTACCGGCAAGTTCGCTAACGAATGATTCAAGTTCATTATCAATCCTGATCAGATAAACATCAATCGCAGGTTCAGGAACAGTAAAACTTTTTTCATTCTCGCAGGCGAGAAGGATTCTTTCAATCCCGGCAGCGAATCCTGTTGCAGGAGTTGGTTTCCCGCCAAGAGTTTCAATCAGCAGGTCATATCTTCCACCGCCGCATAAAGCAGTTTGTGCTCCGACACTTCGGCTGTCAATTTCAAAAGTGAGTTTTGTGTAATAGTCCAATCCTCTCACGAGTGCCGGATCAATTTTAAAAGGAATTCCACATTTGGTCAGTTGGTTCTTTACAACTTCAAAATCTGTTTTACTTTCTTCGTCAAGATGATCAATAAGTCTTGGTGCATCTTTAATTATTTTCTGATCTGATTCAACTTTACTGTCAAATATTCTGAGTATGTTTGTTTCAAATCTTCTTCTGCTGTCTTCAGAAAGTTTATCTTTTTTATCTTTCAGAAAATTTTTAAGCAGAGATTTATAATTCTCTCTTGTTTCCGGAGTTCCAAGTGAATTTATTTTGACGGTTAGATTATTTAATCCAAGAGATTTTAGAATTTCATAAGCCATCTGAATCATTTCAGCATCAAGCAGAGGAGATTTGCTTCCGATTGCTTCAGCACCAAACTGATGAAACTGCCTGAATCTTCCTGCCTGTGGTCTTTCCTGTCTGAACATTGGTGAGATGTAATACAGCTTTGTCAGCGGCTGCTGTGCACCAAGGGAATGCTCAATATAAGCGCGTACAACAGCAGCGGTCATTTCGGGTTTGAGTGTAAGACTTGTATCGCTCCGGTCTTTAAAAGTATACATCTCCTTGCCAACGATATCGGTTTCCTCACCAATCCCGCGGGCAAACAAAGCAGTTTCTTCAAACGCCGGTGTGCGGATTTCTTCGTAATTGTAATTACTGAAAATTTTCTCAACAGTTTTTTCGAGATATCTCCAGCGGGGAATATCTGACGGCAGAGTATCTTTGGTGCCTGTTACCGCTTTTACCATTGCCAAATCAGAAATGAGTTTAAGATGTTTGAATTAAACATCGGAGTAGCTTTGCTCTTCTTCTTCAAAGATTTTAAGAATCTCTTCCTTACTATCGGCTTCAATCAGTTTTTTTCTGAATTCATCGTTGTTCATCAGCCGGGATATTCTGCTAAGGAGTTTTATATGCTTACCAACAAGGTTATCTTTTCCTACAAGTAAAAAAATAAGATGCACAGGCTCACCGTCGAGAGAATCGAATTCGATTGGCTTTTTACTTTTTCCGAAAGCTGCAACTATATCCGTGACACTGTCAGTTTTTCCATGCGGGATAGCAAAACCTTTGCCAACACCGGTAGACATAATTTTTTCCCTGTCGAAAACACACTTCCGCACTTCATAAGAGTTAGTGACCCTGGTGTCATTCTCCAACCGATCTATTAACTCATTTATTACTGCTTCTTTGGTTACATTTTTGAAATCGGTAATTATATTTCCGTTATTTAGCAGCTCGTAAACTTTCATAAAAACTAAACAGAATTAATAAAATTTGTTAATTGAATTTAACAATGAACTATGCCTTAATCAAACAACAGCAATTAGCAATTACTTAGCCGGATGATCAGCATGAAATTTTCTCAGTCTGCTTTCAAGTAAAGGAAACTGGCTGCGCTGAACAAGCGATACACATGCTCTTAATCCTTCCGACCTTCCACTGCCGGTAATTGCCAGCGAGATTGCACTTATTCCATAATACAACATTTCTTCCAGAAGTTTTTCTCCTGAGAAATTCGGATATGCATAGGTAAAATAAAAACCATCAGCGATCGGATCATTTTCATCTTTATCATACACAATATAAAATCCATTATCGGTAAATAGCTTTTTCATAATCTTAGCTTTGGCACCATATTCTTTAACAATATCGACAAAATTAAATTGATTATCATTTGCAGCCTTTAACATTGCAGCAACTGCATACTGAGCTGAATGAGTTACACCAGCACTCAAAGCATAAACAGTTCCGAATATCATTGCTCTTCCAAAAATATCAGTTGTATAAAATCTTTTTAAGTCAGGACATTTTTTTTCATAAAGCTTATCAGACATTATCATCAGACCAATTCTTTGCCCTGCATAACTAAATGCTTTTGAACTCGAGATGAAGAGAATATAATTCTCTGTGTATCTCGCTGCAGTTGCCTGATATGGCGGCTTACCCGGATGATAAAGATCTTTCCTGAAATCCATTGCAACGTATGCAAGATCTTCAAGCACAACAACATTGTATTTTTCTGCCAGTTCAGCAATTATTTTCAATTCTTTTTCAGTGAAGCAAATCCATGAAGGATTATTCGGATTAGAATAAAGCATTGCAGCAATATTGCCTTTTGAAAGATAGAATTCAATTTTTGCTTTCAGCTTATCACCGCGGTAATCATAAACATCGAATGATTCCCATTTTTGTCCGAGCACTTTAAGCTGCTGTTTATGAACCGGGAAACCGGGATCGAGAAAAAGGATTGTATCTTTTTCTTTATACATCCGGCTGGTGGTAATAAAAGTACCAAAGCTTCCCTGCATCGATCCTACGGTAGGTATACATCCTTCGGGGTCAACATCAATATTTAAAAATAATTTTACGAACCGCGAAGCTTCTGTTTTTAATTGCGGTATGCCCTGAATATCAGGATAAGTATTTGCAATTCCTGTTTTGAGCGCTTCAATTTCTGCCTGCACACCAATTTCTGCAGCCGGCAAACCCGGAATGCCCATTTCCATTCTGATGAATTTTTCACCCGTTTCAGCCTCAATTTCATCTACCAGCTTTTTTAGTTCACGTATGGATGCCCTGCCTATATTTTCTATCCGGCTTTCTTTTATTTTTCTCGCAACAATTTCGTAATTGATTGGTGTGTTTTTCATCAGGTTCTCCAAGATATTCAGCAGAAAATTTACATAGCAAATTTAGTGAGATTCAATATCAGTTTCTCTATAGTAATAAAAATAAAAGGATCAACAGCAGTTCTTAATAATCGTCAGGCAACAAGGAAAGCAAGTACGCCGAGCAATATCAAAGCAATTCCGGATATTAATTTTTCGTGATGTTCCAAAAAGTGTAATTTCAGAAACTCAATTCCCCTGCTGGCAAAATTAACCAGCAAAATCATGCCGGTAACTGTTAGGACAAAATAAGTTACGGATACAACAGTAATTCCCAGCCATCCATAAGCACTTGCGACAAAGAAATAAGCTTCAATTTCAATACAAGGAGAGAAGAACATAGCAACACTAAGCGCGATCACTACCCCGGTTTTGGTTTTCTTTTTAGCTTTTTCAACGTCAATATGCTGATGGTGATGATGGTGCTTTTTATTCTGCCTGTAGTCAAGTATTAAATAAATTATTCCTAACCCAACAAGTATCAAAGGAGCAACTATCCGGGTAACAATTTCATATGAGGATGAAAGCCTGTAACCGATAATACCTACAACTATTCCTATTGCAATAGAACTTATTGTATGTGCCATACTGGTAATAGCCGTTATATTAAGGATTTCTTTCCTGTTCCACTTCTCAGATTTTCCAATTGCAACGATCGGAAGCCAGTGATTAGGCATTGCAGCATGAACCACACTCAATAATATTGCCCCCGATATAATATGGATGATGTTACCCACGTTTATTTATCATTAAATCTTTTTTTTTCGACTGCGCAGGGAAAACAATTTTTCTCTTCTTCTAATTGAATGGTTGAATGATTAATTCCAAATTTTTGATAAAGCTGAGCACATATTTCGCTGGTAAAATTATCATCAACATTTTTGCCTGGTTTAACCAGATGAACAGTTAATGCTGTCTCAGTTGTACTCATTGCCCATATATGCAGATCATGAACATCTTCAACTCCATCCAGCAACTTCAGATATTTTTCCACAGCTATAAGATCAATTCCTTTTGGCACCGCATCCACAGAAAGATGAAAAGAATCTTTCAGCAAATCCCAGGTTCCGATTGTGATTACCAAAACTACTACCAGGCTTATTGCAGGATCTACCCAAAGCCATCCTGTCGAGTAAATAATAAAACCAGCAAAAACAACTCCAAGTGATACTCCTGCATCTGCAGCCATATGCAGGAAAGCGCCTTTTATGTTGAGGTCTTCTTTTCTTCCTTTCATAAAAAGAATTGCAGTTATACTATTAATTATAACTCCAACACCGGCAACAATCATCATAATTTGTCCTTGAACAGGTTCAGGTGAAATGAATTTTCTGATTGCTTCAATCGTAATTGCACCAACAGCTATCATTAAAAGTATAGCATTAAAAAGTGCTGCAAGTATTGTTGACTTTCTAAAACCATAAGTTCGTTTTTCTGTAGCTGCAGTTTTAGCAAGATAAGCCGCACCCCAGGCAAGAAGTAAACCTAGCACATCACTGAAATTATGTCCGGCATCTGCAATCAATGCCATCGAGTTGATCATCAAACCATAAAACACTTCCACTAAAATGTAAATTACATTTAAAGTTAT
>CAZXGJ010000103.1:0-2118 GCA_964639955.1 uncultured Ignavibacteriaceae bacterium
AAATAGAGAGCTATGTAAATAGATTCGGGAACGACAGGTCCGCATTGCTTATGATTCTTCACGAAGTTCAGAAAAAGCACAGGCACATTTCTGAATTTGCACAACAGGAAGTTGCACGGCTGCTGAACATTCACCCCGTAGAAGTTTACAGCGTAATATCTTTCTTTGCATTTCTTAACTCAAAACCCAAAGGCAGAAATCTTGTTCGTGTGTGTCAGACAATCTCCTGCGATATGCATGGCAAAGCTGCTGTTGTTCAGGCAATTGAAAGAGAGCTCGGGATTAAAATCGGGGAGACAACAAAAGACAACAAGTTTACCGTTGAATATGCCAACTGTCTCGGGCTTTGCGATATGGGTCCTGCAATGGCAATAAACGACCAGGTTTTTCTTAAGCTAACGCCGGAGAAAGCAGTAGAACTTTTAGGAAAGGTGAAGTGATTATGGAAACCATTAAAAAGAAACGAACAGGTCAGGTAATCTTCTCTGAGTACAAAAGAGGAAATGCGATAAGTAAAGCAGTTTCAATGTCGCGCGATGACATACTTTTTGAATTGAAAGATTCAAAGCTGAAAGGCAGAGGCGGAGCGGGTTTCCCGGTTTCAACAAAATGGATGCTTACTGCTGCAGCAAAATCGGAAGAAAAATTTCTCGTTTGCAACGCTGATGAAGGTGAACCAGGAACGTTTAAAGACCGAGTGCTGCTGATGGAATATCCAGAGCTTGTCTTTGACGGAATGGTTGTGGGGGGATATACAATCGGTGCGAACAAAGGAATTGTGTACCTGCGCGGTGAATATGAATATCTCTTAAAATCTCTAGAAGGTTATCTTGAAGAAATGAGAAAGGATAACCTTCTCGGAAAAAATATTTTAGGTAAAACAGGTTTCAATTTTGATATCAGTATATTCCTGGGTTCGGGCGCTTACGTGTGCGGCGAAGAGACAGCACTGATTGAATCTCTTGAAGGACACCGCGGCGAGCCGCGCAACAGACCTCCTTATCCTATCAATACAGGATTTCTCGGGAGACCGACTGCCGTAAACAATGTTGAAACTCTTGCTGCGATCGCACACATTGTTGTGAAAGGAGGAAGCTGGTTTGCGAAGCTCGGAACAGATAAATCCACAGGTTCAAAACTGTTTTCTGTTTCCGGCGATTGTGAAAAGCCCGGAGTTTATGAACTTCCCTGGGGCACAACAATTTCCGAATTGCTCGAAATAGCAGGAGCAAAAAACACAAAAGCCGTTCAGGTTGGCGGTGCTTCGGGATACTGCATTCCAAAATCGCAGTTTGATAAACGGCTTGCTTACGAGCACGTTTCAACCGGCGGCTCTGTGATGATCTTTAATGAAAGCCGGGATATGCTTCATGTCTTAAAAAATTTTATGGAGTTTTTTGTAGATGAATCCTGCGGGCAGTGTACACCTTGCAGAATCGGAAATGTAAAACTGCTCGAAGGAGTTGAAATGATTGAGAAAGGTAAATACACTTTCGCTCATATAAATAAATTAAAAAATCTTGGAAGAACAATGCAGCTTGCATCAAAGTGCGGGCTCGGTCAGTCAAGCCCGAATCCGTTTATTTCGATACTGGAAAATTTTAAGGACGAAATATTTAATGCAGAGAGGGGAGAAAAAAATGGTAACTGAGGGAACAGTAAGAGCACCTGTTAGCCAGAAGCCGCTGAAGATTGAAAAACCGCAGCACCCCGAGCATATTGGCGGATCAGTATCAATTGAAATAAACGAGAAGAAAATTTCCGTTCCGCTCGGTACAACCATACTCGAAGCCTGCAGGCAAAACCAGGTACACATCCCAACTCTCTGCCATCACGAAGATTTATGTGTTGCAGGTGTGTGCCGTATCTGCGTTGTTGAGGTTGAAGGAATGAGAACACTGCAGGCAGCTTGTTCTTTTCCTGTTACTGCACCAATAAAAATTAAGACAACTTCCAACGCAGTCAGAAGAGCAAGAAAGCACATTCTCGATTTGCTTTTAAGCGAGCATTACGGCGAATGCTATTCCTGCTTCAGGAACAACAACTGTGAGCTGCAATCCCTGGCAAAAGAGTACGGCGTTGACCATTACAACTTCGGGCATATTGATAAACCAAGGT
>CAZXGJ010000103.1:2128-5661 GCA_964639955.1 uncultured Ignavibacteriaceae bacterium
GTACGAAGTTGACCGTTCTTCTTATGCAGTGGTAAGAGATATGGATAAATGCGTGCTTTGTAAACGATGTGTAAGAACCTGCATCGATCTGCAGGAAGTCGGAGTGCTCGAAGCTATCAACAGGGGCCACGAAACTCACATCGGAACGTTTTGGGAAAAACCGCTTGCTGAAGTTATTTGTATTAACTGTGGTCAGTGCATAAACCGCTGTCCTACCGGTGCGTTGCGCGCAAACGATCCGCGTGATGAAATCTGGGCTGCTATTGATAACCCGGAAAAGCATGTTGTGATTCAAACGGCGCCTTCTCCGAGAGCAGCAATCTGCGAAGAGTTTGGAATGGAACCGGGAACTTCACTGACGGGTGAGATGAATACCGCCCTGAGAAGAATTGGTTTTGATGTGGTCTTCGATACAAACTTTGCTGCGGACTTAACAATAATTGAGGAAGGAACAGAACTGCTTCTGCGTCTTTATAAATCTCTCGTTAAAAAAGAGAATGTTGCATTTCCTCATTTTACTTCCTGCTCACCGGGCTGGGTAAAATATCTTGAGCATTTCTATCCCGAGTACATTCCCAACCTCAGCACTGCAAAATCTCCGCAGCAGATGTTCGGTGCATTGATTAAAACCTTTTATGCTCAGAAAAAAGGCATCGATCCGAAAGATATCGTAACAGTTGCAGTAATGCCTTGCTCTGCTAAAAAATTTGAGTGTAACAGACCCGAGATGGTGGATTCAGGATTTAAAGATGTTGATTACGGGCTTACAACCCGCGAGCTTGCACAAATGATAAAAGAATCAGGGATTTATTTACCTGAAATGCCTCCCTCAAATTTTGATGATCCTTTTGGTGACGCATCGGGTGCGGGTTTAATTTTCGGTGCAACCGGCGGTGTAATGGAAGCAGCTTTAAGAACTGTTATAGAATTTGTAACCGGAAAAAAAGTGGAAAGCATTTTTGCAAATGCTGAGATCAACCCGGTAAGAGGTTTTGAAGGCGTTCGCTATGCAGAGATTCCTATTTCAGAAGTAGGTCCTGTTCCTGAATTAATAAAACATCTGGTGCCTGACTGGAACTGGCTGAAAGGTGCCGTACTGAAAGTGGCAGTAGCGCATGGAACAGCCAACGCTAAAAAAGTAATGGATGATATTAAAGCAGGCGGTAAATTCAGCTATTGCCACTTTATTGAATTTATGGCATGCCCGGGCGGCTGTCTCGGCGGCGGCGGTCAGCCGATTCCAACAAGCCCTGAAATCAGGAAGAAGCGAGCCAAAGCTATTTACGATGAAGACAGATCATTGCCTGTTAGAAAATCTCATGAAAACAGGCATATCACTGACATCTATAAATTGTTCCTGAAAGATGGCCCTAACGGGAAGCTTGCTCATAAGTTACTTCACACGCATTATGTAAAACGGGGAAAGTATATTGCTTAGTTTAAAATTTTATTGAGATGGTAATAATTTTAATATGAAGGAGTAACCGGAGAAGATTAATTGATTAATAAATTTATGATGGGACTAATACCCGAATGGGCTCTTGAGCAGAAAGAATTCTGGGAAGCAATCCGCAGAAGAAATCTCTGGTTTATAAAACTCCGGTACAGTTTTGTTCTTATTCTGTTTGCATTTATTCTTCTTTCCTTAACAGTGCTTAAAATAAATCTGGGCAGCACACAGCTTACCGGCATTTTACTGATTGCAGCATCAATACTCGGCTATAACATTTTATTTCACTGGTTAAGAAAATTTGTGAAATGCGAACCCGGCACTTTCAACCCGGTTTACCTATCGCTGTTTCAGATGCTTGCTGATTTAACAGCACTCCTGCTGCTGGTTTATTTTACCGGTGGAATTGAATCGCCGTTGTACATGCTTTTTGTTTTTCATATGATTATCGGCAGTCTGATTCTTCCGGGTGCAGTTGTGTACACTCTTGCTGTAATTTTTGTTGCACTGTTTGCTTTTTCAATTATACTCGAGCATCTTGAAGTTCTTCCTCATTTCGCAATCAGCGGATTTCTTGATGTTGAGCTTTACACCAACATCTATTTTGTGCTTGCATACCTGCTTACTTTTTCTTTTATGATGTTCATCAGCGTTTATCTTGCCAATGGAATAGCACGGCAGCTATATAAGCGTGAGAAAGATCTGGTGGAATCTATAAAGAAAATTAATGTTGCCGAAAAGGAGAAGCAGCGATATATAATGGGTATTGTCCATGAGCTTAAAACCCCCGTAGTGGCTGTTGCTTCTTACATAGACCTCATTCTTCAAAAATTTCTGGGGCCAATTGATGAAACAGTTGAAGAAAAGCTGCGCAGGGCAAAGAACAGAACGGATGAATCTATCCAGATGATAAACGATGTGCTGAATGTATCGAAGCTCAATCTTTATGATCAGTTCGATGAAGAAGAAGTTGATATAAAGGAACTGGTTTCGGGAGTGCTGAAAAGAAGAAAAGCTTATGCCGACTCACGGTTGATAAGACTAAATCTGAATGATCAAAGAAAAAATCAGGAAAGAATTTCTGCGGATAAGTTCCTGCTCGATATTGCCATTTCGAATATTGTGGGCAATGCAGTTAAGTACGGTGTTGATGGCGGCAGGGTTGAAGTTACGCTGAAGAATGAAAGCAGCTTGCTTGTTATTGAAATTTGCGACGACGGTGTGGGAATACCAAAAGAAGAACTGCCGAAAATATTTAAAGAATTCTACCGCGCACAGAATGCAAAAAAGATTTCTTCGGAAGGATCAGGGCTGGGACTTTCTGTTGTTAAAAAAATTATTGACAGGCACGAGGGATCGGTAAAAGTTAAAACTCCTTCTTCAATTTCAAAGCACGGGCAGCCGGGAAGCTGCTTTTCCGTTTACCTGCCTTACAGGCGAACAATCAGAAGCGATAGCCGCGATGTGCAGCCAAAAGAAATAGAGTTTGAAACGAACTGAATTTTGCTTTACTAACTTAAGTTAATGGTTATTAATACAAACCAGGTTTCTCGGTCTTTATATTCTTGCGTGAAGAAACCGGGTTTGATAATGTAAGTTATTCATTGGGCGACTTCAGTTCAACAAGCTGCGATGTAACGCCCGGAATCAGCGCAACCTTTCTTGCGATTTCCTTGTTGTCTTCCGCTTTGCCGACCAATTCAAGAATAAGCAATCCAGTGTCCGAGCAGTTTTCTAAAACGCCGTCGTGAATTCCAAGACGTGTTTTAATGTTGCAGCCCCAAGCGGTAAGTATCTGCTGAACTTTTACTGCAGCATCTTTTCTTTTACCGATGAGTATTAATAATATGGTCTTCATAATTTATCCCCGAAAAAAAAGTGATGTAAAATTGACAGATTAAAAATAGGTAAAAGAATAATTTCACTGCTTAATTCGTTTTTCCCCCTTCGCCCATTTGGTCGCAGCTCTCAACAATTTGGTCGTGTTCTCATCAGCTTTTTATCAATTGATAAGATTTTAACACTTCATTAACGGCACACGCTTTGTCTTCATTTCAACGGAGGTAAATAAAATGAAAACATT
>CAZXGJ010000104.1:0-5646 GCA_964639955.1 uncultured Ignavibacteriaceae bacterium
AATCTACCTTACTTAATTAATCCGAAATTCCATTTTCCGCTGAACCGATACAATACCATAATTTTCAGCTGTCGGAGGTGGAGTGTAATAAGAACTAAATAGATTTTTTATTTTCCACCCGCAGGAATCAGTCTCGTTATATATCGTCCAGTTAACTATTCCATTAGAGAAACTATCAATAAATACAGGATTTAGTGTTTGTTTAGTTGTAAAAAGCCAAATATTTCCTTCTGTTATACCTGAAGTATCTATTTCATCTACTCTCCAGTAGTAAGTCCGCCTTACATCAATAGGATTTGGTATTTGAAAACTATCTATAAGATATCCTGAATGCAATTCCGTTAAGAAATCAGGATGAATTCCAACTAGCACTCTATTTGAAACAGCTAATGGTGGATTGTTCCAGCTAATTTTTTGAAAGAACCAATAAATATTCCTAGAACTATCTGGTGGATTTGGATTTGTTGCATTACCGGGTCCCTGAGAAAATAATTTACCATTGAAGAGAATTAGTAGTGTTAAAAAGGAAATGAATATTGTTTTATATTTCATTTTTACCTCCCTGTATTAAACTTTAATAAAAGAGACGAGAAAATCAATAGTCGTCAGTTTCCCTGAAAATATTAATGAGGATTTTAGTTTAGAATTAAAGTATCCGGTCCCGCAATTTTATAAACGTGGCAGCGGCATTCATCTGTGTTGAAGTAGAATTCGCCTGTAACTTCCATCCCGCCTTTTGTTCCTTTGAAGAAAATTTTTTCGGGTCTGATAGTGAACTCATTCTGGTAGCCGTCTGTCATAACATAGTAAGCGCCCTGCATAAAAGGCGGCGGAGAAAGCTCATCAAAGCTAAACTCCCTTCCCCGGCTGTTAGTTATTGTTGTTTCAAGCGAATCAACCGAATTGCCGAGAGTATCAATTACTGTTACAAGGTATGTTCTGAATTCAAGAGTGCATACGCAATCCGGCTCCTCGTCGAAGCAGCTATTAGAGAATAGCATTAAAAGGAATGAAATTGTAATCAATAAGAGTTTAATCTTACCAATAGTCTGAAGAACCATCAAGGTTAACGAGTGTAGTAAGGCGGGAAACCCTGAAGGTTGCAATTCGCCGGGATACATAAAGTTGCCATCTTTTTGATCTTGCATTTATTACTTCAGTATGTAACATATTCTTTCCGGCTTTCCATCAATTGAATGATTGGGAAGTATGTTGAAAATTTTACAGAGTAAAGGATAAATATTAATATTGTCAACGGTACCTGTTCTGTAATTTTCCTTAAACGCCGGACCGACCGCATAAAAAATTCCGTGCATATCCATCCAGTAATTATCGTAGCCGTGGTTTCCTTTTGTTCCGTACTTTTTCATCCTTTCAAGAGATTTGTTAGTTTCAATACTCCAGCCGTTCTCTGCTATAATAACAAGTTTACTTATTAAAGGATTATTGGAGTAGTGAAAGTGTTTAGGTACATCTTTTCTCCTGTAGACTTTGTAATGGTTTTCATTCTCTTTCAGCCGGTTATAAATATTTTCCAGTTCTCCTTCTGCAGGTTCAATTAACATAAAAGGTCCATTGTCGCCGTATTGATAACTCATTCCTTCCAGTATCTGCTCTATGTTTACTACTCTTTCGGTGCTTACTTCCGTCATCCCGTGATCAGAAACAACGATGATGTTGGTGCTGTCCATCATATTTATTTCTTTAAGCTTTTCAAAGAGGTAACCGAGGATACTGTCAAGCTGTGCTATTGCAAGATTAACTTCTGGAGAGTTGGGTCCGAAAGTGTGCCCGGCATCATCTGTAGCGGAGAAGTAGGCGGTTATGAAATGCGGACGGGCATCGTAAGATAAATTCATCCATCCGATAACGCTGTCAATCCTGGCTTTGTAGGGGAATAAATGATCGTAGTAATGAAAAATTTCCGGACGCCTGTATGGAATATTCATATCCGAACCGACCCAAAAATAACTTGCAGATATTATTCCCTGCCTTTGAGCTGTTTCCCAGAATGCCTCACCTTTATACCAGCGTGCATCGCGCGCTTCAATTGTGTCGCGTACTGCAAAATCTCTTCCCGTGTGATAATCATTAAAGTTGTTTGAAATGATTCCGTGATGTTCAGGATACATTCCGGTTATTATCGAGTAATGATTGGGGAAAGTTTTCGAAGGAAAGCAAGGACGTAAAGAAACGGCAGAGACACCGTTTTGTTTTATAAAATCGAAGTTCGGGGTAATACCGCGGTCAACATAATCCCACCGGAATCCATCGAAGCTGATGAGAATTACGTACGGCTGCTGTGCGTGTAAAGAGGCTAATGAAAGAATTAACCAGAGACAGAAAGTTTTTATAAGAGGCTGCATTAAATTTCCTGAATATTGCTGTTCAAAATTAATCAGAAATGGAGTTAAAACTAAATTTGGCTAAATTTGAAATTGAATAACTGAATTTGTATTTAATTATTTTCAGATTAGAAGAATGAATAGAACAGCAGTTCTGCTTGTTAACCTTGGAACTCCCGACAGCCCGTCTGTAGGAGATGTAAGGAAATATCTTTTTGAATTTCTTAACGATCCACGGGTAATAGATATTCCTGCCGTAGCTCGTTTCATTCTTGTTAATTTAATTATCGTTCCCTTCCGCGCACCGAAGTCAGCAAAAATTTATGAAGAACTATGGGTACACAACGGATTGCCTGATGGAACAAAGGGTTCGCCCATTCTTTATTACGGAAAATCTGTTCGGGAAAAATTGCAAAAGTCTCTTGGCGATGATTACGATGTTTTTCTTGCAATGAGATATAAAAATCCTTCGATAGATGATGTACTTTCTGAAATCTACAAGAGTAATTATGAAAAAATTATTATCATTCCACTCTTTCCGCAATACGCCTCAGCAACAACGGGTTCCGTAATTGATAAGGTAATGAAAATAATTCGGAAATGGTGGGTAATCCCGGAAGTAAAGTTCATCGGTCAGTTTTATGATAATGATGGATTCATTAACACAATAGTTGAACAGGCTAAAAGATATAATATTGATAATTATGATCATGTAATTTTTAGTTATCACGGGCTGCCAGTACGGCAGGTTGATAAAGTTTATAAAGATAAAACACTTTGTGAAGAGCACAACTGTGAAGCTGAAATAAACGAAATGAACAAGTTCTGCTACAAAGCAACCTGCTATGCAACCACGAGATTAATAGCAGAGAAACTTGGTCTTTCTTCTGATAAATATACCGTCTGTTTTCAATCCAGACTTGATAAAAACTGGCTGGAACCGTTTGCTGATAAAGTTATAATTGAACAGGCAAAGAAAGGCGCAAAACGATTGTTGGTTTTCAGCCCTGCTTTTGTAGCCGACTGTCTTGAAACATTAATAGAGATAGGAATCGAATATCAAAAATTATTTGAAGAACACGGCGGAGAGAAAGTTCAGTTAGTAGAAAGTTTGAACGATCATCCGATGTGGATTGAAACATTGAAAAACATAGTGGTTAATAGTTAGAGTATTCTTCAATTAATTTTTAAACCCGTTAGATGGAGGGTAAATTCCAAATAACAATTTCGAAATTCAAAATTTCAAACTGTTTCTGTTTGGAATTTACTATTTAGGATTTGAATATTTTTTGGAGCTTGAGTTTTGTTAATTGGTGCCTCACTATTAAAGAGGACTTATTTCATTTATCTATGATTTAGTTAATATGACTTTACAAGAGAAAATATTTAATGCCGGTGTTGTCGGCGCTGGTGGTGCAGGTTTTCCTGCACATATTAAAGCTAAGTCAAAAGTAGAATTCGTGCTTGCAAATGGTGCCGAGTGTGAACCGCTTATCCATAAAGATTATGAGATGATGCTTCATTTCCCAAAAGAAATTTCACGGGGACTTGAACTTCTAATAGAAAGCACTTCTGCAAAGAAAGGTTACTTTGGTATCAAAGAGAAAAACGAAAAAGCCATTTCAGCAATTAGCAGGCACTTAAACGGAAAAACAGAATTAACAAAGCTTGGTGATTTTTATCCATCCGGAGATGAATTTGAATTGGTGTACGCAGCAACCGGAAGACTAATTCCGCCCGCTGGAATTCCACTCGACATTGGCTGTGTCGTTAACAATGTTGAAACTCTTTACAACATAGCCCTTGCCGAAAAAGGAATTCCCGTTACAAAAAAATTTATCTGTGTCGCAGGCGCTGTTAAAAAACCATCATCATTTTTTGTTCCCGTCGGCACTAGCTTTAAAGATGTTATAGATTTTGCAGGCGGGACTAAAGTTAGTGAGTTCGGAATTTTTGTCGGTGGTGTAATGATGGGTCATCTTACATTCGATTTAAATGAGGTTATTACAAAGACAATGGCTGGATTAATTATTCTTCCCAAAGATCATTATTTAATTAAAAGAAAAAATCAACCCGAAAAAAACTGGCACCGTATTGGCAAATCTGCATGTGACCAATGCAGTTACTGCACAGAATTCTGTCCCCGATATTTACTCGGTTACCAGGTTGAACCTCACAAAGTTATGCGTTCACTCGGATTTACAAAAACAGGATCGGCGGTCTGGAATCAAATGGCAGATCTTTGCTGTTCCTGTGGATTGTGTACCCTTTATGCTTGTCCGGAAGATCTTTATCCCAAAGAAGCTTGTGACAAAGCGAAGGTTGAAATGCGTGAAGCTGGAATAAAATTTATACAGCAGAAACCGGTTAAAGTTCATCCGATAAAAGATGGCAGAAGAGTTCCGCTTCAGCAATTGATAATGAAATTAAAATTAAATGATTATAATGTTGAAGCACCGTACAACTCGGGAAAAATGTCAGTTAGCAAAGTTAGAATTCCACTTCAACAGCACATTGGAAAACCGGCAGTTGCAATTGTTAAAAAAGGCGAAATGGTTGAAGATGGACAGAGGATAGGAAAAATTCCCGACGAGGTGTTAGGGGCAAACATTCACGCATCAATAAATGGTAAAGTAAAAGAAATAACTTCAGAATTTATTTCTATTGAAGTATAAAGGAAAAGTTTGTTTTGTGAACCGGCAATTGCTTGATTATAAAATAGATAATCACGAACCTGCGAGGACGCAGGGTTGAGCAGATAGAAGGCAAAATAAATCCTGCTCGCTCCGGCGTCCTCGCCGGAGAAATGTTCAGTGTGAGCCTGCAATTGTGTGATTATAAAAAAAGTCAACAATCCTGCATGGACGCAAGTCTCAGCATAGAAAGGTTAAAAGTAAATCTTTATTACTTCAACATTTTGTCCCGATAGTTAGAAAACAGAATAAACACATGGAAGATAAAATTTTATAGGAGAATAAATGATAACAAAAAATTCAATCGGACTAATTGAAATGGGAAGCATTGCCTCCGGAATTCAGGCAGCTGATCTGATGCTTAAAACTTCAGAAGTTGAACTCATGATTTCAAGAACAATCTGTTCCGGAAAATATATGACATTAATTGCGGGCGATGTTGCAGCAGTTACATCCGCAGTTGAAAACGCAGTCAACAGCATAGGTTTTGGCGTAATAGATCATTTTGTAATTCCGAATGTTCATCCCACAATTTTTCCGGCAATAGTCGGACACAATAATGTTCAGATGCTTGAATCGTTAGGAATTGTTGAATCTTATTCCGTTGC
>CAZXGJ010000105.1:0-5278 GCA_964639955.1 uncultured Ignavibacteriaceae bacterium
CTTTTTTACATTAAGTAAATTTAGGAAATTCCTTTTCCTTCTGAAGCATTACAGTTACTTTTGCTTCTCTACCCAGATAATAATCAATTCGGGTTTGTGAATTAAAAGGATTGGGGAAATTTTGATATAGTTTAAAATCAATGTCACGTGAGTAATCGTAATCATTCATATTAGATGGTCCATCGGAATTTTTTAATATAGCTCCTAAACCCGATATAACCCAACCCGTATCATTATCAAGCATTAAAATCTCATTAAATACCCCAACAAATGGACATATCTGCTGGACCCAATTTATTCCGCCATCACTTGTATAATATATATTTCCACCTGCAGCGCCTGCCCAGCCATTGTTTTCATCTATAAATTGGATTCTAATAAAATGTGAAGGAATTTGAATAATATTCCAATTCTCACCTCCGTCAATCGTTTTATACAAACTAAAGGTGAATGTTGAAATAAAACCAACTGAATCATTAACGAATGACATTGATTCAATATTTGCTGGATAACTGGTACTAAGTACAATATACCAATTTTCTCCACCATTAGTGGTTTTATAAATTCTTTGATCGCTTCCTGAAATTAAACTCCCCACCATAATCCATCCAATATTTTCACTTGTAAATTGAATTTTGGATGCTCCATGAGGAAAGATAGTAGGAACTTCATTCCAAGTACTACCTCCATCTGTGGTTTTTAAAAGCCTGCCATCTAAAAACGGGTCCCCTCCTATAATCCAACCAGTAGGGTAATTTATGAACTCAATATCTCTCCAAAATCTATTAAGTGGTGAATTCTGTATTGTCCAACTTACACCACCATTACTTGTTTTTAAAATTTTTCCATCACCTCCTACCGCCCATCCCTCGAATTGATTTATAAAAAAAATATCACCCAAACCAACGTTAATTCCTGAATTCTGAAGTAGCCAGCTGTCACCTCCATTAGTTGTATTTATGATCAATCCATTGTTTCCTACAATCCATCCATAATAATTATTTAGAAAGTAAATTCCTTTTAAACTTTCTTCCGTAACTTTTTGTAATACGTCGAACCATTCTAATCCCCCGTTAGTAGTTTTTAATGTTACGCCGAAGTCGCCAACAATAATTCCGTCCTGCGCATTTTTGAAAGAAATACTATATAAACCTTTTATTGTTGGATTGTTTTGGGATAACCAATTAATCCCTCCATTTGTGGTATAGACTATCATACCAATTTCCGAAACTGCCCACCCAAAATTTTCATCCCACATAAATATGTCTGACCACTTTTCTTGCAAAACTTGATGCTGTACTTGCCAATTTAATCCTCCATTGGATGTTTTAGCAATATAACTCCATCCTGATGCCCAGCCGATCAGGTTATCAATGAAATGTACATCCATAGCCCAGGTGATAGTAGAGTCTATTGTCCAAAGTAATCCACCATCATCTGTCTTTAAAATTGGTCCACCGGAAGAACCCCCAGCAACCGCCCAAAGATGCAGACTATCTAATAAAAAAATTGAAGTGATTAATTCAGGTGAGTTTGCCTGAACATTCCAATTTTCTCCACCGTTACTTGTAGCCCAGATTTTGTACTCACCTGCCCAACCATTGTTTTCATCAGCGAAAACAATTGACCGACAACTACCAAGGGTAGTGTCTATTTGCGTGTTCCAACTTTTACCACCGTCCACTGTAGCGTATATTTTGGATGGTTCCATATTTTTTCCTGCACATACCCACCCTTTTTGTTCATTGATAAAAAAGAGGGCGCGTGCGTTTAATTTATCAGGCAATAAATTCACTTCCCATGTGTTACCACCGTTACTTGATTTTACAAGTGTTCCTCCTGCTGCACTAGCCCAAATTAAATTATCATCTACATATTGAACAGAATAAAGAGAGTTTCCTTGTGGTAGTGGATTTTGCCATTGCCATTGCGGTAAAATAATATTAGAGGAAAGTAACTGTAGCAGCAGTATCAGAAAAAAATTTTTCATCTATTTACCTATTAGAATAGATAACTTAGTAGAGAAAATATTTTCATCCAGAACTTAGTATTTATTTTTTTACGAAACAATTCCCGGATTTTATACAGTAAAAAAAATGTTAAATGTTATGCAACGACAAAGTTATACACGTATTAAAAAGGAAAATAGAACATTCAGGAATATAATCCGGCTTATAAAATACCCGGTTTTATAATTATCCCCTTATTCTTATGTCCGTTAATTCTTACAGAAAGGGGAGTATTAAAGCGAAGGTGTTTTGTGAACTCAAGTTTTTCAACAGCGGGTTGGGCATTCAGCCAGTCCCAATCTATAAAGCCTATTTTATGTGAAGCATCAACGGTGAAGTATCCTACCCGGAAGGAGGTTATATTCTGGAAAAAATGAGATCCTTGCGATGGCTCAACTTCAAAATCCTTAAAGCCGGATTCAACAATAGCGGCTGCACCGGAAATCTGATCCCACGTAACGGGTATACCGAGCCACGGATCGAGTGAACCCCACCTGCCAAGACCAATTAACACGTAGGGTTTGTTTTCATTAAGTAACTTTGAATTTATTCTGGCAATTTCCATTGCTATGGCTTTGCTTTTTGCCCTGTCGAATTTATTAATATCTACCATTATCAAATCATAAATGCCGTCTGTTGCCCCGTTGCCAAGCACCTGGCTGCTCTGGCAAATAAGATCTTCGGGACTGAAATCAACAATTAATTCATCAAGCTCCCTGCTGATGACCAGGGGACGCATCTGAAGCATTGCAAACTCCTTAGGTTTACCTTGCGGAATGCTCAGGTTTACAGCAAACTCAATTTCAACCGGCGAACCCATTCCCCAGGTTCCGAGGTTAAGCAGAAGATTAAGAATTTCCGGCAGTGGAAACATATTATGCTTTAAAATAGGGGAGAAGGTTACAACTCTTATCCCTTCTCTCGAAATTCCGTCATATACAGCCTCATCCTCCGGTGAATAGGTTGACCCGACTGAGTAGAGCGTACCATCTGTTTCAGATTCTGAAAGCTCATATCTTTTAACCAATGGATCTTTAATAGAATCAGGGTGGTGATCGAGCTTGCCGTTGAGATCGAGTGCAAAAAAATCCTGTTGTGCATGCATCAGAGTTTCTTTTGTTGAAAAAAATTGCAGCAGATGCTTGGGAAATTTCGGGCAGAATCTTACAGTGTTACCGCCTTCAACTACAGTTTTACCAAGACCAAGCGCAACCAATGCAATGCCGTCATCAGATTTTTGAGGCGGGACAGGATAAAAATTGAATGATTTACCCACACCTGCAAAATCCGGGTAAAATTTTCCGCGGTGCTCTGAACCTACAAGCCGCTGAACAATCACCGCCATCTTTTCTTCCTCCAGCCGGTAGGCAGTTGCTTTCATATAGTCTTTTGCTTTCTGGTGGTATGTTGAAGCGTATACGGCTTTTATTGTCTGGAGAAGTTCATCTAGTCTTACGTTTATGTCCGGGTTGCTGTTGGGCAGCATGTAAGTCTGGTAAACACCGGCGAAAGGCTGGAACTGTGCATCTTCGAGCAGACTTGAGGAACGCACTGCGAGGGGTTCTTTTATTATTTCAAGGAAATCAAAAAGCTTTTGTTTTATCTCCTTGGGGAAATGAAATGCTTCAATAAACCGCTGGTTGATTTTAACATCATCAGTTTCACTAAAAGCAAAACTTTCAAGATTGTTTTCGTAAATAAATTGATCGAATACTTCTGTGCCGATTACGACGGCTGAGGGAACTGAAATTTCGATACCTTTAAATAGATTTTTAATATTGTAGTTTGCTATTAAAGTGTTAATAAACCCCAGCCCGCGGGCTTTTCCGCCAAGCGAGCCGCCGCCGATTCTTGCAAAACTGTTTTTAGGATCGAATGATTCCTTCCTGAATTCTGAAATTACTCCTTTAGCTCTTTCTTCCAGGTAACTGTTAATTGCATTTATCAGGTCCTGTCTCAAATGCTCAGGAGATTCATAATCGGTTACTTTACGCGGTCTGAGCTTATATGCAAGGTAAAATTCTGTTCTGGCTTTAAGCCATCTGGAGAAATGATTTCCTTCAGCATGATGAAGCAGACTTTCCTCGGGTATTTTCCCGATCTGATCGGCGAGTTCTCTGAGGTTTGCAGCCCGCCCCACAGGAGTTCCGTTTCTTAATTCAAAAATAAAATCGCCAAAGCCAAAGTGATCCAGCATAAACTCCCGGAGGTCATGCAGCAGGCGCGGAGAATTTTTGTACAGGAAAGACGCACCTATTTTTTTCACCTTCTCTTCAAGATTTTGATCGCTTGTCTGGATAAGTATAGGAATATCTTTGTGCCGCTCTTTAACTGCTGTCGCAAACTTTAACCCGGCTTCTGTATCACGGATTCCATTATGCTTAAAATTATTATCCGTTATAATACCAAGCACATTCTCTTCATATTTTTCAAAGTAGTTCCAGGCTTCTTCGTAGGTGGTTGATAGAAGGATTTTTGGCCTTGCTCTCATACGCAGATATTTATGCGTAATATTTATTCCTTCCTGGATTAGCCTTTGCGACTGGTTAAATACTTCCGTATAAATCAATGGCAGGTACGACGAATAAAATTTTACATTGTCTTCTACAAGTATAATTACCTGCACACCAATATTTTGTGTGTCATTTTCAACATTCATCCGGTCTTCAAGGTATTTAATAATTCCAATCAGAAGATGAAAGTCTCCGCCCCAGATAAAAATCTTTTCGAAGACGGAAGTATCGTAATGAGTTGTAAGTTCTTTCCTCTCATTATTGTCATAAGCCAGCAGCACTATAGGAAGCTCACAACCGATACCTCTTACTTCACTGGCAAACTTAACAGCATGTGTATCTTCGACGTGAAGAGTTGTAATAATTAAGTCGAAATTATGTTCGCCCTTTAAGAGTTCCAGAGCTTCTTTGCCAGTTGTAACCTGTGTTATTTCGGGCGCCTGGCTTAGGTTAAGGTTTTGATACTCACTTCTAATTAATTCATACAATCTGCCGTCTTCTTCAAACAGGTAATAGTCGTAGATGCTTGATACAAGAAGAATCTCCTGCACTTTAATGCGCATCAGCTTCTGGAATTTTTTAAGCCGGGCATGAAAAACATTCTCCAGCTTTAAATTTTTAAGTGATTCAGATTTTTCCATTAGAATAAAGAATTGACAGGTTAAATGTTATTTGCAAAGCTAATATAGAAAAAGAGAAGGTGAAATGCAGGGTTACTTAGGAGATAGAATCATAAAAAGCCCCTCTCCTTTGGAG
>CAZXGJ010000106.1:0-4963 GCA_964639955.1 uncultured Ignavibacteriaceae bacterium
GCAGGAGAATGGGTATATCACTATTCTAATGGTAAATACAAGAGGTGGGAAGCAGGGAGAGATGAGTTTGCTTTTTTAGTAACAGGATTCAAACATCCTCACGACAACTGGAACCAGAATAAGGGTTATCTTTACGGGCAGGTGGAGGAATACTTAGGAGCAGCCTGCTGGGCAACAACTGAATCAAATCCTTTTCCTGTAGATAGTGTGCTTTTGGGACCAAACTATACACAGGATAAAAAATACAAATCGCTTGACCCGGTTTATGATGGAAAGCCTATTAAATATACTGTAATATACCGGCTTGCACTGACCAATGCTCCTGAGCCCACGGATACAGTCTGCAAACTATATGTTCGTTACCGGTTCGCATTGAAAGAAAACGGGCAGGTAGTTGAAATCAAAGAAGAAATTTTTGATAGCCTTTATTTAACAGCAGCCGATTTACCGGGAGAAACATTCCACGTAAAATCACTTAACGGTTATATTTATCCTGTGCAGTACAGAGATCAGACAGTTTCTCAGAGGTGGAGTAACCCAAACCTTTCCGGAACGTATTATGAAGACATTGACACACTAATGGGAATAGAGTACTGTGTAAAATGGTATGGACACGGCAAGCTGTATATAGATTATGTTGAGGTGTTTGATGATGATAATCTTCCTTATAATCAAGGAATTTGGAAACAATGGTTAGATGATCCCGGAGATGTAGCTACAAAAATAGATTTATTTTTATCAACCTACTCAGAATGGTCTAACATTCGTTACTGGTATGTAATAGATGAGCCCGGCTCGCTGGATGCCTTTGAACCGATAAGAATAATAGATTCATTGGTATATAAAGCATCAGGCAGAAGAGTAATTACTCAGTTTCACCCGAATTGGAATGGGTATTGGAACGGTGATATTTCAGTTCAGAAGTTCGTAGAGTTAACGGGCACCGATCGTGTAATGATGGATTACTTTCCGTTCTGGGAGAATGAAACTGCTGAATATGGTTTTACTTATATCAGACCTGTTTTACAATTGACCGCAGAATACTCTCCAAATTTTTATTACGTGCCTCAGGGCTTCGGGCAATTTATAGTTGGTCCCCCATATTTTCAAACACCCTGTGGATGGCGTGAACCAGACTCCATTGAACTTAAGGCGTCGATTTTTTTAGCTTTAGCACACGGAGCCAAAGGAATGTTATCCTGGAATCATAAAAAATAATTTCTTATGTTATTAGAAGAAATAAAAGAGATAAAATTATGAAGAACGATAAGAGGCTTAAAAATATTCTTTTTATTCTGCTATTAGTTATTGTTTACTGCCAGTTAGCAGAAGCCACCATCCGTTACGTAAGCAAAGCCGGCTTGAGTATACCGCCTTATACAAGTTGGGAAACAGCAGCAGACAGCATACAGGAGTGTATAAACATTTGTGTCTTTGGCGATACAATTTACGTAGCCAACGGAGTATATGAAGAACAGGTGGTGATGATAAGAGGTTTATCATTGATAGGAACTTCTAACGATAGTACAATTATCGACACCCGTTCTTTGGCGACACCATCAAGTTTTTATGCAGTAACAGTAAGAGATAGTTGTATATTTAAAAATTTTAGAGTTATTGTATCCAATTTTTATTCATCTACCGAAGTATGGTGGGGATTTGGTATTTATATAGTTGATAACGAACTACCGGATTATAACGTTTTAATTGAAAACAACTTAGTTGAAAACGCCAATACTGGAATAATGTCAAGCAATAGTAATTCGTTGATACAACTAAATACCATTATTAATTCTAATAGGGGAATAAGATTAGGAGCAGTAATAAATGAGATTTATCCTAAAGTTATTAATAATCTAGTAATTGTTTATAATTTGTGTATTGCACTCACATTTGGATCTACCCCATATATTGAAAATAACATTTGTATTTCATTGGATGGCTATGAAACTGGTGGAGGATTTGGGGGTAGCTACTCTGGATTAAATGAGATTTATAACAATCTCTTTCTAATCGAAGAAGGTAGTGGATTAGCCAATTCTGAAGAAGCCTACGTTTTAAATAACATATTGAGCGGAAATCTGAATCGTGCAATTCAAACCGCTAATGGCAATGTTATTAAAAACAACATAGTTGAGAACTCAGATGAGGTAATTACTGCCACAGTTCCTGTGAGTCCGATTATTAAGTATAACGATATTTGGAATACAGGTAATATTTTTATAAACGTACCACCGCCAGATAGTACTAATCTCTTGGTAGATCCAATGTTTATAAATGACACCTCAGATTTCCATCTGCAAAACTATTCACCTTTAATTGACAAAGGTGATCCTTCCATCCTGGACATAGATTCAACAAGAAGCGATATCGGTTTGTATGGCGGACCTCTTGGTGAGAGTTACATTTATCTTGATTTATCTCCACGCCCTCCGGTTAATCTTACAGCACAAGTCGACTCAAGCATAATAACTCTAAAATGGAATAAAAACACAGAAGCAGATTTAAATCACTACAATCTTTTCAGGGACACAGTTAAGAATTTCACAATCGATTCAACAAAACTCGTAGCATCAATTGTGGATACATTCTATCTATTCCTGATACCGCAGGAAGTTGAGAGTTTATATTTCAAGCTTACGGCAGTAGATAATCAAGGTAATGAATCGAATCCTTCGGAAGAGATTGAAATCATTATTACTGCAATGAATGACTATCCAATGACTATAAATGACTATAGATTATACCAGAACTACCCGAATCCATTCAATCCGTCAACTAAGATCGGCTACAGGTTGAGGGATAGAGGGTACGTGAAGCTTTATGTTTATGACATCAAGGGTGAGTTAGTATCGGTGTTAGTAAATCAAACACAGGAAGCGGGATATTATGAGGTGGAATTCTTTGCAGGAGAAAGGAGTCAGAGGCCAGAGGTCAGTGGTCATTCCGGCTTGTCCGGAATCAGGGCTTTAGCAAGCGGAGTATATATTTATCAGATAATGGTAAGGAATGATAGAGATTTACCGATCTTCAGCGATATAAAAAAGATGTTGATGATTAAATGATCAGAACATTTGATCTACCTGTCGGTAGACAGGTCGGAAATCCGGCTTTGACGGATATGTATATAAAATGAAAAGATGCCCCCTAAATCCCCCGACTTGTCACGGGTCGTCTTTGACAAGACGGAAAGAGGATTTAAGGGAAATAAATAACATAAATTATTATAAAACGGAGGTGACATTATGAAAAAAAACATTTCACGATTGTTTATAATCCTTCACTGGCTGTGGAGGATCAGTTTTGCAGTGCTGATCTGCACTGTTCAGATTTCTGCCCAGCAAGGACAGCAGCCACCGCCTGAATTTTCCATAGGCGTATTTTCTACAGACGCTCTTTTTACAGATCCAAATGCTTTTCCGGTATTAGAGGAATTGGGTGTGAATTATGTGGTTGAAGAAGCACGTTCTAATACACAGGCTAATTCTCAATCGTTTAACCTGATTGCTTCGAATAATAAATATGCTACCGATGTTATTAATCATTATAGCAATGCAATTTATAAAAGATGGGACGCAGAAAGAGATGATACCAATATAGAAGTTACAGGGTTTAAGCACGCATTTTACCCGGGAACGCAGACTTATATGGGCACGGTTGAGACTTATAAAGGTGCTGTTTGCTGGTCAACAGATGAGCTGAGTGTGCCGGTGGAGCAACTTCTTTATGGACCTAACTACAATCAGGATAAAAAATACAGCAGATTAAACTATCAGCCATACCACCAACAGAAGGTTAAATTCAAGGTAAGGTATCGCATAGCTTTTAAAAATCCTGAACAATTACCTGCAAACACAGAAGTATGCAGCTTATATGTAATGTATGGAGTGAATGTTATCGTAAATGGTTGGTATTCTGATGAATACATTTACATTCCATTAGGAGGTGAAGATGGAAAAAAGACACTTAAAGTTGAAGATTTTCCCACTGATGATTTTTACATATTTGAGTTAACATACTTCTATCCTGATAGCCTGGTTCCGCCCACATATAATCCGAGCGGAGATGGTTTATTATTACCTGCTTCACAGCAATATGCGGATGACATTTCGAAGACGGGTATTGAGTTCAGGCTTGACTGGAGTGGAGTTGGTAAGCTTTATATTGATTATGTTGAAGTATGTGATATTGACAATGAAGATATACCAGGTATTGGAGTTGAATTTATTGAGAATCCTGTTGGTATTAAAAATAGTATAGCTAGTTATTTATTAAATTACAACACACCAGAATGGAACAACATAAAATATTGGTATTGTGTAGACGAACCAAGGACAGTGGACTACTATTACCCGATGAGAAGAATAGATGAAATAATAGACTCAATACAGCCGGGAACGCATCTGATAACCGAAATATATCAAAGCTGGAACGGACAGGTAAACGGCGACTGGCACCTGAAGAAATATGTTGAGCCCGGTAAAACCTTACTCAGATCAGATTACACTGGTAATTGCCTGCAGCTTAAATAAAAAAGAAGAACTTCTTCCGAATGAATACACGCTTTACCAGAACTACCTGAATCTCGTAGAGTCCGACAGACTCTCCGGAGTCTGACGACCCTTCAATCCCATCACTACTATCAATTATGATCTCGCGAACGCAAGCGATATCTCTCTAATCGTTTACGATATCCTTGGCAAAAAAATAAAAGAGCTCGTAAGCACTAGACAGCAAGCAGGCAGGTATGAGGCACGGTTCTATGCTTCAAATCTTGCAAGCGGAATAGATATTTATCAGCTAGTTGCTGAAAATTTTGCTAGTACGAAGAAGATGGCAATTTTGAATTGACGGCATATGTATGGATAGTAAGTAGAAAGAATACATTTATTTAACATTCTCCTCTTCTTGAGGCTGTGTGAAAATCAACTTTTCACCACTTATGGTTTGAAGTCCATCTCAT
>CAZXGJ010000107.1:0-4589 GCA_964639955.1 uncultured Ignavibacteriaceae bacterium
TTTATCATAATGATTTATTTTCATATTTTAATATCAGTTAAAAGAAATATGAATAAAAAGGTTATTAAATGTCTCAAAACATCGAATACATAGTGAACGAGAGAGGTGAGAGAGTTAAAGCAATTGTGCCAATTGATTTCTTATCAAAAAAACTAAAGAGTAAAAAATCCGCTTCTAAAAAACTTACAAGAGAAAAACTAAAAAAATACGCTGGTTCAATTCAGTTAATTACAGATCCCCTCAAGTATCAAAAAAAGATAAGAAGTGAGTGGAACTAATATAGTTTTGGATACAAATGCTGTATTGTATTTACTTGGCGGCAGCCTCGATCCAATGTCCTTGCCAAAAGGCGAGTATTTTATATCATTCATTACCGAATTAGAGCTCCTTTCATATCCCAACCTCAGTAAGTCAGAAGAAGAAAAAATAAAAATCTTCTTCGACTCTGTTGATGTAATAGGCTTAAATGCAGATATTAAAAGAGAGACAATTCATTTGAAAAGAAAGTATAAAATTAAGCTTCCTGATGCCATTATTTGTGCTACTGCGTTATTTCTGAAAGCATCGTTCTTAACTTTTGATAGGAACTTTAAAAAAATTAAAGAAGTTACCCTAATTGAAGCGGATCTGAGTTAATTAGCGAACTCTTTTAATTTGAGTTTTTGAAAACGATAAAACCGCAGGAGAAATCTTCTGCGGTTTTTTATTTTTAAACCGTTGTTTTCTTTGGGAAGAATTGATCTCTCCTCTTGATTTTCTCCCTATTTTTGCAAAAATCTCTTATTTTAATCTGATAAGCACACAGGAAAAGCATACAAATTTACACACAAGTAATTACACAAACAAAAAATTGGTAAAATACTTGTAATTGTAAAACAAATTTTATAGATTTGAACTGTAAAATAAGGAAAATAAATATGGAAATAAATTTTTGGAAACCAACAACCTCTTTGGGTGTAGTAAAAGCAACAATACATCAGAGTGGGAAATTAGGATTTTCACAAGCTGCAATAGGTAAACTCAATTTAACGCAAGATACTTACCTTATGATTGGCACTAATAAGGAGAATAGAAAAGATAATAGCGTTTATCTTGCTATTTCAAAGGAAAGCAATGAATTGGCAATTAAAGTAAACAAGGCTGGAAACTATTATTATCTGAGCACAAAGGATTTCTTCAATGAGATAGGTGTAGATTATAAATCGAAGTCAGTAATCTATGATATTGTAGATATTAGTTCCGGTAATGAAAAAATGTATAAGCTCGTTCCGCGAGAAAAAGACAGAAAGAAAAAATAATTCAACAGGGAGGGAAAATGTCATCACATCTTAGCCAACCACAAACGAAAGAAATATTTTTTGACTCCGATGGAAAACTGTTTAAGCACATTGGTCGAAATCAGATTGACTCTGAAACGATTGCTCTCATCGAGATTGTAAAAAATTCCTACGATGCAGATGCAACAGAAGTGCTTATTACTTTTGACAAAGTAAATAAGCATAACGGTGAAATAATTGTTACTGATAATGGACATGGAATGACTCATAGTCAGTTTGAAGAATTTTGGATGTGTCCTGGCACTGCTCATAAGGAAAAAGAACATACCTCACCATTTTATGGAAGGACGATGTTGGGAAGAAAGGGTATGGGTAGATTTGGAACTGACAAGATTGGTGCAAAGGTAGTCGTAAAAAGTAAAACTAAAGTTGAGCCAATAGCTTTTGCAGCAACTATTGATGCAGATGAGTTTGAGAAACCTAACGCAAAATTTCAGAACACACCCATTTTGATAAACTTCCTGCCTAGACAAGAAATTAAATTTGTTGAAAAGGATTATGAGTTCGGAACTCAGATTCGTATGAAAAAACTAAGAAGAACTTGGTCATCTAAAATGATAGGAGAAGTACGTGAAGAACTTTGCCTAATGATTACACCCGATGAAAGATCTTCTAACTTCAATATAATTTTTGATGTAAAGGATGATGTATCATTGTCAGGCAAGCTTGAAAATTCTATCAAGGATGGGTTTTCACACGAGCTAATTATCGAGGTAGATGAGAATGATAATTACGTAATTAAAATAGATAGCAGGAAAATTAAAGACGGTAACGTTCTGGATGACTGTTTAGATAATATCACTGCTTCAAATAATGAATTTGAAAGTAATCATGAAATACAGGAAAGTTTTAAAAGTTTCGGACCGATTTCAGGCAGAATACTTTACTTTGATAAGGGGGGGCTCAAGAGTCACTCATCTTCAAAGCACGGTAGAAGAGCAGATCATACTGGTGTAAAATTATATCGTTCGGGGTTTATTGTTAAACCATATGGCGAGAAAAATAATGATTGGTTAAGACTGAAAGCAAAAAGAAACACAAAAGGCTGGAGATATTACATCAATGCTGATAAAATTATGGGCTATATAAATATTGATCCACAAAAAAATCCAAAGTTAGAGGATACAACAAATCGGCAAGGATTAATTGATAACGACGAGAAAAAGACATTTGAATATTTTTTCTCAGAAATAGTTATAGAGGAACTTAATAAGGTATTAGAAAAAGAAGCAACAACACAAAAGGAAGCTAATCTTAAAAAACGACATCAAAAGATTACACGACAAGCAGCAGAAATACTTTCTAGTCTAAGAAGTGAAGAGATTAAGAAAGTTGCAAATGAAAATAATAAACGTAAAAAAATTGAAACGGAAAAATTAGTACTTGATTCTAAAATTTCTAACAATGGTAAAAGGGGTTTAAGAAAGACACACGAACAAAACGAAGAAAATCAAACTCAAAAAACAAATGGCGAAAAACGTGGCGAATATCAAAAACATCAACGAGAATTAGAAAAGACAGACCGTTTTGTTGTTCGTTCAATGGATGCCTGGATAGATGGGACAAGGTGGCGTATTAGGCCTGTAGATGAACCTAACGAATTGGCGGAAGCTTGGGTAAATGCCGATGAGCAAGAAATAATTTATAACGTTGGTCACCCAATGTTCAAAGCTGCAGAACAATCAGACAAAACTATTGGAAAAGAAGTTGAATCTGGTTCTGGCATTGCAGTTCAAATGCATATACATAAAAGTATTGCTGTTGCTTGGGGTTTATTCCATGATGAGAAATTAAAGGGTTCTTTCTTTGAACGATACAATGAATATGTTCAACTTGCAGCTAAAAAAATAAAAGAAGAAAGCAGCAAATTCATAGAAGAAACACCCGAAGAAGATCTTGAAGAAATAATAGAGGAGAATTAAAATGGCAAAATACAATAGAAATTCAGGCAAGACATGGACTTCATCTGAAGTTTCAAATTTACGGCATCTTGCGAAAGAGAATACACCAACACGTGTAATAGGTTTAAAATTAGGGCGAACTGAAGATTCAATTCGTAGTAAGGCGAGTGAAAAAAATATTTCACTAAAGCCCACGAATCAATCACCGTACAACCGAAAGAAAAAATAATTTATAAATAAGAATTTGAAAAGACTGTCGTGAGTAAAATAAAGGATTCATTTAATGGGGGTTGAATCTACATTTTCTTATGATGTTTTTTACGATGAATGTAAGGAGGGTGGGTTCTGGCACTCCTTTATTTTCATACCAAGAATGAACCAGCTAAACCTTCTTAATCTATTACTTGAAGCAAGAACAAATTTAAATTACTTTCACCCAATTTATTACACAAGTGTAAATAAAAAGACGAAATCGAATTCAGAAAAAGTTAGGTTAATAAAATCTTGGATTACTATTCTTCATTATGCATTACAAGAACAGAAAATAGATGCGGACATTTATCTTGGCCATAAAACTGATACTCCTGTTTATAGAAAGATAAAGGGAACGGCTAATAAGATAGGCGTAAAGTATGTTGTACTAAGGGAAAAGGATTGTTTAAAAAGTATGTTCTCCGATATGAGTTATTCTAAAAAAGTTGAGGCAACTTTTAGAATGGGATTAAAGGGGGGGTGTCATTTTTTATTCAAAGATTTGATGAAAATTGGTAATATTTATGTAGATCATCCTGAAAAAAATTTTAATAGAAGTTATGATGGCGTCAAGATATTGGATAGACTGAGAAGGGAGATACGAGATAACATTCTTTTTGAGGAAGATTCAAGAATTTGCCCAATCGATAAAAATAGTTACCGCGAAAAGGATCTCATCACGGAGTTTATGCAACTTGCGGATATTTCAGTTGGAGCAATAAGAACACGGGCACTTAAAATCAAAGAACCATTTCTACGTTATGAAATTGCCCATCCACTTTCTGAACTGCTTGAGAAAGATATTAAAAATAAAGCTCGAATGAATAACAGTAGATTCTTGAACTCGTTTTCACTTAGTGAGGCATGGTTAAAGGATGAAAGTTGGCAATTTGACAACCTAAAAATTGAAAATCAGGTTACTTGTCAAGAGCCGTCACTCTTTTGATTACGAATTATTAATAGTTAATTAATTTTTACAAAACATGATCAACTTCTAGACTTTGATAGTTGATTTAAAGTTTTTTTAAGGTGATATAATTGAGACACAAACCAGGTAAAAAAATAAAAGTCAATCGCATTCCGGAAAGAGGATTTTACG
>CAZXGJ010000108.1:0-1451 GCA_964639955.1 uncultured Ignavibacteriaceae bacterium
ATTATGTGAACAAGTATGGATTCGGTTTTGAAAACTTTGCTGCTGAGATTTCTCAGTACACTCCTGAATGGGCTTACATTCAAACAGGAATTGATCCGGAAGTAATCAAAGAAACTGCAAGAGAAATGGCTCGCTACAAACCTGCGACACTCATTCATCCGGGAAGACACGTAACCTGGTATGGTGATGATGCACAACGAAGCAGAGCAATTGCTTTGTTGAATGCATTACTTGGAAGCTGGGGAAGAAAAGGTGGATTTTATATGCCTTACAGTTACAGCATTCCAAAATATCCTTATCCTGCATATCCGGATTTGAAAAAAGAACCTGTTGATAATCCTGAAAGAAAATATCCGTTTGCTGAAGGTGAACAAATTTCAACTGGAATAAGAGAAGCCACAATAACCGGAAAACCTTATCCAATAAAAGGTTGGTTAATTTATGGAACTAATCTTTTGCAAGCTTTGCCAAATCAGCAGGAGACAATTAAAGCAATTCAGAATCTTGATTTGATGGTTGTGGTTGATGTTGTTCCAAGTGAAATTGCCGGCTGGGCTGATGTTGTTCTTCCTGAATCTGTTTACTTAGAAAGATATGATGATCTGAACACTTCTCCATTCAGAGAAGGATTTGTTGGAATACGTCAACCAGTAATTGCAGAACCGAATGATCAGAAACCAAACTGGTGGATGGCTAAGAAACTTGGTGAGAAACTTGGACTTGGCGCATACTTCCCCTGGAAAGATATCGAAGAATATCTCGATACAAGATTGAAACTTGCCGGACATTCTCTGCAAGAGTTAAAAGAAAAAGGAATCATCAAAGGTCCTCAGCAGCCAATTTATTTTGAAGATGGAGTTGAACCTGAGTTTTTTACTCCTTCAGGGAAGATTGAATTTTATTCAACTCAGCTTGCTGAAGCAGGATTCGATCCCGTTCCAAAGTACACAAAACATCCGGAGCCGCCTTCCGGTTATTTCAGACTTCTTTATGGAAGAGCACCTGTTCATACATTTAGTAAAACCCAATCCAATCCATTGCTCAGAGATATGATGAGCGAAAATGAAATCTGGATAAATGCAGATATCGCTGAACAGTACGGATTGAAGCAGGGTGATAAAATCAAATTAAAAAATTCTGATGGTGTTGTTTCCGATGATATTAAAGTTAAACCAACAGAAAGAATTCGACCTGACTGCGTTTATATGGTTCACGGATTCGGACAGAAATCAAGACAACTCAGAAGCACTTATAAAAAAGGTGCAAGTGATGCAGAACTTATCACTCAATACAAAACAGATCCGTTGATGGGAGGAACTGCAATGAATGTGAACTTCGTAACTTTTGAGATGGAGGTGTAAGATGCCACGATACGGAATGGTAATAGATACAAGAAAATGTGTTGGATGCCAGGATTGTGTTGTTGCCTGCAAAACTGAAAATAATGTGCC
>CAZXGJ010000108.1:1551-4550 GCA_964639955.1 uncultured Ignavibacteriaceae bacterium
ACGTTCTGTATTCACAGAGTTGAAAAAGGAGAGAATCCGGCTTGCGTTGAAGTTTGTCCGACTTACTGCATGCATTTTGGTGATCTCGATGATCCGAACAGCGAAGTGAGCAAGCTTTTAAATTCAAGAAAGTACCATGCTTTAATGACGGATGCCGGTACGAAGCCTAATATTTTTTATTTAGAATAAGGAATTACAATGCACGAAATTTTCACAACTCGAAATAATCCTCATGTTGATCCGTTTATGACAATGTGGGGCTGGGAAATTCCGATTTATCTATTCCTTGGAGGAATGGTTGCGGGGATGATGATCATTGCCGGATATTTTTTATTCAGCGGAAGACACAAAGAAAGTAATTGTTCCTGCTACTCGATTCCGTTTACGAGCTTTATACTTCTTTCAATTGGTATGTTTGCTTTGTTCCTGGATTTAGCACACAAGCCTTATGTGTGGAGATTGTATACAACTTTTCAAATCACTTCACCAATGTCGTGGGGTGCGTGGATTCTGATTTTAGTTTATCCTGCTTTGGTTGCAAACATATTAATTCGTCCGACAAACTGGATGCTGAAAATTTTTCCGAAACTATCTGACTGGGCAGGCAAAATAAATCAACATCCATTTTTGATTAAAAACATTGGAATACTCAATATGATTTTAGGAATGATGCTCGGAGCTTACACAGGAGTTCTCTTAAGTACGATGGCTTCAAGACCGCTATGGAATTCTTCACTGCTCTGGGTACTTTTTCTTGTTTCCGGTTTGTCATCTGCAGCAGCTTATGTACATCTCATTGCAAAAAACAAAGCTGAAAGTGAATTGCTTGCAAAAGCAGATAACGGTTTTCTTACAGTTGAACTTTTTGTTATTGTGATGTTATTTCTTGGGCTGATGTCATCTGCAGGACCGCACATCGAAGCAGCACAATTACTTCTAACCGGAATTTATGCACCCGTATTCTGGGTTTTTGTAATTGGTTTAGGGATTGTAATTCCCCTTGGAATACAATTGCTTGCGGTCAATCATAAAATACATCACACACCTATCGCACCGATAATGGTAATCATCGGCGGATTGATTTTAAGATTTGTAATTGTATCCGCCGGTCAATACAGCGAATGGTTTTTAGCACAACTCAAATAAAGGAGAAAAATTTTTATGACAACTTTAGTTAGAAAAATTACTCACATATTCGAGAAGGAAGAGGAAAAGGTTGAAGTGAAATCCCAGCCTTATTCAAATCCTTATCTTGTTGGTGTGGGACTTGGACTCGTTCTTCTCGCTGCCTTTGTGATAATGGGCAGGGGGTTAGGAGCTTCAGGAGCAATGACAACATTAGTTGCAGTTGGAGTTGATAATGTAGCACCAGAACATGCAAAGAACAATACTTTCTATAGCGAGTATCTTGGAGATGGAACAACAAATCCTTTAAAAGATTGGCTCGTGTTTGAAGTGATTGGAGTAATTGCCGGTGGATTTATTTCAGGTTCACTTGCAGGCAGAGTAAAAAAAGGAATTGAAAAAGGTCCACAGATATCTGCAATGAAAAGATTAATGTTTGCTTTTATTGGCGGAGGATTGATGGGAATCGGTGCAAAGCTTGCCCGCGGCTGCACTAGCGGACAAGCTTTATCAGGTGGAGCAATTCTTAATCTTGGAAGCTGGGCATTTATGATGATGGTTTTTGCCGGTGGATATGCAGCAGCTTATTTCTTAAGGAGGCAATGGACATGAACGCACCATTTTTCAAATTCGAATATTTCAATTTTGATGTAAGCTTGATAATTGCTTTCATTATCGGAATTGGTTTTGGTTTTGCACTTGAACGCGGAGGTTTCGGCAATGCAAGAATTCTTGCAGCTCAATTCTACTTTTCCAATATGAGAGTTCTCAAAGTAATGTTCACTGCAATTGTAACTGCGATGCTCGGAATTTACTTTCTCTCTGTAATTGGTTTTATGGATTTGTCACTTGTTTATGTAAGCGAAACATATATTCTCCCACAAGCGCTTGGCGGATTCATCCTTGGTCTCGGTTTTATTATTGGCGGATACTGTCCGGGAACTTCTCTCGTTTCTGCTGCAACTGGTCGACTTGATGGTTTTATGTTTGTCTTTGGAGTGATAGCCGGAATTTTTGTTTTTGGTGAGATGTTTCCTCTCCTGGAAAATTTTTACTACTCAACAAATATGGGAAGTTTAACTCTTCCGCAATACTTCAATCTTCCATATGGAGTAATCGTATTCTTTGTAGTCGTGATGGCTCTTGGTGCTTTTGCTGCTGCTGAGTGGGCTGAGAAAATATTTGCTGATAAAAATCCGGAGAACAGTTTATGAAAAAGTTTATTGGCAATCTGAGTACTCCAAAAAAACTTGCACTACTTGCTTTGCTGCTTGGTATTACAGCTATATTTGCCGGAAGTCCGTATATGGGTTCAAAAGTTAAAGTGAACACGAAAGAGCTTGCTCTTTCAACCGTAAAAAATTCTGATAAAGTAAAACCGCTTGAACTTGCTGATTGGATAATTAAGAGTAAAGCCGATTATACTTTGGTTGATGTTAGAAGTGGAGATCAATTCAGCGAATATAATATTCCCACTTCCATAAACATTCCTCTTCCTGAATTACCAGAATCAGATTTGTTGCGTAATCAAAAAATTATTCTTTATTCTGATGATGATATTGCTGCAGCTCAGGCATGGTTCATTCTGAAGTCAAAGAACTTCAAAGGAGTTTACATTCTTGACGGCGGACTTAAGAATTGGCAGAATGAAGTTCTTTTCCCAAAACTTGCTACAAATGCATCTAAAGAAGAATTAGAACAGTTTGAAAAGAGAAAAGCCATTAGCGAATTCTTCGGAGGGCAAGCACAGACAGGTTCTGAACAGATTTCTGAAACAAAAGTTAATCTGCCGACTCCTCCGGTTACTTCTAAAGGGAATTTGAATCAGCCGAAGAAAAAGAAGAGAGAGGGATGTTGAGTGTAAATCCTGAACT
>CAZXGJ010000109.1:0-3085 GCA_964639955.1 uncultured Ignavibacteriaceae bacterium
TTTTTAAGAAGAAGGATTTTTAATTTTTTTAATCTAAATAGTAACAGGAGCTAAAATGAAATTTATTACCAAAACAATTTTATGGCTCGATAACAATACAAACACTGCTTATTCACTTATTCGTGCATTTTTAGGAGTTGCACTTTTTATTCGCGGTATAATTCTTGCATCTGATCCTGCATCTATTACATCACTGGCCGGAGAGGATAAAATTTACTGGTGGTATTCCTATATAACTGTAGCTCATCTTATCGGCGGGTTTTCGCTTGCAGTTGGATTGTTAACCCGACTCGGTTCGCTGCTTCAGATACCAATTCTTTTCGGTGCGGTTTTTCTGATTCATCTTAAGCAGGGCTTGCTATCGGTTGGTCAGTCATTGGAGCTGTCGGTGCTGGTTCTTGTTTTACTCCTGATTTATTTTGTGTTCGGCTCAGGTAAATTGTCATTTGACGATAGAATAAAGAAGAAGAAACTAAACTAAATGCAAGTGACAGGTTTTTAAGTAGCTCGCCCTGCGAAGCAGGAAGGATTTTAATTTCTTAGCAAGCTTCCAACCCCTTGCAACTTTCATTTTAAACCCATATTTTTAATCAGATAAAAATATCTGATTTGATAAATGACTGTAATTTTCTCTAAAAAGTGCGAATACGGAATGCAGGCGGTGCTTTACCTCGCTGCTCAGGAAAAGGGGACTCTTGTTTCTGCTGAGGACATCTCGAAAGTTTTAAAAATTCCCCGTGAATTTATTTCCAAGATTTTACAAAGCTTAAAAGAAAGCGGATTGATTTCTTCAAGCAAAGGAAAGTCCGGCGGTTTTTCGCTCGCCAAACCTGCTTCGCGTATTAAACTAATCGATGTCGTCTCTGCAATAGATGGTCTTGATATGTTCGATAGCTGTGTGCTCGGTTTCCCGGAATGTTCACCGACTCATCCTTGTCCCGTTCACGATACCTGGGGACCATTGCGTACACAGACTTACGATATGCTTACTTCAGAAACGATTGATAAACTGAAAGAGAAAACGCTGCACAAGATCAGTAGTCTTTGACATTTTTTTAAAGTATAATCAGACTAATATATCCGATAACAAATAAAATGAATACAAATAGCAGTTACGATGATGAAGGCATTGAAGTCATTCCGGCTTTGCCTGTCCGGCAGGCAGGTTATCCGGAATCTGACGGCACAGATTCTGGAGTCGCTTCTCTCCCCAGAATGACGACCGATAAGAATGTTGCGCCAAAAAAGAAAATCATCAAGAACAAAGAGAAGGGAATTCAGAAAATAAGATTTGTCGTGCAGACATTGTTTGCTCTTCTTTGCATCTGGATCGGAGTTGAGTTTTATCAGTTCATACAATATTTGGAAACAAACGGTGCCGTAGCGTTTTCATCACGACCGCCCGGAGTTGATGGATTTCTGCCAATCAGTTCTTTTATGAGTTTCTATTTGTTCCTGATGACCGGAGAAATTCATTCAGCACATCCTGCAGGATTTTTTATTTTCTTTGCGATCGTTCTTTTGTCTATTGTATTTGGAAAAGCTTTTTGCAGTTGGCTCTGCCCTGTTGGATTTTTATCAGAGCTTATTGGAGATTTCGGAAAAAAAATTTTCAGGAAAGACCTTAAGCTTCCGAAGTTTCTGGATAATCCTCTT
Organism: uncultured Ignavibacteriaceae bacterium; assembly: GCA_964639955.1. Taxonomy (GTDB): domain Bacteria; phylum Bacteroidota; class Ignavibacteria; order Ignavibacteriales; family Ignavibacteriaceae; genus IGN2. Next base: position 1,657 of record CAZXGJ010000109.1, read on the forward strand.
CGCAGTCTGAAATATTTATTGCTTGGATTTTTGTTCTATTCTGTTTTTGTTCTTATGAGTATTCCGGCACTTCAGGCATTTCTTGATAGTCCATATAATCTGGTATCAGATGTGAAGATGTACTATTTCTTTGCAGAGATTTCAAGATTTTCTTTAATAGTGATTGGAATATTATTTCTTCTCTCGATTGTTCTGCGCGGATTCTGGTGCAGATATCTTTGCCCGTATGGTGCACTTCTCGGAATTACTTCTTTGTTAAGTCCGAATAAAATAAAAAGAAATCCTGTCAGTTGTATTGATTGTGGATTATGCAACAAAGCTTGTCCGTCATTCATAAAAGTTGATAAAGTAAAAAGTGTTATCTCAGATGAATGCACAACCTGTTTGAATTGTGTTGATGCTTGTCCTGTTGCAGATACTCTTCAGCTTGAAACGATTACCGGAAAGAAAAAGATAAATAAGAAATTAGTTGCAATCGGAGTTGTTTCAATTTTTATGCTTGTAACAGGATTTGGAATGTTAACAGGAAATTGGCAGAATAATATTTCAAAAGAAGAATACCTGATTTTGTTCAAGGATATAGATTCATTCGGTCATCCAACAGGAACTGAAGCTGTAAAAAAGTTTAATGAAGATGCTTTGAAGAATAATGCAAATGCAGAAAACCAAACAGATAGTGAAAAAGGAATTAATAATTAAATTAATTATAAGAGGTAAATTGGATGAATGACCTGAACTTAAATGATGCAACGGTTGATAATCTTGTTCGAAAAACTCTCGCAGAAATTGTAACAGATAATATCCGGTCAGCAATAGTTTTCGAAGAATATGGTTTGGACTTCTGCTGCAAGGGGAATCGCTTACTAAAAGATGCTTGTGCTGATAAAAATATTGATGTGCAGAAAATCGTGGATGCATTAACCAATCTTTCTGGAAATAATAATGGCAAAGAAAATCCAGGAGAATGGCAGCTTGACTTACTCATAGATTACATTATAAATAATCATCATCAATATGTGAGAAGAATGATCCCGGTTATTTCTCTGCATGCTGATAAAGTTGCCTCAGTGCATGGGAACAATCATCCTGAAACGATTCGGATTGCAGATTTATTTCTAGCTATCAGAGAAGAGCTTGAGATGCATATGATGAAAGAAGAAAGAATTTTATTTCCACAAATAAAACAAATGGTTTTAAACAAAAGAGAAAACAGTCAACTTTTACCACCACCGTTTGGTTCAATCCAGAATCCGATAAGGATGATGGAATACGAACACACAAGTGCAGGAGATACTTTATCTCAGATAAGGGAACTCAGCAATAATTATACTCATCCTGAAGATGCATGCAATACTTTCAAAGCACTTTTTTCTGAGCTGAAAGAGTTTGAAGAAGATCTGCACAAGCATATTCATCTGGAAAATAATAT
>CAZXGJ010000109.1:3185-4542 GCA_964639955.1 uncultured Ignavibacteriaceae bacterium
CGAAGACAAAAAAGAATACGCAATTTCATTTTATAAGACTGAACTAATCAGACATTTTGAAAATGAAGAGAAAATTTTATTTCCTGCGTCTGCTGGAAAGAATGAGGAAATTGATAAACTTATTGATGAAATAATCAGTGAGCACAAACAAATAGAAAATCTCGTTACGGAGCTGAATAAATCTGACAATATTGAAAAAGTTATGGATGAATTAGGTCAGCTTCTTGAAAGACATATAAGAAAAGAAGAACGGGAACTATTTGTTATGATTGAAGAAGTACTGAATGAGAAAGAGCTTGAGACACTTTCAACAAAATTAAAAGAATCCAAATAAAAAAGCTGATTGAGATATTTATGGCATTGATTAAAATATTGAAAGCAGTTGCACCACCGGCAACCTGGAGATTTGTTGTACTAATTTTGCTCGGAATATTTTTTGGACTCATTCTGCTCGTTTTGCATGTCGGCAGAGCAACATCCTATCTTTCAGATGATCCATCGGCATGTGTGAATTGTCATGTGATGGCTCCGTATTTTGCAACCTGGCAGAACAGCAGTCACGGCAGATTCACAGTTTGTAATGATTGTCATGTTCCTCAAAATAATGTTTTTGAAAAATATTTCTTTAAAGCTTCTGATGGACTGAGGCATTCATACATGTTTACTTTCAGACTTGAACCGCAGGTAATCAGGATTCACGAAGCAGGAAGAAATGCAGTACAGAACAATTGCGTAAGATGTCATTCAAACCAGATACATCCTATTTCAGTAAGAGCGATAACAGCACAATCAATCCAGGAACATGGCGAAGGCTATTGTTGGGATTGCCATCGTGAAACTCCACACGGAAGAGTAAACAGTTTGACTTCAACACCGTTTGCAAGGACTCCGCAGTTGTCTGCACCATATCCGGAATGGATGAAGGAGCTAGTGAAATGAGAATGGTTAGTATTATAGGATGGGAACTCTCTCTAATATCTCTCTTAATAAGAGAGAGACTTATTGTCAATAGTCCCAAATATGAAAATGTTCTGTCAACATAAATAAGTTAAAGATTTATTATCATTAAGCCCTTCTCTTTTTAAGAGAAGGGTTGGGATGAGTTTAAGGAATAAAAAAATATCAGAGGTTATAAATGAAATCAATAAGCGAAATAATAAAAGAAAAACCCTGGGTTGCCTGGATAATATTTTTTGCAACCGTTGTAGTTGTGTTCTTACTTGGACTTCTTGCTTCAACAATCATCGAAAGAAGAGGAGAGGCAATTTATACTTTGCAAATGCTGAAACCAATCAACGAATGGGAACCAAGAAACGAAGTGTGGGGAGAAAATTTCCCGCGTGAGTATGAATCCTAT
>CAZXGJ010000110.1:0-4347 GCA_964639955.1 uncultured Ignavibacteriaceae bacterium
TTCCATCATAATTCTTAATATTAGCTTTGTAATAATCCGGTTATGCTTTAGATTTTAACTGTAAATCTTTCATAAATTTATTCCACAAATATTAATTATAATCAGAGGACAAAATGAAAACATTTTTATTTATTTTAATTCCTATTTTTATGCTATCCGAAGCTGCCATTGCACAAACAGTTGACGAAATTTTAGCTGAACATTTTAACGTAATCGGGCAAAAAAATCTATTAAAATCGAACACATTTACAACAAAAGGTAAAATTATTCAGGGAGGATTGGAAATTCCATTTACCTCTTACCACAAAAGACCGATGTTTTTCCGCTCGGAAGCTGTATTCCAGGGAATGCAAATCATCAGTGCATTTGATGGAAGCAGCGGCTGGTCTATAAATCCTTTCACAGGTGCAACAGATCCGCAGCCAATGACCCAGGAACAGCTTGACAGGATGACCATTCAGGCAGATTTTGATGGAATGCTTTATAATTATAAAGAAAAAGGTCACAAAGTTGAACTCACCGGAAATGAAATGATCGATGGGATAGATTCTTATGTTATTAAATTAACCCGGACGAACGGTGATATCATCACTATATATTTAGATGCAGAGAATTACGTTATACTCAAGCAGAATTCAAAAATAAAATTCCAGGGTGTGGATGTTGAAACAGATTCCTATTTCAGCAATTACAAATTAAACAACGGGATTTTAAATCCTTATTCAATTGAAACAAAGCAAAATGATCAAACAGTTATGCAGATGTTGTTTGACGAATTCACTTATGGAGTGGAAATAGCAGATTCACTTTTTATTATGCCTGAAGTTACCGCACCAAAAGATACAACAGTAACTGAAGAAAAACCCGAGTGAGGTCAATATGAAATTGACATTGTCATTTCTGGCTGCATTGTTTTTCTTTGTAAACATATTAAATGTTGAAGCACAGGAGAAAAAACAAAAGCCGGGATATTTCGGAACGATGAAAGCCAGGCACATTGGTCCTGCAGTGATGAGCGGCAGAATTACAACTATTGATGCCTCTATCAGCAATCCGTTCCTGGTTTATGTGGGATCAGCAAGCGGCGGGCTTTGGAAAAGTACAAACGGCGGAACAACTTTCAAAGATGTATTTAAAGATGAAGTTCAGATAATCGGAGCAGTAGCAGTAGATCAAAATAATAATGAAATTGTCTGGGTCGGTACAGGTGAACCCTGGACAAGGAACAGCATTAGTATTGGAAATGGTGTGTATAAGAGCACAGACGGCGGTGAAAAATGGACAAACGTGGGATTAAAAAACACCGACCATATTGCAAGGATAGTTATTAACCCGCAAAACAGTGATGAAGTTTATGTTGCCGCACTGGGAAATGTTTGGACCCCGAATGAAGAAAGAGGGTTGTTCAAAACTACAGATGGAGGTAAAAACTGGGAAAAGATTCTTTATGTGAATGAAACAACCGGTTGTTCCGATATTGCGATGGATCCAGCAAATCCTGAACTAATCTATGCAGCAATGTGGGATTTCCAGAGGAAACCGTATACATTTCGTTCGGGTGGTCCGGGCAGTAATCTTTATCGAAGTTCGGATGGAGGGATGAATTGGGAAAAAGTTCAAATCGAAAACCGCTATAATGAACTGGGTCGTATTTCAATTGTCTTCTCCCCTGCAAATGCAAATATAATCTATGCCCTGATTGAATCCGAAAAAACAGGATTGTATCGCTCAAAGGATAAAGGCATTACCTGGGAACTTAAAACAACTTCTCCGGTGGTTGGCGAACGACCATTTTATTTCTCATTGGTTGTTGCAGACCCCGTTGACACTAACAGAATTTACAAACCCGGTTTTTTCTTAAATGTAAGCGATGATGGAGGATATTCATTTACCTCACCCTTTGTAGAAGGCGGAAATGTCCACGGAGATTTTCATGCACTTTGGATAAACCCATCCAATAATTCCCATATGTATTTAGGTACCGACGGCGGATTGTATATCTCTTTTGATAAAGGAAGCACATGGCAGCACGCACAAAATTTACCTCTGGCTCAATTTTATCATGTGAGCGTGGATAATCAAAAACCATATAATGTATATGGCGGCTTACAGGATAACGGCTCATGGGTTGGACCATCAGAAAGTGTCGGGGGAATTACGAATTCCGATTGGCTCAATGTCGGGTATGGTGATGGCTTTAATGTTATGCCGGATCCCCAGGATGAAAACATAATATACTGGTTGTACCAGGGCGGCAATCTTATGAGGTTTTATAAGGACACACGCGAAATAAAAGAAATAAAACCTTATACCGATAACTCGGATGTAAAGTTAAGGTTTAATTGGGATACCCCGATTCATTTCTCCCCAACTAACGAAGGAGTTATGTATGTAGGTGCTCAGTATCTTTATCGTTCAACTAATCGTGGTGATTCCTGGCAAAAAATATCTCCGGATTTGACAACCGATGACCCTGAAAAGCAAAAGCAGGAAGAATCAGGCGGCTTAACTATCGATAACTCAACTGCTGAAAATCACTGCACAATTTTTACAATTAGCGAATCTCCAAAAGACGAAAAAGTTATCTGGGCAGGAACTGATGATGGAAATCTGCAAGTAACAAATGATGCAGGAGAAAATTGGGTAAATGTTGTTGAGAATGTTCCCGGACTGCCGGAAAATACCTGGTGCTCAAAAGTTGCTGCAAGCAATTTTGATGCGAAGACGGCCTATGTTGTCTTTGACGGGCACAGGAACGGAGATAAAAAAGTTTATGTTTATAAAACAACTGATTTAGGAAATAGCTGGTCATCAATTGCAACTGAAGAAATTGAAACATTTGCCAGAACGATTACTGAAGATATTGTCAACCCAGAATTGCTTTTTCTCGGTACGGATTATGGCTTATATATAACTATCGATGGCGGAAAACAATGGGTACGCTTTGATGGTAATGTACCAAAAGTTCCGGTTTACGAAATGGTTATTCATTCTGATGAAAACGACCTGGTTATAGGAACCCACGGCAGAGGAATCCTGATTCTTGATGATATTACTCCTCTCCGGCTGATAAGCGATGAAGTACTTAATTCTGAACTGACAATTTTCCCTTCTGAGCCATATGTAATTACAAATCCAAAATACAGTACAGAACTTTCCGGTGACCATGAGTTCAGAGGATCAAATCCGGGCAATGATGCAATAATAACTTATTACCAGCAGAAACGTCATGTTTTTGGGGATATGTTTATTGAAATTTATAATGAAGCGGGAGAACTGATTAAAACTCTGCCTGCAGGAAAAGATAAAGGAATAAACAGGATTGAGTGGGTTGTAAGAAAGAAACCGCCTAATGTAAAAGCTTCTTCACCAATGCTGGCAATCAGGACTGCATTTGGTCCAACTTTTCCGCCGGGAGATTATAAAATTGTAATTAAGAAAGGCGATAAATCCTACGAAGGAAAAATCTCTCTAAAATATGATCCTGATTCAAAACATTCTGCCGAAGATATGAAATTGCAATACGAAACTCTTAACCATGCTTATGAATTGCTGGAAGAGATTTCCTTCACAGATAAACAGGTAACAGATCTGAAAGAAAAAATTGATAAATCACTTTTGCAAATTGATAATACGGAGTCTAAAGATGTATTTAGCGGATTATCGGTCAGACTTGAAAAGTTACATAAAGAACTGGTTGCTACAAGTCCTCATCAGCTTTCAGGCGAAATCAGGCTTGCGGAGAAAGTCGGGGATATTTATGCCGGCGTTTTAAATTATTCAGGTAAACCGACAGATGCACAGATATCCGGGCTAAATCTTCTTGAAAATAAATTTAATGAATACAGGCAGCAGGTTGATAAGATTTTGGAAGAGGATTTATTAAACTTAAACAATGTATTAAAGAATTTCGGGCTGCAAGAAATAAATTTTATTATAAAGGAAGATTATTATAAAAATGAATAAAGGGTTTTTCAAGATTTGAAGTTTAAGAATTTTAAAAATTACGTCTAAAATAATCTGTTACCTTTATCCCTCTCCATTTAAATAGGGACTTATTATCGATAAAAATTTTATTTTTTAGAAAATCCTCAAAACTCAGATTAATAAGTCGGTTGTTTGAATAATCCCCTCGATTACCAAAAGAAGGTTATGGTCGAGTTAAAAATATCTATTAATTGCATAAATATTTTTACTTTATCAAGAATTTTTCCTGATTCCAAATAATTATATACTCCAGTGCTGCTCCCAATAGTTCAATCGGACAGGCGGAGATTGCTCTTGTTGATTTAAATCTAAGAAATATTAAAAACCCATCCCCAATCCAAAAGCGAAAGTTGTTCTGTC
>CAZXGJ010000111.1:0-1500 GCA_964639955.1 uncultured Ignavibacteriaceae bacterium
CATAGTAACTTATCTAACTAAAATTACCAGTCAATCCACAAAAATAGATGGAGGAAAAATGGTCGGAATAGTAGGATACGGTTCATACTTGCCGCGTTACCGCATCAAAGTAGAAAGCATTGCCAAAGAATGGGGCGCCGATCCCGAAGCATTAAAACGAGGTCTTCAATTGTTCGAAAAAACTGTTCCCGGGCTTGATGAAGATACAATTACCATTTCAGTTGAAGCCGCAAGAAATGCTTTGAAGAGAGCAGAAATAAATCCCAAAGATATTGGTGCAGTGTATATCGGTTCTGAATCTCATCCTTATGCAGTAAAACCAAGCGCAACCATTTTGATCGATGCGCTCGGTATTGGACCTAACGTTCATGTTGCGAGCTATGAGTTTGCTTGCAAAGCAGGAACCGAAGCGATGTATGTTGCTTACAGTTTAGTAAAAGCAGGTGAGATGAAATATGCTATGGGTATTGGTGCCGATACTTCGCAAGGTGCGCCCGGTGATGCACTCGAATATTCTGCATCGGCAGGTGGTGCAGCTTTCATTATGGGAACTGAAAATGTTGTTGCAGAAATTTTATTTACTCATTCATACACTTCAGACACTCCGGATTTTTGGAGAAGGGAACACGAGTTTTATCCAAGACATGCTGCAAGGTTTACTGGTGAACCTGCTTATTTCAAACACATTGTTAATGCCGGCAAAGCACTTCTTGAAAAATCTAAAATGAAACCTTCAGATTTTAAATATGCAGTCTTTCATATGCCTAATGGAAAATTTCCACAGATGGCTGGGAAGCAGCTTGGCTTTACAAAAGAACAGCTTGAAGTTGGCTGGATTGTTCCGTGGATGGGAAATACATATTCGGGTTCATCTCCAACTGGACTTGCTGCTGTACTTGATGTTGCATCTCCGGGCGATTTAATTTTTATGGTTTCATTTGGTTCGGGTGCAGGTAGCGACGGATTTATTTATCGTGTTACTGATAAAATAAAAGATGTGCAGGATAAAGCGCCGAAGCTGCGGGATCAACTTGATAAAGAAAAAATCTATCTCGATTACGGGCAGTACGCCAAGTATCGTGGTAAAATTATTTTGAACGAATAGAATTTTGTTGAATCTCGTAGTTCAGGACTCCAGTCCTGAATATTGTTTGCTCAGATTTGGAAATCTGAGCTACGATTATACTTAAAAACAAAAAGGAAATTAATTATGAAAGACGTAGCAGTAATTGGAATAGGGATGACACAGTTCGGTGAACTGTGGGGAAAATCCATAAAAGATATTTTTGTTGAAGCTGCAACTAAAGCAATAAAAAATGCCGGAGTTGATCACATAGATTCAATGTATGTCGGTTCTATGAGCAGCGGATTGTTTGTCGGGCAGGAACATCTTGGAGCTATTCTTGCTGATTATTTGGGACAAACACCGATTCCGGCAACAAGAGTTGAATCAGCCTGTGCATCGGGTGGTGCCGCATTTCGTGCAGCTTATTTTGAAGT
>CAZXGJ010000111.1:1600-2717 GCA_964639955.1 uncultured Ignavibacteriaceae bacterium
CAGGTTATGAACTCAACTCTCGTTGCTGATCCATTGAGATTATTAGATTGTTCACCTGTGAGTGATGGAGGTGCAGCAGTAATTCTTTGCTCAATGGATATTGCAAAGAAATTCACTGATACAATTGTGAAAGTAAAAGCAACTGCGCAGGCATCAGATATAATTGCACTTCACTCAAGAAAAAGCTTAACAACATTAAACTCAGTTGTAGCTGCAGCACAAAAGGCTTACAAGATGGCTGGTATAACTCCAAAAGATATCAACTTCGCTGAAGTGCACGATTGCTTTACAATTGCTGAAGCGGTTGTGTATGAAGATCTCGGCTTTTGTGAAAAAGGATGCGGTGGTCCTGCTGCTGAGGAAGGACGAACTACAATTGATGGAAAGACTCCATTAAACACAAGCGGCGGCTTAAAATCAAAAGGTCATCCTGTGGGTGCAACAGGCATAGCACAAATAATTGAACTTTACGAACAGCTAACCGGGCAAGCTGGAAAACGTCAGGTTAAAAATGCTCATATTGGTTTAGCACAAAATATGGGCGGAACAGGTGCAAGTTGTGTAATAAATATATTGGAGGCAAAATGATTAGTCCAAGATATCACAGAGAAATTCCACAGCGTTACCGATTGGAAGCAGGCAAATGCAAAGGCTGCGGAAATGTAAGTTTTCCGCCAAGATTAATTTGTCCTGAATGCGGAAAGAATGAATTTGAAATCGTGAGATTAAAAGATGAAGGTAAGCTTCTGACTTATACCATAATCAGAGTTGCATCAGATAAATTTTTCGGAACAACTCCTTTTGCAGTTGGGATAGTTGAACTCAACGACGGAGTAAAATTAACCACGCAAATTGCGGATGTAAATTTTGATCAACTTAAGATAGGACAGAAAGTAAAGCTGGTTTTCCGCAAGATACAGGATGAAGGGAAGTCAGGTTTGCACTGTTATGGGTATAAGGCTATACTAATTTAATTTATTTCACGTAGCACAGATTAATAATCTGTGCTACATCTTTCGATTTTTCCTTAACTTAATTCTTAATAAATTGCTCACCGAATTTTAGTTTCACATTATTCTGGATTCAGTTTGAAAGACAAAATTAGAATAGCTTCCGG
>CAZXGJ010000111.1:2817-4252 GCA_964639955.1 uncultured Ignavibacteriaceae bacterium
AATCCAATCGCCTGTGCTGATGCAATACTTTCAGCTGCAATGACTCTCGATATAAAGAAACTTGATGTTGCAGTCGTTCTTGGAGATGATATAAAAGATTGTCTTGATGAGATAATTCAAAAAGGCTGTGAACTTAATAATATGGAAACCGGTGAGCCGATAACTTTAGTTAAAGATAAACTTTTAAGTGCAAATGTTTACTTCGGTGCATTTCCAATTGTTGAAGCATTGAAAAGAGGAGCCGACATTGTAATCACTGGCAGAACAACTGATACAGGTTTAACTCTTGCGCCAATGATCTATGAATTTGGATGGAAGCAATCCGATTATGATTTGATGGCAGCAGGAACTGTTGCCGGACATATTCTTGAATGTGGTGCACAAGCAACTGGTGGAAATTTTTTGGGGGACTGGGAATCGATCGAGAACTTCACTGAGATAGGTTTTCCTATTGCCGAAGCTTATTCAAATGGTGAAGTGATTATTACTAAACACGAAAATACCGGAGGCAAAGTTTCATTCGATACAATAGCAGAACAGTTAGTTTATGAAATTGGTGATCCGACACAATACATCACTCCTGATTGTGTTGCAGATTTCACTTCGATAAAACTTGAAGAAGTTGGTAAGGACAGAGTTAAAGTTTACAACGTAAAAGGAAAACCCGAAACAGAATTCTATAAAGTATCTTGTTCGTATCATGATGGTTACAGTGCAACGGGGACACTAACTTATTCCTGGCCTCAGGCGTTAACAAAAGCAAAAAAAGCAGACAGAATTCTACGTAAGAGACTTGAGAATCTTGGGTTGCAATTTGACGAAGTCCGTTCGGAATTTATAGGATACAATGCCACTCACGAAACTCTTGCTCCATTACTGGATGAAGATAAAATTAATGAAATTGTTCTTAGGTTTTCTGTAAGAGCAAAGGATAGGAACACCGTTAATAGATTCGGACAGGAAATTGCCCCGTTGATTTTAACCGGTCCGCCAAGTGTAACAGGTTTTGCAGGCGGAAGACCAAAACCAAAAGATGTTGTTGCATATTGGCCTGCGTTAATAACGAAGAAATTGGTTGAACCAAAAGTGAAAATACTTGAGCTAAAATAGCTTGTCCTGAACTTGTTTCTCCACAGGAGTGCTTTGGACAGAATCTTTGGATAAAGTGACTGAAGAATGAGAATTAGTCACTCTGAACGAAGTGAAGAGTCTCTTATTTTTTTAAAGCAAAGATTCTTCGTCACTTCGTTCCTCAGAATGACAGGAAAAATTGGCCAATTGATTTCTGTTAATTTTTTTAATTATTTGGGAAATATGAAAATCAAACTCAGAGACATAGCCCACGGGCGCAGTGGCGATAAAGGCGATGCAGCCAACATCGGTATCATAGCTTATGATGATAAAGGTTATGAAATCATTCAAAAGCATTTAACTG
>CAZXGJ010000112.1:0-4155 GCA_964639955.1 uncultured Ignavibacteriaceae bacterium
AAATCTTTAAATAATTATAAACACGGCGTTGTGTTTTAACATAACACGCCGTTATACGCATAAATATGATTGAAGAAATTATTACACAAGAAGCGAACAAAAAAGAGAAGAAACAAGATTCAAGATTCAAAGTATACTATCGTGAATCTATTGGTTTTCTTTTTTGGACATATTTTTTTATAAAAATATTAGTATTTGATATAGATGTTTTTATCATCAATGAATATGTTCCATTTCTTAAATGGATTATCAGTTATAAATTTTTTATTCTAATTGCAGTTATTGCCCTTTATTGGATTGTTTTTGGAAATAAAGAGCTAGCAAAAACAATATCTGTAATTTTATTTTATCCATTCATTCTTATTTTCTGGAGAATACCTTTTATATTCTTTAAACGGAAAAGCTGGATAGGTGTATTTGCTTCTATTGGAATTACCACAAGCATTTTTAAAAATTTTAAAACTAATTTTATAATATTCACTACTGTTTCAATAGCCTTACTTTTTATAATAATTTCTTCATCAACTTTATTATTACACCTTTCAAGTTTTATTCTTCTTTGCTACCTAACTTTTCATTTTTTTAGAAAGTTTAAATTCTCATTTAAACCATCGCATATTTTCTCAATGCAATCAGATGCGATTATAAATTTTTGGCGGAAGCATAACGATAAATTTGGATTAGCAAATGAATTAAAAGATGTTGATTATAAAGAAATGGATTCTTCAACACTCCAAAAATGGTCTACAAGTTTGCAAACAATAATTATATTTAATCGCATTTGTTATTTTTTTACTTCTAAGTTAAGAGATTATCAAAAGAGCAGATTTAATGTTGCCATCTATCTTTTGAGTTTAATTTTAACTGTTTGCATTACAGCAATTGTTTTTAGCTTCATAAATTTAGCTATTTATAAGTCTGACCCCTATAGTTTTAATTCTATCCCAAGAGGTAATTTTCTATTTTTTGTTTATTACAGTTTTAATACACTTTTTACGAATAGTATAAATGATTTTTACCCAATCTCTGACATAGCAAGATTTATAAGTAGTCTTGAAATATTTTTTGGTTTTTTAATCATAGTTATTCTTTTCTTTTTATTTACTACAATACTTCGTGATAAGCATAATGAAGAGATTGATTCCGCAATTGTCGCACTTAAAAAACAAGGACAAGAACTTGAATCATATATAAGCACTGAATACAAAATGGATATAGACGCGGCAATTAAAACCGTTGAAGAGATAAAAGGCGGAATGATAAAAATAATTTATTTTTTTTCTAAGTATATCTAAAATGCGTATAAACGCCGTTATGCGCATATTTATTTCAATTAATTTATAGGTTTTTGATATTTTAGTTTATCAAAAACGAAATACAAAAGGCTAATAATGACAAAAAATCGTGCACCGAGAAATAGAACTCTTACATTAACTGATGTTGATAGAAAAGAATTATCCAGAAAATTAATTTCGATTAAAGAGAAATCTACTTTATCTCAAATAACAAACAAAACAATAAATCAAGATTTGTTTACTGTATTAGATTTTCTTCCAGATAATTTTGTTGATCTTTTATTTGTTGATCCACCATATAATCTTACTAAAACTTTCAACTCCAACACCTTTAAAGAAATGAAAACAAAGGATTATGTTGAATGGATTGATTCTTGGCTTTCAAAACTAATAAGAACATTAAAGAAAACTGCTTCAATATATATTTGTGGAGATTATCGTTCATCCGGTGCAATTCAACAAATTGGAGAGAAATATTTTAAAGTGCGCAATAGAATTGTTTGGGAAAGAGAAAAAGGAAGAGGAGCCAAAACAAATTGGAAAAACAACACAGAAGATATATGGTATTTTACAGTTAGCGATAATTATGTATTCAATCTAGATGCTGTAAAAATAAAAAAGAAGGTTTTAGCGCCATACCGCGTTAATGGACAACCAAAAGATTGGGAAGAATCAAATAATGGAAATTATAGATTAACTCATCCATCAAATATCTGGACTGATTTAACCGTTCCATTTTGGTCTATGCCTGAAAACACAGATCACCCCACTCAAAAACCAGAAAAACTAATAGCAAAAATAATTCTAGCATCAAGTAATGAAGGTGATTTCGTTTTAGACCCTTTTCTTGGTTCTGGTACTACTTCAGTTGTGGCAAAAAAATTAAATAGAAAATATCTCGGTATTGAACTTGACAACACATATGCTTGCCTTGCTGAAAAAAGACTTTCTATAGCTGAAAAAGATAAATCAATTCAAGGTTTCTTTGATGGCGTATTTTGGGAGCGTAATTCGCTACAAGAACAAGTAAAAAATAATTCATCAGTCAAAAATAAAAATAATGACAAAATATCATTATTTAATTTCAATGAGGCAGAAAATTAATGAAAAGTAAAATATTTTATTCAGATGTTTATAAAGAAATAGAAAAAAATATTTTAAAAGTAATGAATCAACAAAAAGATTTTTTAAGTGAAACTTCAGCATCTAGCCCAAGAGCTGCTGGCGATGCTATCCAAACGGTTCTTTCAGATAATTTTGAAAATATTCTTGGGGATAATTGTGGAGAATACAATTCAACGTTTGCACGTAGAGCTATGGCAGATATAGCTTTTTCTGATAAAGATAAACTATATTATGTTGTAGATGTTAAGACACATAGAATAGATACTCATTTTAATATGCCTAATTTAACATCGGTTGAAAGATTAACGAGATTTTATGAAGATGATAATAATTACTTTGTAATTCTAAATATTGCTTACAACATTGAAGGTACTAAGGTTAATGTTAAAGAAGTAAATTTTATTCCAATTGAATTTTTATCTTGGGATTGCCTTACAATTGGTGCTTTAGGTTGGGGTCAAATTCAAATAGCTAATTCAAACATCATTAAGGTTAATCCTAAATATTCTAGGAAAAAATGGATGTTAGAATTCTGTGATGTTATGTTAGATTTTTATCCAAAGGAAATATTAAAGATTGATAAAAGAATAAAGCATTTCGAAAAAGTCAGAATAATTTGGGAGTCTAAAGCAGATTGATATGTAATGCGTATAACCTGCTGCTCAACACCGACCGCCATTTCAATGTGGCAGTTTACTAATTATCGGCAGTGTTGCAGTATGCAAGTTTGTTGTTCGGCAGTGTTAAGTAAAATAAATTTATTAATAATTATTGGTATTGTGCTTTTAACTTAGCCGTCTGCTCTGGGCGGCGGGTTAGCAGCCACACCGTTATAACGCAAAATAAAGTGACAATATGACACTTACAGAAGCGAGCTCATTAGCACAGATTATTATTGCAATACTTACTCTCATTGGTATTATTGTTTCATTATATATGTCAATTAAAGCATTGAGAGAAATAAAAAATGATAGAGAGCTTAGACAAGCACCATTTCTTGCGTTTGAAACTGGTGGCATAAGAATACCAATATCATTTGTCAAAGCTGGAAAGCGAATTCCTGGTTTTAATCCAATGTATGTCGAAATATTATTTAATGATATACCTGATAATGTCGAGTCAATTAGAGTAAAACATAAAGAGGATTCAGATGGATCATTAAATCTTATAAAGTACGGTCACTTAATAAACCACGGATTGGGTCCTGCTTTAAAGACTGTAATATTTTGGAAACCAGTTAAAATCAGAATTGGTGATGAAATGTTTAAGATTGATAACGATAAATTACAAGAACCTAAATATAGAAGTGAATTAAATAGACTGTATCCTTTAACAAGAAATATCAAACCTAATCAAGAAACAAATCTAATATGGCTTCCAGTTTTTATTGAAAAAGATTATGAAAAAAAAATTAAGGAAGCTTGGGGAGTATTGGAAATAAATTGTTTTGATGTGTTTAAAAATAAATATTCTTGGAAACAATCTTTCTATTTGGCTACTGGATACGATGAAGAGAAACCATATGTTCATATAACATTTGGAGATAAAGAATTTTAATAAATGCGTTATAACAAGCGCCTCAACGCCGACCGCCATTTTAGTTCGGCGAAGTTGAGATTTTTAAGATTGTATTTTTGTTCGGCATTTTGTTCTAAGTGTTCGTTCTAATTAATTAACTTACAAACTGCACTTGCAAAGAAAGATAAGTGCAGTTTGCTTAATCTTTGGCTTTGTC
>CAZXGJ010000113.1:0-4044 GCA_964639955.1 uncultured Ignavibacteriaceae bacterium
GAAACGCTATGGCTTTGTTTTATCTCCACAACTTGAATGAGTGGTTCATTAGCAGGCGCTGGTTAGGTTTAATTTGATATTTTTTCATTTAATGATCTTGTATTCCCCAACAATTTTTTAAGTGCAATTTGTATCGCATCATTAACTGTTACATCAGCACTTGGACGTTCAATGTAATTATCACCACGCATTGTATTGTGTGAAATAGAAATTAATTTATCACCTTCGTTATTAAACAAAGTTATGAGTGATTCTGAATGATATTCGCTTGCCACAGGGATAAAAGCAACTGTATAATCGACATTCATAAATCTTGAATCAACAATAAGAATTGCATCAAAATGCTTTTTATTTGAAATGTCAGAAAGGCTTTCCTTATTTAAGCTTAGCCTTTTGAAATCTTTCGATTCTTCTAACAAAGTAAATTGAAAATCGGTATTCTCAAGAAAACTTTCTTTTATAGCAGATTCTGAAGTTGATTTTATAGTTGGGCAAATCTTAATATTTGTTGAATCAGTTACTAAATTAATTACACCAATATTTTTTATTACAATATTATTTTTTGTAGCACGATAAAGAGTTTTAGTCCCAATTGAAGAACAACCAATAAAAAAGAATGCGAAAACAACAAAAAAGAGAATTGGTTTCATTTTATTACTTTCAAATATTTTATTAAACCTAACTATTACTTATACCGCCTTTAATTCTGCATAACATTCCCGGCGCGGGGATGTTAGATTCCCCTAAGAAAGTTGATTATTGCTCGTTTTCAAAACTTTCTTCCGCCTAACAAGCCGGATATTAAGGAATGATATCACGCCGGATATCTTTCCGCTATGCTTTCTTTCATTTCCTTTCTTTTTTCAGCTCTTCTTTGAACTTGAATCCTTTTACCGGCTCTCTTAAAGTTAAAACAGGGCAGGGAGCTTTGCGCACAACCTTTTCGGCAGTACTGCCGAATAAAATATGTTCAACTCCTGTATGACCATGGGTTGCAATGATAATAAGGTCAATATCTTCTTCTGCGGCTGTCTCAATAATTTCTATGAACGGCTTTCCGGTTTTTATAATCGTTTTGGTTTTTACATCGGCGGGTATTTCGCTTTTAGCGAGATTTGCCAGTTCATCTTTTGCTCTCTGATCCCACTCTGTGTTAACCGATGGAATAGCAATTTGCCCCATACTAAAATCGGGAGGATAGATTGCCGGCTCGACAACATAAATCAGGTACATTTCTGCCTCGCAGCACTTCGCAAAATTTATTGCGTATCTTAATGCCGCCTTAGAGTAGTCTGAAAAATCTATCGGTATAAGAATTTTTTTAACTCCAAGTGTCATGTCAGCCCTCCGTTTTTATTGTTTATTGGTTTTTAGTGAAAAATACTCTTCATTAATCGCTCTTAATCTGATGGTAACAATTTGTGAAATTCCCTGTAAAATTTTAATTCCCTTTTTCGGGTATTTTTCTATGAACTCATCGAGGTCTGGCTTAAATATAACCGAAAGGCGTGTATCGGTATTTGCAATTGCTGAAGCAGATCTTTTTTCGCCGTCGACCAGAGCCAGTTCTCCGAAGAAATCGCCTTTTAAGAATGTAGCTAAGACCACATCTTTGCCCGAATCATTTGCACGGTGAATTGAGACTTCTCCCTCGCGTATAATATAAAGCCCTATTCCCGGGTCACCCTGGTAAAAAATATATTCGCCTGCCAGGTAATTCCGGTTATGGGTGATGCTGATAAGACCAGAAATATCGCGCTTGCTTAACTGCCCGAACAGCGGGATTGCTTTAAGAGATGCAGCAAGCTCGGTTGTTTCTGTGCGCGGGTTAAAAATATTTGCCCAGAAACTGCTGTGAATTGCTTTTTTGTTTTCTTCTGCCATTTATAACTCAAGTTTAGTTTTCTGATAATTCAAATATTTTTAAGTTCTGTAATTATATCAATTTGATTATTGCATGACTGCATGGTTGTATGATTGCATGATTGCATGAATGCATGCAACAATGCTTTTATGCAAGCAAACAAACGATAAAATTTTTTAAGAAAATATCCTTCAATTTCTATTACAATTTTATTCAGTTGAAAATTCCTGCTTCAGCCACGCGCCATAATTTCTGGCAGGGGAAACGGTTTTCGTAAAGCGCTCGTCCCACAATTACAGAATCAACTCCGATGGCAACCAGCTTTTGAATATCCATCAGCTCATCTTTGTTTCTAATTCCACCTGCATGTGTAACACGTGCACCCGTAACTTCGGTAATTTCTTTTGAAAGTTCAATATTGGGTCCGAGTAATGTTCCGTTCCTGGTAATGTCACAAACAACGAACCTTGTAATTCCAACAGTTATCATTTCCATCACAAAATTTCTGTAGTGAATACCGGTGTTTACTGATCTTCCCTTAATCATTAGCTCCTCATTTTTAATATCGAGGGAAATAACAATTTTAGAAGGGCCAAATTTTTCAAATACCTTTAAAAATTCTTTCCTGTTTTCAACTGCGAGGGTATTAACGGCAAGACGCAGAATTCCGGTTTGCATAATTTCATCTGCATCTTCTAAATTTCTTATACCTCCTGCAAATTCAACAGGAATTACAACAGAAGAACAGATTTCTTCAATCACTTTAAAGTTGCTTCTGGAATGCTCGTGTGCACCGTCGAAATCAACAACGTGAATCATCTTTGCATTTTCTGCACGCCATAATTTTGCCATTGCCACGGGATCGTCACCATATTCGTGGCAGTCAAGTTCCGGAATTCCCTGCACACAACGAACACATTTTCCGTTCTTAATATCGATTGATGGTATTACGAGAAGTTTTTGCTGTGTAATCATAGGGAATCATTTGAATCTGTATAATAACAAACCAATTATTTTTATGAATGTATATTATCCTCAGAAATATTTTGTTAAACCAGTTCGTGATTTAAGAACAAGGATTAACGATTTCTGATGTAAGATGTTAATCGAAAAAATAAATCAATAATCGCAAATCGTTAATCGTTGCTCTGAAATTGAATACAGTTTAGTTGATGGCATCGCTACGATTGGGCAGTATTGCTGTATGTTCTTTAAATTCAATCATATAACCATACGCCCATCCATTCTTATATTTTTCCATTAGATTTAACAACGTGTCTCCCTATAATCATCTTCTGAATTTCAGTTGTGCCTTCGAATATTCTTAAAATCCTTGCATCGCGGTAATACCTTTCCATGGGCAGCTCGCGCGAAAAACCCATTCCGCCATGAACCTGAAGGGCTTTATCTGCAATTTCTGTCATTGCCTCGGATGCATAAAGTTTAACAATTGCTGCATCAACTGCAACATCTCTGTTCTGGTCGTAATCGTAAGCGCAGCGGTAAACGATGCTTTCCATCGGGTAAATCTTCGAAGCCATTTCTGCAAGCATAAACTGCACTGCCTGGAATTTTGCAATCGGTTCGCCAAACTGTTTTCTTTGTTTTGCATATTTGGTTGATAGCTCCAGCAGTTCGCGTGAAGCGCCGAGACAACAGGCACCGATTGTCAGCCTTCCGCCGTCGAGGGTTTTCATAGCAATTATAAAACCTCTGCCTTCTCTGCCGATTATATTCTCTTCCGGTACTTCAACATTTTCAAAAGTGATTGAGTTGGTAGTGCTGCCTTTTATCCCAAGCTTTTTTTCGGGAGGACCAATGATGATGCCCGGCGTATCAGCTTCAACTGCAAAGCCGGTTATGCCTTTTTCAGTTCTTGCAAATACTGAAATGAGATTTGCTATTCCTGCATTTGTTATCCAGATTTTCTGACCGTTCAAAATCCATTTATTGCCTTTTTTACTTGCTTCAGTCTGAAGATTGAAAGTATCGGACCCGGCTTCAGGTTCAGTTAAGGCAAAAGACGCAATCATTTCTCCCGAACACAAACGCGGCATATATTTCTTTTTCAATTCTTCCGTTCCGCCAACATAAATTGCATTTGTTCCTATTGACTGATGCGCACCGATCATTGTAGCTGTTGATGAGCATCCGCGCGAAATTTCCTCCATCATTATGCA
>CAZXGJ010000114.1:0-4010 GCA_964639955.1 uncultured Ignavibacteriaceae bacterium
TAATTCTTCTCTACTACGAGAGAGTAAGAATATGGATTGCTCACTGAACACACTTATCTACTGACTGCGGATCTTCTCTCCCGAAGCAGAAGTTTTGAAAAAAACTATTTCAACTTCTTACAGGAGGATCTATGGTCAAGATAAATCTTGCCCTTATTTTCACTATTCTAGCAAGTCAGGTTTCTATTGCACAATGGTTCTGGCAGAATCCTTTACCGCAAGGTAATAACCTTTATGACATTTGTGAGGATGCGAACCATCCCGGGAGATTTTTTGCGGTTGGTGATCACGGAACCATTCTTAAAAAAGAAAATCTCTCCGACTGGCAGATAATTGAACAAGGCAACTTCGATCATTTATATTCTGTTCACTTCAAAGGTAATTATGTCTGGGCTGTTGGATATAATGGAACTATTCTTCAGAATATTGATGGTCTTGGTAATACCTGGTATCAGCTTAACAGCGGAACGACAAAACAGTTGTTATCTGTATTTTTTTTCGATCAGTTAAATGGATGGATTGTTGGTCAGGATCAAACTGTTTTACATACCTCTGATGGCGGTACAAATTGGAATAGTTTATATCCCACGGGATCAGAACATTACTTTTCTGTTTACTTTACCAGTTTACTAAACGGATGGATAGCTGGTGCGGCTAATCAATATGGTGTTATTAAAAAAACAACTGATGGCGGCAATACCTGGACAAATTCGCTTATTCCAACGGTCAGAATGAATTCAATAAAATTTATTGATTCAAATTTTGGTTGCGTTGTTGGTGATGATGGAAGAATTTATACTACAAGTAATGCGGGCACGAACTGGAATTTAGCTGTGAGCAGCACAACATCGGATTTGAGAGATTTTTGGATGAATGGATCAGGTGAAGGTTGGGCTATTGGTTATGATGGAACAATTGTACACACCACAAACTATGGCAGCAACTGGTCTATTCAAACATCACCAACTGATTTAACCATTTATGGAATTGAAAATAATTATGCTGTTGGGTGGGCAGGAATAATTTTACAGCGTAGTGCAAATTGGGAAATTGTATCTCAGGGAGAAACAACTAATCTGCACGCAATTGATAATGATTGTTTTTCACCTTCAATTTATGCAGTCGGAGCAAACGGATTAATTCTAAAGACAACTGACGATGGAAATAACTGGCTTCCGGAAAATAGTGAAACGAATTACGACCTTTATGATATTGAAGCGTTCTACACTTGCGATTATTTTACTCCTGATGCTGTAGCTGTCGGTGAATACGGAACAGTAATATTTTCTTATTCAGGCAATTGGAACCATAATGATATTGCTACCACCGATAAATTGCACGACGTTTATTTTAGGGGGTTTAGCGGACAATTATTCGTTGCCGGCGAATGGGGAAGAATCTGGAAATCAACCAACTATGGTTCTAACTGGTATTTAAAGCACGAAAACACAAATTATCATCTGTATGCAATTGATTTTGCCTGGTCGCAAACCGGATATGCCGCAGGAATGAGCGGTGCAATATTAAAAACTACAGATAATGGAGAAACCTGGTTTGATATCTCACCTAATAATACAAGTTTTTTCAGATCGATTGATTTTTATCACAACAAAGGCTGGGTTGTTGGTGTTGGAGGCTGCATATTCCGTACAACTGACGCCGGTGAAACGTGGATTGAGACAATTCCGCAGGTAACTTATGAAACATTAAATAAAGTAAAGATTGTTAATGAAGATATCGTATGGATAGCAGGTGATAACGGTACTATTCTTACCACTACTGATGCAGGTGATCATTGGTACAAACAGGATTCACCAAGCTGCGGTTATTTGACTTCACTTTGTTTTCCTGAGACTGGTTCAGGTTGGATTTGCGGATGGGATGGTGCCATACTCCATACCACTGATGGCGGAGGTACTTTATCGTTCGAGAGTTATGAAAGACAGAATTTAAATCTTTCAATACCCGATCCCGGTGAAGTAAGTGACATCATTGAGGTGTATATAACTCCTGACTTTCTTGAAGAATTTACTCTTGCTGGTGTTACTGTTGTTATAGATTCCATAATTCATCCGGATGTTGCCGATCTGGCGATTATTATTTCTCATAACAATGAGGTTGATACTTTAGTTGCTCAATCCGAAATAGCAGACAGTAACATCATTGATTGCAATTTAACAGATGCAGGTTCAATTCCAATAAATGAAGGTCAATATCCTTACAGCGGAATTTACCAGCCGCACTGCCCGTTGTCAATATTTTCAGGTATGGATCCAAATGGTGAATGGACTTTAACAGTTGTTGATTTAGCATCGGGAAATTCAGGCATTTTACAATCTTGGGGTTTGAAATTGTTCTTTGATAAACCAGTTGAAGTGAAGTCAGATTATTCAATCATTCCTGATGATTTTAAACTATTTCAAAATTATCCCAATCCTTTTAATCCAAGTACAGTGATCAGTTACCAGTTACCGGTAAGCAGTGATGTAACTCTAAAAGTTTACGATTTACTTGGGAGAGAAATCGTAACTCTTGTTAATGAGTACAAACCAGCAGGAAAATATGAAGTTGAGTTTAACGCAGCAGCATTGCCTAGCGGAGTTTATTTCTATCAGATAAAAGCAAACAATTTTATACAAACAAAAAAAATGGGACTAATTAAATAAAATTACAAGGAGGTAAAATGAAAACACTTTTACTAATAATTTTGACTGCTCCTTTGATGATTGCACAAAGCAATCCAATTTGGTCAAAGGTTGATTCTGTTCTGGCAGTCGAACCCTATTCAGCACATTATAATCCGATTGATAGTGCAATATATTTTGTGCAATCAAACAGTGGTCAGGACGGCGTCTATAAATATTCTGCAGACAGCGGTGTAGTTTTTATTTGTTCCGCCGATAGGCCCTCGGCACTTTTGGTTGATCCGCGTGATGGGGATATCTTTCATTCAGAAGGTTACGGTGGTTCTATTTTTTATACACCCTTCAATGGCACCGGGAGAATAACCTGGGTATCTGGCTTTCACAGCGGTGATGATGATCCGATAGGAATGGCTATCGTTCCAGAAAATTATAAGGGTAAAGGTTTACTACCGGGGCAGATTGTTGTAGTTGATAGAGGTAATACCGGACCGGATGAAATTTGGGTATTTTCGGCAGATAGTGCTGAAAACGAATGGCCCTTGCATACTGATAACGGTACATTAATAAATCCACTTGATGTAGCAATAACCGATTCAAATGTTTATATAGTTGATGAAGGTGAAGGAAGTCCGGGTGGTATTTTTGAAGTTGATTCCGCAGGAGTATTGACACAATTAATTCTTAACGACACTTTAATCTCTCCTGTTGGTATTACACCTGATCCTATTTCCGGAAATTTATATGTATTGGATAAGCAGGGGAGTGTACTTGAGATCAATCCCATAAATGGGAACGTTGTAGAAATAATGACAGGGTTTCATAGTTCATCATTCAATTGGTGTGGTATTGATATTAGTCCTGCGGGAGATTATTTGATAATAACTGAAATGCCGGAAAATTATATAAATATATTCCGTAGAATGACTTCGGATGTAGAGGATAATAGTCAACACGATATATCTACGTTTGAACTGTGTCAGAACTACCCCAATCCCTTCAACCCGAGTACAAAAATCCGTTTCACAATCCCATCTGTCATTGCAAGCGCAGGCAAGCAAACTCTGTTTGTCAGCATAAAAATTTACGATGTTTTGGGAAATGAAATTGCAACTCTCGTTAATGAAGAGAGACCGGCAGGAAGATATGAAGTTGAATTTAATTCATCATCAGGAACCTGGAATCTGGCATCCGGAATCTATTTATATCAATTAAAAGCCGGGGATTTTATTGAAACTAAAAAGATGTTGCTGTTGAAATAAAAAACTTTGCACTCATCAAACCCCTGTCAATATTAGCTGGCAGGGGTTTTCATTTGCTAATTACAAATCGATTTAATTTGACTTTCTGAAAAATTAATTGCATAAT
>CAZXGJ010000115.1:0-3976 GCA_964639955.1 uncultured Ignavibacteriaceae bacterium
TCTCAGACAGCACAACGATTGCCTTCAGAGTGGAGTTGGTTGATAATCAGACTGGTGAAGTAATTGGGGTTTTCGATAATGTTACTTTTAACTCCGAAAATGTTTTGTTGTACAACAACATCGGTTACCAGGTAGATTTAACTGGAATAGGTAATAGAACACTGATATTCAAGCTTGTTGTAACAACAAATGCAGAATGCAATTATTCAATTTCAAACAGATTTTCAGATTCAGAAACTTTGAATAAAGGAGGATACAAACACGTAACATATAAAGGTAATTTGCCAGTTAAAGATTATGCTTTGGAACAAAACTTCCCCAACCCATTCAATCCTTCAACGACAATAAAATACCAAATCCCAAAAGCCGGTAATGTTACTTTAAAGATTTATGATATTCTCGGCAGCGAAGTAGCAACACTCGTTAATGAATTACAGAATGAGGGAAAGTATGAAGTAAACTTTAACGCAAGCAAATTTGCAAGCGGAGTCTATATCTATCGTCTAAGTGTTAACGATCCTTCGACAAGCTCAGGACAAAGCTTTGTAAATGTTAAGAAGATGGTATTACTCAAATAACTTTATTCCAATTTTCAAAGCCGGGGTTAATCACTCCGGCTTTTTTTTATTTTCTTCCATACACATCAATTCACTAAATTTCCATTGTAAAAAAAATATCTCAACTATTGAACGAAACTATTTTAAATATTTATCTGGTTATAAATAACATCAGATAATTGGGGAAAAATTTCTTACACAATCGTAAAAATTTCTGCTTGTGGTGGAAATAACTTATTATTTTTTTGGGAGTTGATTTTTTGGTGAAATGACTACGATTCAACCGTAGCTCAGGTCTCCAGACCTGAGATTTGAACAGGAGAACAGTGCTTCGGATTAGTTAACGGATTGTCTTAAGCAACAATAAATGTTTACATTTGATATATTAGTAAAGAGCTACTCCGAAGCTTAAATTATAACTAAATAAATACCTGTCTTCCGACAGGCGGGTTAGTTTTTTCAGGAGTTGAAAATGAAAAGGGCAATAGCTTGTTTACTTGTAATAAGTCTCGCTTTATTACTAAAATCCTGCAACACAACCGAACCGCCGCCGCCACCTCCAGATGGTGAAAAACCAACACTAGCACTTAAACTTGAAGACGTAAGCTGCACCGAAGCGTGGATAGAATTAACCACCACCAACCTCTCACTCCCGGCAACCATAACACTAAAAAAAGATAATGTAGGACAGACTATTAGTCTGTCAACCGCAGACACAATACTATATGTTGACTCTCTTCTGCCAAACCAGAGCTACAAGTATCAAGCATCCAGTATCCCACAAAGTGGCGGGCAGCAACAAGTATCCAGCAATGAGCTTAACGTAACAACAATGGACACAACAAGCCACGACTTTACTTTCCAGTCCTGGACTTTTGGCACTATAGGCAGCAGCACGCTATACGACGTTGTAATAATAAACGAAAACAATATCTGGGCTGTTGGAGAAATTAAGATTGCCGATACAAGCCAGAATGGTTACACAATGTATAACGCAGTGCATTGGGATGGAATTGAGTGGGCATTAAAGAGAATACCATATTTATTTCAGGGTGACTCATTTTACAGTCCGATATATGCAATCTTTGCTTTTAATGCTGACGATATATGGTTTGGAATTGGGAATCTAATTCATTGGGATGGAATCAAGTATTGGTCAATAGGAATCTCATCCGTTTTTCCTTCATTAGTAAAAAAAATTTGGGGAAGCAGCAGTAACAATTTATATGTTGTTGGAAATAACGGTACAATCGCTTGGTATAACGGCGTACAGTGGCGCCGCATAGAAAGCGGAACGGAATTGGATTTTCACGATATATATGGTGCAACAGATCCTAAAACCGGTGAACAGCAAATACTTGCTGTATGCTCAAGAAATCTACCGTTAGGTAAAGGCATATACAGAATCCAGGAAAACACCGTCGTTGAAATTTCGTCTGCTCCTATTCAATGGGAATTATATGCTGTATGGTTTATTCCAAACCGTCATTACTTTGTAATAGGGAATGGTATTTATGAAAAGAAATTTCTTACTGACTTTTTGTGGAAGGATAATGGATTTGATATTACACATTATGCTACAACAGGAATAAGAGGGAATGGCTTAAATGATGTCTTTATAGCCGGCGCTTTTGGTGAATTTCTTCACTTCAATGGTATTACCTGGAAAAGCTACATCAATGAATTAGGCTGGTTCAGCGGCAGTTATGGAGGAGTAGCAGTAAAAGACAATATGGTTATAACTGTCGGATATGAATCAGCGAAAGCAAAAATACTAATTGGAAAAAAATAATAAGAAAGGAGGAAAAACATTGAGTCCACCAGACAAAATAAAAAGCGAGTAGCGATGCGGCAACATCGCTACTCTGATGATGCAAATAATAAAGGTGGTGTGAATAATTCAGTGAATCATTCTGCCTTTTTATTTGCCTGCCAAACTTAACATAATTATTCGAAAAAATAAGGGAGAATAAAAATGAAAACTCTAATTAGACTTCTGGCAATATTTTTCTTATTAACAAATGCGGAAAATATATTTCCACAAAGTAATTATCAGGCAAATTGTCCAAATTATCAGATAGATATTTATAGAAATGGTACTTTAGCACCTGGAAGCCAAAATGGATTACAAGACATCTCAGCTTGTGGCTCTGTTCAAGGAATTTATATAGGTAAGAACAATACTTATTTATACCACGGTGTCTATCAATGGCTAATTGATGATTTACAAATACCCAACGGATCAACAATTCACAGTGTAACTGTAAGTTTTAGATTTGATGGTCAACAATCATCTTCGGCAGAATTTAATTATTTTGATTGTGGTCTTAATATATCAGATCCGAATTTGGATTTACTAGCACTGTGGAATTCAACTGATAAAACAAATCAAAATGCAAATATTCTTGGTTATGGGACTATAAGCCAGCAGGGTACTCAGTGGGTTGTAGTTAGCACTTACTCTCAGGGAAGTGACTTTGTAAATGCTTTCGTAAATTCAATAGATAATAACAATAGGTTTACTCTAGGTTTAGCTTGGAAACATGAAGGTCCTTCTGCGGGGAATATCGTCTGGACATTCTGGCCAAGAACACAACAAAACCCTTCAATAAGTGTTTCTTTTACTCCACCAAACCAATTGGTTACAATTGACCAAAGGAACAGTAATAACCAGCAAGTTGGTGTATTAAAAAAATATTAATATGATATAAGTAACTGGGGTGATCCTTTTAATCCAGGGGCTCAGTTTCCTTTCCCGGTGAATTCAGAACAAACTATACTCGGTGATCAAACTGTTATTTCAAATCAGAAATATCATAGATGGATTAGGAATACTGTAAATGAGTCAAATGTTATAAATCATCATTCTTTCACAATTCAATCTTTCGATAATAATTTTACATCCAGATTTGAACCAACGCAACCCGGTATCACAATAAAAAACAGCCTCGAGGGAACTGCGACAGATGGCGGGCAAGTTGAATTTCGCGATCCATGGTTCATTGATTATCCCGATCCAGCTTTTGGAAATCAGCTGAGAAACAGAGGAATGAACGATGCAATATACTACCAACGTACGAGTCCGTTCTATCCCGATTATCAAAGTCAATACAAAGGCGTCTTCCTGAATCAGAGCGGACCTGGCTCAGGATGGCAGGGATCTTACTACAAAGTCGGAATGCTTCCAGAGCAGACAATAACCGTAAACGGGCAGCAGAGAAAATTCTTCCAGTACAAATGGACAGGAAGCGGAGTGACTTTCCAGAATGAGTGGAACAGACAAACAGGAGTTGTGTTTACTTCATCAACCGCAACAGCTACGGCAATTCTCAAAGGTCAGCTAATGAGCAGCGACCAGAATGGAATAAGCAGTGCAAGCCAGAGAAAAATTGTAAGAACAGACAACGGCAGATACCACG
>CAZXGJ010000116.1:0-3782 GCA_964639955.1 uncultured Ignavibacteriaceae bacterium
CGTTATACTTACTCACAAGAGAAAAGGTAACGGGAATGAAAAGAGAAAAATATTTTTATACATCGGGTTTTATATGATTTGGTTACTTAAGAGATCTGTTTATCTTTTTAGTTAACCATATCATTAATTTGTTTGTTAGGAGTTACAAGAATGAAAAAATTAATTACAGTTATTTTCCTGGTATTTCCTTGCATCTTGATTGCCCAAGAACAATCTTGGTATCCGGGTGAAATGTATCTAGGGACAGCAAATGTAAACCCACCTTCACAAACAATAACATTTACCATCGAAGCACAAGGCGAAGTTTGGGCAGGTTCCTACCCTCCAAGAACTTATTGGATTACGGAGAATTATGATGTTTCAACTTTTACACCACATGCAAACAATGAATGGCCTCCCAACTATTGGAGAGGCTGGGATTTCGTAACCGATATTACAAATAATCCGCCATATTATATTCCAATTTATGCTTATGGACTTTACAAGTTATCAACAAATCATAGCGCTGAATATTTTTACTTGGATTTCAGGGATGACCGTTACGGATACTATGGTTGGTATCAACCACCTACCTATGGTCATGATATTGATCTATGGATAAAATATGATGCTAATACTAAGGAATTTTCTTATAGTTCTTCAGGAAGTGAGCCATTCAATACAATTTCAAATGCTCAATTAATCCCAATTTGGGAAATGAAGCAGAAGGGGCAGCAGAACACGAGTTTATTCACAAATTATTGGCAAAATTGTCTTGCAGTAACTAACGAAGGAAATGCTCATCCAAGATTTGTCTGGGGTCCATATCCTGCTACTCTTGTCGGTAGTATTGTGGAGTATAGAATCTACAGGTCAGGTGCTCACGTCCCGGGACAGCCGCCTGGAAACTTCAGTCTGCTGGGAACTGCAAATCCAGATGAATTCGAGTACATAGATTATACTGTCGAAATGGGTTCAGATTACAATGCAAGAAGTTATTATGTGACTTGTTTATACGAGGACCCTTGGGATAGAGGTGGTGAAACCGGTCCAACAAACACAGTAGAGGTCAGACTTGGAATCCCGCACAAAATGGCGGCAGGAGAAGATAATAATCTCACAAAAAATTTTCAGTACGAACTTAAACAAAATTACCCCAACCCCTTTAATCCATTAACGACAATTGAATTTTCCTTAAATGAAAATTCGTTCGTTACACTAAAAGTATTTGATGTTTTGGGGTCTGAAGTCACTACACTTATAAATGAGAATAAGGAAGCTGGTACTCATTCTGTTAAGTTTAATGCTGAGGGATTACCAAGTGGAATATATCTTTACAAAATCGAAGTTGATAGATTTATGGAGAATCGCAAAATGATTATCCTGAAATAAGGATATTTTTTCAACGGCAGTAATGATTACTGCCGTTTAATTATACTATCAACATTATAGATACGGGAATTAGACAAAGGTTATTTAAATATGCGCAATTATAAATTATGTTTTGTTTATCTAATAATTTCTTTTATTGTGAAATTCAATTATCCACAACAAATTGTTTTTTCTTCATTGAACGGGCCTTATGGAGGAAATTTAGGTGATGTTGTTTTTTCCTCAAATGTTGATATTTTTGTTAGCGCATATAATTCTGACGGAAGAGGTGTTTACAAATCTACAGATATGGGTTTGAGTTGGGAGATGCTGCCAACAGTTTATCCATTTAACGAAATTTTTGCACTAGGAATAAATAAAACAAATATATTATTCGCTGGTTCCGGTTATTATTCAGGACTTTTTAGATCAACAGATCTCGGTGAAACTTGGACCTGGCTTTCAGGATATACTCGCCCTGAATGCTGGGCAATAGCATTCAATGACAGCAATCATATTTTTGCTGGAGACGGTGATTGGGGAGGATTAATGAGATCAACAAATAACGGAGATACATGGGTTCAATTATTGCCTAACTCAGTTGCAGTAATCGCAGTAGCAATTGATAGTTTAGGGGCAATATATGTTGGAGCATCCAATAATTTTTATAAATCATATGACAATGGTTCAACCTGGAATAGTTTTTATTCAGGATTACCGCCTGTTGAAGTTGCAACAGTATTATGTAATCATCAAAATGAAATTTTTGTAGGGACAGGATATATTTTACAAGGAGATGGTGTTTATTTCTCATCAAATGGAGGAGGTGATTGGGTTCAAAGAGGGTTAGTCGGTCAAACAGTGTTCTCATTAACAATGAATGGAGAAGGAACAATATTTGCGGGAACCAAAGACAATGGTGTTTACAAATCCGCAGATAATGGTCTAACATGGGAACAAATTAACAACGGTCTTTATAACAAGAACATTTTTCGGGTGAAAATTGTTCTAAACAATCTTCTTTTTGCTTGTTCAGAATCAGATGGGGGTATTTATCGTTCTACTAATTTTGGAGAAAGCTGGGAAATTACAGGAGTAACAGCAGGTACAATCAATAGAGCAATTATTAATGAAACAGGCAATATATTTGCAGCAACCCTTTTTGGTGTTCAGAAATATAATGGTCAATCTGGTGATTGGTCAGTTCTGGGACTGACTTCTGTTTCATCTGTCAGAGGATGGAACTGGTTATCAGATATTATTAATGATAATGAGAGTAATATGTTCGTAAGTTCCTGGGCAGGTAATGTATATAAATCAATAGACAATGGAATGACTTGGGATTCTACAACTAGTATTGACACATTTCAAACCCACATAGTTGATATGGCTCTTTATCCTGATAATTCGGTGCTACTTGGAACATTCAACTATATTAAAAGAAGCACAGATAAAGGAATATCTTGGTCAACCTTGATAAACGGACTTCCTAATTCAATAATTCATAATATTGAAGTTACTGAAAAAGGGGTTATTTACGCTGTCTCAGGGAATAAACTTTGCAGAGCAAATCATATTGATAGTTCTTTTCTTATAATCCGTGATGGTATCTTTGCCTCATCTCCACCAATATACAATAGAATCGCTTCGGGTAATAACGGGTTAATCTTTTTTGCCGATCAAGGTACAAACCAAGGCATATATCGTTCAACTGATTATGGAGAAACTTGGTCAAAATTATATAATAATTCCGTTTATTCACTCTCAATTTTTAACGATAAATATGTTGTAGCAGGATTATCTGCAGGAGAAGGAATTTTGTTTTCTTCTAATTTGGGGGATACTTGGGAATTCTTAAACGAAGGTATTCACTCAAGTGCAACAATGAGCTGGAATATTATCAATTCTGATGGATACCTCTACGCAAGTGCTAATGGTCTCGGATTATACAAATCAAACCAAATTGTTACAAGTGTTAATGATCAATCAGCTAATGGATATATCTCATTTAAACTTGAGCAAAACTATCCCAACCCATTTAACCCAAATACAACAATATCATATCAAATAAAGGAGAGAGGATTGGTTCAACTTAAAATCTATGACATATTGGGAAAAGAAGTTGCAACATTAGTGAAAAAAGAACATACACAAGGTAATTATTCTGTTAAATTTGACGGGAATAAGTTACCAAGCGGAGTATATGTGTATTCATTAAGAGTAAATGGCTTCATTGAAAATAGAAAGATGATTTTGTTGAAATAAGGACGTAAGTATAACATGCCAATCAATCCGAACGCTTCAGTCGGTCTTAACATTTGCAGTTCAAGTTGGTTCTGTTTTTAAATTATTGTTCTTACTAAATAACATTATCAGTTAATCAAAACATTGTCGCCGTAAACCGTTCAGCGTCGGCTTATCGGCAAGTACGT
>CAZXGJ010000117.1:0-3726 GCA_964639955.1 uncultured Ignavibacteriaceae bacterium
ATGAGATGGACTTCAAACCATAAGTGGTGAAAAGTTGATTTTCACACAGCCTCTTGGCAAGGGAAGGTCGTTAGACTCCGGCAGAGTCTACGGACTCTGACGAGGTGGGGATGAGTTCAATTGTTTAATAAAAACATTAGTCCGCCTCGGCGGATTATAGTTATTTCAAAACAAATTCTCTTTTACAAAATTATTTCGGACAACACTGCAGCATTTATATTTCTTCATTTAATTATCTTACTCTTACTCATTCACTTACTCTTAATCTTGCTTCTCGCCTTTCCCCTCACAAAACTTTTCAATGACATCGTACGCTTCAAACAATCCCAGCTCTCCGGCTTTAACAAAATCTTCGCAGGCACTGTTCTTTAAATCAAGATTTGCATAACAAATCCCCCTGTTGTAAAAAGCTGTAGCATCCAGGGAATCTTTTGATATTATAATCGTATAATCAACAGCAGCACTTAAAAATTCACCCATACCGAGCTTTGCTTCTGCCCTTGAATAGTAAACACTTATGTCTTCAAGTTCAAATTCCATAGCATCTGTAAAATCCTGAATTGCTTCTTTAAATTTTCCATTCAGTGCATACTCATCGCCTCTGCTTTTAAAGGCAATCTTCTCATCGGGATTAAGTTCAATAGCTTTAGTAAAATCTGCTATCGCTTTATCTGAATTTCCGAGAAAGCTGTATAGGTTTCCCCTGTTCACAAAAAACTTTGAATTTGTGGAATCGAAAATTATTGCCTGCGAGTAATCACTTAAAGCATAATCGTAATTATTCATTAGTTCAAATGCATAAGCGCGGTTGAAATAGATTTGTGCATCCGTTGAATCCAATTTTAAAGCTTCGCCGAAATCCTTGAGAGCATTTTCGTAATCTGTTAATGAAATATTCGCCTGCCCGCGGTTGATGAAATATTTCGGATTTGTTTTGTCGAGCGCCAGAGCCCGGGAGTAGTCATCAATCGCCCCCTGAAAATCTTCCAGCATCAATTTTGCATTTCCCCTGCGAAAGTAAATATCAGGATTAGCCGGCTCTTCCAGCAATGCTTGATCGAAATATGTGATTGCTGTCAGGTATCTGCCGGCTTCAAAATTTTCTTTGCCAAGTTTATAACTTACATTTTCAGCCGATGAGCAGGCACAAGCAAGAAATAAAACCAGCATAAGTTTACAATATGCCTTGAAAGTATTTCTAAGAGGTTTTATCAATAATTTTTATTCTCGATTATTTTAACACCATAAATTTAACCTCTCTGCAATTACTATTAAACAGATTTTATGATATTTTTTAATAAAGATAGCCGGAAAATAAAAGCCGGAATTTCGTTCCGGCTGTTATAAATATTTTTGGTAAGAATTAATAACTCACCTTGCGCAATTGATGGAAAAACCTCCGAGGTTTAGGCAATCAAAAAATTTTTATACCCCTTTTTAGCTTAAGATTGAGAATTTTCTCTGAAAAACATTCATTGAAACCTCGGAGGTTTAGCATTCTCTGTAACAAGAATTAATAATCCGACTTTTATCGGAGAAGGATTTATCTTACGAAGCTTTAGCGTAGTAAGATCATCTTTTTCGTATCAATATAATTTTTATTTCTTAGCTGATAAAAGTAAATACCACTTGCAAAGCCCGAAGCATTCCAATTAACCACATAACTTCCCGGCTGCTGCTGCTCACTAACAAGAATAGCTATTTCCCTTCCGAGTATATCATATACAGTTAACTTCACATCTCCTGCTTCAGCCAAATGGTATTTTATTGTGGTTAAAGGATTGAAGGGGTTTGGATAGTTTTGGTATAAATAATACCTGGTGGGGATCAAAACTTTTTCTTCTGTCTTCTTTGGTGCGCCAAAATTCTTCCTTAAAATTTCAGCGATCTTAACCTGATATTCATCTTCATCAATTAAATATTTAGCCGCAACAGATTTCCCGAGTGTGCTGTCTTCTTTTTCAATAAGCAATGCTGCTGTCAGTGCATCAATCTCAGCATAAACTGCTTCCTCTGTGTTGGGATTCTGCTGAATAACCTGATCAAACTCCTCAATGGCCGGGATGTATTCTGTTTCACCAACAAGGCTTAATGAACTAAGCTGCCTGAAAATTTTCATCATTGAAGTATCAGATGTTGATTGGCTTAACGATGAATATATGCTGTAAAGATTATTGAAATACGATTCCGGCTTTGAGGACAACTTCCCTATTTCATACAACCTCTGATAAGCAAGTAATTTAACTTCCAGCGAATCGCTGCTATTAACTACCTGATTAAACAGTTCCTCTGCACCCAAATAATCTGCATTGTTCAAATTACCCACGGTTCTGTTTATCGGATAAAGCGTATCCACCGTTTCGCCGGATGATGTTTTAACTAACAATCCATCACCGCCGCCGCCAACAGGTATTTCGCAAGAATCTTCCAGGTATGGTTCGTAATAAACGTTCAGGTTACCAAAGCGTTCTTCCAACGGATACTGAGGATTGTCGCTCCAGAAATTATACTCGGCGTGAATGGTTATTCCACCACCAAAACTAATTCCATTCATCAGCAATCTTGTGTTGTATGGCGGAGTTTCTATCCCCGGTCGGTCATCGTAGATTGAATTGCATCCTTCCTGTAATATTACTCCAGAGCTGTTGAAGAATATTTCTGAGCCGTCATTATCCGGTGGACCTCCAATTGTCGTTCCGCCATTCTCCCAAATCTTATTATATCCTGCTACTGGATAATAATTCGGTGGATCATAATATAACCTTGCATCCATTTTGGGCAATGAACCAGAACCTACGTAAATTCCATGGTATAAGTTATCCGAAATATCATTACCTCCAATATCCGGAGAGGAGTTACCAAGATGGATTGCATTGGTGTGACCGCTAATAATGTTTTCTCTAATTGCACCATTACAGCTTTCCAGGAAAATCCCCGGCATAGCTTCCGATGTGGAGGTAATCGTATTATGCAAAATAAGAGGATTGGTAACATTCGAGAGGTAAATTCCCTGCTCTACTCCCTGAACAGTATTATATGCTATATAAATTTCACTCAGGTTGGCTGCCGAGACAGCACAGCCTGAATTAGTAAAAGTATTATAGTGAATTGAACAATTCAACGAGCCGGGACCTCCAATAGCAATGCAGCATTCAGAGCAGTTTTCGAAATCTACTTCAGCGACTTCAATTAGTGTTCCTCCGGCGTTAACGGTTATTCCTGCCCTTGGGTTCTTTATAACAGAATAATAGATGGCTAGCTCGCCTCCGTTTTCTACTTTTATTCCATTACCAGTATGCGGTTCTATAAAATCCAGTTCAAGCCTGTTTGTAGGTTCCCCTATGATAACTGCCATTCCTTCTGCTATTATCCTTGTGTGGTTATAGAAAAATAATTTACCATTACCTGTGGTCTTTAAGTAACCACCGTCATTTATTGTTATGTTTCCATAACAGTGGTAATCTGCATTTACTGTTAATGTAACGCCGCTTTCAATTATCAAATCCCTTTTAAGCTCAACATCACTTTCTATTGTTTCATTATAATTCAGACTGCCACCTCCAATAACGGTCGGTTCAAGCGTAAATAGTTTTCCTTTACCGGGATCTACGTAAACGGCAAATGTATTTTCTGCTAAACCAGAACAGTAATTTCCGGTTGCGATATCTGTAATGTATCGGTTCAGCGGAAAATGGAATTTCGGATTAATTAAGTAAGGTAGATTAA
>CAZXGJ010000118.1:0-3663 GCA_964639955.1 uncultured Ignavibacteriaceae bacterium
AAATAAATAATTATCGAGATTTAAAATTACCAATAACAGATCCCTATAATACATTAAATGATTGCTACATTTTCCCGGCTTATGTTACTGATGGTGGGTTGATAGGAGTTTATAAAAATGGAAATGTAATTTGGGATTCTGGGCCTATTATAAAGCCGGGGGTAAATGAGGATATTTGGGGGACTATGGATTTAAACGATGACGGTTACGTAGATATCATTGCAAGTTTTTATTATGGAATGAAAAATTCATCTCAAAGTATTTGGATATATAGTTGGGACGGACAGAATGGAAGTTTATTGAATGAAGTACAATCAGAAGGATCACTGAATAATTCTGTAATTTTCTCTTTTGATTGGTTCACAGATGTTTTTGATATTGATGGGGATGGAATTTTAGAAATTAAAGGTCAAGATGAAGAAACAAGAGAAACCAAAATCTATAGCTGGAATGGGAGTAAATATGGAGATTATGGAGCCTCGGTTCCTGAATATGTGCCAATGAACCTATTAACAGCGAAAGTTAGTTGTAAAGTAGAGGAATCTCAATACGGACTTCTCTTTAATTATACAGTTAAAAACGATTCCATGAGTAAGCAACCAGTCTGGAGGTTTGCGGTTGAAAAAATGTTCGATTTAGTTTACGATTTTGATGCACCCAATAAATGGCAAGGATCATATTCACATAACTGGGATATATTAAAGTGGGGAATCATTAGTGATTCAAAATTTTATCCTTACAATTTTATTCAACCGGGTAACCATCTTGATAGTATGACTTTTGTTACTGACAGTATTTTACCCCATATAACATCATATTACATTCAAGGAAAAAACGGTGATTCGTTTTCAGATGATCAATTTATTTTTGAAAATTCTTTTAAGGGAGTAACAATATGTGGAAAATATCCTCCTGATCCATTTATTCCTTCAGATTTTATCGACACATTACTAAACTATAACCAGCGCTCACTTGAGCTTGGCTGGATAATAAACCAAGCAACTGCAGATAAATACGACAGCTTATTTAACTCAGCAAAAACTCAACTGCAGCAAAACAACAACAATGCTGCAAGAGCAACTCTGCAAACTGTTCTGCAGGAAGTGGATTTGGACAGCACTGGTAGCTTAACAAGTGAAGCTTACGCTTTGCTAAAGTACAATACAGAATACTTATTAGAAAATATTCCTCAGTCTTCTCCTTACTTAACCGTAAGCCTGAAAAGCAGCACAGGCACTTTACTAACAACCGGCTCACTTCAATACTATGAAGGCGGTTGGAAGGATGCAATAAATAACGGAGACGGAACGTTTACTGTCGTTACAAACTTAAGCCAGGTTTCATTAAGGATGGAATACGAATATGCTTCGCAAACAGTATCAAATATTCCTGCACAAAACAACACTTATACTTTTCAGACAGTAAACGCAGCGGTAGAGTTGCGTAACAGCTTAGGGAATTTAATAGATGAGGGAACGGTTCAGTATTACGCAGGTGGCTGGAGAAGTTTCGGAACAACAGTAAACGGAGTAGCAAACAAAGAGCTTCTCCCAATAAACTACAGCTTCAGGATGACGTATGCTTATGCAAGCATAGACAAGCAGCAGAATCTATCAGTTAACCCAACGGTA
The DNA here is from genome assembly GCA_964639955.1 of uncultured Ignavibacteriaceae bacterium. GTDB lineage: Bacteria > Bacteroidota > Ignavibacteria > Ignavibacteriales > Ignavibacteriaceae > IGN2. The sequence continues at coordinate 1,632 of CAZXGJ010000118.1, forward strand.
GTTTTTCAGACAGTAAACGCAGCGGTAGAGTTGCGTAACAGCTTAGGGAATTTAATGGATGAGGGAACGGTTCAATACTATGCCGGTGCGTGGAGAACCTTTGGCACAACAACAAACGGGGTTGCAACAAAAGAGCTTCTCCCAATCAATTACAGCTTTAGAATGACTTATGAATATGCAAGCATAGATAAGCAGCAAAATCTATCTTCAGACCCAACAGTAGTTTTTCAAACGGTTAATGCAGCAGTTCAGCTAAAAAACAGCTTGGGCAATTTGATAGATGTTGGCACAGTTCAATATTACGCCGGTGCGTGGAGAACCTTTGGCACAACAACAAACGGGGTTGCAACAAAAGAGCTTCTTCCAATCAACTACAGTTTTAGAATGACTTATGAATATGCGAGCATAGACAAACAGCAAAATCTTTCAGTTGATCCAACAGTAGTTTTCCAAACAGTGAATGCAGCAGTGCAGTTAAAGAATAGTTTGGGTAATCTGATTGATCAGGGAACGGTTCAGTACTATGCGGGTGCGTGGAGAAGCTTTGGTACAACATCAAACGGAGTTGCTTATAAAGAACTTCTTCCCATCAATTACAGCTTTAGAATGACTTACGAATTTGCAAGCATAGATAAGCAGCAAAATCTTTCTGTAGATCCAACTATAATTTTCCAAACGGTTAATGCAGCAGTTCAATTAAAAAACAGTTTGGGTAATTTGATTGATGTTGGAACAGTTCAATATTATGCAGGTGCGTGGAGAAGTTTTGGAACAACAACAAACGGAGTTGCCTACAAAGAACTACTTCCACTCAATTATAGTTTTAGAATGACGTATGAATATCTGTCTAAGGATAAGCAGCAAAACCTAAGTAGCAACAGCGTTGTTGATTTTACAACAGTGCTTTGCACAGTAAAAGTGAGCAACACAAATAATCAGCCGCTGGAAAATGCAGATGTAAAATACTATGGTGGTGCGTGGAGAGATATTGGATTAACAAACACAAGTGGAATTATCACAAAGGAACTTCTTCCATTAAACATAAGCTTCAGAGCGAGCTATGGAAATGTAAGTCAAGATAAGCAGCAGGATATCGGGGCAAATAATTTGGTAGAGATTCAGTTAAATGTACCGTAAGATGGAAGATGGTTGACTCGTCTCGGCGACGGAGTCGACGTACTCGTCTCTGCGAAGGAATAAATTTTATTGATAAATAAATATATTTTGAGAAACTGTAAAATCGTAATAAAATAACAGAGCGGAGCCGAAGCAGGATAGAAGATGGAATAAAAATCTGTGTAGATCGGTTTAATCTGTGTCATCAGTGTTCTATCAACAAGGAGAAGAAGAAATGAAAATACTATTGTTAGTTTTAATACCCGTTAGTACGCTCTTTTCACAAACCGTTTACAAAGTTCAGCCCGGCACAAAGGGCAACGAAATAAATCTTACAGTAGCAAATGTTTCAGAAACAAATCCGGCAGCAGAAGTAATAATAAAAAGCCCCACCAAACCTCCCCTAAGGGGAGGCTTAGAGGAAGCGCCAATTACCTTTCATCAATCAGAACAAACAATAGATATATTAAAACCTAAAGAAGAGAAAGGAATATCATTCAAATTCGATGTAAACAGGAATGCACCTATAAACCGCAAAGACACGATTGATTTTATGATAACAAGTTCAGATGGAATAATGATGACGAAACAATTTATCTTCAGTTATACAGCACCAAAAGAATTTAAGCTTGAGCAGAACTATCCGAACCCTTTTAATCCTACGACAACGATACAATACAATATTCCCGAAACTCCCCTCTCCTTTGGAGAGGGGCTGGGGGTGAGGCTTGTTGTTTATGATGTATTGGGAAGTGAGGTCGAAACATTGGTAGATGAACAACAGGAACCGGGATATTATGAAGTAAAATTCAATGCAGCAAACATAGCGAGCGGTATGTATATATACAGGTTGACTGCCGGAAACTTTGTATCTGTAAAAAAGATGTTGATGATCAAGTAATACGTCACTTGAGCA
>CAZXGJ010000119.1:0-3649 GCA_964639955.1 uncultured Ignavibacteriaceae bacterium
GGCTGCCGCATCTGGCGGCCGTCCGCCAGTTCGCGTTCAGGCCGGATGGCCAGTGGCTGGCGACCGCGGGCGAGGATGGGTCGGTGCGTCTCTGGAACGTGGAGGACGGCACGTTGGCCCGCGAACCGTTGGCCCTCGGAGAGTCAGTGCGCGGGGTGAGCTTTCACCCGGACGGACAACGCCTGCTGGTCAGTGGCGCCGAAGGGGCGCTGGTGGTGTGGGATCTCCGCTCGGGCGCGGTTTCGGCCCGCTTCGCCCACCACAGCCCCGAGCCCGCCTGCTTCTCGCCGCGCGGACTGATCCTGCACTTTCCCGAGCGCGGACGGGCGGTCTTGCACGCACGGGAGCCGGCCGAGGATCGCCCGCGTTGGACGGTCAACACGCAATCGGCGGACCTCAACTTCGCCTGGCCCTGGGTCGTGTCGTCCGATGGCGCCCGGCTGCTGATCGAGCAGGATGGCCGCGCGCTCCTGCCGGTCGAGGCGGCAGGCGGGCGTCCGCTCGCTCAACCGCTGCGTCAGCGCTGGGTGATCGAAGACGCGGCCTTCAACCCGGACGGCACGCGCTGGGTCGTGGCCGCCGGGACCGAATCGGCTTTCGTGTGGGAACTGCCGTCGCCGGCCTTCGCCCCGGCCGCACCGCAGTCGCTGGGACCAGGCATCCTGGCCCTCGGCTTCACCCGGGACTCGACTGAACTCCGGCTGGCCGACCGGGAGGGTACCCTGCGGCGACTGTCACTCGAAGCGAGCGGCGGCAGGACCACGCAGTCGAACCATCTCGGGCGGGCAGCGCTCGAATACGCGGCGTTTTCATCCGACGCCAGTTGGGTGGCGACCACCGACACCACGCCCGAGCTGGAAATCGCCGACGCAGCCTCGGGACAACGCGTGGCCGGGCCGTGGACCCTGCCCGACCGGGCCACCGCCCTGGCGTTCAGTCCGGACCGCTCGCAACTGGCCGTCGGCATCGCCCACGGACGACTGCTCCTGCTCGGCCTGGCCGGGGCCGGGCTGCGGGCGCTTCCCGCGGTGCTGGACCTGCGCCCCGCCTCGACGAACACAACCTGGGGCAACGACGTGATGGCCATCGAATTCGCCTCCGATTCGGCGCGCGTGGCCGTGGGGACCCGAAGCGGGCTGGCCTGGGTGTGCGACGCAGCCTCGCACCGCCGCCTGTACCGGCTCGAACATGCCGCACCAGTGCCAGCCGCCCGGTTCTCCCCGGACGGGCGCCTGCTGGTGACCGCCTGTTTCGACGGGTTCGCCCGCCTCTGGGATGCGGCCACCGGCCGACCGGTCGGTCCGCCGTTGGCGCACGACGAACTGGTGCGCGATGCCGCGTTCTCGCCGGATGGCCGACGCCTGGCCGCGGCCGGGGAGGATTTCACAGTCCGCGTCTGGGACGTGCGAACTGGCCGGCGGCTGTCCACCGGACGGGATGCCGTGGGGCTGTACCGCCTGGCTTTCCATCCCTCGGGCCGCGCGTTGGCAGTAGGGACCGCCGGATCGCCGCCGTCGTTGTGGGATCCTGAAAGCGGCCTGCCGCTCCAGGATCCACTGCGGTTGCCCGCGGGCGGCATCACACCGGTCTTCAGCCCGGATGGGCGGTGGCTGACGTTCCATCGGCGCACGGAAGGCGGCTCCGTGACGCAGGTTCGCGTGCCGTCCGAGGCGGCGCCCGCGTGGCTGCCGGCGCTGGCGGAAGCGGTCGCGGGGCAGCGACTGTTCGTCAGCCCCGGGGAACGCCTGGCGCTCGAAGCCCGGCTTCGGCGGCAGCAGGCGGCCGGCGAGTGGGGGGCGTGGCTGGCGGAGTTCCTGCGGTGAAGCGCAGGCGGGAAAGCGCCACGTGACAGCGGGCGCGCGATGGCGTGTTAACCCGTAATCGAACAAACTCCATGCCTGCGTCACTTGCTCCAACAGCGCTCTGGTGCGCGTTTCTACTCTTCTTGGGCACGGGCTGCTCCGAGCGCCAGAACTCCGGAGACAACGCGGGTACTCCCAGCCCGGGAGCGGCCCGCGACAAGTGGGAGGCAAGGGTCCGCGCCGAGTTCATGGCGGCCATGCGGGGGCGTGTCACCATGGAAGGCTCCACCTGGACCTTCTCGCAGAACCGGCTGGGCGACTTGCTGTTTGGGGGAAAGGGTTGCCATCGCGTGGAGGTCCGCAACGTAGGCCTGACCGTGGCTCCGGATGCGCTTACCGAGGCGGACCGGCTAAACGGGGTGCAATGGCGCGGACAGCTTTCGCTGACGGGACAACCTTATCGCTCGACACTGATCGCAAACCAGGACTACGTGCCATCGCCCGGCACTCAACCTCAATCGGCGTCCGATGTGTTCGGTGGTCTGGTATTGGTCCCCACCAATCGAGTCCTGATCACCGATGCCGTCCCAGCAGACTGGGTGCAGCGCGATTTCTTCGGTGGCCTGAACGGGCTGGGTCCGCACTTCCACGCGGAAGTCCGCGGGAACGCCGTCACCTGGGCGCGCAGCGGGCCGGAGGGAATGGGGCTGGTTCCTCTGGGAAGGCCAACGAACCGGCTGGAGGCCCTGTTGCTGGATTTCGAGAAGTGAGCGAGTCCAAGGCGGGCCGGGCGTCACCCCAACCGGCCGACGGTCCGGATCCTCCAACAATCCGGATGACAGCGGCCCGCGGCCGGCGTGTTAACAGTTAACGGAATGCCATCCACAGCCATAACTGAAGACCCCCTGAGCCGCCGTCACCGTCGGTGCTCCCCCGTGATCTCCCCCTGGAACCCAGCCGCACGGTGCGCCGGCCAAGCCGCCGGCTCCCGCTAACGGAGCGCGCCGCAATCCACCAAACACACCAACACGTCGATGTCTCCTCAAGATTTAGCATCGCTCTTATCGCTTGGCGGTCTCCTGGTGTCCGTTGCCTTCACCGGCCTCGGCTATGGGCTCGCCTCAAGGACAAAGCACCTGGCCGCGAAACCGTGGCTGGTAGCCTGCAGCGTGTTCCTGATGATCGTGATTCCCGGCCGGGCCTTGCTGGAACTCGCGATGACCAGCGGCATTTTGCGATGGAACCACGCCATGCCCTTCTACGAGGTCCTCGGAGTGATGGAAGGCTTCCAGTATGCCTGCCTGGGGGTGTTCCTCTTGTGTCTGTGGAGCTTCGGAACGGTGAGGCTGGACCCTTGGAACCTGCTCTTCTCCACCAAGGGTCGGATTCCACGGGTCCTCCTCTGGGCCGGCCTGGTCATGGTGGAAATGGTGTCGTGGCGCGTTGTGCGCTTGGTTTTCAACTTGGGCGAGATCGATGATCTGCGCCCCATCGTGTTTCCGGTCGCCGCGCTGTTGGGGCTTTTGTTCGCGTATGTTCGGGTCGCCCTCTTCGTCAAACGACTGCACGACGCTGACCGTTCCGGGTGGTGGCTGTTCATTGCCTTGGTGCCGATTCTCGGGCCGCTTTTGCTTCTTGGCTACTGCGGGTTCGCACACGGCACAGCCGGGCCCAATCGGTTTGGTACCGACCCGCTGAACACGCAAGAGGGATCCGCGGCGGAGTCCGTTGACGGCGTGACGCCGGACCCCCGCTCGCGTGTCGGACAACCGGCAACATGAAACGTGCCCTGTTCTTCATGCCAGCCCGGCCATCGGGCTCGCGCCCACCGCGGGATACCCGACCAC
>CAZXGJ010000120.1:0-3625 GCA_964639955.1 uncultured Ignavibacteriaceae bacterium
AAAATAAAATACACAATACCAGCCTCACCTAAATCCTCTCCTAAGGAGAGGACTTCTGTGCAATTAATAGTTTATGACTTATTAGGTAGAGAGGTAGCAGTACTTGTAAATGAAGAGAAGCAACCTGGTGCTTATGAAACAGTCTTTGATGGTAGCAATCTTTCGAGTGGTGTTTATCTCTACAGACTTTCTGCTGGTGAATTCTCTGAAACAAGGAAATTAGTTTTGTTAAAATGAAATTGAAAAAATCATTCCCCCTCTCCTTCGGAGAGGGACGGGGTGAGGCTTCCCTTTGTTAACGAAGAAAAACCTGCCGGTGAGTATGGAGTTGAGTTCACCGCAGCTAATCTTCCAAGCGGGATTTATTTTTATCAGCTAAAAGCCGGTGAATTTTCGCAAACGAAGAAGATGATTTTATTGAAATGATGAAGGTCATCCTGAACTTGTTTCAGGATCTCAAGCAGTTTAAGAATCTTTAATTTAAAATAAATATCCCGAAATGAACCTGTCTACCGACAGGTAGATTCGGGATGAAAAACAGTAGAGGCAAGTCGGTGACTCGCCTTTTTTTATTAGTGCGAATTTTTTTAAGATCACAAACTGTGACCTTAATTTGACTAAAACTTAAATACCTATGTGACAAATGATTTTCTTCAAGTATTTGGTTCAATTAAAAGGTAGATTTACCATATTTACCTTGTAAATGATTTGGTTCTAATCTTCTGCCAATGTATTTTATTGGCAGTAAAAAAGAACATTATATAGGATGAAAGAAATCATATCATATATCTCAAAAAACGGCGGTTTTGCTACTATGAAGGAACTCAAAGAAGCTAACTTTCACACAAGAGACATTGCGAAGCTTGCTAAAGAAAATATCATAGTAAAAATTAAACCGGGGGTTTATCGTCTAGCAGATTACAGTTTTTTTAAAAATGTAAATGTAAGTCTTATTACCGTTTGCCGAGCAGAACCTCAAGCTGTTATTTGCCTTATTTCAGCAATGGATTATTATGAAATGACAGATTTCAATCCTTCGGAAATCTATTATGCAATTCCACATTCACGAAAAAGTAAAAGCATAATTTATCCGCCGGTAAAAACCTTTTACTTCAGAGATAGATTTTACAATCCAGGGATCGAAATCATTAAAACTAAATATGGTGAACTGAAAGTCTACAATAAAGAAAAAACAGTCTGCGATATGTTCAGATATAGAAATAAATTTGGAGAGGAACTTGCAATGCAGGCTCTTATAAATTATCTGGGACAAAAAAAGAAAAGTATTGCTTCGCTTATAAAGTATGCTGAAATATGTCAGGTTAAAACAGTTATAACGCCAATTCTTAAAGGTCTGATGGCTTAATGAAAAAAGAAACTAAAAATATAGCTGTATCAGTCAGGAACAGATTGCTGAATATTTCTAACGAAAGCAACAGAGATTATAATGCAATTTTGCGTCAATATTTTCAGGAGCGATTTCTGTATAGAATTTCAATTTCACCTTATAGATCACAGTTCATTCTTAAAGGTGCATTCCTATTGATGACGAATAAAATTTCCAAATTCAGACCAACGAAGGATATTGATTTTCTCGGTATTTCTGTATCAGGTGATGTAGAGAATTGCACAACTATAATAAAAGAAATTGCTGCTATAAATGCCGATGATGGTGTTGAGTTTATTACGGATAAAACAGTAGGTAAAAAGATTAAAGAGGGTGCAGATTTTGACGGTGTGAGAATTAAGGTGCCTTATAAGATGGATACAATCAAAGGATATTTTTCCATTGATATTGGTTTTGGAGATAAAATTACGAACGGACCTTATGAAATTGAATACCCAACGCTCCTTGATTTTCCATCACCTAAAATATTTGTGTATTCATTTGATTCAGCAGTCGCAGAAAAACTTGAGGCAATTGTAAAACTGAGTTTTATTACCAGCAGGATGAAAGATTTTTATGACCTCATCTTTATTGCTGAGAATAATTCTTTTAATAGAAGCGTGCTTAGAGATGCTATTATCGAAACCTTTGGCAACAGAGGAACTAATCTTGAAGATAGACACATTATCTTTGATGCAGTTTTCAAAAATAATCAGCAGAAACAAATTCAGTGGGCATCATTTATTCAACTGAATAAACTAGATCTAAAAATTAGCTTCTATGAAGCAGTAACTAAAATCCAATCTTTCATCGAACCAATATTCGACGAGAAAACCAGGAACAAATGGAATCCCCAAAAGTGGGAATGGGAATAATATTTTACTCTTATTCGTACTCTTCATCTAAGGTATTTCTCGTACCACTTCTTTCTCATCTCATCAACTTCTTTGCGGTGTTTTTTTAAGAAGTGATCGCCCTCATCAAACAAAACTAATTTGTATTCATAATCCAGTTCATCAAACTTTTCTGCAATCTTTATGCTTTGCTCAACCGGAACTGTCTCATCGCTTTTTCCATGAACAATCAGGTAAGGAATGTTCGGAAGCTTATCCCAAAAATTCATTATTGTTCTTTCTTCAAGCTTCTTTTCAAAATCTTTTTCGCCTAGAATATTTTTATAAATCGAAATTCTTTTGTCACTTGTTTCAACAAAATTTTTAAAGTCTGAAATAGCACCTACAAGCATAGCACATCTTACACCTGAGGCGTATCCGCCTTTGACTGAGAAGTTTGGATTTTTTAGTAGAGTCAGGTAAGTCATCATTCCACCACGGCTCCAGCCTTCAATGCCCCATTTTGTTGTATCAGCATTTTCTACTTCATCTGCTAAAGGAATTAAATTCAGAACATCATTAACATCATCACCACCAAACTCATCCTGTCCTTCACTGCCATCGTTTCCGCGATATTGCGTTGCAATGACAACGTATCCCCAGCTTGCAATCTGTCCGAAGATTCCTCTTGCAGTAAAAGAATCAATAGCGCCTTTGTTACTTAATCCTCCACGATTCCAGATTATACAAGGATATTTTTTTGATTTGTCTAAAGGATAACTTATGTAACCTTTAACCTTAAGTTTATCTGACGAGTAAGTAATTTTTTCAGTAACTGTACTTTCCAGCACTTTTTTCCCCCAGCCGCTGGCAATCATTCTATTCTGTTGTTCATTCAGGACTATGACTTTTCTGTTTTTGATTGCAGATTTAACTTTATCCATAAGATTATTTTGTCATTAACTATATTAGCACCTGCAAATATCGGAATTTATAGAATGGCTCATAAGAAAAGAAAAAAAAATCAGGAAGAAAATCAAACACAAAAAAAAAGTCTCAAACCATTAATAGTGAAAATCGGAATAGCAGCAATAGCAGCATTTGTCGTACTCTTCTTCATTCTCAATAACTGCGGTGATAATAACAACGAAGTGCATTACTATACTTTCAAAAAAGAAGGCGAGCTGACTTTTACAGACTCAACGGGTAATCCAATATTAAAAATAGATATTGAAATTGCCGATAATGATTACGAACGTCAGCTTGGATTGATGAACCGTCAGAGTATGGAAGAAATGCAGGGGATGCTTTTTATTTTTCCCCAGGAAAGATATCAATCATTCTGGATGTTGAATACTCTCTTTTCACTGGATATGATTTTCATAAACAGCAAAAAAGAAATTGT
>CAZXGJ010000121.1:0-3519 GCA_964639955.1 uncultured Ignavibacteriaceae bacterium
TTTGGCAACCAGGAAAGCAGGGGGTGGTTGTTTTGACTTTTTGAAACAGTAAGATTTTTTGGTGCGATAGGGATTTGATCATCAAATTTATATCTCAGATTATTTCCACCACTACTTCCGAATGGGTCTTTCCAAATCACGTGAACTTCATTTCCAGAGACGAAAGATTTAAATGATAAATGGAATTAACTTGAGGTAACAAATATTCATAGAATTGATCTGTTGGGTATTCCGTATCTGCCATATAAGATCTCCATAAACCTATATCCGAGTTTTCTTCACCAAGTCTTTCAAAATAAAATACGGTATGAGTTTTATTGTCAAAGGTTTGAGTTGAATACATTCTATAGTTTTCTATGCTTAAATCAGCATAACCGTAGTCTATCCAATTGTTGTAAGGATCGAGTATCGCCCACCTGAAATAATACTGCCAAGAAGGATTAGACTCGTGCCATCTATAATAAATGATAACATTCGAGTTATCTGCTCTAATACCAGCAAAGTTATCAATTTCATCATTCGCAATAGGTGCAGTGTAAATTGGAGTATGCCAAGAATCGTTGGTAACATTGTATCTTCTCCACCTGCAATCGTAATCAACTCCATTAAATTTTCTATACATGAAATAAACATAATCCATTTGAGCCTGAGCATTTTTATATGCCGTAATTCTGGGAATGTTACCAGTCTCACCGTCGGAAACTTCTTTCACACCAGACCAAACATTTTCGTTCAAATTACGATATCTATATCGAACTACTCCAGATTCAAGGTAGGTAACGTGAATCTTTCCACTTGAAATGACTGATTCCAAGCCCAATTCAGCTACGTTTGTTGATAAACTAAAAGTCGGAGTCCATAAATTCCATGTTGATCCTCCGTTTGTACTTCTTTTGACTCTAACCTGATTTCCAATTCCATAAACTATATAAATATTATCAACATCGCCTGAAATACTTGGAGAAACAACTGCAGAATTTTCTATTGTCACAGGTGAACCAGCTATTCCGTTGACGTTCATTTTATAGTACCTAAGGATATTACTTTCCTGAACAATAATATGATTACCATACCTATTGGTAAAAATATCAACGCCAGCAGGATTTGCATTAGCAACATTTATGTTTGTTTCTTTAACGTTTGTCCAGTTCGAGGTTTGTGCAACGATAATTGGTGAAAAACATAACAGGAATAAAAATAATAGGCGTTTTCCCAGAAAAAGGGATTTAATTTCATTAAACATTTTTCTTTCTCCTTATTTTAAAATTATTGTTTTAGTTGTCTTAACAACATCTTCTGTCTGGAGACTAATAAAATAGATTCCGCTCGGAAGCGGTCCACCATATATGTCTCTTGCTTCCCACTGAATATTATATTCTCCGGGAGAAAGGTTTTTTTCTAACAGCGTTTTAATTTCCTTCCCTAATGAATTATATACTTTAATCTTTACCAGATTTTCATTAGAAATTCCAAATCTGATTGATGAAGCAGAATTGAAGGGTACAGGGTAACTTTTTATATATTCTTGTGAAAGAGAGTTATTGTTTTCAGAAAATTCGATGCTTGAGGGACCATCTCTTCGTAGGATGTAACTAAAAGCATAAGTTATCCAAGGAGTGTATTTTTCCATTGGAATTAACAAATCCTTCTTTCCGTCACCATCAAGATCAGCAATTGCAGCAGGATAAAATCCGGCACCGGGTTGTGTTGCTTCACCATGCTTTACATACCACAGCTTATATTGATGATTATTTGGATATCCACCGACCTTTAAAATCAGAATATCATTACCAATCGATATTGTTAATTCTTCCTTCCCGTCATCATCAATATCCACTGCCTGAATGTATTCATTAAACAAGGATACGAGATATCTTAGTTCTATATATGCAACTACTTGATAATTATTGTCTCCATAAAACTCATAACACTGGAATACAGTTATTCCGTTTTCGTAATCCTGTCCTCCAATCCAGAATTCTGGTTTTCCGTTTCCGTCAATATCGTTTGTGGCTGTTTGCATATAAGTATTGTGAACGGGGAATGGGAATTGATTAACAATCGAATATTGATTCTCGCCAATGTTCTCAATTACAAATACGTTTCCGGGACCTGAACTAATGACTAATTCAGTTTTACCATCCAAGTCGAAATCACCTATTGCAATTCCTGATATATCGCTCTCAAAGATAGATGAATACCTAAAAACTTCTTCAAAGTTATTAATGCTCTCTCTGTATTCAGCAATCGCAAACATTGTGGTATCTTCAACACTTGGTGTAGTAAAAGCACAATCAGTTTTTCCATTATTATCAAAATCTCCAAATGCCATATTATTTATCTGTAGTGTATCTATGTAAAAGTATGTGTCAAATTTTGTGGGCAAAGTGCCGGCAGTATCGCTTTTATATATCGGATAAATATTATGGGAGATAGAATCTTCATCAATAAATGCATTTGTAAAAATTTTTGTATCGCAATTAGGATATATATGAGCAATTCCTTTTACATAAACTGTAATGGAATCATAAGAAAATACATCCTGATAAATCCCGCTTGTATTTCGCTCAAATATTTTTACCGGTCCTGTCAAATCAGGATAAAGGATATCTGTATAACCGTATAGCTCAGGGCGATTATTATTATTTAAATCGTCTATTGGTAATGGTGCCCACCAAAGGTTAGCAACCTGCACCTGTTGCCAAAATTTAAACAAGCTATTGTATCTTGTAGTATCTATCTCCCAAACGATTATAATAGTTGTATCAACAGGTTCATCGTATTCAAATACTCTTTCTTTAACTTCAAGGTAAAAAGTTCTGCTTTCTCCGGTCCTGTATGTTAGTTTGTAAATATTTGGAGAAAATTCTGCGAACTTTCCACCCCGTTCTACAAATTTTTGTAGTTCTTGATCCTGGTTAAAATTGTTATAAGGTTTATGCTGTGCGAGGGTTAAACCTGTTAATAAAAGAACAAGAGAAATTATTAATGATTTCATCTTATACCTTAAAATAAATTTAGGGAAAGAAACGCTGTTAGATTCTGAAATAAACCTGTATGCCAACAGGCAAATTCAGAATAACTTTTTACTTTTTCCAAACTACGTAAAACCGGTTGGATAAAAATATGTGGATAAAAAAAGTTGTGCGAAAGGAGGATGAACATTAAATTGGCACAAAAGAATTGTAAGAGGAGTAGTCATTTTGTTCTCCTCCAGAGAGAGAGAGAACTAAATATCGTGCCAATAAAATATTCATCACGAAATTACCCCAAATTAATTCTAAGTAAAACTTAGTTAACTGGTTTCACAAAGTCAATAGGTATAACTAGTATTATTTAAAGTAGACGTGAAGTTTTTCTTGAGCTGAGAGTTAAGGTTAGAAAAAAATGGTGAAGTGATGAAAATATGCTGAAGAGTTTTGGGTATATTAAGAAAGATTAACACTATCCTTCTTTGTACTCATACAAAAAATTTCTAATTTAAGCGGGCGTAGTTTCTAACGAAGCCCCTTTAATTAT
>CAZXGJ010000122.1:0-3505 GCA_964639955.1 uncultured Ignavibacteriaceae bacterium
ATCATACATAAAGCTGTTGTAATTAAAGAAGAAATAGAAAAGATAAGAGAACAAATTCAAAACATCGAATAATAATTGAGCCAGGAAAAAGGTAAGATAATTGTAGTTGCGGCTCCCAGCGGTGCCGGAAAAACCACCATTGTAAAAAACGTCCTCGGCAGGCATCCCGAAATAGTGTTTTCGGTTTCGGCTACTACCCGTCCGCAGAGAGAAAGTGAAACAAATGGTGTGGAGTACATTTTTCTTAATGAAGAAGAATTCTTAAAAGAAATAGAAAAAGATGAATTTGTAGAGTGGGAGAAATTCTACGATTATTATTACGGCACTTATAAAAAGGTAATAAAAGAAACTGTTGACAGCGGCAAGTCTATCTTGCTTGAAGTGGACGTAAAAGGTGCTCTCTCAATAAAAAAGCTTTATCCTGAAGCTCATCTAATTTATATTTCGCCCCCGAGTTATGAAGAACTTGTAAAAAGGCTTAGAGAACGTAAGACAGAAAATGAAGCGGATTTCAGGAAAAGAATCGGGAGAGCAAAAATGGAATTGAGTCTGAAGGAAAAATTTGACTATATTGTTGAGAACAAAATATTAAATGAAGCAATAAACGAAGTATCAGCATTAGTTGAAAGAATATTAAAAGGAGAAAAAAATAATGGCAATAAACCCGGTTGAATTAAAGGATATTGATAAAAAAGCGGGAAATGTTTACGAGGCAATAATAGTGTGTGCCAAAAGAGCTAGACAGATAAACAATGAAAATAAAATCGAGTTTAACGCTTTACTAAGCACCATTCCCGAAGCTACAACCGACGATGAAAGCGAAGACCTCGATAACCCTGCACAACTTAAAATAGCACTCGAAGTTGAAAAAAGAGAAAAACCGCACATCCAGGCTTTGAATGAATTTCTTGACGGTAATCTGGAATATGAATTCAAATCTTAGTTGCATCGCTGCAAACATCTAATTAAAACTTTTAAATCCGGCTCAATGCCGGATTTATTTTTTTAAATATTTTATTGCAAATTAGATTAAATTTATTGTGAACAAATCAGAAGTACTGCTATGATTACAGATTCATTAAAAGGTAAAAAAATACTTCTTGGAGTAACAGGTTGTATTGCTGCTTATAAATCCTGTTTAATTGTAAGAGAATTAATCAAACGAGGCGCTGAGGTTAAAGTTGTTATGACTCCATCTGCAACTGAGTTTATTGCACCACTTACTCTTGCAACTCTCTCGCACAATGAAGTAATCGTTAATACATTTCCACACAGTCAGAAAGACGGGACCAAACTTTCTACCTGGCATATTGATTATGCTCTTTGGGCTGATTTGATGCTGATTGCACCTGCTACAATAAATACAATTGCAAAAATTTCTTATGGATTTGCGGATAATGCTTTGAGCACACTTGTAACTGCTCTCAGATCTCCACTCCTGATTGCACCTGCTGCAGATGTGGATATGTTCAATAATCCAATTAATAAAGAAAATCTTAAAAAGCTGGAAAGACTTGGGTATTACATTATTTATCCCGAATCAGGTGAACTGGCAAGCGGACTTTCAGGCGAAGGAAGATTAGCTGAAACAAATAAAATTATTGATGCTGTTGAACTAATTGTATCAGGTTATTCAAAAGATATTGTTGGTAAAAAAATTCTTGTTACTGCCGGACCAACGTATGAAGATATTGATCCTGTAAGATTTATTGGAAATCGTTCTTCTGGCAAAATGGGATATGAAATTGCCAAAGCAGCTTACCTGAGAGGTGCTGATGTTACTCTTATTTCCGGTCCTTCGGCACAAAGTATTTATCCTGAAATTAAAATGATTAAAGTACGTTCTGCTTCAGAAATGGGGAAAGCAGTAAAACAAGAAATTAATAAAAATGATTTGCTGATTATGTCTGCCGCAGTATCAGATTTTCGTCCTCTCAAAATAGCTTCGAATAAAATCAAAAAAGAAAAAGGAACAATGGATTTAAAGCTTGAACTTAATCCGGATATTCTTGCTTCAGTGAAATCAAAGAAAGCGAAAGTAATCGGTTTTGCGCTTGAGACACAGAACGAATTAAGCAACGCAAAGAAAAAGCTGAAAGAAAAGCATCTTGATATGATTGTGCTAAATTCTCCCGGAAAAGAAAGCGGGTTTGAAGTTGATACAAATAAAGTAACGATTCTTAAACAGAATGGAAGAGCCATCAAACTACCATTACAGTCCAAGTTTCAGGTTGCAAATAAAATATTGTCAGAAGCTAATAGCCTTTTGCAAATAACCAATGAGTAAATCAACCAAAAACGAAATAATAAAATCCTTAACGTTACAGAAAGAAATTTTCGGAGATGAATTATTTATTCCGAAAAAAGAACAGGTAACTTCGGTATTAAAAGAGCCAACTGTTCTCTTTGAAGAGCCGGCACTATTCCCGGAGGAAAAAGAAGACTGGGAAAAAGCCACTTCACTTGATGCGCTTGAAAAATTAATCAGTAACTGTACTAAATGCAGACTTCATCAGGGCAGAAATAAATTTGTTTTTGGAACCGGAAATCCAAACGCAGATGTTCTTGTAATTGGTGAAGGTCCCGGTGCAGAAGAGGATAAACAGGGTTTGCCGTTTGTTGGCAGAGCCGGACAGCTTTTAACTGATATGCTGAAAGCAATAAAGTTTGAAAGAGAAGAAGTTTATATTGGAAATGTTGTCAAGTGCCGTCCGCCGGAAAACAGAACTCCAATGCAGGATGAAATGGATACCTGTATGCCATATCTTAAAAAACAATGTGAACTTATTAAGCCGAAATTAATTTTATGTCTTGGTTTGACCGCCGCAAAAGGTTTACTGAAGAAAAGAGAGTCGCTCGGCGAATTGAGAAAAAGTATATTTGAATACGAAGGTGCAAAAGTAATAGTGACTTATCATCCTGCTGCCTTGCTGCGAAATCCTCACTGGAAAAAAGATTGCTGGGAAGATTTGAAGAAGTTCAGGAAGCTGTATGACGCCCCGTGAGATAAATTAAAATAAATATATTATGAAATTTTCAATAAATATTATTATTAAAACCACAACCAATATTTAAAATTATCTCACGGGTTAAATGAAACTTTATCTAATCGTTACACTTGGTTCTGGAATTGGTGGATTGTTGAGATATGTTATTTCAGATTTTGTTTACAAACATTCAACTTCTTTGTTCCCTTATGGAACTCTCGCAGTGAATATTATCGGAAGTTTTCTGCTTGGACTTATTTTATTTTACCTCGATTCACTTAAGCTTATCTCATCAGAGATGAGATTATTCCTGACCATCGGACTTTGCGGTGGTCTTACCACATTCTCAACATTTTCTTATGAAACGGTAAAATTAATTCAGGACTCACAGTATCTTATTGCTGGTACGAATATCCTGCTGAATGTATTTGTCACGATATTGGCTGTTCTACTGGCTGCTTTTATTTCAAAACTTCTTATAGGAGGCTGAAATGCATATTGAAGGTGAAGCAAAATTA
>CAZXGJ010000123.1:0-3472 GCA_964639955.1 uncultured Ignavibacteriaceae bacterium
CGTTTTAGTTATGTTACGGACGTCAGCTCAAACCTGCGTCTTCGCAGGTTTACTTACTGAACTTAAATGGTTTACTATTCAATCCCAATCATCCGACGAGGACGTCGGATGGAGCGAGGTAAAAACTTCGTTATTTATAAATCTTCTTTCCATATTCCATATTCTTTTAAATAACGAATATCGAATAACGAATATCGAAGTCAGAAGTTATTTTCACTCATTCTATTCACTGATGAAATGGTTTGCTGATTATTTTCAATCATCCGACGGGGACGTCGGATGGAGCCAAACAAAAAAACTACATTCACTCTACCCTTAGGGCAAAGATGGAGAGGGCTTGTTAGTCCGGCGCGGTTTTTCATTATCATCTTCCGGTTCTTCAATTAATTCCTTCTGCCGCACACCCGAATCTATTTCATCAATAAACCAGTACCTTGTGTTGTTAAATTCAGGCGGAAGATCACCGATGTTCCATTTAGGATAGGTTGTTTCGAGGAAGTAATATTTTTTCCCATTAGCTGTTAAATAATCTCCTCTGCTGCTGGAATTAATACCGAGCATTGCGTGTTTGTAATTGTAGCTCCAGAGCATCGCACAGTCAACTCCCATTTTCTCGAGAATAACATAGAGGAGAATTGCTTTAGAGTCGCAATCACCGTAGCGGTATGCGATTGTCCCGACAGGAGGAAAAAGGTCAAGCGCTCCACCGGGACGGTCATAGTGAATATTCTGGACAAATGTAATTACAAAATATACTTTCTCTTTTGCCCCGAATTTTTCTTCAATGAATATCCTGTTGAAACCTTCAAGCACAGATTTCATTTGAGGCACGGAAAAATTATAAACTCTCCTGTAAACTTCTGCCCAGCCAATGCGGGCTTCTGCAATCGGATCAGGGTAGCGGCTTTGCAAACCGAGATCTTTGTAGCTCAGCGCTGCCAGCTTTTCTATATAATCCATTGCCGCTTTTACATCCTTTTCCAAGAGCCTGAAATTAAGATCGTACTTTCTTTTGTGAAGATTGTTATCTACAAATCTCCAGGAGAATGAAGCATTGATAACATTCTCATTTGTTAAGGAATCAACCTCAATATTATATTCTTTCTTCTCCGTTTCTGTAAAGTCGATATTGGGTAGCTCGATTGAAATTACAATGAGGATAATCATCACAAAGAATATAAGAAACAAAGCCGAGCATCCGAAGAATGCTTTCCTGATGCAGCCCGATTTCCTCTGAACTGTGTATTGAGGCATAAAATTTATCAACCGATATCAATAAGGGAAACCGGAGGAAAGGGGATAAGAGAATCAAGAACTGTTACAATCCCCGGCTGAAGCAGAAGAGCAATTGAGACAATTATTACACCGAGCAGGATTCCCACGGCAGTGTTGTTTTCTTTTATCTCTTTAAGCTCATCAAGATCCTTCGTAAGCCAGATAAAAATCTGCAGTGCGAGGTAGATGGCAGTAAATGCGATGATACCTCCGAGAATTATATGACCCAGCATTATGAGCGCTGATTCGACATATGTATAAAATTCAGCATCCGGGTTGCGCAGTGTGTTTGCAAAAATTGTTATTGCTGAGTCGATTGACTGTTTAACTACGAGAATCAGTGCAAGGACGATTGATCCGTTAAGGACAGCGACTGCTACGTTGTTCTTTTTGAGCTCTTCGGTTTCATTTATTCCGGTGATAAGCTTTCGGAAAATTTTTGAAGCGAAGTAAATAAGCAGCACGCCGATCAAAAGCGACAGAGCTATCTGAACTATACCGGTTATTAATAGAATTAAATTCATTATGCCCTCCTGGGAATTTTCCTGTAATCAATGTTCAAAAAATAATATAAAATAATTTGATAAATAATTACAGAAAGGTTATAGAGTATCTTCCCCTTGCGTTTTTATTTCTATACTGCTATCAGCTTAGTTGATAAGCGTATAAAATTAAAAGACTAAAGTTGTAACACCTTTATTTAATGTTAGGGCAATATTAATATTTTACTTTTATCAGCAATTTCCATTTGCGTTTTGATATTACAATACAAAAAGTTAAGTTGTAATGGTTTCAATGATGGAGGATTTATGAAACCGTTAAGAAATATCTCAAAAAGCTTACTGATTACTGCGCTACTACATATTACTCTATTTGCCCAATTCGATTCACTAATCTTTTTCCATAATGGACTATATCTCGGTCCAAGTTACAGTGATATTTATACTCTTGGTGATCAGAATGATGATGGTTACGATGATATATGATTATAAAAGAAAAAAGTCGCTTGTTTTTTTTGGCAGCAGCCCAATGGACACCATACCTGAAGTTGTAATACCAGGGGAAAGATCATCAATAATGGCAATTGATTTAAATGATGATGGGAAGGACGATTTAGTGTATATAACATTCCCCGAAAGAAAATTTAATGTTTATTGGGGAGGCAGCCAGCTTGATTCTATACCGGATTTGATTTTCTCCCCACCCGAATACGGCGGCTGGTTATTTAGGATTAATGATTTTAATGGAGATAGCAGGAATGAGTTTGCTTATATGGGAAATTTTCAAACATCAAATGGAAAGACGACTTCCATACGGAATGTATGATTACTACCCAATTACTGCAGAAGTAAATACAAGCTCTACAGGTGAAAATAATTTACAAGATGCACTTGACAAACTGGTAAACTATAAGGTTGGTAGTTATAGTTGGGGTGTTAAAAGATATAGAGGAATAAAACAGGCAAGTTTATGGGCTCAGAATTTTACACGGAATATTCCTACAGATGATGTTCCATTTTATCATACAATTCAAGTTTCAGCTCAAAATCAACTGGTGAACGGGACATTAGATTATCCAATATATCGGTTCCCCACAAGAAATGAAACTTTCGTGCAAGCTAATTTGGCAATGTGCTATGGTGCAAAGGGTATAATGTATTTTTTAATAATGACTGCTACACGAGTGCCGTTGCATAATTATACAGGACGATCATTTTATGGTCTATTTGAATGGCATGAGCATTTTGGTGCTTAAGTTCAGGACCCCCAATTACCTCAATGCAGAAATTCTAATTATAATTACGTAAAAGAATTAAATCGCGATATATCCTTAATCGAAGATGAACTCTTAACTTTAACCTGGAAAGATGCATTTAGTTTTCACAAATTGGAAGCGAGGAACCGTCTCTATAATACCTTCATAACTGATTTAAAGAGCTATAAAACTTACGAAGGAATTCCTGAACAGGATCCTCTTTCTCAATCATTCGTTGAAGTCGGAGTATTTAGGAAAACCTCCGAATTTAATAATGATTTGCTAGAATATTTTATGCTTGTAAACAGAAGGTGTCTGGAAGATGAAGGACGAACTTATGAAGTTACCAATGATAAAAGCAGTACTCAGTATGTTAATTGGAGCGTTACTGTAATGCTTCAGAAGGAAAAGGAATTTCCTAAATTTACTTAATGTAAAAAA
>CAZXGJ010000124.1:0-3321 GCA_964639955.1 uncultured Ignavibacteriaceae bacterium
ATGGATGAAGCAGAAAGACATCAGATTAAAATTGATACAAGGATTCTTTCAAAAGATTTGGGAATTCCTGTTATCCCTGCTGTAGCCCGGTATAACAAAGGTATGAATGAATTGTTAAATTCAATTTTTGAAGTTGCAACAGGAACTTATGTTTGCAAACCATACAGAATACAAAGCCATTCAAGAGAGTTGAACTATGCTGTTGAAAAAATAAGTAAAATGCTGCGTGAGGAGTTTCCTCATCTGCCGAATACAAAGTGGGTTGCATTGCGTTTACTTGAAGGAGATCAGAGTGTCATTGAATCAATAAGAAACGGTGACCTGGGTAATCTTAAAAAGCAAGAGTTAGTTGAAATGACAGTTTAATATATAATAGCCACAAAGACACAATCTTAAAAATGAATTATAATGAATAATAAAAATCAAAATAGCGAAGCGATTTTATCCACAGCAAATAATTTGCGCTGGGAGATAGGTGAGCATTTCCATGATACATTGATGGAATCAATTTATGCTAATGCTGCGTCAATTGCTAAACGTGCAGTTACTCTTCCTGCTGAAAAAGAAACCATTAGCTGGGAAAGAACTCTCGATAAAATTTTGACAAGCCGTTACACTGGTTTTCCGATTATGTTTCTTTTGCTTGGTGTTGTTTTTTGGTTGACAATACAAGGAGCAAATGTTCCTTCAGGTATGATTGCTTCTTTACTTCTTGATACTATTCATCCGGCATTAAAAAGTTTTTCTGCAAGCATAGGTTTACCATTCTGGCTGGATGGTGTTTTAATTGATGGAGCTTATCTTGCAATGGCCTGGGTTGTTAGCGTTATGCTTCCGCCAATGGCGATTTTCTTTCCTCTTTTTACTTTGCTGGAAGATTTTGGTTATTTACCGCGTGTATCATTTAATATGGATAGTCTTTACAGAAAAGTTGGCGCACACGGCAAACAGGCGTTAACAATGGCAATGGGTTTTGGATGTAATGCTGCAGGAATAATTGCAACAAGAGTAATAGATAGTCCGAGAGAAAGATTAATTGCAATCATCACAAATAATTTTTCATTATGTAATGGAAGATGGCCCACTCAAATTCTCATTGCAACAATTTTTATAGGTGCAGCAGCTCCTGCTTATCTTGCCGGAATAGTTTCTGCCTTTGCAGTTGTTTTTATTGCTGTGCTTGGAATAGTTTTTAGTTTGATCGTATCGTGGGGATTATCAAAATCAGTTCTTAAGGGAGAAGCTTCGGCATTTAGTCTTGAGCTTCCTCCGTACAGACCACCTAGAATTCTTCAGACGCTTTACACCTCTTTGATTGACAGAACAATTTTTGTTCTCTGGCGTGCGATTGTCTTTGCAATACCTGCGGGTGTTGTTATCTGGCTTGTTGCAAACATTACAGTTGGTGGAGAGTCTATTGCAAATATTTTTATTAACTGGGTTAATCCCTTTGCTTTTATTCTCGGTTTGAACGGAGTGATTATTCTTGCATACATAATAGCTATTCCTGCAAATGAAATTGTTATTCCAACAATTTTAATGTTAACGGTCGCCAATCTTGGTCTCGTAGGTGTGGGTGCTGGCGATGGCGTTATGTTCGAGCTTGATTCTGCTGCCGACACTGCTGCAATTCTTCAGGCTGGTGGTTGGACTTTATTAACAGGAATAAACCTGATGTTGTTTAGTTTGCTTCACAATCCCTGTTCAACAACTATTTATACAATTTATAAAGAAACAAAAAGTTTAAAGTGGACTTTGATTTCTACTTTCCTGCCAATAGTATTGGGTCTGGTTGTTACTTTTTTTGTTACTCAGATATGGAGAATATTTGACGTTTCGTAACAGGTTGATTCTTCTTTACTTCGCAATTCTAATCCACGAATATCCCGCACAAGAATTAATCACAGACAGACCTGATCAATCAGAATCAGCTGTGACAGTTCTACCAGGCTCATTTCAGATAGAAACAGGTTTTGCTTTTGAGAAATTAACTGAAAGTAGTATCAAAGTAGAAAACTATACAATAGCCGGTACTCTGTTGAGATATGGTATAGTCGATTATGTTGAGTTGCGATTAGGGACAGCCTATCTGATTACCAATGCCCAAAGTTCTATCGATGGACTTGGCGATTACCTGCTGGGAGCAAAAATAAATTTTTTAAAGGAAAGTAAGCAGGTTGTTGATTTTGGAATACTTGTCCATGCTTTACTCCCTATTGGAAGCGCTGCTTTCAACCCGATTAAAGTAGAACCAGAAATAATCGCCGCTTTATCAAAGTCCTTTAATGAAGATCTTTCTGCTTCACTGAACCTCGGCGGTTCGTGGAGTAGTATAATTGATGAAACTTTTCTAATATATTCTGCAGCATTGGGTCAAGCAATAAATGGCAGCGCATCAGTTTTTATTGAAGTTTATGGCAACGTATTCTTGTTCTCTTCACCGATTCATAATTTTAATGGTGGAATTATTTATCTTTTATCAGAGGATTTACAACTGGATTTATCCGGGGGCAAAGGAATAGCCGGAGTAGAATCATATTGGTTCATTAGTTCCGGACTCTCAATACGATTTAACAAAAATTAAAGGAGTAAAATGGCCACGAAAACTTTTCGACTTCTTTCCTGGAACGTAAATGGAATCCGTGCGATTCAGAAAAAAGGATTTCTCGATTGGTTCAAAAAAGAAAATCCTGATATCCTTTGTCTTCAGGAAACAAAAGCTCATCCTGATCAGCTTGATGATGAGCTGAAAAATATTCCCGGATATGAATCTTATTTTTCATCAGCAGAGAAAAAAGGCTACAGTGGAGTTGTTACTTACACAAAGCTGAAACCAAAGAGCGTTCAGCAGGGAATTGGAGTAAAGAAGTTCGACAGCGAAGGAAGATTCATCATCACTGAGTTTGATGAGTTCACACTTTTCAATATTTATTTCCCGAATGGCAAAGCATCAGCAGAAAGACTTCAGTATAAAATGGAATTCTATGAAACATTTTTGAAGCATTGTAAAAAGCTCCTTAAAGAAGGAGAAAAAATTATCGTTTGTGGTGATGTAAACACAGCACACAAGGAAATTGATCTTGCCAGACCAAAAGAGAACTCAGAAATTTCTGGCTTTCTTCCTCAGGAAAGAGAATGGATTGATAAATTTCTCGCTGCCGGATTTATTGATACATTCAGAATGTTTAACCAGGAACCGGAACAATATACCTGGTGGGATATGGTAACACGTGCACGAGAGCGGAACGTCGGCTGGCGTATTGATTATTTTTATATAAGCGAAAACCTAAGGGAAAAAATCACATCTGCAAAAATTCATCA
>CAZXGJ010000125.1:0-3303 GCA_964639955.1 uncultured Ignavibacteriaceae bacterium
CATTCATCACCGCAGTGATAGCAGGTTAAGGCTTGTTCGGTTTTCTTATCTTGATTCAATTCTTCTTTAAAAATTAAAAATTCGGTTTAAGAACCATAAGTATCACAGCTATCCAGGGAGTGAGTAAAGCAATGTAACCCCAAAGATCCCATTGCTTTGAAAGTTTGTGGTATTCATTCCAATTAAATTTTTCCTTGTCTGAAGCGAGCGCAGTCAGTTTTTTCTGCAGAGGCACGAGCTTAGCCATAAAAGCTATTCCGGAAATAATAAAGAGAATAATTGACCAGAGTATCCAACCGGTTCCTAAAATTGGAATTCCGGCATGCATAGCCCCAGCTATTCCGAACAATGTAATTCCAATGACTCCGGGCATAGTAAAGTATCTATCAGCTTTGATTATTCCTTTGAAAGCAAAAGCAATTTTATCAGGGTCTTTACTTTTTTCAGCGATTATTTTCCAAAATAATCCTATGGTGATATTGCCGAGAAAAGTAATTACGAATAAAATGTGAAGCAGCTTGATGATATTGTAAGCCATATTTAATCCTCATTTTTGATTATGAAAAATATAAAATAAGTATGAGAAAAAAATCAGAATGAAACGTCTTTAATAGATATATTGAAATGAAAATTATATTTTATTTAGTATGATGACAAAAATTCATTATGAAAATTAACCGTTCGGAAGAATTTGATCTTGCATATCGTTTTGTT
This sequence comes from uncultured Ignavibacteriaceae bacterium, assembly GCA_964639955.1. Taxonomy (GTDB): domain Bacteria; phylum Bacteroidota; class Ignavibacteria; order Ignavibacteriales; family Ignavibacteriaceae; genus IGN2. The sequence goes on from CAZXGJ010000125.1 coordinate 715, forward strand.
ACTGAAACAAATCAGAATATATTCCTAACAGGGAAAGCCGGGACAGGTAAGACAACTTTTCTTAAATTCCTTCGGGAAAATTCAACCAAGAGAATGATTGTTGGCGCACCAACAGGTGTAGCTGCGGTAAATGCTCAGGGTGTTACGCTTCATTCTTTATTTCAGCTTCCGCTTGGAATTATACTCCCCTCTTCGCATGCTTTTACTTTCAGCAAAGAAATTTTTATGAATCACCCTCTTCTTTCAAGAATTCATTACAGCAAAGAAAAACTTGATTTATTGAATAGTATGGAATTGCTTGTAATTGATGAAGCAAGTATGCTCGCCTCTTACATAGCAGATGCGATTGACATTATTTTGCGCTATATAAAGCGGAAGCCTGAGGAAGCTTTTGGCGGAGTGCAGATTTTGTTCATCGGAGATCTTAACCAGCTTCCACCGGTTGTTAGAAATGAAGAATGGGAATTACTTAGTGAATATTATTCTTCAATATTTTTTTTCGATAGTATTGTTCTGCGCGAAAATGTTCCGGTGATACTTGAACTGAAAAATATTTATCGTCAGAAAGATGATAAGTTTATTGATATTTTAAACGGGATAAGGAATAACGATATTTCAGAAGAAAATTTTAATCTGTTAAACTCCAGGGTGATTAGAAACTTTGTACCTGAGGATAGCGACGGATACATTACACTCACTACTCACAACTACCAGGCCGACGAGATAAACCAAAGGAAAATAAAAAACATTCCTTCACCGGCTTTTATCTATGAAGCCGAAATAACCGGTGAATTTCCTGAAAACATTTTACCTGCAGAAAAAGAATTAGTGTTGAAACGCAGTGCACAGGTTATGTTCCTTAAGAATGATACCGAAGGAAAACAGTATTTCAATGGGAAAATAGGTACTGTAACAGAAGTTGATCGGAACAGCATAAAAGTTTTTTGTAAAGATGATCAACAGGAAATAGTAGTTAAAAAATCTGAATGGCAGAATATCAGGTATAAAGTTGATCCTGAAACCCGGGAAATAAAAGAAGAAGTATTGGGCAGCTTTATTCAATACCCCCTCAGGCTTGCATGGGCTATTACAATTCATAAAAGCCAGGGATTGACTTTCGACAAAGTTATAATAAATGCTGAAAGAGCTTTTGCAGCCGGGCAGGTTTACGTTGCACTGAGCAGGTGCACATCTCTCGATGGTCTTGTTCTTTCCACACCTATTAACAAATCCGCACTGAATTTACACCAAGAACTGAACGTATGGCAAAACAGGAACAAAGGAATAAACTTACAGCAGCGATTTATTGATGCAAGGCAGACTTATATTCTTCAGGAACTACAAAGTATTTTCACCTGGGAAAAATGGTATTACTCTCTCAAAGATTTAAAGGAACTAATTGAAAAGAATCAATCCGATCTTCCTGCTGAATCATTACCCTGGTTTGATGCATTGATAATTAAGCAGAAAAGAATTTATGAGACTTCAGAAAAATTTAAGGAAACGATTGTACGGCTCAGCAGCATAAACTCAGATGCAGAAGGAAATGTTCAACTGCAAAAAAGAATAAAAGACGCAGCGCATTATTTTTATAATGAAATTGATGTATGGAAGAATTCATTCAGCAGCCATCCATTCAAAGTACCAACAAAGAAACTTGCCAGAAAAGCAGACAAGCTGCTTGACGAAATTAACGATATTCTCTCAAAGGTTTTGAACAACATCCATTATTGCAAAAACGGATTTTTATTGAAAGAATATTTAAAGAATAAAAGAAGTTTAAAGTTACTGCAATCAGCAGGAACTTTTGCGGGAATAAAAAGCACTTATGCAAAGGATAAATCATTAAAGCCGGATACAGTAAAAGTAACTGTAAAGCTATTGCAGCAAGGGAAAAAAATAAGTCAAATAGCAGATGAAAGAAATCTGGTCATCAGCACCATTGAAGGGCATTTAGCTCGTGCAATAAAGCAGGGGCTGATTAACATTGATGATGTAATGACAATGGCTGAAGCAAAAAATATTGCTGGATATTTTCCACAAAATCTGGATGATATCAAACTGAGTGAGTTAAAAGCAAATACTCCCTCTGAAATTACTTATGGTAAATTGAGGATGGTTCTGGCTTGGCTGGAAAAAGAACAATAATGAACAGTTACTCTTAACCGCGAACATAAAAACTAAAAAAACCCCGCACGCTGAGCGAACGGGGTTATCAAATAAAAGCTGGCGACTACCTACTCTCCCACACACCTGCGCATGCAGTACCATCGGCGTACAGGGTCTTAACTTCTCTGTTCGGAATGGGAAGAGGTGTATCACCCTGGCTATAGTCACCAAAATCTAATCAAAAAAAAAATAAAGATTGAAAGAGTTTGAGCCAAAATTTAGAGCACATTAACCTGTAAATAAAAATTTATGGTTAAGTCTCACGACTTATTAGTACTGCTCGGCTGAATTCCTTACGGAACTTACACCTGCAGCCTATCAACCTTGTAATCTCCAAGGAGTCTTTAGTCCCGACTTTCGTCAGGAGGGATACCTAATCTTGAAGCGTGCTTCGCGCTTAGATGCTTTCAGCGCTTATCA
>CAZXGJ010000126.1:0-3284 GCA_964639955.1 uncultured Ignavibacteriaceae bacterium
ATAAGCAGTGCAAGCCAGAGAAAAATTGTAAGAACAGACAACGGCAGATACCACGCTGTCTATGAGTCAATGGGAACGGTATGGTACGCACACAGTACGACCAACGATTTCTATGGTGCGTGGTATCCGGATCAGCTAATGCTGGAAAAGGGAAAGAATCCTGCAATTGAGTACGACGGCAACGTAGTAAAAGTTGTATGTGAGGAATACGACCCCCAATATGGCGGTAATGCAAATATATGGGTACTTACTTTTGAGCAAAGTATGCAAGGCGGCTGGTATGAAAACACTGATGCCGAGATAATTGCATCATATCCTAACTCATATTACGGTAATGCAAAACCGGTCATTTCTTATACAACAGGTTCTTCAACTACCGGGGAAATATTTGTTGCATACAGAAAGAACACAACTGAAGGAATAAAGCAGAGAACAAAATTTTATTATTTTGGCTGGGGAAATTGGACAACAGAAACCGACATTCCGGGAACAAACAGTTATTGTATAAATCCAGCAGTAATTGGTGAACCCGGTTATATGCACATTGCTTATGAATATCTTTATGGTGTTTACTACAAATTCGCTTATAGGCAAGGTTCTAATTCCTGGCGTTTTGATAATAGTATAAATCTTTCATCAGGCAGCGGTTTTAACTATAATAGCTATCCTGCCATTAGCTTGTCATTAAATAGTCCAAATAGATATGTGATGATCAGTTGGAAGGGTGTTTACGATACACAGCATCAAAGCCCTATGCCGAAAGAAACCGGGGGTTCAGAACCTTTGAGAAGAGTAGCAGCAGTTGTAAAAACAGGTTGGGGAACAAGCTGGGGTACGACAAGTAATTTCAGTGATAATGTTGATTTTACAAACAACGGTTCATTAAATACTGTTTATGGTTCTATTATGTCCTGGAGTGAATCGAATGGTCAATATTCAAAATATGTAAGACGAAGAACACCTATGGGTTATGATCCAATAACTTCTCTATCAACAAATGGTATTCATACGCTCGTTAGTAATGGCAGTGAACTAGGAAATATTAAAGCGATGGTATTCAATAAATCTACAAATGCACCTTATCTTCTTAACAGATGCACAAATGACTTTACATACATCCCGGATGGCTTTGGTAAAATAAGTGCATCGGGTGTGATTGATATCAGTTACGGAAGATCGGGAATAATAGAAAAGAATGGTATCGAGTTTGTCTTTAACATAGGTGACGTATTGCTTGATGGAGAAACTATCAAATTCATTGAAAGGGCTGATACGCTTCCAATTACAAGCATAGAAGAGTTAAACCTTTCCGTAAGAACAGATACATTATATCTTAACCCGCAGAGTGAACTTATTTTCTCTGATTATTATTATGTGGTTAATAGTGAGAAAGCAGATTCTCTTCTAAGCAATGATTTTAATATTAACTTCAAATGTGAGTTAGTGAAACTTTCAACAGGAGAAGCAATAGGAGTATTTGAGGAAATAAGTTATAACAAGACAAATCTTGATGAATATGGTCATCAGGGATATCTGGTAGATTGTTCAGGTATTGAAGCTGGTGATTATTATCTGAGGTTAACCGCTGCAGTCAATGAGGAAGTCGGATTATCACTATCAGATATTCAGATGGATAACGTAGTGCTTAATAAATCAAAACTGAATGTAAGGAACTTCAAAGGAGAGAGTCTGCCGGTTGATTATTCACTCGAGCAGAACTATCCGAATCCATTCAATCCAACAACAACCATTAGATATCAAATACCAAAAGACGGAATGGTAACGCTGAAAGTTTACGATATCCTCGGTGCAGAAGTAGCAACATTGGTTAATGAAGAAAAAGTAGCTGGCAAGTATGAAGTAAACTTCAACGCTTCTTCACTAGCGAGTGGTGTTTACATTTACAGGCTGAATGTTAATGATCCTTCGGCAAGTTCAGGACAAAGCTTTGTAAATGTGAAGAAGATGGTTTTGCTAAAGTAACTTTATTCCAATTTTCAAAGCCGGGGTTAATCACTCCGGCTTTTTTTTATTTTCTTCCATACACATCAATTCACTAAATTTCCATTGTAAAAAAAATATCTCAACTATTGAACGAAACTATTTTAAATATTTATCTGGTTATAAATGACGGACAGGTTGTCGAGTTCCGTGCGATGGCTTATGAAATGGAAGGCGGAGACGACAGGAAGATTGATTTTCTTAAAAGTAAAGCAAAAGAAGATTTTGAAAAAGCTTACAAGTTCGATGCACCGACAGATAAGCAAGGAAAGTTTATGACTTACAACCGGTTTCATAAATTTGAGAAACGCGGGATGCACTTTCAGTTGTTTGAGGAAATATTCTCCAGCTTTAAAGTTCCTGAAAAACCGTTAGTGTGTGTTACACCTGTTGTGGATGGAGAGATTTATAGCAGTTAATTATTAAAATCCCGAACTGACCAAAGGTCATCCTGAATTTATTTCAGGATCTGATTCTTTTGGGGATCTTAAGCATAACACATTAAGATGCTGAAACAAGTTCAGCATGAGGAATAAAAATGAATTTCAAAAATCAAAATATAATTTTTATAACAGTAATTATTTTCACAATTATGGGAAGTAAATTGTACGTATCAGAGCAAACAAAAACACCTCTCACCTCAATTCAAAAAAAACAAAGAGAACTCGATAAATTTTACTCAAGTAAAAAACTTGGTTCATTTGTAGAAAATGGTAAAACTTATTTCAGATTATTTGCACCAAATGCTGAAAAGGTTTCTTTGCTGACTTTCAAACAGCCAGAGCAAACTAAAGGAAAAGAATTTCCAATGAGCAGAGATGAAAATGGTGTTTGGGAAACTTCAGTCGATGGAGAGCTTTACGGATTATACTACGGCTTTAAAGTATGTCATCCAGAAACTCCCTGCATCGAAGATATTGTTTGTATAGACCCTTATGCAAAGGCGGTAGCAACTCTCAACACTTATTTCAATCCACGTAGAAGTATTGTAGTTAAAGAAGGAAACTATAATTGGGAAGGTGATGAATGGCTAAAAAATGATTGGAGGGATTTAATAATTTATGAAATGCACATTCGCGATATGACAGAACATCAATCATCAGGTGTTACCGAAAGAGGAACGTACAAAGGATTAGTTGAAAATGGGAAAACTGGTGGAATCAATTACATAAAAAATCTTGGTGTTAATGCAATTGAACTTTTACCCGCGCAGGAATTTGCCAACGTCGAAATTCCTTTTAAGGATTCTCTCAATGGAAAATATAATAGCTGGAATCCTTATG
>CAZXGJ010000127.1:0-3224 GCA_964639955.1 uncultured Ignavibacteriaceae bacterium
AGTGTATTTTTGTAACACTTCCGGAACTAAAACCGTTCCATTGGATGTTTGATAAATTTCCAACAGAGAAACCATCAATCTGCTTGTCGCTAAACCTGAACCATTCAAAGTATGAACATACTCGGGTTTTTTCCCTGTTTCCCGTTTGAATCTTATACTTGCTCTTCTTGCCTGAAAATCTTCAAAGTTACTGCACGAAGAAGCTTCAAGCCATCTCTGTTCTGCCGGTGACCATGTTTCAATATCATAACACTTCGCAGCTGAAAAACTTAAATCGCCAGTGCATAACATCAGAATACGATAAGGAATTTTTAATGCTTTAAGAATATCTTCAGCATCATTTACAAGTTTTTCTAATTCATCGTATGAAGTTTCCGGTTTTACAATTTTTACCATCTCAACTTTATTGAATTGATGAACCCGCAGAAATCCTTTCGATTCTTTTCCGTAAGAACCGGCTTCTCTTCTGAAACACGCTGAGTAACCGACGTATCTTATAGGCAGATCTTTCTCCGCAAGCATTTCATCACGGTGTAGATTTGTTATCGGAACTTCCGCTGTCGGAACAGGATACAATCTATCTTTTTCAATTGCGTACATATCATCTTCCATCTTCGGAAGCTGACCAGTGCCCAACATTGATTCTCTGTTTACAAGAAAAGGAGGAAATACTTCTTTGTAGTTGTGATTTGTGAGATGATAATCGAGCATAAAATTAATTAATGCTCGTTCAAGTGTAGCACCTTTACCAACATAAACGGGAAAACCAGAACCTGAAATTTTAGCTCCTCTTTCAAAATCAAGTATGTTTAGTTTCTTTCCAAGTTCAATATGATCAAGTGTTTTTTCTTTTTTATCGTATGAAAATCCTTCAGGAGTCCATTTTCTTACTTCAACGTTTTGGTCTGCCGTTTTACCAATTGGAACGGATGAATGTGGTAAGTTAGGAATGAACATCAGAATTCCGTTTAAATCATTTTCAACTTCTTTAAGCTGATTGTCGAGTTCAGAAATTTGATCAGAGACCATTTTCATCTCTGCAAAGATTTGAGTTGTATCTTCACCTGCTTTTTTCATCTGCGGAATTTTTGATGATACCTGGTTCTTCTTTGCTTTCAGCTCTTCAACTTCAGAAATGATTTTTCTTCGCTTCTCATCGAGAGAAAGTATTTCATCAACACGATCTTTTTCGTTTTTGTTTTGAATTCCTTGCTTAACAAGATCAGGATTTTCACGAATGTATTTTATATCGAGCATCTATATTTTTTCTTTCAAATTTTTAGGAAATGGAACGCTGATTTTTATGATGATTATGATTTTTTATGATTTTTAAATTCAGCAGTTAATACTTTTCTTGTGAATTTTGGTTCTTTGCCAAAATTTAGAAGTAATCCAACTTCTAAATCTGAAGCTTTTAAATAATTTATTAATTGGCATTCGTGTTCATAACATAGTGATTCAGCAGCTTTAAGTTCAACTATTACTAGATTATTCACAAGGATATCAGCATAATATTCACCGATTATTAAATCATCATAGATTACATTCAATTGCTTCTGTCTTTCACAATTTAATCCCAACCGCTTTAACTCAATCATCATTGCTGATTCATAAACCTTCTCTAAAAATCCATAGCCAAGTTTATTATAAACAATATAATAAGCTTTTATAATCTGATCAGTTATTTCGGAATGCAAGTAATTATTCATCAATCTTAATCAATAATAAACAATCTTAATGATCCGTGTTCCATTGGGATTCTTACTTGACAACAATATTATATATCTTATTCTTTACGTAAATCTCTTTAACAATTGTTTTATCTGCTGTGTGCTTTGTCACTCTCTCTTCGCTGAATACTAATTCCTTCACAACTTCCCGTTCGCTGTTCATCGGAACATCAATAGTTGCTCTCAGTTTTCCGTTAACCTGAACAGCGATGCTGACAGTATCTTCAATAAGTGCTGACTTATCAACTTCATACCAGAATGGTTTTTCAAATACTGAAATCGAATTACCAAGCAAATTCCAGCATTCCTCACCAAGATGAGGGGCAAGCGGAGAAATCATAATAGCAAGTCTCTGCAAAGCATAAAGCTGAATTTCTTTTGAGCAAGCCGATAAATCTTTGAAGTTATTCAACAATTCCATCATTGCTGCAATAGCAGTGTTGAATCGGAAATGCTCAGTTTCTTCACCTACTTTATTTAAAGTCTGATTGACCTTTCGATAAATAAATTTATCTGCATCTGAAAGAGAATTCAAATCATATTTTTCTTTTGATGAAGTTTGATTTTGCAAATCTTTAAATTCGTTGAAGAGATCATATACTCTGTTTACAAAACGATCGCTGCCGGAAATTCCTTTGTCACTCCAGTCACCGCCCATATCGTAGGGACCCATAAACATCAAATAAAGTCTGAAAACATCTGAGCCGAATTTTGATGTGAACATATCAGGATTAACAACATTTCCTTTTGACTTAGACATTTTCGCCCCGGCATTTGTAATCGTTCCCTGATGAACGAGTGTATGGAATGGTTCATCACCTTTCGCAAGTCCGAGATCTCGCAAAAATTTATGAATGAATCTTGCATAAAGCAGGTGCATTGTTGCGTGTTCCGCACCACCGACATACATATCAACAGGAACCCATTTATCAGCAATGGATTTATCGAAAATACCTTCTGAATAATTTGGATTCAGAAATCGAAAATAATACCACGATGAATCAACAAAAGTATCCATTGTGTCCGGATCGCGTTTAGCATTTGAACCACACTGCGGACATTTTACATTTATAAATTTTTCGTTTCGGGCAAGCGGAGATTCACCGCCAAGCTGAAAATCAACATCATAAGGTAACTCAACCGGAAGATCTTTTTCATCAACCGGAACTTCACCGCATTTTTCACAGTGAATAATTGGAATTGGAGTTCCCCAATATCTCTGCCGGGAAATAAGCCAGTCTCTCAAACGATAATTGACAGTTGCTTTTCCAATACCTTTTTCTTCAAGCCATTGATTGATTTTCTTTTTTGCCTCTTCAACAAAAAGTCCGTTTAGAAAATCGCTGTTAATTGCAGGACCATCTTCGAGATATGCTTTCCCTGTAAAATCATCCGGCGGTTGGACTGTTCTGATAATCGGAAGATTAAAATTTTCAGCGAACTCCCAATCTCTTTCATCCTGTCCGGGAACAGCCATTATTGCACCAGTGCCAT
>CAZXGJ010000128.1:0-3170 GCA_964639955.1 uncultured Ignavibacteriaceae bacterium
GTTCTGCAGGAGCGGGAACTCCTTCAATATCCTCACCATTAATTAGCAGAGTTGGTGAACCACGAAATTCAACTTTCTTTGCGGTTGCTTCGTCTTCTACCAATATTTTTTTTAATTCAATTTTATCTTCCAAACCTTTGATTGCCTCAGAAATATTATTCTGCATTTTGATATGGTTCGGACAACCCAGAAAATATTGAAATTCAAGACTTACTTTCATTTATTTTCTTCTAATAATTTTAATGAATTTGCTATTGTGTCGTTAACAGTTGCCTGTTTCATATAGCGGGTAACATTAATTGCTTCGACTATCTCTTCGTTTGTAACTCCACTTTGCTTTGCCATCTTAGTCCACATCTGTGTGCAAGTATCACTGCCTAAAGCAGCGGCAACTCCTATTCCAACAAGCATTTTATACTTATTCGGCACTTTCTGATACTTTTTATTCTCGAAGATGAGAGATTTTTCCTGCATCTGGTTTTCGGCAAATTCAGGTGCAAAATGTTTTAGTAATTCCATTGGTGTTTTGTTCATTTTATTTCCCTTAACTATTCACTAATATTTTTTATTGATTGAAAATATTATTTGGCTGCACAGTCTATGCATACTTTTTTATCACTTTTAATTCTTCCGTATTCTTCAACTGTCATTTCACCGCACTCATCACAAACAAAACCATTAAAGCTGTCTTTCTTTGGTTCAAGTTTGTAATCAAATACATCAGAAATATTTATTAACATTTCTTCTGGTGCCCCCATAACTTTTTTTACTAGCGGCTCAACAACTTCATCTGGAACTTTACTTGCGGGAATTCCTTTTTCTCTATAATCTGTAAAAAAGTTTGTAGCTTTATTAGCAAGCATCGCTTCAGCTTTTGGTGTTACACGAACAGCTTTGCCAGTTGCTCTATCAACAACAGTAACAGCCCATTTACCTTTGTGTGTTTTTTTGATGTTACCTTTCCCAAATGTTGTACCCATTATCACTTGCAGTCCGTCTGCATAGCAAGTTGCACAATGATCTTCACCGAGATCAACAAAGGCAAGTATTTGTCCGTCTTGTGCTCTATCAACACCAAGTTTATTCATTGCGGCTGCGCCAACTCTTAAGCCCATTGGCATTGCAGGGCATTTGTGTCCGTGAAATTTTTGTCCGAACTCTAACCATTCTTGTGGATTTGTCATTTTAGTTTTTCCTTATTTTGTTATGACTTTATGTTAATTATGTTTCTTCTTTTTACTATTGTCATACTCGCGAAACTTGTCCTCACAAAAGTGGGGAGCGGGTATCCATTTTCATTTTTTTAGATTCCCGCTTTTGTGGGAATGACAAACTCATTTAATTAAAAAATATTTGAAACTGAATTTGACTTATATAATTATTTTTTTCTGATGTGAATTGTGTTCTAAAATCTATCATCAGTTTTGTTTTATCTGTAAAGTAATAATTCACACCTGTGCCGTACCATTCATTACCGATTGTTGCCAGATTAAGATCAGAATATTTTTCTATAAATCCGGTTAATTGTAAATCAGAAATGAGATACAGCGTTGCTAATCCATAATACCCCCGGGCTCTATCTTTGTTGATATTAGCCTGAACATATTCTGATTGAAAACCAAAAGATTTGTAAATCATCTGAAATTCAAATCCAAAGCGATAATCATTACCGGTTATTAGTTGAGTTGCATCGTAAATAGTATTCATCGTTATTGAATTTGCATAGCGATAAGCGCCCGAAGCTCCGACTTCAAATAACGTATTATCATTTTTAATCAGATTTACCTGAGCGCGGGAAGTATAAAGTAAATTTTGATCTTTGTTTATTCCCGGTGATTCAAGATTTGCATTGAAGACGCCAAAGCTAAAATGAATTGGAAAATAATTTGGTTGATAAGTAAATTGAACACCAATTTGTCGCGCCATAGATTTTGAACTATGAATCAATCCATTGATTACTAAAGCTCTTTCTAATACAGGAATTTCATAATCGGGCTGCATTCTTTGTAACATAAAATCGGGGACAAATCTTCCAGCTCGAAGAAAACCAAATCCATTAAACTTTATATCAGCAAAAGCGTCCTGAAGCATCACTGCTTCGTCTTTAAATGAACGATATACTGCTTGAATTTTATAAGAAACATTTTCTAAACCAGGTGCATTTCCATCAACCCAAAGTTTTGCTCTGCGAATCATAAAATCATTTGTATTTTCAAAGTTCGTTGTAAACCTTGTTTGAATGTACCCATGTAAACTTGGTTCAGCATTTTGTGCAAATGATGAATATGATTCAATCAGAATAAAGAGAACAGATAAATACAATATCCTAATTGTCATTCTCGTGAAATTGGGGATCCATTTTGCGTTTTTTAGATTCCCACTTTCTTGGGAATGACATAATATGTTTATCACATATTTCACAACACACCCCAAATCAATTTAACTGCAATTCCTAAAAGCACAACAGCATAAACTTGCTTAACCATTTTCGGTTTTGCTTTGCCGGACATAAACATTGCACCAAGTTGCGAAGCAATTATAACTGCAACAACAACTAAAATTGTTAGTGTCCAATTCATTTCACCTTCTGCTGCGTGTCCTAAATACCCGCTGAATGAAGAAAATGTAACCACAAACGCAGTAGTAGCCGCGGCTTCTTTTGTTTTGTATCCCATCCACATCAAAATTGGAGCGATGATAAATCCGCCGCCAATGCCAAGTAATCCACCTGCGAATCCTGCGAACGCACCAACGCCCGCACCAATGATTGATCGCTTCTTCAAAGGCATAACTTCTTCCGGCTCTTTTTGATTCGATGCCCATAGAGTTCTGACTGCAGCGACAAAAACTGCAACAGCAAACAAAATCAACAACGGTTTTTCCGGAACAAACTTAGAAGTGTAAGCCCCCAGTGGTGAAAATATTAATGCAGCAACTGCCATAGCAGCTCCGCCTTTCCAATCAACTAATTTTTTTCTTGAAAAAGGAATTAGTGCAAGAAGTGTATTCAATCCATTCAACAAAAGTCCAAGAGGAATTGCGACTTCTTTCATCGGAAATCCTGCCCATTTAAGAATCGGTACGTAAACCATTCCGCCGCCTAAACCAAGCATTGCAAAGATGAAGGATACAATAAAAATTAGTATTGAAACTATTAGGTATAACATATT
>CAZXGJ010000129.1:0-3109 GCA_964639955.1 uncultured Ignavibacteriaceae bacterium
TAATGCAACTTCAGTTGTTTCACTTAAGATAGATGAAGCTTCAGCAAAAATAAGAACCGGACCACCAAAGGATGAAGAAGAAGATTATGATTTACCGGTTTGGGCAGGTGTTATACCATTTTCAAAAAAATTCGAACAGCCGAAAGAAGATCCAAAACTTAAGTCGGGAATTCTTCTTCCGGATTACATCAACAAACTGATTAGTTGAAAATTATGTTTTATTTTTTAACTTTCTCTCAATAGAAAACATAAGTCATTGTTAATTGGTTTAAAATATTAGACCCGGAGATATAAAAAGTATTTTATAAACAAGAATGTGAAAAATTCAAAATGGTTTTGCAACTGTGAATGAAAATCAAATTTATGAAAAGAAGTCCATTCGTTTCTTAGAAAAACCTGATTGGAATGAGTTGGCAAAAGATTGTGTGTGCTTCGCAAATGCAAAAGGTGGAAGCATATTGATAGGTGTTGAAGATGACATTGATACACCCCCAGCTAATCAAAAAATAGAAATAAGCAAGGCAGAAGAAATACGAAAAAGAATTAGCGAATTAACTATAGGTGTTGGTACAAATATCGAACTTAAAAAATCAGCTAATGGCTCAGAGTACATAGAGATAAAAATCTTCCCAAGTGTAAGCAGCGTAGCTTCGACGACTGATGGAAGATACTATATCCGTATTGCTGATGATTGTAAACCGGTTTTACCTGATGAGCTTCAAAGGTTATTCAACGATAAACCAGCATTTAATTGGGAGACAAAAGTTGTACAAAAGATAAGCATTGATGATTGTGATCCAATTAAATTGGGAAATTTCGTTAATGAAATAAGAAATTCAAAAAGAGTTTCTGATTTTATTAAAAACAAGAGCACATCTGAAATCTTGTCTTATTACTTAATGTTCGACGGTACTTATCTAACTAATTTAGGTTTGCTTTGGGTTGGGACAAGGGAACAAAGAGCAAAACTACTTTATGCGCCGGTAATACAATTTCTGAAATTCGATGAGAATGGTAATAAAGTCAAGAAAGAACTTTGGGACGATTTCTCATTGAATCCTATGGAATTAATACAAAGTGTTTGGAAAAAAATTCCAGAATGGCAAGAAGGAATTGAAATTTCCGAAGGTATTTTTGGTCGTAAAATGATTTATAATTACAATGAAAATGTAATCAGAGAATTACTTGCCAATGCTTTGGTTCATAGACCTTACACAACCAGGGGTGATATATTCATCAATTTGTTTTCAGACAGGTTAGAAATTCACAACCCGGGTTTATTACCACTGGGCGTTACACCAAATAATATATTACATCAATCGATTAAACGTAATGAGCATCTATCAAAAATCTTTTACGATTTAAATTTAATGGAAAGAGAAGGCAGCGGTTATGACAAAATGTATGAAATTCTTTTAAGTGAGGCTAAAAAACCTCCTGCTGTAAAAGAAGGGGATGACAGAGTAATAGTAACCATCTATAAGCAAATTACAAGTGTTGATGTTATTACTCTTGTGGAAAAAATCAAAAACCAGTATCAACTCAATCAGAAGGAAATTATTTGCCTAGGAATTATTGCACAATACAAAAGTATAATTGCCACTGAATTTTCGAAACAGATTCAGAGTAATAATGACAAACAAATAAAGTACTGGTTGGGCAGATTACTTGAGTATGAAATAGTGCTTACAAAAGGAAAAACCAAAGGAACTCAGTACTACATTAATCCTGCTGTTTTAAAAGGAACGAGTTTAGAAAGAACAAACCTTCAACAAATAGAAGAGCACAGACTTAAGCAACTTATTATCGAAGACTTAGAAAATTACCCTATGAGTTTGATTGAGAATATCCATTCCCGAATTGGCAAGGAAATTCCGGTTAGAAAATTAAGGGCTGTTCTTTACTGGCTTGTCAAGATAGGTGAAGTTAGCACTGCTGGTGGTAAGAAATTCCGAAAGTATTTTATTGACAAAAAGCACGTGTAAAAACACACCAATCTTTGTGGCTTAAAAAATAAAAGGCTCTTAAGTCATTGATTTTCAACAAGTTTTATTGACAATAATCGGTGTAATAAATTACTTCTGGTAAAAAGAGATGAAAAAACTCAATTTATCCCCTAAAAAATCTATTAACATAATTTATGAACGCGATTGAATCCCTCGGCTTCAACAATTGGTTTCAGGATAAAGTTAATTTATCAAAAACCAATTTCAACATTGCAAGAGTAATAAGCGTAAATAAAAACAGCTTTGTTGTTTCAAACGGTGTAAAAGATATTTATGCTGAGCTTACAGGAAAGTTTTTATTTAATTCAGAGGACTCGCTTGATCTGCCTGCTGTTGGTGATTGGGTTTATGCAAAATTGTTTGATGATGATGAACTGGCAATCATTCACGAAATACTTCCGCGTAAATCATTACTAAAAAGAAAAGCATCCGGCAAAAAAGTTGAGTTCCAGCTTATCGCTGCGAATATTGATATTGCGATAATTATGCAGTCACTCGATTCCAACTTTAACTTGCGAAGACTCGAGCGCTACCTCGTAATGATTAACGAAGGAAAAATAACCCCGGCAATATTCTTAAGTAAAAGTGATCTTATAAGCGGAGATGAAATAGAAGAGAAGAAAAATCAAATCCGTAAAATTCTGCCTGATATTACGATTGCATCTTTCAGTAACAACAACGCAAGCGATATCGAAAATGTTAAAACTTTCTTTACACCATTTGAAACTTACTGCCTGCTTGGTTCGTCCGGTGTCGGCAAAACAACTTTGCTGAATAATTTAGTTCATCAGGACCTGTACAAAACACAGCCAATAAGAGAGAAAGACGGAAGAGGAAAACACACCACCACTCGCCGCGAACTAATTGTTCTGGAAAACGGAGCGATAATTATAGATAACCCGGGAATGCGTGAACTGGGAGTGATCTCGAATGAGTCCGGTCTCGGTGATACGTTTAATGAAATTGATGAGTTGTCAGATCAATGCAAATACAAGGACTGCACTCACACAGTCGAAGCCGGCTGCGCAGTTCTGGAAGCAGTTAAACGCGGAGAGATTTCAGAAGAGCGTTATAATAACTACATGAAAATTTATAAAGAGTCG
>CAZXGJ010000130.1:0-3093 GCA_964639955.1 uncultured Ignavibacteriaceae bacterium
GTTTCCAGCCGTAGTAGCCATCAGCATTTTTGCAGATTACATTTTTATATCCAAGTTCTTTTAATCTTTTATTTGAAGATGAATAAAGTTCTGTTATAATTTCAATCGTATAAACTGAATCAACAATTTCAGCGAGCACTGCAGCCTGATAACCCGAACCGGTTCCTATCTCGAGAACTTTTTGTCCCGGTTTTGGGTCGATTACTTCTGTCATATAAGCAACAATATAAGGCTGTGAAATTGTTTGACCATAACCAATCGGAAGAGGACTATCGTTGTAAGCTTTGTCAATATTATTGGGAGGAACAAATTTGTGTCTCGGAACTTTCCTCATCGCTTCAAGAGTAAGTTGATTTTTTATTCCACGATTTTCAATCTGCGCTTTGACCATTTGTTCGCGAGTATTTAAATATCTATCATCCTGCGGAATGCATGAAAATAAAAATAATATGCAAACTAAAAGATTAAACATTACTGTTGAGCTTGTTAATTTCACGGAATTAAAATACTGAATTCAGTTTAAATTTAATCAAAATGAACTGCAAGTTCCATACTCTTAATATCCGTCTGTTTGGGATATGTTGAATATCGCTTTTATGTTTATATGGAATAAATTAAAATAATTATTAGTTAATCTCTGACTAGATTTAATTGAATAAAATAATCTCACAGGTAATTGAAGGAAAAACTTATTCACTTTATTCGGTGAATGAGAATACAGATGAATATTATTCCGGGTTGTCTGATTTTGTGGATTCCTTTATTAACCAGGCGGATTCAGAAGAACATCTGCTTTCAATAATCAGAAAAATCTCTAATAAAAAGAGCCAGTTAAAATCAGAAATGAAAAAAGTTTCTCCTGATTCCATAGTTTCAAAACTGTTAAATGAATCTGAGAAAAGATTCTCAAAATATTTTACCGACATTGAATTTCATCTGAATAACTTATCTCTATCCGAAAAATGCGATCCAGTATTAACAACTTCACGCGAGCAGTACCTTCTGTATATGATTGAAATAGAATTAGTAAATCGTCTTTACAAAGCTGCCTTTATTTCCTCTGAATCAAAATATGCATTTTTGCCTCACTGTCTCCACGACCTTGATAAAGATTGTTTGTCTGCATTAGATGGAACTGATTATGTTTGTAAAAGCTGTTCGAAAAATTGTTCTATCAACTCATTAAGTAAATTGATGAAGCACAGGAACATAAAAGCATACATCTGGCGTGAAGCCGATTTGAAAAAGATTTTTATGCTGGCGAGAAAGAGCGGGCAGAGTATCGGAGTTTTTGGTGTTGCCTGCATACCCGAATTGGTAAATGGGCTAAGGTTATGTGCAAAATATGATGTACCTGCAATCGGCGTCCCTCTTGATGCAAACAGGTGCGTAAGATGGATGGGAGATTTTTATCCGAACTCCGTAAACGAAAAAAAGATTTTATCGTTGTTAAACTAAAGGCTGAACCTTCGGGTTGAAATTGAAAAACAAAAATCTCAGAATACTAATCACGAGAATAGATCGTATTGGTGACGTTGTTCTGTCGACGTCAATTCAGCGTGAAATAAAAAATTTTTATCCCGATAGTTTCGTAGCAGTCCTTGTTAGAAATTATACGAAAGATATTTACCTCAACAATCCCAATGTAGATGAAATAATATTGTATGATAGTGAAGATAATAACAATCCAAAATCATTCTGGTATTTGGTCAGAGAGATAAGAAAGTTCGGATTCACTCACGCATTTATGCTTCTCCCAAACGAAAAACTAAACTGGATTTTATTCTTCAGCGGCATTCCAAATCGTATCGGAGTTGGTCATAAACTTTATCAATTCTTAAGTTTTTCAAAATTCGTTGATCGTAAAAAATATATTCCGTTAAGACACGAAGCTGATTACTGTCTTGATATGGTTAGAAAAATTGGAATTGAGCCAAAGAGTATGGAACCTGAAATATTTTTATCTGCAGAGGAAAAGATTAAGCGGGATAAAATTAAAAATAAACTTACACCAAAGGGAGAGCATTTAATCGGAATAAATACAACCAGCGGAAAATCATCACCGAATTTAGCAATTGAAGAATACAAAAAGCTGATCGCACTCCTTGCGGAAGAAAAAAATATTAGAGTTGCTGTTACAGATAATTATCCTCCCGATGAAATTAAAAATATAAAAGATGTTGCTTATCCCAACATTGACTTATCACTCAGAGAATCAATTATCAATTTCAGTGCTTTGGATATACTTGTTTCCGCCAGCACCGGACCGATGCACATTTGCGCTGCTTTAAAGATTCCGACGATATCAATGTTTTGTCCTTTGCCTGCGTGCTCACCAAAGCTTTGGGGACCGCTGGGAAACAAATCAGAAATAATTCTGCCAGAAGATAATTATTGTTCAACCGTTTGCCCCGGAGATCCCCACATTTGTGATTTCAGCGGCGAGGGAGGCATTGATAGTCAGGCAGTATATGAAAAAGTTAAATTATTTATAAACAAATAGTTTTAGGTTCTCGGGATGGAGAAAGAAAAAATTCCCCGCAATATATTAACGCTTATTATCTCAATCGCACTTCTGAATCTTTTAATCTACCTAATAACACAAATCTTTTTTGCTTACGGAATTTTCCGAGATGAACTTTATTACATTGCTTGCGCAAACAGACTCGATATAGGCTACGTCGATCATCCTCCCTTTTCAATATGGGTTCTTGCTATATGGAAATCACTTTTCGGCGATTCAATGTTTGCAATACGAATTGTACCGGCGATTGTTACTTCGGTAATTCTTTTTATAATAGGTTTATTTACTGTACGGCTTGGCGGAGGGAAAACAGCGGTTATTATTTCTACAATTACGTTTATGCTCAGCCCGATCTTCCTGGGAATGAATACGATCTATTCAATGAATGTTTTTGATTTTTTCTTCTGGATTTCTTCAGCGTACATTTTTCTCAGGATAATTCAAACTGAAAGTGGAACATCCGGATCATTGATGGATAATAAAATTTGGCTGTTGCTTGGTGTGGTTATCGGCTTAGGTCTTCTTAACAAGACAAGCATGCTCTGGCTAAGTTCGGGAATTGCTGCGGG
>CAZXGJ010000131.1:0-3020 GCA_964639955.1 uncultured Ignavibacteriaceae bacterium
TTTTTATCCCAATTTATTAATCCTTATTTTTTAAACCTAATTTTCACACAGCCTCATTTAAGGAGGGGATAAGAATTTTTTTACTTCATCAAAATCATCTTCTTCGCTTCAACAAATGAACCGGCTTGTATTCTATAGAAATAAACACCGCTTGGCAAATTAGCAGCGTTGTACTCTAACTTGTAATAACCTGCTACCTTCTCTTCATTTACTAATGACGCTACTTCTTCGCCTAACAGGTTATATAGTTTTAGAACAACTTTACTTACTTCCGGTATTGTGTATTTAATTATTGTAGTTGGATTAAATGGATTTGGATAATTTTGTTCGAGACTGTATACAATCGGTTGTAAATTATCCTCAACATCTGTAACACCGTCACCGGTTACAATAATTGAGTCCGGGCTTCCTTCTGCGTTATGAATAATCTCTATTACTCCACTATATATTTGTAGTGCTATTGGTGTAAAGGTAACTTTAACATCCTGACTACTATCGGGATGAACAACCGCACTCGTTATATTTAGTGTAAATACTGGTTCACTGCTTGTAATGTTACTGATGACCAAATCCTCATCACCATAATTGGTTATGGTAAATGTCTTTGTTGCAGAACTGTCAATTGCTACTTCACCAAAGTCAAGTTCAGTAGGATTTATATTTATAATGGCAATTGGTGGTACCCGCATAGAGTCTATCCAGTATGCCCATCCATCACTCATTATGTCAACTCTGAAATTGAAATAATCCGGGAATATCGAAGTATCAATATCAACTCTAAACATTGTCGACGGACCAATTATGGCACCTGGGGGAATGTCCGGTAAGTCTCGGGTAGCTGGTGTAATGGATGTAACCCAGGGATCGTTGCAAATTAAACGTACTGATGCATTTGTTATTGTTGTAATTGTTGAATGATTCTTTAATAATGGTTTCACCAGGAAATAGTTATTTCCTTGGATTGTATATACACTATCCAGTGATACAGGTCCTGCAGTAGTTAATCTGGTTGCATTTGGAACAGTAAAATGGTCTGATGCTGACTCATCAAATACGGTAACTGATATTTTATAATATTCTTCTCCTTGTGGAAGAGTTAAATCTGCTCTCCAATTTTCTCCCGTTACATTTAATAATTGTTTTACAAGATCCATAGAATCAATCAATGTTCCTTCAACTGTTTTGAGATATCCTCGCGCTGAGAGCAGGTGAGAGTTTGGATTTTCAATGACTGTCGAAAAATGAACTGAATCTTCCCCGGGTAAATAAGTTAATTTGTCAGTGATACTAGTGTGCGGATAGACTAAGTTATTAATCCAGTCTAACGCACTTTCAACAACAGCGTCTTTACCTATTGCAACATCATCAGGATTATGCCAAACAGAGAAGTCAACCGGAAACTCTTTTCTATTTAGATACACCCCTGGATTATTTGTATGAAATACATCGTGAGTAGAAAGACGTGCTGTCCAACCAGGAATACTTGGATATTCATTTAAACCCAAGCTGGCCCAGGTTGGTTTGCCAAATGTTCGCACATTGTATAAATAACTAAGTCTATATGCATTCCAATCACCATTACTGAGACAGTTGGGACCTAACAAAACCGCTATTGGGCCATCAAATTTGGTCGGACCTGTCCCACTAATTTTAAAAATTTCCTGATCATTTTTGGGACATAACTCAAAATTTGCAGGGTTACATCTAATGGCTGATTCAAGCGTATAAATATTTTCATTTGCAAGTATATTAAATGCTTCTTGCCAGAACGCATATCCTCCTTCATTCCAACGCATATCAATTATCAGGGCATCCGTATTTTGCAAGGCTACAACAGCTTGATTAAACTGAGCTTCTGTGGGAGCACCTGGCCATTCTGACAATACATAGATATAACCAATATTAGTATTATTCAATATTCCATATGTAACTTTTTCACCATTAAAGTAATTCGGAAAAGGAACTTCAGGAATTTCCATCTGCTCATTATTCAACATAGACGGAACGTTTAGGTTTACCAGGGGAGCAACAGATAAATGTACCGTATCACCAGTTGAGTATTTTAACACATCCATTGTATCAAACAAATGCCAGTTCATTCCGGCACCAATAAACAAGTGATCTGTAAATGTTTCATCATATCCACCCCACCAATCATAATTTGGAAGCTCAGCTTCCATTAATTCAACTATCAAATCCTTCCAGGGAACTCCTTCATATCCGAGAATTATATCTCCTGGTTCGAGATTTAGTGGATGATTATCTACAACACGTAAAATCAAAACAGAGCTATCGGATAAAACAGTTGTTACTACACCAATATGCTTTGCATTAACTATTCCGCCAAACATAAAAAAAGGTACTCCTGGATTTAATGGTGTAGCATTTACCAAATCATCATCACAATAAGTATGACCATCTCTGAACTCGGAACATAAATACTGCATTATCGCACAAAACCTTCCACGACTTGTGGTGGAATCAATTTTAGAGTAATAATAACTCTTTAGTGAATCCCAACTTGACCAGGTCATTCCAAGTGAAAGAAATCCATCGAAAGAGTTAGTCAAACTAGAGGTAAATGTATTGAAGATTTGCTGCTTCTGAATAAGCGGT
The DNA here is from genome assembly GCA_964639955.1 of uncultured Ignavibacteriaceae bacterium. Taxonomy (GTDB): domain Bacteria; phylum Bacteroidota; class Ignavibacteria; order Ignavibacteriales; family Ignavibacteriaceae; genus IGN2. The sequence goes on from CAZXGJ010000131.1 coordinate 2,617, forward strand.
AAACCCGGTCCCCAAGTTGAATCAATAATATGTTGCCAGTCTGCCCTCTGCTTATAAAAAGATTTTTCAGGAAATGATTTAAGATTGGGATCGTGGGATTTATTCATAAGTTTTCTAGGCTCATTATTATCCTGATACCACTGCGCAAAACATATTTGCGTTACCAGCAAAAAGAAAAACAAAGTTTGTAATAATTGTTTCATATCATATCTCCTAGTTATGGATTGATAAAAAATTAGTTAATTCAAACTCACCCTAAATCCCTCTCTTAAAAAGAGAGGGACTTTCCCCTCTTCTCTTATTAAGAGAAGAGGCAGGGAGATGAGTTGTTTCTTTTTATTTGATCAATAACATTTTCTTTACTGCTGTATATTCTCCTGCCTTCAGCTGATAGAAATAAACTC
>CAZXGJ010000132.1:0-2908 GCA_964639955.1 uncultured Ignavibacteriaceae bacterium
CGGTTGCACCTTGCTTCACTTTTATGCGGTTTGCTTTTATAGAATAGCCGGCAGGGGTTGTTGTGCTGATGCCGATCGACATCTCAACATCCGAATCCATAAACGGTGGTGTGCCGATTTCATTCACTCCGATATTTCCTGATATTACCTCTGAGTTTTGCTCGAGCCACACTCCGTGCGTTGCAAAAACGGAGTAGGTGCTTATTACTTCTCCCACAGGAATTTCTGGCAGCCTGTCGAGAATATATTGTGCATTCCAATAAAGAAATTTCCAGCCTTCAATAGTTACAAAGCGTGGGTCTGTGTTGAGTGAGTCTGTGTAAACATAATCCACACTATCCTGAAATGCTTTTACTTGTATAGCACAAGCGAGTGAGTCTCCGGCTTGTAAATTTGTTTTAGCTGTGTTGAGAATGGATTGTAGTTCATCTTTGAATTGTTGATCTCCGAGCCAGGTGTAGTTGTACATACTATCAATTTGTTTTGAAAGTTCGACAATTTTTTCCAGGACTGTCAAATTTAAATCTTCTTCAGTTTGTAAAGGTCTGAAATCGTATATAAACCAAATAATATCATCTTTGATGTTTTCCGAAGTTTCCACTTCATACCAATTTCTTAAAAAATTTATCCAGAACGGCTGTAAATAAACTTTTGGGAATATCCCTGCCGCAATGCTTGGGAAAAATGGAATGTAATACGCTCTTAAACTTGCATCCTGTTCTATAGGTATTGCCCACATGCTTCTGCTTGGTTGATTTTCGGGATCGAAGTCATAAAATTTTATGAATAAAAATTGTCTATTCCAGCCCGTAAACTCTTGAAATTTTTGGTCTAATAACTCTATTGTCAAATCTTTATCAATCCAGTATAAATATCCAGCATAACTATCGACATCATCAGCGCTTTCGGAATTAAGAATTGCTTGTTCGAATAACGTTACGACTTCATCCCTGTATAAAGGACTATTCGCATATCTCCATAAACCCTCAAGAGTATATTTTCTATAGTTAGTATCTAAAAAAGCAGTTTTTATTAGGTTGTAATTGTTGTATATACCTGCCTCACATAAATATCTGTCAGCTGTTATTTTGTGTTTAATATAACTCATCGAATCAATTGCAGCTTGAAGACCATTAATAGCTGACTGATCACCTAAATATCCCCTGACAATTTGATCTGTAACAAATTTTTCAAATTTCATAATATAGACTAGATTATTAGTTCTATCAGAACTGGGGATAGTATTAAGATTATCAAGCAGCCACTGTTTTTCAGTTTCTTTATAATAGTAGGCCAGATAATATGCGGCGATTTCATAATCAATTTGTGATGAGTATTCGTTAAGAATTATGGATTTCAAATAAGTCTTAGATGTATCCTTTGGATTCATTGTTATGCGAATTTGCCACAAAGACTGTGGATAAATATTCGAAAAGAATATTGAGATTATTACTATGATGATTGATTTCATTTTGATTATCTTTCTAATTAATTCCTAAACAATCAAGTTTGGTTGGGTCGTACCAAGACTGGGCTTTACCCCAATTAAGAACACGTTTTCGTATTTCTCGATAAGTTTGTATTGCAGCATTATCTGCATCTATTTCAGATATATACTGTAAATAAAAAAATGGGAAAACCCAACATTCTACAGCTTTAATCTTTTTTTGAACTTTAATATTAGAGCCACTTTTAATGAACGAGGCGAAAATATATTCTCTTATTTGCTGGCTTTTTGATAGTCCTGAAATATCTAATCTAGTTAGGGCATCCTCTGGACAAGGATAGGTGTCTTTATACAAGAAAGTATTTAAAAGTTCAGGGAAAGCAAAATCCCTCAGTTCTTCTTTAACTTCATCAATAATGTCATTATAATGCTTTTCTTCATGTACTCTTATTCCCTCATTGAATACATATCTTGTTGGATGACTTTCGCACGGGTGGGAGTATGGTCCCCTAATTTGCCAATCTATGTCGGCTATTGCTTGTTTTAGGTCAAGGCAATTTCTAATATTTGTAGAAAGTAATGAAGGATTTGTCCCATCACCTAAATCAATTAGATTCCGGTTTGAAATAAATGTACCACAAACATCATTAAAAATAGGAACTCTAACATTTTTTACTTTAAATCGCCATTTAGAATTGTTTGGATTACTTTCATCCAAGCAAGTTTCAACGATGATATCTTCCGATAACTTATAGACAACATTAGGTGTGGTTTGAGAGTAAGGACCAATTTCACTCATTACATAAGTTAAACCAATATCTGAAGAAGGATCCCCTTCATTACACCCCTCACCAGCATCAGTATTTTTATTTGTACCCGTATTAGGATCTATCCAATTCCATGGTGAGTTAAATACTAATCTTTCAATTGATCCAACACCTGCATCATCAAAATTTTGCGGTTGTGGATTATTACAAACCACAATCTCTTCATCACACTCATCCTGCACTGAAACATTCGCTTCCGTATTGTATGGATATGTTGGAACGCCCGAAGCGCAGATTGTAACCAGCGGTGCCTGTGGCTCAGTTCCTCTTTCGGTTCTCTTCGCCTCAGTCTCTGCCTTCTTCTCCGCAATCAGCTTTTCATATTTTGCTTTTATTTGCTTCTGTTTTTCGGTTAACTTCTGATCTTCTCCGGACCCTCCGCCAATCGGTCGGCTGTAGCCGATCAGGTCTGTTCCTACTCTTATCAGCACCTGGTCAAATTCTTCATCGAGACTGTCGGCTGTTACAAATTTTATAGGCTGCATTGCATCTGCAAAGTAAACATCTATCACTCCATCAACCATAAAATTCCCGTTTACACAGCCGTCCAAAACTGCAAGCTCAAAGGTTTGGTCTGCAGGGAAGTCTTCGAGTGTTCCGTCATTCAATCTGTGCTTAATAAATACATCCGCTG
>CAZXGJ010000133.1:0-2842 GCA_964639955.1 uncultured Ignavibacteriaceae bacterium
ATGTGCCAGGGTTGTTATCGTTGCCGCTCGGGCTTACGTAGTAGTTTGTTGCTAAGGCAGGAAGAGTGAGGAATGAAAACAGACTAAACATGAGAATAGTAAATTTTTTCATATGTTCTCCCAAAAAAAATTTTCTTTAGGAGTCATTAATTCCTGTTGAGCGGGAAGGAATTTGATGACTCTCCACAACTGTATCCAATCATCAAATTTTATTCCGCCAGAAATGTCATTTTTCGAAACAGAATAACATTATTAATTTGTAAATAATTCTTAAGGAAAGTAAAAAGGGGTAGAAAATTTAACGAATAGGATCGGGAGTTTTAAAAAAATAATATTGGAAGATGAATTGCAAATTCCAGAGATGTGAAGATTTTTACTTTATTCCAAAAAGACATTCTTATTTAATCTGGTGTCCGCATATTTCATATAATACACCAAATGTTTCTTTTGGATGAATGAAAGCTATATCCAGGTTTTCCGCACCTTTACGGGGCTTATCGTCTATTAAAAGAATTTTTTTCTCTTTCAGTAAGTCTAAAGAGGATTCAATATTTTCTGAAGCAAAAGCAATATGATGGATTCCTTCACCACGTTTTTCAATAAACTTTGTTATCGGACTATCGGGTACAGTTGGTTCAAGCAGTTCAATTTTTGTTTGACCGATTTTAAAGAAAGCTGTCTTTACTTTTTGATCGGGCACCTGCTCAACTGCGTAACACTTTAATCCAAACACCTCTTCATAAAATTTAACGGAAGTTTCCAGATTTTTTACGGCAATACCTATATGCTCTATATGAGTAATATTCATTTTAACCTTTATAATAGTTTAATTAAAATTGATCTGTTCTTTGTACTCACTAAACACTTCGCGTAAAGTTTTACAAATTTCGCCGATGCTGGCATAAGCTTTCACAGCATCAAGGATAAATGGTAAAAGGTTATCGCTGCCGCCTGCTGCATTTTTCAGTTTGTTCAGTTTTTGAGTTACTTCTTCGTTGTTACGTTCAGCTTTAACTTTAGCCAGGAATTTTATCTGTTCATCCTGTACTTTCATATCTATTTGCAAAATATCCTTTATTGAAGATTCTTCAACTTCATATTTATTTACCCCTACAATTATTCTATTCTTTTCTTCTATATCCATTTCATACCGGTAAGCTGATTTCTGAATTTCGTTCTGTACAAAACCTGCATCGATTGCCTTAATTATTCCACCCATATTGTCTATTTGTTTAATATAATCAGATGCTTCCTTTTCAATCCGATCTGTCATTGCTTCGACAAAATACGAACCAGCGAGAGGGTCAATTGTATTTGCCACACCGCTTTCCTCAGCAATAATTTGTTGTGTTCGTAATGCTATCATTACAGATTCTTCTGTCGGAAGCGCAAGCGCTTCATCTCTGGAATTTGTATGCAGACTCTGAGTTCCACCAAGAACGGCGGCAAGTGCCTGAATAGTAACACGAACTATATTGTTATCAACCTGCTGAGCAGTTAAAGTTGAGCCGGCAGTTTGAGTATGGAATCTTAACATCATCGAACGATTATTTTTGGCCTTAAATCTTTCTTTCATGATTTTTGCCCAAAGCCTTCGCGCAGCTCTGAACTTGGCAACTTCTTCTAATAAATCGTTATGGGAGTTGAAGAAGAATGATAACCTTTGCGCAAATTCGTCTACATCAAGCCCGGCATTTTGAGCCGCCCGGACGTATGCAATTCCGTTAGCAAGTGTAAAACCCACTTCCTGAGAGGCTGTGGAACCAGCCTCACGAATGTGATAACCACTTATAGAAATTGTATTCCATTTCGGTAGTTCTTTACCACAATACTGAAATATATCTGTAATCAATCTCATAGATGGTTTGGGAGGGAAAATATATGTACCTCTTGCTATATATTCCTTTAAAATATCGTTCTGTATAGTTCCGCTTAATTTACTTTTTGCAACACCCTGCTTCTCTGATACGGCAACGTACATAGCCAGTAATATTGCTGCAGGAGCATTTATTGTCATTGAAGTTGAAACTTTGTCAAGGGGGATATTATCAAATAAAATTTCCATATCTGCCAGGGTATCGATTGCAACGCCAACTTTACCAACCTCACCATATGCCATTGGGTCATCACTATCGTACCCGATCTGTGTGGGCAGGTCGAAAGCAACAGACAGCCCGGACTGTCCCTGATCAAGTAAATAGCGATATCGGTAATTTGATTCCTTGGCTGTACCGAAACCCGCGTATTGTCTCATCGTCCATAACCTACCTCTGTACATCGTTGGCTGAATACCCCTCGTGAAAGGAAACTCACCCGGATATCCGAGTTCTTCAAGAAAATTTTCTTGTAATTCTTCTGCAGTATATAACTCTTTTACCGGTGAATAAGATACTGTTCTGAATTCTTTTTTTCTTTCGGAGCTGTTACTGAGTGATGCTTTATAGGTATTTTCCCTCCACTCTTTATAACTTCCCGAAATATTGTTCTTTTGATTTTTCAAGTTAATCTCCTAAACTAATATTAATACCTTCAGGTATTTTGCTTGGTTAAACTTAACAAAATTACAAACAATTGTTTGCAATTGCCGAAAGAATAAATGAGGGTTAAGTATTTGCAAATAATATATTTTCAACAAATACCTGATAAACAATTTATCTGACCTTAACTTATTAGCAAGAAGATAACAATTTCTTGCAAAAGGGAGGTGCATTATTTATTTTTGCTTGCTTAAATCAAAAAACTTGATCTTTAAGAAGCCGGGGTGGCGGAATTGGTAGACGCACAGGACTTAAAATCCTGTGGGAACTTGTTCCCGTGCCGGTTCGAGTCCGGCCCTCGGTAC
>CAZXGJ010000134.1:0-2839 GCA_964639955.1 uncultured Ignavibacteriaceae bacterium
ACACTTTGTTTTTCTTTTTGCTGGTAACGCAAATTTGTTTTGCGCAGTGGGTGCAGATCGGACTTGAGGATAAAGTCATTAAAGACATTTCTGCGAGGAATTCTAATATCTTTGTCATTACTGACGACAGTGGAAGTGTGTACCGCTCAACTTATTATGGAAATAATTGGACAGTAATAGTTGATACTGGTGCACTCGATATAACAATTGCCCCCACAGGAACTGTTTTTATGGTTAAAGATTTCCCTTCTCAATATACGACAATCTTGCTTTCATCATCTAATGATGGTGATGTATGGGATACATTAGATGTAATAGAACAATTACCACCATCGGGGAATTTTTCGAAGCCAATGAAGGTATTCTTCAATGCAGCAGGATTCGTCTTTTGTGGACTTTTAACCAATACAATGTATACCCATTTCACTAATATTGCGTTATCAACAGATGATGGTATTACCTGGACGACTCCAGGATGGGATATATTGGGCGGTCACTTATTTGATTATAAAAGCGAAAGTGTAATATCCGCAGGATTTTGGTGGGGTCTTGATGCTTTTCGATCTGGTTGGAATGATATCTATATGTCAACTGATAATGGATATTCCTGGACAGATTTAGGCATTGCACCATTATCTGTTGGTAGTTGCCACGTTCTAAGTTTGTGTTTGAATGGAAATATACTTTTAGGAGGTTCAGGTATTTATTCTTCAGGACTTTTTCTTTCCGGCGATTCCTGTACTACTTGGTCACAAGTTAGTACTCTAATTCCTCAATCAGGATTGTCGATAGAATCAGGGGGTACTTTAGTCGGCACTGACAGTTTAGGTTTATTTCTCTTTAATGATGATGGTGACAGTTTGGGTTCACGCAATGATGGTTTAACAAATCTAAATATTCACACCCTTACAATTGATAATAATGATTACGTTTATGCTGGTACTGATAATGGTGTTTGGCGGAGACAACTATCAGAGATTACTTCTGTAGAAGAAGAAAAGATAGGTGAAATACCTACAGAGTTTTTACTTTCACAGAATTATCCTAATCCTTTCAATCCTTCAACCAGAATCAAGTATCAAGTTTCCAGTATTTCATTCGTGTCTTTGGTGGTGTATGACATTCTCGGCAAAGAAATCGAAACGCTTGTAAACGAAGAAAAACCAGCTGGCACTTATGAGTTGACTTGGTATGCAGAGCAACTGCCAAGCGGAGTTTATTTCTATCAATTAAGTGCTGGAAGTTTTGTTGAAACGAAGAAGATGTTGTTGTTGAGATAAATAATGTGACCATAGGGACAAGTCGCGACTTGTCCCTACAATAAAATTTTAATCATCCATAACTAGGAGAAATTTTATGAAAAAATTATTACAATCCTTGTTTTTCTTTTTAATGGTAACGCAAATTTGTTTTGGGCAGCCTGACTCGCCGTCGGCGAGCCAAGGCGGATGGTATCAGCAGAATAGTGGTACGGATAAAAAGCTTTATGCCGTGCAATTCACCGATGCAAATAATGGATTTGCCGTAGGCGATAGTGGAACAATTCTCCAAACCACCAATGCAGGCGCTAATTGGGTTACACAGGTAAGTGGATTAGATATTATACTCAAGAGTGTTTGTTTTACAGACATTAATATAGGAACTGTGGTTGGGGACGATGGTACAATTCTTCGCACTACAAACGGAGGAGTTAATTGGACAGCACAAGCCAGTGGCACAAATAAAAACCTAAATAGTGTATACTATATTAATGAAATTACTGGTTGGACGGTTGGTGGTTCGCTTGTGAATATTCCTGCTGAAAATGTAATACTTAAAACTACGGATGGTGGGATAAACTGGTCTCCACAATCAAGTAGCACCAACTATCCTTTGACCGATGTCCATTTTAATGATGTTAATAATGGATTCATAGTGGGTGGATATTGGGGCTATTCAGCTGTAATACTTAGAACTACGGATGGGGGTAATACTTGGATTGAGATAACGGGTCCTGGTATTTCCGGTTATCACTTCGGAGTTTCATTTGCTGATGAATTAACTGGTATTGTAGTGGGGGCGTTTCACGGGCTCGATTATATAGATTCCCACCGATTAGTTTATACGGGCGATCTTCAGCAGGTTGAATCACAATACTTTAGGAAAGACAATTTCCCAAAACCATTGTGGGGGCCCGGTCATATACTTCGCACAACCAACGGTGGCATAACTTGGCAAACCGTGTTGGATACGGTATCAGTTGATCTCAATTGTGTTACGTTTATTGACGACAATAATGGATGGGTCGTCGGTGGTGAATTCTGGTTCTCAGGCGGGGGAGGCTGTGTTCTCTCGACTAACGATGGTGGCTTAACGTGGACAGAACAAATAAGCGGAATATCAAATGCTCTTAGTAGTGTTTTCTTCAATGATGCTCTAACCGGCTGGGCAGTTGGAGCTAACGGTACAATCCTTCACACGACCAACGGCGGAGTTTCTTTTGTTGAGGAAGAACAATTTGACGAAATACCAACCGAATTTTCTCTTTCGCAAAATTATCCCAATCCGTTTAATCCAAGTACAACTTTCAATTACTCAATTCCAACACAATCAAAAGTTGTAATAAAAGTATTTGATATACTTGGAAACGAAGTTGCGACATTGATGGATGAAGAAAAATCTGTTGGCACTTATGAATTAACGTGGTATGCAGAGCAGCTACCATGTGGGGTTTATTTCTATCACTTGAAGACAAATTCATTTGTGCAGACGAGAAAGATGTTGTTGATGAAATAAATATTTTAAAATCCATAACTAGGAGAATCGAAATGAAAAAAAATATTTACACTCTGTTTTTCTT
>CAZXGJ010000135.1:0-2778 GCA_964639955.1 uncultured Ignavibacteriaceae bacterium
TTTGGCAACCAGGAAAGCAGGGGGTGGTTGTTTTGACTTTTTGAAACAGTAAGATATTTTGGTGCGATAGGGATTTGATCATCATATTTATATCTTAAATTATTTCCATTATTATTACCGTATTGATCCTTCCAGATAACGTGGACTTCATTTCCTGCAGAGGATAAGTTTAAATGCCATACTTCTTCATGGTCTTCATATTCAAGAAATTCATCTGTAGGATAAGCTGCTCCATCGTTAGATCTCCACAGTCCAATGTCTGAATATTCCTCTCCAGCGTACTGAACATAGTAAAGTGCAGTATGTGTTTTTCCATCTGCAGTTGGGGTAGAATACATTCGCCAATTTATAATACTTAAATCGGCATTACCATACCTAATAAAATTATTATTTAAGTCGCGCACTACCCAAGCAAAATAGTACTGAAACGGATTCTGTTCGTGCCATATAAAATAAATAACGATATTTGAACCATCCACTCTGAAACCACTATAAGAATCTATACCTGAAATACTAAACCCTGTATAAAGTGTACCCCAACTATTATTTGTAACATCATATTTTCTCCATTTGCATTCGTCTGAGCTTGATTTCCTGTACATAAAATAAATGAAATCGTTTGCTCCATAATAATATGCTGCTATCCTTGGGGTATTACCATTCTGACCTGTTGTTGACACTGGTACTGGGGTAGTCCAGTTTTGTCCATTATAACTGGCATAATATATTACATTCGATACTTCCCAAGTTAAATGCAGTTTGTTATTGGAGAATACCGACTCAACTGAGTTGGCATTACTATTTTGTGGATTTTGAGATACATAAGACCAGGAGGCTCCACCATTTGTACTTACTCTTGTTCTGATGAAGTTTTCGCTGCTTCTTCTGTAAACCACATACAGTCTTGTCGCATCTCCTGAGATGCTTGGAGTGACAACAGATGTGCTTTCAAGAGTTATCGGCGAACCTGCCTGCCCGTTTATATTCATTTTATAATATTTCAACGAACTACTGTTCTGGACGATAATATGGTTACCTTCCCGGTTAGTAAATATGTCAACTCCATCGTAATTCCCCACGGTTATATTTGTTTCTTTTACATTAGTCCAATTTGGAGTTTGTGAAAAAGTTGCTGCAGTCAGCAGTACAATTAATAAAATTAAAAATTTCATTTTAAATTCCTTTATTGTTGTTTTCAATTATTTAATAACGAAACAATTTATTTCAATAAAACAGTTTTAATGGTTTTATTAAATCCAAATGCTTTCATCTGAATAAAGTAAATACCTCCTGCGAGGTAATTTCCTTCGTTGTCATCTCCATTCCATTGAATTGTGTATTCTCCGGCGGAGAGGTTTTCATCTAACAGTGTCGTTATTTCTTTCCCTAAAATATCATACACAACAACTTTTACGCTGCTTCGTTTGCTTACAATTATTTTAATCTGCGTAGATGGATTAAACGGATTGGGATAGTTTTGCAGCAGATCAAATTTCTCAGGGATTTTGACATCATCAACCTGCACCGATGTTACTGTATCCTGAACCAGGAGATATGAAAACAAATCTGTATTTGGATTGACATACTTGTCCATAGGTAAAAGAATATCTTTTTTACCATCCTTGTTTAAGTCTGCTATTGTTACCGGAAAAAATTCGGCTCCGGGCTGCGACAATTCATCAATTTTTGCATAGAAGATTTCGTAACTATGCTGGTTGGGCTTACCGGTGAATTTCAGGATTAAAAGATAATTCCCGAGAGAAATTATTAATTCCTCTTTGCAGTCATTATCAATATCTGCCGATTGAAGATAAATAGTATAAAGAGAAACCAAATATCTCAATTGAATTTCAGCAACTGGCATATAAATATTATCTCCATCAGATTCATAGCACCAGAAAGTTGAAATACCTGTGCCAAAATCCTGTCCTCCAATCCAAAATTCGGGTTTGCCATTTCCATCTATATCTTTAGTAGCAGTAATCATATAGGCACCATATGCAGGAGCTAATCCTTGCCACACAACGGAATACTGATTAGTATCAGTCGCTTCAATAACATACACCAGACTTAAAGCGGTTCCAAAAACAATTTCTATCTTCCCATCTTGATCGAAATCATCAATTGCAAAACCTGCTGGTACGTCATTTTCGATAGGCATTTCAAATGTCGTAACAAAGTTATTTACGCTGTCCCTGAATTCACTAATAATAATTCTTGGGATACCATTTTCGTCAGCACTTTCAAAAGCACAATCAGTTATTCCATTATTATCGAAATCACCAAAAGTCATATCATAAATCGAAAATGAGTGGCTGTTATAGTAAAAGATGAAATCAAAAGTGGTTGGCAAAGCACCTGTTGAATCGTTTCTATAAATGTCAATATGCTCTATAGTATCGATAGAGGATATAAATATTTCTTTTTCTCCGTCAGAATTTATATCTCCAATACCTTGAACAAATACACTATTAGAGTCATAAGTATAAATCTGCCTAAATATTCCAGCATTATCTTGTTCGAAGATCACTACAGGTCCAGCATAAATACCACTATTTTCATTCAATCCATACAGTTCTAACAACCCGTTATGGTTTAAATCTTCAACTGGTACTATAGCTCTGTAATTGTTAACAATATCTACCCTTTGCCAGAATTTAAATTTATTATTGTACTTAGTAGTATCGATTTCCCAAACGTTTATTATAGTTGTATCAACAGGCTCATCGTATTCAAATACTCTTTCTTTAACTTCAAGGTAAAAAGTTCTGCTTTCTC
>CAZXGJ010000136.1:0-2752 GCA_964639955.1 uncultured Ignavibacteriaceae bacterium
GTCCATACACTTCAACGCTAATATTCGAAAAAGGATTTCCTGATTTTCTATCAAGTGCATAAAACAAAACTTTGTTCTCGCCTGTTTCTTTTCTGATATAGCTGATATTCGTAACCCAGGTTCTGCTGTAACCGACTGCATTCTTTACATAAGAAAATTCAGGATCTGTTCCAACAAGAATTAAATACTGACCAACAGACAATGACGGCATTTTAATTTCAACGCTGTGCTGCTGATAATCTTTATCATCAGGAAGTTCAACTGACCATTCGTGAATTGGTTTCTGCGAAGCGTATTGCTGATAAAGTTTTTGTGCATCAAGTTTATTTTTAGTTTGATCTAATGATTCCGTCCATGGAATTATCCGCAAATAAATCTTGTTAACATTTTTGTAAGTCACTAATGAAAGGAAAGGCTGATCGGGAATATTTCCATATTCAATTTGAACACTTAAGCTTTTCTGAAGTATTGTATTTTGAAGCCATCTGCATTCGCCAGCACCGAATGAGTCAGGATATTTTTCAATAACAGAATTACAAATCTCAAGTGCCTTTTTGATTTCCCATTTATAATTATCAGAACCGTTTGGATCATACTTCGCCCCTTCGTTGTAATAATATTGCGCAATGTTGAAAGAAATCAGCGAAGAATATGGCACATCTTGAAATTTCTTTTCCATTTTTGTGATAGCAGAGAAATATAAACTATCCTTTTGCGAATGAACACTTTGGTTTCTTACAAAATTTATTCTTGCAAGATCGATGTCAATCAAACCATCTTTTTCTTTATCATCAAGATGAAAAGCAATTAATTGCTGGTAAAGCTGAATTGCATAAAACTTAAGCGAGAGTGAATCTTTCGTTGAATAATTTATATCAACAAAATCTTCTGCCGGAGAAAAATCTTCTTCACTCTTCAATTCAAATTTGTAAACAGGCTGTGTAACTGAGGCTTCATCATTTACAAAAAAAGCAAGTGCCTGATGTGCAAGCAGATCATACAAAGTTGGACGGAGATAAGAATGTTCGGTAGTTCCATAAACAAGAATATCTTCAAACTCTTTCAGTGGAATCTTCTTTAGCTTTTCGCTTTGCTCGAGTGAAGCGTGATAGTATTTTACTATTTCTCTTATTAGTCTTGCAAGATCCCAGGTTTGGAAATCCTCATTATCAAAATTTATTGTTTCAGTTCTCTGCTGAAATCTCCAGCGGCTGTTCTGGTAATACTGCCAATAAATATTAGCGAGAATGGACCTGAGGATTGCATTTGCTGGAAATGAAGCGGTATCAATTTCAGCTTTTACATCATTAACAATTTTTACGTGACTATCTTCTTCGATATAGTTACCGAATTTCAGCTTGTAGAAAACAGATTTTATAAACTGCGGCTGATTGTTGTCCTTCTTTGCTGCATCATAAATTTGTTCAACAACTTCCAGAGCTGAACGGGTAAGTCCCTGCTGCTCAAGTGAATCAACTTTCTGCCAGGCAGCTTTATAATCATCTTTGAACTGAAAAGTAAACTCATTATCGGAATCAAACATATTAACTCCCGGGATTAAGCTTGAAAAAGCTAATAATAAAAAAGTTAGTGGAAAGATCAGTAGAAATTGGTAAATCCGGCTTTTGACGGAAAGATATCGGTTTTTCATTGCAGCTACCTTTATTTTTTTTATAGAATAAAATTCACAGTAAAATCCTTTTAATTTGACTGGTAGTTTTACTTTCAGTAAGTCAATTGGTTCCTAAAAATGTTTTAATCTTTATTTGAAATTTAGTGATAAGTGAGGTAAGACAGATTTGGCGGGCAGCGCTTATGAAACCTTCAAGGTTTGCGCATTCTTAACAACTGGCAACCTTGAAGGTTGCTAACTGCCGATTAGCTTCTCAAACATTTCAATATCTGTAGCAGTAGTAACTTTAAAATTCAGCATTGAGCCTTCAACAATATTAATATCAATGCCAATCTCTTTGATCAGCATCGATTCATCAGTCCCGATAAAATTCTTTTCGTACGCTTTTTTCATTGCTTTCTTTAAATCTTTGTAACGGAAAATCTGTGGCGTCTGCACATAATAAATTTCTGATCTGTCCACATATTCTTTAACAATATGATCTCCCTTTAAAAGAGTATCTCTTGCCTTCAAACAGACTAGTGCGTTACCTTTTTCTTGCGCAGTGTTTATTGCTTTGGTTAAAATATCATCTGGCAGTAAAGGTCGGGCAGCATCGTGAACAGCAATTAAATCATTGTCGTTTGCAATTATTGATTTGAGAGCATTGTGAACAGAATCCTGTCTTTCTTCACCGCCTTCAACAATCTTTAAGATTTTGTTCAGATTGAATTTCTTTTTTATCTCTTCAAGCACAGGGAAGTAATTTGGTTCTGCAGCAATAATTATTTCATCAACAAGATTATTCTTCTGAAAAACTTCGAGAGTGTAAGCAATAAGTTCTTTACCGTGAAAGCGGATGTACTGTTTGGGAGTTTCAGTACCTCCTCTTTTTCCTTTTCCCCCTGCGGGAATTACAGCGTAAACTTTCACCATGCGAAATCTTTCTTAATTATTTTTACAGGAACCAAAAAGAATTTCATAACAGTTAAAAAATTTAGCGCGGCTGCATGCATTGCAGGACTGCATGCAACCATGCATTCATACATTCATGCATCATAGTATTTACACACAATAAATATTCTTTTAATCGAATAGAAACTATTCTCCTAATTATAAGATTAACATCGCATCGCCGTA
>CAZXGJ010000137.1:0-2646 GCA_964639955.1 uncultured Ignavibacteriaceae bacterium
CGGTTGCACCTTGCTTCACTTTTATGCGGTTTGCTTTTATAGAATAGCCGGCAGGAGTTGTTGTACTGATGCCGATCGACATCTCAACATCACTGTCCATAAACGGCGGCAGACCGATTTCATTTACACCGATGTTACCGGAAAGTATCTCCGAGTTTTGCTCCAGCCAAACTCCGTGCGTTGCGAAAACAGAGTAAGTATTTATTCCCTCTGTAATTGTAATCTCAGGTAATCTATCAAGAATATACTGTGCATTCCAATAGAGAAATTTCCAGCCCTCAATCGTTACAAAGCGCGGGTCTGCGTTGAGTGAGTCCTTGTAAACAAAATCAACTTTATCTTGAAAGTCTTTTACATTAACTGCACAAGCAAGTGAGTCTCCGGCAAGTAAATTGGTTTTTGCTGATTGGAGGATTGATTGTAATTCATCTTTGAATTGTAAATCGCCGAGCCAGGTGTACATTAACAATGTATCACAAAGTGAATTAGTGTAGTCAATGGATGATAATATTGTTGAAATTTCCTTTGGGGGAACAGGTTTAAACTCCTCAAGAGTTTCTTTCATCATTTTTTTTATGGTAGGTTCAGATTCATTTACTATGTGATTTTTGACAAGGTCGTAATCAGCTGGTGAGCCAAAAGCAAAAAGTAAGCTATCTGCTATAAACAACCTTAGACTTGGTTCAGGTTCCTCATTTAATCTTTCCCGTAATAATGCATTTAGTCCACCATAATTTATTTTAAATAAGTATTGCATCCCTCTTATTCGGTTGTGAAGGGATTCATCAAATTTAAATTTTTCTATAAATTCTTCCTGATATTCACTTCCAAAATTCTCAAATAAATATAATTGACAGAATGAACGACCCAGATCATCATTCCAATTTTTAGATAAGTAAAGCAATTCATTCTTAGCCCTATCCCTCGACCCAGGAATATTATTAATTATAAAATTTAATAAATCAGGTATTAATCCAACCAAGTTAATATTTTGTTTATCTCGATCAATAAGCTCAAATACTATATTAGCTCTCGTTGTATCACCATGATCAAAAAGAATTTTAACAGCTCTAACTTTACTTTCAAGGGGATCGATTGGCGGGAACATTTCAGCAAAATTATCCGCCGTGTCAATATATGCATGTGCTATTTCTACAAGGTTTGATGAGTGTAATTTGTTCAGTGCATCTAAATATAATTTTATTGTATAAGGTTCGGATTGTATGAAGATATTTTCCTCTAAGTATGGGATATATTCAAATAATGTATCATTTATTATCATAGCAATTGCATTAAATTTAATTAATGCATCTTCACTTTCTAATTCAGCTATTAGTGGTAGATTATTAGTTTGAGCCATTGCGACAATATTTAATAATAAATAAACTGAAAATATTCTGATATTCAATAATAATTTCATAATAACTTCCCTTTATGGTTGTTGGCAATATATCACTTCTGCAATATCAATTAGATTAATTATATATGGATAAATCTTAGCATTAGTTCTATCTTCATATTCTAGCTCCTTTTGTGATCCAGCTGCTCCTCCAAGCTCAACAAATCCATCGAATGCACTGACATAAGCATTTGCTACAATTTTATTTGAAAGATTAAGGTAATAAGCTTTAGCTGCAGTTTCATCTATAAACACTTCACAGGGTTTTCTAATAGAAAGCAGAGTGGATTCATAAATCGATCTTGATCTGTCAAGTAATATTTCAAAATCCTTTTTATGTTCATTTTCATGAGCTAAAAGAATTGATCTTAATGTATGTGAAAAGGGTTGTGAAAGCCCATAAGTAATATGTTTTCTTATATCAGATTTAACTCTATTACATCCCCAATTACTTGGGAAATTTTGTACATCGTCAATTAGTATTTCAAGCATATTATTGATATTATTATCACAGATGTCGAGCAAACAATCCACTATCAATTGATTATCGTTAGTAAAACTCAACTCCCAAAATCCAGTCTGAGCATTGTAACAAACTTCAATATCAAATGCACGAATCGCTTCAATTAATAATGGCGTAAAATAAGATTTAAGAGTAGTTCTGTCGTTACATACATTCTGATTACTATTTTCAACTAATTCAAAAATGGGAAATTCCATCGGTTCATTACATTGAGTTGCATTCTCACACCCACCCTGCACACTTGCAAAACCCCGCCAATTAAATTCTTTATTAGGTTCCCACGGATAACATTCAGGCACAACCGGCGCAAGTGGTTCATTTCCGCCTTCTTCATTTTTCTTCTTCTCCGCCTTCTTCTCCGCTATCATCTGCTCAAAGCCTTCACGCAGCTCTTTTAGTGTTTTGCCTGTAGCACCTATTATCTTGCTTTCATATTCTGCCCGCTTCTGTTCTTCTTCACCGCTCTCGCCGCCAATAGGTCGGTTATATCCTCCCAGGTCGGTGCCTACTCTTATCAGCACTTTGTCATATTCTTCATCAAGACTGTCTGCGGTTACAAACTTTATCGGCTGCACTGCATCTGCAAAGTAAACATTTATACTGTCACCGACCATAAAGTTTCCGTTAACGCAGCCATCAAGCACGGTAAGTTCAAAGGTTTGGTTTGGCGGGAAGTCTTCGAGTGTTCCGTCATTCAATCTGTGCTTAATAAATACATCCGCTG
>CAZXGJ010000138.1:0-2594 GCA_964639955.1 uncultured Ignavibacteriaceae bacterium
CTGAAGTAGGTGAGGATGGATAGCCCGGATTTCCTTCGGGTAAATCGAAATATCCTTCATAATCATATTCTATAGAAAATTCCTGGTAATTTGTAGTTATTACTTCAGTGGTTAGAGTAATAACTCCTGGATCTAATATAGTTTCGATTCCGGATGAGTTTGTATTTGTTACCATAATTTGACAAACCGGTAATGGTTCTTCGGATAATGAATCTATCTTCATCCTGAATACTGCTTTGTAATTTATTGGACTGGGATTCCATCCGGGATTTGTATAAGTATATCTTGGCCATTGCCAGTAATCAGGTCCCTTAATCAAAAACTTCCCCGTGTCTGACTGATTTGTCCCGCTCGCCCATCCTGAAATATTTCCATCGTTAAATTCTTCTCCGAATTCGTGTTTAACTTTCACATTCCCATTGAAAAGTTCTTCATTCCCTTCTGCCTCCCATTTTGTGTATTTTGCCTGGGTAAAATAACTTATCCAGTCAATGTATCCCGGTATTTTAGCATCGCACCAACTGCAAACATTCGGATCGCTGCCGGTTCCAGAATCATTTGCAGCAAAAACATATGAAAACTGAGCTAACTGACCAAGGTTTGTTGAATCATTAATGCCGACTAATTGTCTCCTGACTTTCTGCCAGACAGAATTGAATCCGCAATCTATAATCTGGTCATAGTTTGTATGCAAGGTTACCGGTCCGTAGGGTGGATGTATTGACGCTATGAATGCACCAACAAGAAATTCCGGTGCTGTTTGTGAACTATCCTGACTATAATTTTTTCCAATGCAAATCAAAACTGTAAAAGTGGTTAATAACAGATTTAAAATTCTTAGTTTCATATAACCTCCCTGATTTTTTATTTAACATAAATCATTTTTTTTATGTCCGTAAAAACAGGAATCTCTCTTTCATTTCTAACCATTATCTGGTAAATGTATACCCCACTTGCAAGCCCGTTGATTCCGGACAAGCCGGAATGACCATTGCTTACTGTTGATTGCCTACTGCTTACTCCCGCATTGAACTCCACCTCATAATAACCAGCTTCCTGTGTTTGATTTACCAATACTGAAACAAGCTCTCCCTTGATATCATAAACGTACAGTTTAATGTATCCTCTCTCCTTTAATCTGTAACCAATCTTTGTTGATGGATTGAATGGGTTAGGATAGTTCTGGTATAACCGATAGTCATTTATAGTCATTGGGTAGTCATTCATTGCGGTTATAATTATTTCTACTTCTTCCGAGGGATTTGACTCATTCCCTTGATTATCTACTGCTGTAAGCTTGAAGTAGAGTGATTCTACGTTTGTTGGAATTAAATGAAGATAAAATGTATCGGTAATTGATGCAACAAGCTTTGTTGAATCAATTGTAAAATTCATAATTGTATCCCTGTAAAGATTGTAGTGGTTGAAATCTGCTTCTGTATTTTTATTCCAGCTTAATGTTATTATGCTTGTGTCAACCTGTGCTGTGAAATTAAAAGGAGATCGTGGAGGTAAATCAAGATAAATGTAGCTCTCTCCGAATGGTCCACCATAAAGTCCGATGTCGCTTCGTGTACTATCTTTATCTATAATATTTGGATCACCCGCATCAATTAATGGTGAGTACTTTTGTAAATGAAAATTCATACTGTCGGGGTTAACAATCATAGGATCAACGAAGATGTTTGTTGTGTCAGGTGTGAAGTTTTGAAAATTGTTATTGTTATTCCACATATTGTTGTATTTATAATTCGGTGGAGTGCCACCGGCTCCTGAATCAAAGCGCAATCCTACTAACGCTTTTTCTATATGATTATTTATTAATATCGAACCCGCACCATCGTATCCTTGACTCCATTCACCATAAACAAGGTTGTTTTTAATGCTATCAGAGTATGAGTCTATGGCTTCAGCACCCTTGCCTATGATGTAGAATAGATTATTATAAAGAGATGATGTGCCGCTCCAATCAAGAAAACCTCTTGCTTGAGGATATTCACCACTACCAACTATGATATTACCCCTAGCTATCGGTGAACCGTTTAGGTCTGTAACAATACCATCTCCGAAAGGTGTGGTATAGATAAAATTGCTGTCAATCATAGGTTTATTAAAATGTACAGTCAAACATCGCTCACAAGACAAAACTTTATTATGTCTTACAATCGAGTTGGTATTATAGCACCAAATCCCATTCGAATGGGCATTTAATATTTCATTATACTCTATTATTGAGTTTGGACTGCCGATAACAATTCCTGTTCCTAAAGTCTGTGGAGTATCCTGCACTATTATCTTAAAACCCTTTAGCAGGCAATTACTATTTACTCCAACAGCCTGTGGATTAGAAAAAGAGGAAACGTTAATAACACAAGAATCCGCTCCATTCCCGATGAGTGATAAACCCGCTATCATAACAACTTCTTCTTCATAAACTCCGTTGGCTACGTAAATTGTATCACCAAATACACAAACGTTTATGCACTCCTGTATGCTGTCTGCTGCTGTTTCCCAACTTGTATAAGGCGGTATACTCAAGCCGGTTTTGCTTACGTAACGGACAGTGGCGTTTGTTTGAAAGCTATAAGCTGTAA
>CAZXGJ010000139.1:0-2540 GCA_964639955.1 uncultured Ignavibacteriaceae bacterium
CCTTTCGCATAATCATCATTAAGAAATATTACATTGTTTCTTATCGTGGGTTTTGTGCCGATAGTAATTTTTACTCCATCGTCAGTAGCATAAATAAAATTGTTCATTATTAAAGGTTTATATGTATAGGTAAAGGATTCTATGACTATACCTTTTCCGACATTTGTTAAAATATTATGATGGATATCTGAGTTTGCATTAAAAGAAAACATACCAGTTCTGGCATTTTCAACTTTAATGCTTTTCACCTCCATTGTACCTTCTTTTATATGTACACCTGTTCCCATCTGTGAACCAGACACTATAATTTTGAAATTTTCAAAATTGCAATTTCCTAAAACAGTTACCGCAAAAAAATCAGTTGGTTGCACTAAATTTCTTGTATCTATTGAACAGGAATCTGAGTTTACACCAAGCAGTGATAACCCCTGTATCATCACAACCTGCTCTTCATAAACTCCGTTGGCTACATATATAGTATCTCCAAAGACACAAACGTTAATGCACTCCTGTATACTGTCTGCTGCTGTCTCCCAACTCGTGTAAGGCGGTATGCTTAAGCCGGTTTTGCTTACGTAACGGATGGTGGCAGTTAAAAATTGACAATTAAAAATTAAAAATGAGAGGATGATGAGAGAAGTTTTTAAATATTTCTTAATTATCTTACTCATATTGCTTCCTTCGGGTTCATTATTTAATTAAACCAGTTTAGGATCAATACAAGAAAAAAACAAACTACAAAAGATTCCGAAACCGGTTCGAGCTTACACTTGAATTGTAAGAAAATAAAATCAGAGAAGCAAGAAGCAAATAAAAAATCCCGGTTGAAGAGTATGACATATTTGAAACTGATTCCGGGTAGCTTCCAGATCAAAGGCACGAATGGGATAATAATCTTTTGAGATAGGATAAAAATCTATCATAAGCGTCCGTGGTTGTACCATATTGTAATATCTCACGAGCTGCGAATCATTATTCACAAATACCTGCCAGCTTGGGTAGAACTCTGTTATTAAAGGCGCACCTCTCACGTCCCTTACCAATGAATCAACAGTGTGCATAGGTATATAGGCATCTATTGTGTAAGGTTCATCGTGTGCGAACCAGTAGATTATGTTATCCCAGCCTGAATAGCTTTGTGCATATGATTGTATATTGTCTATAACTGTTTGAGGATCTGATAAATAATCATCCCATCCATCATCGTCATAGACTTCAACGTAATCTACGTAAAGTGTACAAAGCGTATCGTCCCTTAGCCACTCTACAAGGAATTCTATTCCGTTCTCACCATCTGAATCTGTATAGGCAGTATCTTCTTCAGAAGGTATTTCTAATTTGCTCTCATTGAGTCTTTCCGGATAATCAGGTAAATATGAATAATCTACTATTAAAAATTCTTTAAAGCTGCCATCCTGTGGGAAATCTGATACTTTCAATGTAATTGGTACTCCTAATGTATCATCTACTACGTGACCTGTCCAAACTCCATTGACTAATACAGCGTGCCTCACTCTGGCAGTTATTCTACACACTTCTTCATTTGGGTTTACCGAATAAGGATTGTGAAGAGCCATCCGGTATTTAGCATTATAGTATACCCGACGATAATAAGGATTGGAATTGTACAACCATCTTTGATATTCCTTTTCCCGCCTGTAATGAGGTCCATAAAGCAGTGAATCTGCAGGTGATGACAAACCTTTTGTTGACCAGCATTGCTTTCCAAGCCATTCTTCCAACTGTCCAAACTTATGTTTCACACCAATTAAAGTGTCAACCGTCTGATCTTGCTCTGCTTCCCACTTTGAATAGAAGCCAGTAGCATAATGCTGTATCCAGTCTTGCGGGCGGTCTGCATTATTTGCAATTACATTATAATCCTCCAGATAAGACCTTGTGCTGTCGTGAGCATATTGAACTACGGTGTTCATACCGGTGCTGTCAAAGGTGTTATATACTGCTTGATTGGTCCGGGTATCACGCCCTAAGAATGCACCTATAATGAATTCAGGTGGTGGCTGCTGCCCCTGCTGAGCAGGAATCTGAATAGTGCAGATCAGCACTGAAAAAGTAATCCCCGCTATGAATCCGAGAATTACGAACAATCGTGAAATTTTTTGTTTCATAGTGTTGCCTCCGTTTTATGATTGTTAAACTGTTTCATTGTTATATTGTTAAACATCATTTGATATAAATCATTTTCTTTATATCCGAAAAAACAGGGATATCATTTTCATTCCTTACCATAACCTGATAAATATAAACGCCGCTTGCCAATTGATTGCCTATTGTTGATTGCCTACTGCCCACTGACGCATTGAACTCCACCTCATAATACCCCGCTTCCTGTGTTTGATTAACTAATACTGATACCAATTCTCCCTTAATGTCATAAACGTAAAGCTTAACATAACCTATCTCTTTCAGCTTGTAGCCAATCTTTGTCGAAGGATTGAATGGATTAGGATAGTTCTGGTATAAACGATAGTCATTTATAGTCATTGGGTAGTCATTCATTGCAGTTATAATTATTTCTA
>CAZXGJ010000140.1:0-2513 GCA_964639955.1 uncultured Ignavibacteriaceae bacterium
TTGTTTTTCGTTTTTAGCGGAAAGCATTTTTAATCCCAGAGGAAAAGGCATTCCCATAAAAAATGCAGGCGGTGCAATCCATATAAACGATAAAATAATTTTCGCAATCAAGCTGAAACCGATAGTTGTCCTAAGCCAGTCCGAAAGAAATAGCGCATAAATGATAAATGAAATTATAATGATGGAAACAATCAGAAAAATTCTGTAAGGTTTTGGAGTTATCTTTTGAGTAACAAGACTTCCGAATCCTGATGAAACGAGCATAAGACAAACAACAAGTGCTGCAGCATAGATCACATTTCCGAAGTAAAGAGTGAATCTTTGAATTAAAATTATTTCGATGAACATGTAACCAAGTCCGAGTCCGCTGAAAAATAAAAACGTTCTGAGTTTATCATTTCCCTTAAATCCAATCTTAAATAGCGGAAGAGCAATCAGCACAATTGCCAGAATGATTATCTGAATAAAAGTTAAATAGAGAAGCAAATAGCCAACTTCAAAAAACGGAACAGACTGATTACCGAAGAGATTCGCAAGAAGCGGAATTGTTTTCCATTGAAGAAATTGTGAGAAGTACGGCTGATTATCGGTTGCAGGTTTTATATCGAAAGAATATTCATTATAGAGCTTATCACGTTCTTCTTTTGAGTTGAGGATTTTATCTAACATTGAATAGAGTGTAGTATCCTGCAGCTTGTTGAATCTTTCCCTTTCATCTTCTGAAATATTTGGCAGCAAGACCGGGTCAAAATTCATTCTGTAACAGAAACTTCTGACTGAATCAATTTCTGAAATTGTAAACGGATTCTTCTTTATAAGAAATGTGATTGTATTCCAGTTCTTTATTGCTGCGAGATAATTTTCCGGCTTCTCAATATGTCGTCTCTCAAAAACTTCAGCGAAAGTAGAAAGAATCTTCAGGGGATTTCGGTAAGGATAATCAATGTAAGTAGAAACACAAACGACTCCATTACGATTAAGTGAACCCAGCATATCATTAAATGATTCAACAGTGAGCAAGTATTGCTCCTGAAGAGCATACATTCCGGAACTTCCGCCGAATGCATCAACCATTGGAAGTGAAATCAAATCAAACTTTTGTGTGGTTGACAGAAGGAAAGTTCTCGGGGACATATTTTGTTTGATAACAGATTTGTTGTTAAAAAGATTATCAACTTTATCAGAGAGTTTGGTTTCCAGAAGATTAACCAGTGCTTTATTCTGTTCAACTGAAACCACACTTTCAGCATCATTCAACAATGCAGCTTTTATTTGTTTACCTGTTCCGGAACCTAGTATTAGAACATTTTTTCTTGCACCGGTAATGAATGCAATATTTTCAGTTGTGAAAAAAAGATGATTTAACGAATCAGTTCCTTCTGACATCAATGGACCAACCCATTCACCATTATTAAACACTGCATTTTCAACATTTATGACTCCTTGATATTTTATGCTCAAACCAGGAGCATAACGCAGGTATGGAGTTGATACAATATTAATAAGTCCATAAGGATTGCTGTCCTTCAGAATAATTTTGGACTCAGGAAGGTTGAGGGTTTTTGACAAACTTTTATATTCAGAAATCTGCAGCTTTGCGGGAGTCATATACATAAAAACAAGCACGGCAACAGTTACTGTTACAATAAAAGTAAAAACATTTCTCTGCTCTCTTGGTACGATTAAAACTCCTGCAGCAAAAGCAATCGCTGCAATTACGGATGGAAGTTTTTCGGGGAAAAAAATCCACATCAAAAAAACAACTGCCAATCCACCCAGACCTGATCCAACCATATTTGCAAAATAAAGAACTCCGATTTTATCAACGTATTTTATAAATGTGAGCCCAATGGAAAGAGCAGCTAAGAAAAAGGGAACAAAAAAGAGAAGATAAGTCGCTAATAATTTCCACAAGTGCGTGTAATCAGCGAACAATAAGTAAGAATCGAAACGGATAAACTCACTTTGTGCAATGCTGACTGAAATAGCCATTGATAATCCTGCCAATGTCATCAGTCCGGGTAGTATTGATTCGGCTTTTTCAACAAAAAATTTTTTAGTAAGTGAAAGTGCAGTTCCTGCTGCACCGAATCCGAGCAGTGCAACAGAAATTACCATATATGCAAAATGATACCACTGAGTAATTGAGAGGATTTGAATTAATGAAAGCTGGAAAGCAACTACCGCTGCCGAAAGCAGTGAGATGGAAAATGAAAGTTTAATCGGAAAAATTTTTCCTGTATTCAATCACCCCTCGTAAACGGAACGAATCTTACAGGCAGAAGAGAAGTAGTTGTGATTTCTTCGCCATGCTTTTCAACAAGAATTAATGTTTGATTCAAAAACGGAGAGCCAACAGGAATGATCATCTTGCCACCATCTTTCAACTGTTCAATTAATGGAGGCGGAATATGCTCTGCTGCAGCAGTTACAACAATTGCATCGAATGGAGCGGCTTGTTTCCAGCCGTAGTAGCCATCAGCATTTTTGCAGATTACATTTTTATATCCAAG
>CAZXGJ010000141.1:0-2444 GCA_964639955.1 uncultured Ignavibacteriaceae bacterium
GAAACTAAAAAATTTCATTCATAAAAGCAAGTAAAAATTCTAGTGTTATGTTGAATTGAACAATAGACGACAGCTATTAATTTAATAAGGGCTCAATTTATTGAGCCCTTTGAACGATAAATCACTTCAATAGTATCATCTTCTTCGTACTCACATAATCTTCAGCAACTAGCTGATAGATGTAGATCCCGCTTGCAAGAGATGATGCATCGAATTTACTTTCATACCTTCCCGGCTGTTGATGTTCGTTTACCAGCATCTTTACTCTCCTGCCAAGTATGTCATAGATTATCAATGAAACTTCACTTGCATTCGGTAGATCATACTTTATCGTTGTTACCGGGTTAAAGGGATTCGGGTAATTCTGGTAAAGTGTGTATTCCTTCGGAAGAAGTTCTTCTTCTGTTTCTTCTTTCTGATTTCCAAAATGTTTCTTGAGTATTCCATCAAGTTTGTTCAGATAATCTTCACCAGTTTTAACCAGGTATTTTCCCAGCCTTCCTTTACCAAGTGTTGAGTCTCCTTCAACCAGCAGTGCTGTGGTTATTGCATCTATCTCTGCATATACTGCTTCTTCGCTGTTCGGATTCTGCTGAATGATTTCGTCAAACTCCCCGATTGCCGGGAGGTATTCTTCTTCATTTACTAAACAGAGTGTTGAAAGCTGACTGAATATTTTTTTAGTAAGTGAGTCGGTTGTACTTGCAGAAATAGTTTCGAATGTTGTTCCCATTGCATTGAAGAATTCCGGCGATTGATTTGTAAGTTTTCCAATCTCAAACTTTCTTATTTGTGCTTTATACTTTTCCTCAGCAGTTGCCTGGCTGTTTATTATCTCCTGATATAATAAGTTCGCATTTACATAATCGGCAGTAATAAAATATTCTTCGGCTTCTGCATACTTTAGTTCTGTTTCTGTCAGTTCAGGTATTGCTGCCGGAACTGAGTAAAATGTATCTATCACTTCGCCACTAAAACTTTTCATTACTAAAAAATCCTCGCCTCCTCCCTGAGGAATTTCACAAGGTCCCGGTAATACAGGATCAAGATGAACCGAAAGGTTTCCAAACCTCTCCTCTAATGGATAAAGAGGATTATCACACCAGTAATTACCCCCGGCATAAAGCTCAATTTGCTGTAAGGCAAACCCGTTCATCAGCAATTTTGTGTTGTATGGCGGATGCTCTCCCCCCGGTGAACGATCGTCGCATATAGCATTACATCCATCCTCAAGAATCGCATTAGAGTTAAAGAAGAAAATTTCCGAACCGTCATTGTCCATCGGTCCTCCGGTTGTTGTGCCTCCGTTCTCCTTAATATCGTTGTATCCTGAAAGTGGATAAACATTCGGAGGACTGCCAGCAAGATTCTGCTCCATATTCGGTAAAGAACCAGCACCTATGTAGATACCGTGGTATTTGTTATCAGATATTACGTTGCCGCCAATATCTGGTGATGAATTTCCGAGGTGTATTCCGTTTGTATGACCGGAAATTGTATTTAGATTTATGCTGCCTCCGGAGGAACTCTCAAGAAAGATCCCTGCCATTGAATATTTAATTGAGCTGATTACGTTTGCATAAATTACCGGACTTGCAACATTAGATAAAAATATTCCGAGATCTGTATTTGTAATTGTGTTGTTTTGGATTGTTATTGTTGAGAGATTTGAAACTGAAATACCATATTCTGAATTGGTAATGGTACAGTATTTTATCTGCGGAGGTGGCGTTTCTCCTCCATACATATTTCCAAGGATTGTAACGGAACCTAGTTCGCAATCTTCAAACTCCACGTACTGTGCATTTAGATAATCAGCATACAACTCTGCAAATACCCCTGTTTCTGCTTTTATCACTTTGCAATTGGTGATTGTAAGTGATCCGCTGTGATTTATAACTATTCCATTTTCATTTGGAGTCACAAAATCGAATGTTAGCTTATGAGATGGTGTTCCATAAACGGACGCTGTACCTTCTATAATTAATTTATGTCCTCCCTGAAATCTTATATTTCCATTTCCCGTTGTTACTATGCTTCCGTTTATTATAATAATGTCTGCATTCGCAGTATAAATTCCGGCAATTGTAAGAGTAGCACCGTTCTGGATTATCATATTATCGTAGAGAGTTGTTCCGTCGGGAACTGTTTCGTTGTAACATAGCTTACCGCCGTATTTAATAACTGGAGCGACACGATATAATCTTCCTTCACCTTCTGGCATTGTTTCTTCATAAGTTATCGACGAATTGTAACCAATTGTAGTGTCTACTCTTTCGTCTCCTCCTTCGATATCAGTAAAACTTATGTTTTGAAAATTTGTGTTGTTTGATACGATTAATTCAGCTATCACCGGATATCCTGTTCTTAAATTTGTCAACAGGAAGTGTTTGTAATGCTTCAGAAGGAAATGGAATTTCCTAAATTTGTTTAATGTAAAAACA
>CAZXGJ010000142.1:0-2384 GCA_964639955.1 uncultured Ignavibacteriaceae bacterium
ATTCTGGGATGAACACGTTGGAATGCAAACGCACATTGTCGCCAATCTTGACGTGATGCTCGATAATCGTGTGCGAACCGACGCTGACGTTATTGCCGATGTGATTTTCTTCGCGGATAAGCGCGCCGTGCCCGGTCTGAAAATCATCGCCGATGACGTTGCCGGCGTAGATCACCGTATGCGAGCGAATCACCGCGCGCGCGCCAATGCGCGTTTCGAGTTCGCCGGCGCGTTTGCCGCGTGGCGGCTGACCCACCACCACAAAATCGCCGACAATCGCTTGATCGCTGAATTGCACGTTGTGGAACACGCGCGCCGATTTCGCAACATTCGATTTTGATTCTGGCTCGCGCGTGGCGATGCCCAAATTCTCCCGCAAGAATCGCAACAGTTTGGGATTCCACCCACCGACAATCGGCATATCGGCGTTGATCATATTGATTGCCGCATCCAGAGTGATGGCGCGCAGTTTCGCATACGCCAGCACGGTTGCAATCCCGGAACGCGAGACGCCGCGTGTGCAATGCACCAACGTGCGGCGTCCCGCGCGTACATTCTCGACAATCGCGTTGATGGTGTCACGCCATCGTTCCACCTGTTCAAGGTTAGGATTATCGTGCAAATCGAAAATCAAATGCGTTTTGTTCGCGGGATGCCATTGCGTCAACCCGCGCCGAATCGCTTGGCGTTCGGTCAGCAACGAGATGACGACCTCAATGCCAAATTGATCGAGCAGGGCATCGTTGCGCGCGGCGAGCAAATTGCCTTGATAGAAATTCGGCTCGATGCGCCATAACTTTTCTTCGAGCGTGGCGTCGAATTTATAGCCGCACTCACACCACGCGCTTTCGGCGATACGCGGCGTATGACAGCAGGGACAGGTGTTCATTGTTTTTTGATATACTCCAACTCTTCCAACTTTGCCATCACCTTTGCCGCGCTTTGCTCCGGCGTTTCCTTGTCCGATTCGATCACGACTTCGGGATTGAACGGCGGCTCGTACGGATCGTCAATGCCGGTAAAATTCTTGATCTCGCCATTGAGGGCTTTTTTGTACAACCCTTTGACATCGCGCTCAGCCAAAACTTCGATTGGCGCTTTGCAGTACACTTCGACAAACCGTCCGCCGACGCGCGCGCGGTTCTCGTCGCGGATCGCGCGGTACGGCGAGATCGCGGCGGCAATCGCAACGACATCGTTGCGCGTCAAGAGTTCGCACACAAAACCGATGCGCCGAATGTTCGTGTCGCGATCTTCTTTGCTAAAGCCCAACCCTTTCGATAGATTCTCGCGCACAACATCGCCATCCAACACTTCGACTTTGTAGCCGCGTGCGCGCAATTCTTTTTCGACGAGGCGCGAGACGGTGGTCTTGCCTGCGCCGCTAAGTCCGGTGAACCAGATGGTAAAGACAGATGTCAATGTATTTTCTCCAGAGACGGAAGACCGAGGACGGACGACGGAAGAAAAAGATTCCGTCCTCCGTCTTTGGTCATCGGTCGATGATTTTCCCAATCATATCGCCCGGCACTTGCATGCCAAACTCATTCAACACGGTCGGCGCAATGTCGTACAATTGCAAGCCCTTCAACTCGCGCCCGCCCAGGTTGCGACGCGGATCGTAATAAATGAACATGCCCATCTGTGCGTGATTCGCGTCGTCGGGTCCAGTATCGTTTTCAAAAGTGTGCAACGTGTTCAAACCGATTGAGCCAACCGCGCGCCAGTACAGATCGCCAAAGATGACGATGAGATCGGGTGGAATATTTTTCGTTGCGCGATAAATTTGTTGCGGCTTGTGCACACGGGTTGCCAGTGGCTTGCCCTTGTCGTCCGGAATTGCGCAAATCTTTTCGATGAGTTCATCGCGCACCTTTTCATACTCGCTCGGTGGAATCACCCCTTGCGGCTCGCGTCCTTGCACATTCAAGAACACGCGACTGTAATAGCCGCCGCTTCCCCACGCGCGCGTCTTGCTCCAATTCACCCTGACTTTTTCGAGCGGGACGACACCGTGTGGCATTTCTTCCAACACAAGATATCCTTCATTGATGAGCCACTCGTTGATCGTGATGCCGCCGTCCATCTTTTTTGCGCCGTGATCGCTCATGACGATCACGTTCGTCTCATCGTCAATCAATTCCAGCACGCCGCCGATTTGCTGATCGAGCCAGACATAGTAATCGTGAATCGAATTCAGGAGTGGATTCCCGGGTTCATATTTGGGATGCGCCGCGTCGTGATATTTCCAAAAGCCGTGATGCAACCGATCTACGCCGATTTCCACCGACATTAGAAAATCCCACGCTTTTTCTTTCATCAACGCTTTGATGACCTTGAAATGATCTTCGGTCATCTCGTAGATTTTTTGCAAGAGCCATTGC
>CAZXGJ010000143.1:0-2374 GCA_964639955.1 uncultured Ignavibacteriaceae bacterium
ATTTGCTAATTACAAATCGATTTAATTTGACTTTCTGAAAAATTAATTGCATAATATATTCAGTAATTCTTCTCTACTACGAGAGAGTAAGAATATGGATTGCTCACTGAACACACTTCTCTACTAACAGCGGACCTTCTCTCCCGAAGCAGACTGCTGCTAAATAACTTATTATTAATTATTTCATTAGGAGGATTTATGAAAAAGTTTCTTGCTCTTTTGTCATTTCTTTTATTCTCACTTTTCATCTGTTGCTGTTGTCAGCCGCAGGAGGAAAGAACTTATACAGATGCTGAAGTTCAGAAGATTTTCGATAATGCTACAAAACTATGGAATGGTGGTGCTATTGATATTGTAGATACCATATATGCTGAAAACTCTGTATACCACAACGCAGATTTTATGGAAGCAAAGGGACCTGCAGAAATTAAGAAGTTTGTAAAATGGGTTTATACTGCATATCCTGATTTTGCAGTAACTCTGGATGAACCTATGAAGTTAAAAGACAAAATAGCTATTACATATAAAGCTACAGGGACCAACAACGGACCAGCAGGTGAAAATATGCCTGCAACAGGAAAGCAGATGTCATTCAATGGTGTTAGTATATCGAAAATAGAGAATGGCAAAATAACCGAAGAATGGAACTATTATAATCAATTACCACTATATAGACAGTTAGGTTATAAAATTGTTCTTGAAGAAGAAAAACCAATGGAGAAATAAAATATTTTACTTATTCGCGTAAAGAAGGTTGGGCGTGTTATAAAAAAATCGAATAAATAATTAATATCAAAGAGGGAGATATGAGTTTTAAAAATCTTATGATTATTAAGGCATTAGTTTGTCTTACATTTGGTATTCTAATGCTTGCAGTGCCATATCAGTTACTCTCAATATTTGGAGCAACACTAAGTGATGGTGGAATGTTTACTGCAAGAGAATATGGTGCGGCATTATTTGGTAATTTATTTCTTTGCTGGTTTGCAAAAAATGCAGGAGAATCTGATGCAAGAAAAGCAATTATACTCGCACTTTTTGTTTACGACCTTATAGGTTTTGTTGTAACAACAATAACTGTAATTGCAGGAGTTCTTAATCCTTTGGGTTGGTCTGTTGTTTTTGTCTATTTGTTCTTTACAATAGGCTTTGGTTACTTCTTAGCGAAACCGCCTATGGTTAAGTGATTAGTATAAATAAAAACTTCGGGCACTGTATTTCAGTTAAATGGTACGGTCTTAAAATAATTTTCAGTCTCTGGTAAATACCTCTCTCTCGGAGTAGATGCCTGAGCTAGCCCCTGCCACTAAAAATTGGTGGGGTTTTTATTTGCCAATTACAAACTGATTGTTTTTGACTTTTATAAAAAAATATTTCAAGTTACAAGGAGTAAATTTTTTCTACTCCGAGAGGGAAGGAGTACAGCCAATTACTAATTGCTAAAGACTGCATCCCCAATACTCTCCCGAAGCAGAAGTTTTGAAATTAACTTTTTCAACTTCAAATGGCGGTGTAGCATGAAAAATTTATTTCTTTATTTAACCATTACAATGGTATCAAGTAATACTCTTCATCCTCAGAACTTCTGGCAGGGAGTTCCCGGACCTAATGGAAGTGTAAATCACTACGCAATAAATTCAACCGGATATATTTTTATATTAGGCGGTTGTGGTTTATTACGTTCAACAGATGATGGTGAAAGCTGGACTGGTGTGCAGCCCAGCAATTTTGGTGAAATTTCAATTACTCTTAATTCAAACGATTACGTATTTGTAGGAACTTACGGGGATGGAATTTATAAATCAACGGATAATGGTGGAATCTGGACACAAATAAATAATGGTCTTACAAATCTTTATGTTTATTCATTAGCTACACATCAGAATGATGATATTTACGCGGGTTTGTACCTCGATGTCTGTAAATCAACTGACAATGGAAATACATGGTCACCAACAAATTTAAATGCCATGTTTATCCACGCTATAGATATAAATACGAATGGAGTGATATTCGCTGCTGCTAATACTCTGGGTGTTTACAAATCAACTGATAATGGAGCCACCTGGAATATATGCAATAATGGTTTAACTACTGCTAATTTATTTACACTCAGCATCAGTCCCAATGACGATATTTACCTTGGTACTGTAAACGGAGGAGCGTTCCGTTCTACAGATGAAGGAAATAGCTGGATGCAAATCGGTTTAACTGGTTATGAAGTTCGATGCTTTGCCTTCGCTCCGAATGGAGATGTTTATTCAGGCACTAATGATGGCGTCTTTAAATCAACCGATAATGGAGGATCCTGGACTCATTTAAGTAGTAGCGGATTAAACAACCCTTATGTGCACTGCTTATTTTTTAATTCTGC
>CAZXGJ010000144.1:0-2293 GCA_964639955.1 uncultured Ignavibacteriaceae bacterium
GCCTACAACAATCGCGCTAATTACTATGCCGCGCAGGGAAAACTATCTGTGGCCATTCAAGACTATGACCGGGCAATTGACTTAAATCCCACTAACATTCGGGCGCGATTGAATCGAGGCATTACTTATCGAGACTTACGTGCATACACTCTAGCTGTTGAGAGCTTTGATTCAGCCCTACAAATTCGTGATTTAGGGGTAGAGACTTGGGAAAGCAGTCAGCCTTACATTGAAGGGCACCTGTATGCGGAACGAGGACGCACTCACGAGTTAGAAGGAGACTGGAACCTGGCAATAGCCGACTACAATCGTGCATTAGCCAAGCTGCCCTCCCCAGGGCTAGAGAAAGCCGCCAACCAAATTATGCAAACGAGCCAGCACTTCTACCAACAAGTCAGCCGCTGGTTAGAATCACTGCTCCAGGAAGCCCGCTAGCACGTTCAGGCGGACTGCCTGGCTTGCGATCGCCCCGGCGTCATTGGAGATCAGTACTGTGTAGTCCCCTGCGTCAGCGAACATCGCTTCATTGACAATCAGGGTTGCTGTCTGAGTGCCGAACACGTTACACGCATCCGTCAGATTCTCTCCGTTGCGTTGCCATGGAAAGCGCATGGGCGTCGCACCGATAGCGGTGACCTGGAATACGACGTTGGACCCTGGCGCGACGGAACGATCCGCCGACAGCACCGTGATCAACGGCGGTCCGCCGGGCGGCAAGGCTCCCGTCCGATCCGCACTGCGCCGGAACATAGGCCAGGAAGTGTTCGCGGGGCCTGCCGACCCCCACAAGGCATGCAGATAAGCGCCGCTGCGATTGTCGCTGCCCACGTAGATCATGCCGTCGGCTCCAATCACTGGGCTGCCTTCGCCAAAGCGGCCGCCTGGGCGGAAATCCCACGCCTTGGAACCGTCCGGCCGGAGTGCGACCAGCGTTCCCGTTTCAGAACCGTCATCGCTCGCCGTGAAATAGACGGTGCCGTCGGCCGCAACCGCAGGCGACGCGTTGAGGCGCTCCCCCATGTCAAACGTCCAGTTGGTCGAGCCGTTCACGCCAAACGCCGCTGCTGCCTTGCCACGTCCGACGTACAGGCGATCATCCGGACCGAGTGCCGGCGAAGTGTGTGCGAACCCTGTTCGGTTGGTCCAGGCCCGGGTGCCGTCGGGGTTCACGCCGTAAATGTTCCCGTCGTTGGCTGCGAGGAAGATCCGACCGTCACTGCCGAGAGCCGGTGATTGAGTGAGCGGTTGGCCCGTGATAAACTCCCACTTCTTGGCGCCACTGGGCGTCAGCGCGTACAGTTTCTTGTCATTCGATCCGACGTAGACCGTCCCATCCGCTCCGAGGGCCGGCGATGATAATACAGGACCTGCGGTCTCGAACTCCCAGCGCAGGGTCCCGTTGGGATTCAGCGCATAGACCTTCCGATCGTGACTGCCAAAATAGACCGCGCCGTCCGCGCCGATTGCAGGTGAAGAGGCAACCCCGTCACCGGGTTGGAAGTCCCACTTCTCGGTCCCGTCGGGATTGAAGGCGAGAAAGTGAGACGATGAAGTCCCGAAGTAGAGCGTCCCATCTGCCGCGATGGCGATAGCGGTGTTGACCGAACTGATGATCGGTGTCTGCCACTTCACAGTGCCATCAGGGCGAACCGCCACCAGCCGGTCCCCTTCGCTTGGAGAATTGCCGACGACGTAGATCG
Organism: uncultured Ignavibacteriaceae bacterium; assembly: GCA_964639955.1. Lineage (GTDB taxonomy): Bacteria > Bacteroidota > Ignavibacteria > Ignavibacteriales > Ignavibacteriaceae > IGN2. The sequence continues at coordinate 1,701 of CAZXGJ010000144.1, forward strand.
TTCCGTCAGCGCCGATGCCGGGGGAACTGGTTACCGACTCACCGATCTTCAACGTCCACCGGACACTCCCAGGTTGTTGCGCAACCATGGGGATGACCGGGACAAGGACCAAAGCAGCGATCAGCCAAAGCAGTCGTTTCATACCAAGCCTTTCATCAAGAGCCATGTTTAACCGTTCGAACATTCCGGCAGGCTACGACAGTTCCCGTGATCAGCCACGCCTTCTCCCGCTGGCCGAAGTTCATGCGCCTTGCGATTTGGTCTGTTGCATGGCGGCTCTTATCGGGCGCTGCGACAGGTTCAGTCCCAGCAGGTCTCGCTATCCTGCGGATACGCGGCCATTCTCGTGCCGAGGCACCGGCGAGGCGCTGCCGAAGAACCCCGGTGGCGGTGTTCTTTCCTTTTCCGTCTGACCGCGGGCTTCGCAGGCCGCTCTCGCCGCCGGACTTGAACCTGCGCTCGTCCGGCGCTCTCCGGGGGCCAAATGTTTGGCAAATGTTTGGTTATCGGGCATAGGAACGCCCTAAATTGCAGGGGTTTGCATGGGCTTGCCGGTTTGGCAACGAGAAGCAATAAACCCCTGCGAGCCAGGC
>CAZXGJ010000145.1:0-2256 GCA_964639955.1 uncultured Ignavibacteriaceae bacterium
GTAGTGTCCTTCGCCATTGGCGTTTTCGTTCTGGCTTTCCTTTGCACCGAATCAACGATAAGCCGCCTAATGGTTTTCACTTCACCTGCAGCGAGCCGAGCGAAGCTGTCAGGTGGATGCGCGTGTTAGCCTTCGTCCACGATGAAGGCGTCCGCTTCGATTTCGACCAACATGGCTGGATCTATCAGCGCACTGACTTACACCATCGTTGTAGCAGGTTGCACGCCTCCAAACACCTCCCCGTGCGCTCGACCAATCTTTTCCCAGTTGGCCGCAATGTTTACTACATACATTCGTGTTCGCACGACGTCCTTGAGGCTGGCGCCCGCCTTCCTCAACGCTGACTCCACATTCTTCAGCACTTGAAGCGTCTGAGAATAGGCATCGCCAACACCAATAACCTCCCCTTTCTCATTCGTTGCTGTTGTGCCCGATACCCAGACCTGGTTGCCGATGTGGACGGCACGTGAGTACCCGACGATGGGTTCCCACGGCGTTCCACTGGAAAAGTTCTCGCGTTTCACGCTTTCCTCCAAGATGCTCTTGATAATGTCTGTTTCAAGCAGGCTAACGCCCAGTGCTTTCGGCGTCCTCCAGCTGGCGGGTCGGTTACAAGCGCCAGTAAAAATTCAATATTTTTATTTCCTTACGAACATTTATTTTAAAAAACATTTTTAATAAATTTTTCTATCTTCCTTCTCTGGCGCGGGCAGCGCAGCAGATTGGCTCACGCCCCATCATCATTGCTCAAATGTCAAAGTTCCCCGGAGGCAATGTATCGCAGTGCAATTGACGTTCGGTGGAGAGCCTTATCCGGCGGCAACCTGTTTATCACCGGGTAAGTAACGCCCATACCATATTAGGGGAGTGGCCGTGGACGCGTACCATGCGCACCCAAAGCAGAGTCATATGCTCCAGGTGCAGCGCCTGCTCCAGGCCGCCTACATCGAGCGGCTCCCAACCAAGCTGCGCTATCAGTTCGCCCACGATCTTCTTCGCTCCCGAATCATTGCCGCAGTACATCATCACTGGTTTCACGTTGTAGTCAGGATAGGACGAGTCCTCAAAGTTCTCGAAGCCGTAAATGCTAAACGCCTTGACGACCTTGGTGTGCGGTACAAATGATTGCACCATTTCCGAGCCAGACTGAAGGTTATTTAATCCGTGGCTGAGATTGGGACCTACCGGATTGGTACAATCGATGAGAATCTTACCTTTAATCTCCTCGGCAACCGCCTGGAGTGCCTCCTGGTTAGCATGGAAAGGTGTTGCAAGAAAGACGACCTCGGCGTCTCGAACCGCATCCTTTGGCGTGGAAACCTTCAGGTTGGCATTTTTTGCCAAAGCCTTTTTCACACTTTCGGAACTCGGGTCGTTGGCTGCCAGCACGACCTGGTGGCCGACACGTTGCAGGTGGTCTGCCAGCGGAGCTCCAACCCGCCCATAACCAATAAACGCTATTTTCATTTCTCCCCTCCTTCTAACACCGAGATCACCAGCTTAGCAACCTCACCACCGCTATGCTGCTGTTGACCGGTAATGAGGTTCCCATCGCGGACTGCGTAAGGCTGGAAAGCCGGCTTTGTGGTGAAATGGGCGCCCATTCTGTTTGCTTCGTCTTCTATTCTGAACGGCATGAGTTTCTGTCCTACAGCCTTGTCCGCGTAGTCCTCTTCACTATTGGCAAAACCGGTCATTTTGTGCCCCTTGACGAATGGGGTACCATCCGGATTCTTCAGATAGAGAAGCAGGCTAGTTCCATGGCAGAGTGCCGCCGAGGTCTTCCCCGACTTATAGAAATCCATGAAGAGTGTTTGCAGTCCCACAGCGTTTTTAAAGGTAAACATCGGCGATTGCCCTACGACTACGACGATAGAATCGAAATCAGTGGCACGCAGGTCGGAGACTCGCGCGGTTTTATCGAGCAGGGCGACAAAATCCTCGCGCTTCAGGTACTCCATGCTGAGGGTATCGTCTTTCGAATATCCGCTGGCGTCCCGGGGGTCGGAGTAGCTGTCGAGTTCAACTTTTCCTCCGTTGGGACTGGCAACAGTCACCGCATACCCTTGGCGTACAAAGGAGTCATAGGGATGAATTAATTCTAATGCCCAGAAGCCGACAGGCCAACCTGTAGTGGTTGAAACGGATGGATTGGCGACGACCATTAGAATCTTTCTCATTTTGCTCATTTTCCTTTCATGTTGTTGTGATCTGGAGCTTTCGAGGGCCACGCGTAAAAGACGGTAACAGCTAGGA
>CAZXGJ010000146.1:0-2227 GCA_964639955.1 uncultured Ignavibacteriaceae bacterium
GGTTCGCTCTATGCGCGAATACGATTCAAGATTTGGAACAACAACGTCAGCGCCTTCAGAAGGTGGACGAATATCTATCGAAACTGCGCCGTTTGCTTCCGCAGCTCACGAAGTCCTTGGAACAATCCTGCAACGAGTCCTATTGGGAGGAACGAGTCCAGCGCATTGACAAGGCCTGGCATTGGGCGCAGGCGAGGTACTGGATCGAGGATTACATCCGGCAGGAAGACGTTTCGGCACTTGCCAAGCGCGCCAAACAAATCGAGGACGAGATAAACAGCATTATCGCGAAGCTTGCCGCCATCCACGCCTGGTCGTTCTGTTTCTCGCGGCTCAAGGAAGACCATCGCCGACACATGGAAGCTTGGCAACAATCCATGCGGAGGCTTGGCAAGGGAACGGGTAAGCATGCGCCGCGCCACAGGCGCGAGGCTCAAGAACACCTCAATAAATGCCGTGAGGCGGTTCCGGCATGGGTAATGCCACTCCATCGCGTCTGGGACACGGTTGATCCGGCACCGGGCATGTTCGATGTGATTATCGTTGATGAGGCTTCGCAATGCGGCGTCGAAGCGCTTCCCTTGTTCTATCTCGGTAAAAAAATACTGATCGTTGGAGACGACAAACAGATCAGTCCGGATGCCGTGGGTTTACCACGCGATGCGGTTCATCGTTTGATGGAAGAGTTTCTTCACGATTTCCAATTCAGGTCGTCGTTCGATATTGAGAGCAGCCTATTCGATCACGGGAAACTTCGGTATGGAACCAGACGTATCACGCTGCGGGAACATTTCCGCTGTATGCCGGAGATCATTCGCTTCAGCAACAGCCTGTGCTATTCGGATACGCCGCTGATTCCATTGAGGCAGTACGGCCCTAACCGGTTACCGCCGCTAGAACATGTTTTTGTGAACGGCGGGTATCGCGAAGGTTTAAATAACCTAATAATCAATCGACCGGAAGCCGAAGCCATCGTCCAAAGGGTTGTCGAGACATGCGGCGACAACCGGTACGACGGCAAGACGATGGGCGTAGTAGTTCTTCAAGGCGAAGCGCAAGCGGCCTTGATCGAAAACCAACTATTCGAACAATTGGGGGCTGAGGAAATGGAACGACGACGCTTGGTCTGCGGCAATCCCTACAGCTTCCAGGGCGACGAGCGGGACATCATGATCTTGTCGCTTGTAGCGGCCAGCAACGAAAGAATTGGTCCTCTGACGAAACCAGCGGACGAGCGCCGCTTCAATGTCGCGGCCAGTCGGGCCCGCGATCAAATGATTCTTTTCCATTCGGTTACCTGTGATGATCTTAGTGTGCATGACTTACGGCGGCGGTTGCTCGAATTTTTCGAGAACACAAGGCCACTACAGATTGCCGGTATCGACCGGAACGAGCTGGAGCGGAGAGCTTCGTATGATAATCGGCGCGTAGTGAATCCTCCCGCGCCATTCGAAAGCTGGTTCGAGGTCGACGTTGCCTTGGAGCTTCTTCGCAGTGATTTTACTGTGCTTCCACAGTATGAAGTTGCGGGAAAGCGTATTGATCTCGTAGTCGAGGGCGGGCAGGCGCGGCTGGCTGTCGAGTGTGATGGAGACTATTGGCACGGCGCTGAGCGTTACGAGGCTGATATGCAACGCCAACGGCAACTTGAACGTTGCGGATGGGAGTTTTATCGTATCAGGGAATCGGCCTTTTACTCCAATAAAGACGGTGCTCTTGCAGGGCTGTGGCAAGCTTTGGAGGAAAGGGGCATCTTCTCAGCATCACGGCAAAGGAATACGCATACTGAAGACGGTTTGAAAGATGATGATCTCAGTGGGTTCGACAGCGATACTGCTGACGATGATGAAAACGATTACGACGATGTAGAAATATTATCCGGCGATTCCGATAACAACTTCAGTCCATCAGGACGCCGAGTGGAGGAAATAACTAACGAGGAAATACAAACAGCTATCCGTTCAGCATTAGCGAAGTGCCCGAATCATTCATGTACACTGCATTCCATGACGTCTCGCATACTTAAGGAAGTAGGGGTATTGACACGCGGTAATCCTCGCAAGACTATTGAACGTCGAGTGATGCGCTGTCTCAATACACTGGAGGAGCAGGGAGTTATTGAAAAATACAAGGCCAAGAATAAACGAATCAGGCTTCTGAAATATTAGGCCGTTCCTTCTTGGCCTTTTCCGCCAGTTCCTCACCGGCCGCCTTTTCCAGCGCCTTA
>CAZXGJ010000147.1:0-2218 GCA_964639955.1 uncultured Ignavibacteriaceae bacterium
TGGTTAATCGTGCCTAATACTTCCATTTGTCGTATCAATTCAGTTGCCTCCGACACTCATTTAGTCCGCCTTTGCCGATGAACATATCTAAGGGACGACCGTCGTCGAGCCAATTAAATTTGCTCCAAGGTCAGCATTCCAATTATTTCCCTTATTCGCAAACCGTATACAGCGCTTGTTAGCGCTTTTTTCTTTCGGATCGTTGATCTTTAAGAAAATATCATAGTCACCGGGAGGCACTTTACCAAATAGGCTCATATGAATAGCAAAATTCAAATCACGCCAGGCGGTCGTATTTTCTGCCCTGCTGTCCAGGTCAGGCCGCCAATCCCTGGCGTCAAGGTTCGTCAGTGCCGTGTATATGTTGAAACCATCTCTGGCTTTCAGAATTACCCACACATTTTTCTTATTTACTATATGACCAAAGCCAACGTTCTGGATCTTTCCTTCGAACTTCAGGACACCATTCTGCTTTACCCATTCACTTGCTTTCGCCTCACGCAACACTAACCGATAGCCCAGTCTGTCACGCATATATTCCATTCCGTTTCTGCCGTCATATACCGGGTCAAAGATTGCCGTTCGAGTCACTCCATCGTGTGGAGGCGTAAAGGGAGCGGTTACATTTTCTTTATTATATACAAAATCACCCCACAGTTTATAAGTGCGTGGGCTGTAACTGGTATTCAAATGAGTCGTTTGAGCATAAGCGGCTTCATAAGGAACGTTGGGAAATCTGGGATAGATATTATCATCAGGACCCGGCGAAACGGTTTCACCACCATAGAAGTTATGTTGATTTCTTATCCAGGTTAAAGCGGCGTTACGATCATAATAGCCTCCAATTAATCTATACCCTTCGGAGAGCGAACCGTTATCACTAAAGTCGTTCCCACCCCGCGAATAGCTATCATTGAACATACCGAAACGTTGCGCGGGGGTACCGCGGGCCGGGGCAGGCATCAAATTAGCAAAGCTATAATTGGTACCGTACTCCATGTTATGCCAGGCCATGACTCCCCCGGCATGTACTAAAATAGAACGCGAAGCAGGAACATATTCCAGCAACACCTTCAACAGCCAGTGGTAACCCTCCGCCGTTCTGGCATATGATGATGAGTGCATTTCGCCCCATGGTCCAAAAATACCCCCTTTGACACACATGATGACGTCCTCGAATTCGGTAAAAATATTTCTCAGCTGCCACAGATGATATTGCACCCAGTTTTTGTCTTCATGACCGGGAATACCACATAAATCAGATTTTTCAGCGACACCTGTTTCATACCACACTCGACCTTGCGGCGCTCCTGGTTCGCAATCATGAATGAATTGGTTATACCCTCCACGATTATTATATGTATAGCCGCGTCCATCATAATTAAATTTCACAATAGCAACAGCTTCGCTGTTTCTTATTTGTTGAAGCGCTGCCCTAACGTAATCAAGTGCAGCGGGTGTTAAAGGTTGAGTTGTTCCATATTCTGGTGGAAGACTGCCGGCAGCACTCCATGGCCCCAGCGGCATTCCATTAAGAGGGGCATTCGAGGAGAAGTTTCTCAAGTCAAATTCCATGTATACGATGCGAGAATCTACTGGAACAGAGGTGCCTGCTATAGTAGTCGATAAATTAGTAAGAACTGGTACAGGTTCACTTTCGACCGGAATTACATAAGATTGGGGTCTATAAAAGCCTCTATCCGGATTCGGAATATCAACGGGATTCTCCGTATAGTCAAGCTCCTGCCACACAAGCGGGGCTTCTTCTCCATCATCTGCAGCCTCTAATACAATGTCTTTTCCGGGAGACTTCCCCGCATATACCACACACAACCAACCCGTCAACACCAGGCCAACGATTAATCTGCTTTTACTCACTCTCAATATTTTTTCCATAACCTGACCTTCAAATTAATTTAATACATATAAAATAGATCCATTAACAAAAATATTTTGGGTTGTTATTCTCTTTCAATAGTGATTGTTTTACCGTCGATGGAATCTGAATCACGCCGCACCTGAGAAGCGGTATTGGCTTAAATGTATTTTCAGGCACAATTGGATTTTCGCCACTTCCCGGTAGTTCATCATCACCGCCTCATCAGCGCGAACACACCCCAGCCCAGGTATTCACGCGTGTAAGTGACGTAGCGCACGGGTTCAGAGGTTAGTTTGGCTCGAACATCTTTCGCGAACTCGTCGTCGGGATTGTCTTCAA
>CAZXGJ010000148.1:0-2155 GCA_964639955.1 uncultured Ignavibacteriaceae bacterium
GAAAGATAAGTGCAGTTTGCTTAATCTTTGGCTTTGTCGTTTTAATCTGTATTGCTGTTCTGGGCGGCGGGTTATCGGCAACGCCGTTATATGCACGAATTAAATTCTAGACTTTGTGTTCAAGTTTTGGTATTTTAAGAGTGGTTTTAAGAAAAATATTTGAGATGAAATGAAAACAAATCACTTAATAATAAATGGCGATTCAAGAAAAATGCAAGAATTGGAGGATGAATCAATTCATCTAGTTATTACTTCACCTCCATATTGGCAATTGAAGGATTATGGTTCGGATGAGCAACTTGGATATAATGACAGTTATGAAAGTTACATCAATAATTTAAATTTAGTATGGAATGAATCATTTCGTGTTCTTCACAAAGGTTGTCGACTTTGTATAAATATTGGGGATCAATTTGCTCGTGCAGTTTATTACGGTCGCTACAAAGTAATCCCAATCAGAACTGAAATAATAAAATTCTGTGAAACCATTGGCTTTGATTATATGGGCGCAATAATCTGGCAAAAAGTTACAACGTCTAACACAACTGGTGGGGCAACAATTATGGGTTCATTTCCTTATCCTCGGAACGGAATCTTGAAAATAGATTATGAGTTCATTTTATTGTTTAAAAAGCCTGGTAACCCACCTAAGCCTAATAAAGAATTTAAATCAAAATCAGCAATGACTAAGGAAGAATGGAATACATATTTTCAAGGGCATTGGAATTTTGGTGGAGTTAGGCAAGATAATCATTTAGCAATGTTCCCTGAAGAATTACCCAAAAGACTAATTAAAATGTTTTCTTTTGTCGGTGATACTGTATTAGACCCATTTCTTGGTAGTGGCACTACTTCACTCGCATCAAAAAATCTTGAAAGAAACTCGGTTGGTTACGAAATTAATTCTGAATTTATCCCAATCATTAAGGATAAACTTTCACTTAACAAAAAAGATATTTTTGATGAAAACACTTACAATTTTGTTTCACAACAGAAACATAGTTTTAGCTTCGAAAAAGAAATAGAAAATCTACCTTATAAATTTAAAGACCCACACAGCTTTGATAAAAAAATAGACCCTAAAAAACTCCAATTTGGCTCTAAACTAGACAAAAACGGAAGCACAAGAGAAGAATATTTTTCTGTTAAAGAAGTGATTAGTCCAGAAGTGGTTAAATTGAATAATGATTTAACTATTAGACTTATCGGAATTAAAGAAAAAAAAGAAGTCAATGGTCAAGCTAAGGATTACTTAATATCAAAGACTAAGGGTCAAAAAGTTTTTTTAAAATATGATGAACAAAAATATGATGATCAAAATAGATTATTATGTTATCTATATTTACAAAATAAAACTTTCATAAATGCACATCTACTCAAAGAGAAGCTCGCGAATATAGACACGTCAATAAATTTCAAGTATAAAAATAAATTTCTTCATTTAATCGGAAATCATAATGGCTAAAGAATGGATTTTAAATAGCGTGATGAATCGTTTTCAGCTAAACTTCAAAAGGAATGTTGGTGCAACTTCTGAATCAATTAGAAAATGCTCTCCAAAAACTGTTGAAGAATGGGAAGAATATTATTTCAATAATGTAAAACCAAAAGAACACATCACTGAGCTTGGTAAAAAACTATTTGTAAAAATAACTGAGGTTGTGCAAGCTGAACTAGATGATATAACCGAACAAGACTGTATTGATTATATGATTAATCTTGTCATCAATCGCACTTTTGATGGTTATATGACTGAAATAGAGACAATCTATGGTCAACTTGAAAAAATATTAGAAATAAAAATTGAACCGGCACCAGATGATTGGGATAGATTATTTAACGTAGATTTTTATATTAAAATAAATGAAAAATATTTAGGACTTCAGATTAAACCTGTTAATGACGGAATACAATTACCTGAAATTTATAAAGAAAGAGCCATTCAAGAAGAGACCCACCTAAAATTTACTGAAGTGTTTGGTGGAAAAGTATTTTATGTCTTCTCAACAAAAATAAATGGTAAGAAAGAAATAGTAAATAAAGAAATCATTGAAGAGATCAAAAAAGAAGTTGAAAGACTCAAACATTTATAAAGTGCATATAACCAGCCAATGCTAATGAACCACTCATTCAAGTTGTGGAGATAAAACAAAGC
>CAZXGJ010000149.1:0-2002 GCA_964639955.1 uncultured Ignavibacteriaceae bacterium
GTCTATTTGAAAAATTGGGATAAAGGTCCGGAGGAAGGTTTGATTTACTGGCCATCGTCACCAAGATTTTCTTCCGGCTATTTTGCGCTTCAGAACAGACCAATGCTTCTTGTTGAAACTCATATGCTCAAACCATATAAAGAAAGAGTTTATTCAACTAAAGCAGTTCTTGAAACTACGCTGGAATTCGTTTTTAATAATTCTACTGAATTAAAAAAGTTAAATCAACAGGCTGATGAGCACACCAGTAAACTTTATGAAGAAGGTAAATATCTGCCGATTACTTTCTCTAACACAGATAAATATGAACCGGTGAATTTCAAAGGTTATGAATACTACCGGGATTCATCAACAGTATCGGATGCAAAGAAACTTGTTTATACCGATCATAAAAAAGATTTTGCAGTGAAATATTTTAATGACATTGTTGTTACCGATTCAATAAAAGTTGCAAAGGGTTACTACATCCCTCCCGAATATTCTTTTCTGGTAGATAGGCTTGAACTACATGGAGTGCGCCCATCTTATTTTGTAAATGAAAGCAAAAAAGATATTGTTACGCGATACAAATTTAAGGACGTCAAATTTTCAGAAAGTTCTTATGAGGGAAGACAATCAATAACTTTTAATTATGATACTTACACAGAAGAAGTAGACATTCCCGAAGGTTCATATCTATATTTGACAAATCAAAGGACAGCCAGAGTTTTGACTCACTTGCTCGAACCAAAATCTGCTGACTCATTTGTTCGCTGGGGATTTATGAATCAGATATTCGAACAAAAAGAATATTATGAAGATTACGTTATGGAAAAAATAGCAGCTGAAATGTTAGAGAACGATTCGAAATTAAAAAAAGAGTTTGAGGAAAAATTAAAATCCGATGAAGCTTTCAGAAACAACCCGAGAGCAAGGTTAGATTTCTTTTACGAAAGATCACCATATCCTGATAAACAGTTGAATGTTTATCCCATTCTTAGAATAGAAGAATAAAAAAGCGGAGATGAACTCCGCTTTAAATTTATTGTTTTACAGGAATCAGATGTGGTGGTATTGGATCAGGAACTTTGTTCTTAATTGGCGGCAAAGTTTTGAAAAACATAAACATTGATTTCAAATCTTCTTCGCTTAACTGAGCTAAATTCTGCCATGGCATTGGCGGAAGAATTGGTCTTCCATCAGCAACACCCAGATGTTTTCCTGTTCGCATTGCATTGACGAACATCTCCGGCTGCCAGGTACCAATTCCGGTTTCGTTATCAGGAGTAAGATTTGCTGTGAATGAAACACCCCAGGGTCCGATTATAGCAGTTAAATCTGTATAGAAATAATAATATTGACCTATCAACGATGTGTCAACCGGTGGAATAACTGTGCCCGCCGGATGACCAGACAATCTTTTTGACATGTCGGGCTCAGGACCATTCGGACCAAAGATTTTAGGTGTATGACAGTCATCGCAACCACCAGCTGTTACTAAGTATTTACCGTGTTCAATCATTTCTTGCTCTGTCATTTCAGTTTTTGTCTGCTGGCTCTCACAGCTAATAAAAAATAAAATAGATGAAGCTAGGATTAAGAACAGATAAACAAAAACAATCCCTTTAAGTTTCATATAATAAACCTCCTTAGTTTATTGATGATGATGAAAAAATAATTCTCCCGCTGATTGGGCACAAACATAGGGCTACATTTGCCAAACAGCAACTAAATTATTGATGAGCGGTTCAACAGATTGTTGAGACCATCTCTGATGATTATGGATGTTTAAATCTTTTAAATACACGCTCATGTCTTACTTCAATAAAATAAAAATATAGTAAATTTCGTGTAGCAATTATCTATAAAAAGAATTATTTCACTTTAAATGGGAGAAGTAAAATGAACTACCGGATTGAAAAAGACACAATGGGAGAAATTAAAGTTCCTTCCGATAAATACTACGGTGCACAAACTGCAAGATCATTAATGAATTTTAAGATAGGAGGAGATCGCTTTCCAA
>CAZXGJ010000150.1:0-2000 GCA_964639955.1 uncultured Ignavibacteriaceae bacterium
TTCGGTATCCACAAATGCTTTTCCAATTTAACGCAGCCATTCTTATCAAACTCAACTCCTTCGCTTCGCAATAAATCTTCCATCAGGTTTGGATCACCAAAATGAATTTTACCTGATAGAGCACCATAACGGTTTACAACTCTGTGTGCAGGAATATCCGGTCCACATCCATTCAACGCCCAACCAACTGTTCGTGCTGAAGATTTTATTCCGCAGGCTTCTGCGATGTGTCCATATGTGGTTACTTTTCCGTAAGGGATTTTCTTCGCAACATCGTAGACTTTGTTGAAGAAATCCTTCTTCCTTTTTTCTCTTATTATTTTTGACTTAGCCAAGTGCTGGAAATATTTTTAATGATAAACCAGTTTACAAATAAATTCCAATGCTCAAATAACAAGCTCCAAATAAATTTGAAATCACAATTCCTAAACCTTTAATCGTTTGAAAATTCGATATTCGAAATTAGAATTTATTTGTTATTTGGAATTTGTGTTTTCCAGCTTTGCTTACTGATAACAATCAACTAATTTTTATTGAACTTTGAAAGATATGCTTTTATAAAACGATCAATATCACCATCCATAACTCTTTGCACATCAGAAGTTTCTTCGTCTGTGCGATGGTCTTTCACCATATTGTAAGGATGAAAAACATAAGAACGGATTTGACTTCCCCATTCTATTTTCATTTTATTTTTTTCAACTTCGTCAAGTTCTGCCTGCTGTTTTTCAACTTCAAGTTGATAGAGCTTTGATTTAAGCATTTTCAGTGCTCTGGTTTTATTTTGAATTTGAGATCTTTCACTTTGACAGGCAGCAATTGTGTTTGTGGGAATATGTGTAATCCTGACAGCAGTTTCAACTTTATTTACGTTCTGCCCTCCTTTTCCTCCGGAGCGATAAGTATCAATCTTTAAATCAGCAGGATTGATTTCTATCTCAATTGTGTCATCAATTTCCGGAATAACAAAGACTGAAGCAAATGAAGTATGTCTTCTTTTATTAGCATCAAAAGGTGAAATACGAACAAGACGATGAACTCCGTTTTCAGCTTTTAAATATCCATAAGCAAACTCACCGATCACTTCAACTGTTGCAGATTTAATTCCTGCGCCATCACCTTCGAGTAAATCTACGATGCTCATCTGGTAACCATTTTGCTCTCCCCATCGTAAATACATTCTTAAAAGCATATCAGCCCAGTCCTGTGCTTCAGTTCCTCCCGCACCGGAGTGAATTGTGAGCAAACAGTTTTTATCATCGTCTTTACCGCTAAGCATGTTTTTGAACTCAGCTTTTTCAATTGCAGAATTAAGTTCATCCAGATCTTTCCGGATCTCTTCAGCAAAAGATTCATCCTCTTCCATTGATGCTAGTTCAATAATATCTCTTACGTCGTTGGCTTTTTTATCAACTTCTTTCCAGAGGTTTATCCATTGTTCGAGAGTTTTAATTTCCTGGAGTGTTTTCTGTGCAGTTATCTGGTCATTCCAGAATGAAGGTTCAGTTGATTTGGAACGCAGTTCTTCTGCCTTTAAAATCTTTTTATCAACATCAAAGATACCCCCGGAGATTAGCTACTCTTTGTTGATAGGTTTTTAGTTCTTTTAATTCTTCTTCGTACATCTCATTTCAACTTTCATTTTAGAATTGGATAATTCTCAGTGCAAAAATAAAATATCGTTTTATGAAAAGCATGGTTGGATGGATGCATTATTGCATGTGTTTATTTCATGCATCCAAGCACTCATGCATTCAAACGTCTAGTTCGAGTCGTAAAAGCGCGGCAGCAAGCGTCTTTCCTTGCGCGTCGTGCTTCAAAGAAACTGTTCCGCCACCGCCAAGAGTATTGTGAAGTAAAAAATTCAAGCCTCTGATGTTGGGAAGTTCGTATCGTTCAACTTTGCCGTGACAAATTCCTTCAAAATGTTTTTTAACTTTTTCTGCAGTTAAATGCTTTTGAATGATTTCATAACCTTTATCATCATAAGCTATGATACC
>CAZXGJ010000151.1:0-1975 GCA_964639955.1 uncultured Ignavibacteriaceae bacterium
CGATTCAGACTTCGATTAAGTAATCTTTATTCCGGAATGTATGTGGAAGCAGCCTCTTGGTTGGGGCTGCTGAGGCAAATGACCACCTTTAGGTGCGTGTTTGCGGCGCGCCAATCCGTAAGTCGTTGTTAGGCGGTGCACAAATTCGAAAAGCGCCAACACGCGTGGCGAGTTTAGGCAATTCATGGCCTTTCAGTGGTACTTGAGAACACGGTGGCCGTGCCATCCAATATCCGTCGGAAAATCATTGAATCCCTGAACGTCCTGAGCAACAAGGATTTCTAGCTTGGTCCCGACGTCCCCCCGGTTTGAGTAGCACGTAGATTTAGAGTCCAATCCCGAGCATGAAGGAGATTGGACATGAAGAAGCGATTCACGGAAGAACAGATCATCGGCTTTCTGCGGGAAGCGGAAGCCGGCCTGCCGATTAAGGAGCTGTGCCGGCGGCATGGATTCTCGGAAGCCAGCTATTACCTGTGGCGTAGCAAATTTGGCGGGATGAGCGTTTCGGACGCGAAGCGGCTGAAGGAGCTTGAAACCGAGAACACCCGCCTGAAGAAGCTGCTGGCCGAGGCGGTGCTGGAGAACGAGGTCACCCGCGAGGCCCTCCGAAAAAAGTGGTGAAGGCACCGGCACGCCGCGAACTGGTGCGCCACCTGGCGGATCGCGGATTGAGCGAACGGCATGCCTTGCGTGTCGTCGGCATGAGTGCCAGTGCCTACCGTTACCAGCCTGCACCGGATGGTAACCAGGCACTGCGGGAGCAGATCGTGGCCCTGGCGCATCGGCATCGGCGCTATGGGGCCGGCATGATTTACCTGAAACTGCGGCAGGCGGGTCAATCGGTCAATCACAAACGCGTGGACCGACTTTATGCCGAGGCGGGCCTCCAGGTAAGGCGACGTCGACGGAAGAAGGTGCCAATGGCGGATCGACAGCCCTTGGGACGGCCCCAGGCTGCCGACCAGGTTTGGTCCATGGACTTCGTGTTCGACCGGACATCCGATGGACGCATCATCAAGTGCCTGACGGTGGTTGATGACGCCACGCACGAAGCCGTGGCAATCGTTCCGGAGCGAGCCATAAGCGGCTTGGTTCTGACCCGCATCCTGGACCGGTTGGCCATGGAACGAGGGTTGCCGCAGGCGATTCGCACCGACAATGGCAAGGAGTTCTGTGGCAAAGCGATGCTGACCTGGGCGCATGCCCGCGGTGTCCGGTTGTTCCTGATCGAGCCGGGCAAGCCCAACCAGAACGCCTACATCGAGTCGTTCAACGGGCGGCTGCGTGATGAGTGCCTGAACGAGCATTGGTTCGTCAGTCTGTCGCATGCCAAGACAATCATCGAGGCGTGGCGGCGGGAATACAACGAAGAACGACCGAAGAAAGCACTGGGTGGGCTGACGCCGTCGGCCTATGCCAGACAACTGGCCGAGAAATCGGCTACATTAACCCCGGACTCTAAAGCCCCGCGCTACTGAAAACCGGGGGGACGTCGACCCAACTTCCTCGCCGATAAACCCTGCCACGGCGCCCACGCATCCAACCAGCCGGATTACCCCGCAACGTTGCTTTAGTCTGACTATTCGCCATATCCGTCTACCATAAGTAAACGGACGGCCTATCCGTACAGGCCGCTCCTCTACAAGGACGGCACCCCATGAAACCCAAAATCGACGGCACCGAATTCGGCTCGATCACCATCGAGGGCGAGACCTTCGACCATGATGTGCTGATCCGCCCCGACGGGGCGGTGAAGAAACGGAAGAAGCAGCTCTCCAAGGCGATCTACGGCACCTCGCACACCGTTTCCCTGGACGAGGCCGAGCACATCTTCAAGGACAAGGCGGAGCAGTTGGTCGTCGGCGCCGGCCAGGACGGCATGGTGAAGCTGTCGGACGAGGCGGCGGCCTTTTTCAAGCAGCATCACTGCAAGGTGACGCTGCTGCCGACGCCCGAGGCCGCCATCAGCTCC
>CAZXGJ010000152.1:0-1939 GCA_964639955.1 uncultured Ignavibacteriaceae bacterium
GGGCCGGCGCGGGCTGGAAATCCTCAACAAGATGCAGCAAGACAGCAACAGCCCGGTCGTCATCGTTGACGACGACATTGAAGGCGTGCGTGACGCCGACGATAAGCTGGTGCTGTTGGCTAAGCAATATCGCTCCCCAATCATGACCAACGACTACAACCTGAACCGCGTGGCCGAGCTTCAGGGCGTGACCGTGCTCAACATCAACGAACTGGCGAACGCGGTCAAAGCCGTCTTCCTGCCTGGCGAGGAGATGACCATCCACGTGTTGCAGGAGGGCAAAGAGATTAACCAGGGCGTGGGGTACCTGGAGGACGGCACGATGGTCGTGATTGAAGAGGGGAAGCGCTACATCGACCGCACGATTGAGGTGGTCGTGACCAAGCATATCCAGACCCCGGCGGGCCGCATGATCTTCGCCCGCCCTGTCGATCTCATGGATAGCCCCAGCCGGTATTAAGGCGGGTGGATAGCCCGTGCCAAAACCGTACATCACTCGACCGTCAATCCAGCCCGAATTTATACAGCCAGAGGCTATCCTGCCGTATGGCCTCACTGTTGATGAAGTCCTTCAGGCGATGGATGCCACTTATAACTTTCTTCATGATATGAACTCGTTCCTGATTGGCAAGGGTTACAGGCGGATCGAAGATATGTTGCTGGGGAACTCGTTTGCAGGAATCCTGAGCGAAATCGTTGTTCAGAATCTCGAAAGGGTTTCCAAGACGTTGGAACGAAACACCCAGGTTGGCGGCTTTCCTGATTTGCTGCCGGTCGGGGTCTACGGTAGCCCTGCGGTCTTAAGAGGCGCGCAAGGCATAGAGGTCAAAGCTTCAAAGCAGTCAGGGGGATGGCAGGGACACAACCCGGAGAAGGGCTTGTACATCATTTTTCGTTATATCGTCGATACGGAAACGATGCCCGACGAAGAGCGACACCCCATGGAGTTTGTGCAGGTTCTCGTTGCCGAGCTTGATGAGAGTGATTGGAGTTTCAGTGGGCATCGAGGCGGTTCACGTCGAACGATAACCGCGTCCATGAATCAAAAAGGCGTGGCGAAGTTGCGCGCCAACCCCGTTTATCAAAACCCCGAATTTGTCGTAAAGCGGAAGCCTTACTCAACATCATAGTCTGGCCGGTTTTCAAACAGTCTTGGTTGAACAACTTGCTGCGATGTTGGCATTTGCTCATACTCCGCACTGAGATCAACCGCAACGTGCGCCAGGAGCGGAATTGCTTGTACGGCCATATGGAAATATTCAGAGTCAATCTCCAAACCAATGCTGTCTAAACCCAACGCTTCAGCCGCGGCAACTGTTGAGCCGCCGCCCATAAAGGGATCCAGTATGATTCCCGCGCCAAATGGTAGAGCAGCCCAGGCTAACTGTCGCAAGAAGTGTTGAGGTTTGAGGCTTGGGTGAGGCGCTATGTCGCGCTCTTCGCGGGGCGTCCGCGCGCTGAGGATCACGTCACTAAAGGGAACATCTGCGGAAGGCCTGCGAAGCGCGCCGGCTTTCCATTTGTCGAGGTTGTCTGTAACGCGCCCTTCAAGCGGTTTGCGGAAAAGATCCCATGGTTCATGAGATGCGCGGGGCATCGTGCACAGGTCTTTGAACGTTTCCTCTTCTCCTTTGGGACGATCTCCCCCGCGGAAAGTTCTTACCAGCCTGATGATCTCTCCGCGCTTTTCAAGGCCTGCTGAGGCAATCGCGCTAAAGACAAGATGTGAAAGAATAGGGTTTGCTGCTATAAAGAGATGCGCGCCCGGAACGAGAACCCGCCAAACTAGTCTTGCCCACTGCGCGAAGAAGTCGTACAGAGCCTCCACTTCGGTTTCGCTTAGAACGGTAAATCTGGGAAGAGGCATCCGCTTGCTACCGCCAATTTCCGGTGGGATGCGCCAGACACCGCCGCGACCGTTTCGCATTTTCTCCTGCTC
>CAZXGJ010000153.1:0-1938 GCA_964639955.1 uncultured Ignavibacteriaceae bacterium
GGAATAACCACAATAACCAAACGGGAGGGCGAGCGTCTGGGCTCGCCCTCCGTCCTTGCCTGCGACAGACCGGACGACGGACGCGATGATCCCGATTCGCGAATTGCTGAATCGCATCCGCTGGGACCCGGAGTTCGGCCGGGGCCGGTTGGAGATCGGGTTCTTCGACCGCCACGAGGGCGTCATCCGCCGTGTAGGGTTACGCGACGTTGAGTTTCCCAAGACGGGCGAGCACCTGTTCCAGTTCGTGGATGAGGGCGGACAGCATCGCCGTGTTCCGTTTCACCGGATCCGGGAGATCTGGCGGGATGGCGAACGCATCTGGCACCGGCACGCCGGCGGCGGGACGGCCCGCGACAACGGCCTTTGATTCGCCACCGACACGTGGATGCACCGGAGGGGCACCTCAGCACTGAACCACGAACACTTGCCACGCCGATGCACAACGAAACCGCGGATCCTCCTCAACGTGACCGACCAACTGACGGACACGGAGGCCCGTGGGTTCGATCAACGGGTGCTTTGTCGCCTGCGATGATGACTTCGGACGGTGTCAAACCCCGAGTTCCGCAGCTCGTCCGGCGCTGTCAGCCCGCCGATTGGCAGGGCGTCGTGTTCGGGGGTGTGGAAGAGGCCAGCATGTCGGTGGGGGCCATGGGATTGCAGCCCGTCGAGGACGTGACGCTGATCCGGCACGCGTACGTGGCCAGCGCCCGGGCTTGGCGAGGACCTCGGCGGCAAGCTGTTGGGGCACCTCCTCGAAGGTAAGGTTGGCGTCGTCGGAGGGGGCGAGGCGCTCCACCTTCCGCATGGCGTCAGCAGGCCGACGTTCGGCGAGTTTGCGGTGGCGGTCTTCAGCGAGCGGCGAAACTGCTTGCCCCGGCGTTTGACCAACGCATATTAGCTCCCTGTCGATTCGCGGCGACAAAGACACTCGCCGGCCTTGTGGAAGACGACCTGAGCCCTGTCAGCCACATCCTGTCCGGGACGATAGGGAGTGATGCCGGACGATTTAGGGTGGCAAAATCAGGTGAACCGTCCGAATTGGACGGCGTTCTGGCCCCTACACAAGCGGTTGCCGCCTGGCAGCTTGATGGGTTGGTAGCTCAGTGGTAGAGCAGCGGCCTTTTAAGCCGTTGGTCGTGGGTTCGAGTCCCACCCGACCCACCATTCCGTTTTCTTCCCGGCCGGGAGTTATCCCGGAGGAGTGCCGGGCAGTTCGCAGCCACTCGGGACCAAGAGCGGGCGTGAGGTATCCCTTTCGGGGCGGGGCGGGCGCGGGCAGGATCTCTGCAGGCTGAAGGCGGCGGTTGCCGGTCAGGCGGCAGTAAATACGCGGAGCTGGGCGGAAGTTGCTCTGTGCGGGAACCTGAATGCCGCGGTCGGGAGGTTCCGGTCCGCATCTAACCCTTGGCGGCTTCGATTTTCTCGATCACTCCGCGGGGACCGCCGCCGCCGTAACCTTCGATTTCACCGAGCTTCTTGCCCTCGCTGTCGAGGATCACCAGCGTGGGAAAGCCGCGGATCTGGTACTCGGTCTTGAGCTTTTCGTTGGCGGCTTTCTGGGCCTTGGGAAGCGTCTTGCGACGGGGAAAATCGACCTCGACCAGCACCAGGTTCTTTTGGGCGAACTCCTGGAATTCGGGTGTGGCAAACACCTCTTTTTGCAGGCGGATGCAGTAACCACACCAGTCGGAGCCGGTGAAGTTGATCAGGACCTTCTTGTTGGAGGTCCTGGCCTGGGCCTGGGCTTTGGCGAGGTCCGTGTGCCACTGGAGCTCGGCCGCGCGGGAGAAGCCCCCGAGGGCGCCGCAGAGGACCATCAGGCCGCAGAACTGAAACAATCGTGTCGTTCTCATGGTTCGGATCAAGTTGACGCAAGTTTAGCGGGTAATCCTGGCGGCGCCAATCCAAACGCCGGCAACGCTCGTTCCGGGG
>CAZXGJ010000154.1:0-1904 GCA_964639955.1 uncultured Ignavibacteriaceae bacterium
AATTAAACAATTTCTGGCAGACTTATACCCATAAACAAAAAGGAAAAGGAGAAGAAAAGAGAAAAGCGAAAAAAAGAGAAGGAACAACGAAGGGAAGAGCGGCAGGCCAATGCAACCAAAGGAAAGTCGCTGGAAGACATGCTGGCCTATGTGGATGAGAACGGCAACATCTCCTTAACCCCTCCTGATCCAAGCAAGAAAAAACAAATAAACACCGAGGATATTCAGATTGGAGTTCCCAAACAGGAGGATGAACCTGCCGGTACGCCCCACACCGGAACCGTGACCTTTTTTAATGAGGCAAAAGGATACGGATTCATCCGCGATGAAAAAACGCAGGATAGCATTTTTGTTCACGTAACGGGTTTAAACAATCCGGTTAAGGAAAACGACCGGGTGACGTTTATGGTTGAGCGCGGACCCAAAGGGTTTAATGCCGTGTCGGTTTCGAAAGCATAATAGCCAGGATGCCTGAACTGGCATTGCACCCCATTTGATGCGCGGCAAATCAAAATATGAATTCGGGCGGAAACACCGGTGCCACCACTGTCTTGCGGGCAGGTGCGGTAGCGCATTAATCCCTTATGTAAGCGGAGTCATTACTCACTGAGTGCGAACTTGGCCAACGGTGCCATGCGGGCTTTGTTCAGCGACAACACGTTTTCCGCTACGGTGTAATTATCTGCCATTTCAAGGGCTTTCATAAACCTGTCCTGAAGTTCCATATCCGGACATGCCATCATGGTTGAACCGGCATTACCAAATTTTATCCTGTTGCCTTCCATCAATTCATACTGCCCGAAGAAGTTATTGCAGGTGTTGTTTCCCGAAAACCTTCCGGTTTCCATGTTGAATTGGATAAAGCCCTTGGAATTTTCTATTGATTGACCATTGAGTTCAGTCAGCACCCATTTTTTGTCTTCCAGTTTCGGGTCCACTTTGTTTTTGATCAGTTTGTATTTATCTGCGAGTGCACCGGTAATCAGATTGCCCTCCATATCCAGTTGTGTGAGATGGTTTTCTCCAACCTTGTATTTCTGATCGCCGCTTTCGGCTTTCAGGGTGATGTTGTTGCCCTGTTCATCCCAAAGGAAATTACCCTCCTCGTTGAATACCTTGTCATCCTTGCCGAGATATTTAAGACTTCTCTGGAAGGTGCCATCCTTTTTCAGAACTATGCGTGTTTCTATTCCTTCACAATCTGCACAGGGCAGAACTCCCTGATAAACCCCGTTCCAGTCGAGTGAATTTTTTGAAGAGTGGCTGTCCATGTGCGTAGCATTGGCGGCATTGCCTGGTACATCTTTGCTCTTTGTCGCATCTTTATTTTCTGCACACGAAAAAAACAACAGAGCGGGACCAAGCAAGCCGATGATTGATTTTAAGTAAAGTGTTTTCATGAAGTTGTTCTTGGTGATTAAATGGTTTATCAAAAAAAGCTAATCAATTTTGCGAAAAGCAATGCTGCTTCCGTCTGCATTTTCAAGTGTCAGGTTTCCTTCCTCAATCCTGTACCGGAATGTCTTCTGCTGTATTCCATTGATGATTGCCTTCTCGGCATCCATATCGGGACAAGACATTTTGGTTGAAATGATATGACCGAAGGTGACCTGATCCCCACGCACTTCCAATCGTGAATTGAAATTGTTACAGCCCGTATGACCTGATACCCGCTGGTCTGATGGGTAGAATTCAAATACGGGCAATCCTTTCATCAGTTTTTCTGCATTCAGGTTCACGCCGCTCATTGATTTCATGACCCAAATGTTGTGCAACCTGTAATCATAGAGGTAAAATCCGCACCCTTCAAATGTCTGAAAGTCTTTTTCCGAGGAGTATTTGGCTTCAATACGAACCGCGTAGTTTGAATGACTTCCCGAACCTTCTTTGGTCCGGGTTTCACC
>CAZXGJ010000155.1:0-1858 GCA_964639955.1 uncultured Ignavibacteriaceae bacterium
AACGGTAACAGCGCCGCCGCGGCGGCGCACTGAGCACCATTCTGGTGGACCTCGGTCTGGTCAGCGGTGATCAACTCGCCAGTTTCATGGCGCGCGAGGCCCAGACCCGGGTCGTCGAACTGGCCAGACTCTCCCCCGACCCGGCGCTGTTTGAGTTGGTCCCGCTGGACCTCTGCCGCAAGCTGCGCGCCCTGCCGGTCAGCCGGGTCAACGGGACCCTCACGGTGGCAATGGCCGACCCGTTGGATGTCCTGGCCATGGATCTGCTGGCCGGCGTCACCCGCTGCCATATCGAAGCCGTGGTCACCACCGACCAGGAGGTGCTCACCTATCTCGACCGCATGGAGCAGGCCGGCGAGACCATCCAGCAGTCCATCGACCAGATCATTGCCGAGGACATCAACGGCTCGCGCCTGGTGACCAAGGAGGAAGTGGACCTGGCGGCCGCCAGCACCCAGGACGAAGCCCCCGTCATCCGACTCGTCAACCAGATCATCGTCCGCGCCGTCAACATCGGCGCCAGCGACATCCATTTCGAGCCCGAGGAAAAGATGCTGCGCATCCGGGTGCGTATCGACGGCGTGCTTTACCCCGACGTGCTTATCCCGAAATCCCTGCAATCCCCCGTCACCACCCGGATGAAGATCCTCGGCGACATGGACGTGGCCGAGACCCGCCTGCCTCAGGACGGCCGGGCCACGGTTTACGTCGGCCGCCGTCAGATCAACCTCCGCATCTCGGCCCTCCCCACTGCCTACGGCGAGAACGTCGTCGTGCGCATCCTCAATTCGAGCGGCCAGTTGGTCAACATCGGCGGTCTGGGCATGACCCCCGAGTGCGAGGCCCGGCTCCGCCAGGCCATCGAACGCCCCTACGGCGTGGTCATCGTGACGGGCCCCACCGGCAGCGGCAAATCCACCACCCTCTACGCCATCCTGCGCGAGGTCTCCGGCTCGGACGTCAGCACCTTCACCCTCGAAGACCCCATCGAGTACCGCATGCCCGGCATCCGCCAAACCCAGATCAAGGAGGACATCGGCCTCACCTTCAGCGCCGGCCTCCGCACCCTGCTGCGACAAGACCCCGACATCATCCTCGTCGGCGAGACGCGCGACACCGAGACGGCCCAGTTGATGGTGCGAGCCGCCCTCACCGGACACCTGGTCTTCACCACCCTGCACACCAACGACGCCCCCGGCGCCATCCCCCGCCTCGTTGACATGGGCGTCGAACCCTTTCTCCTCCCCGAAAGCCTCATCGGGGTCTTGGCCCAGCGACTTGTGCGGCGGTTGTGTGACCGCTGCAAGGAGCCGGTGCCGGATCCGACGGCGGTGTTCAGGAAACTGGACGTGGAGCCGCCGGCCGGGCCGGTGCCGGCTCTCCGTCGCGCCGTCGGTTGCCCGGCCTGCAAAAAGACCGGCTACCGCGGCCGCCTGGCCATCTTCGAACTGATGATGCTGGACGAGCGCTTCCACGATCCCATCACCCGCCGGGCCGGGGCGCCGGAGTACAGCCGGCTGGCCCGGGAGGGCGGCATGAAGACGCTCTTCGAGGACGGCCTGCGGCGGGCGCTGGCGGGGGAGACCACTCTCGATGAGGTCCTGCACGTCACGTGCGTGAAATAACCCTCACCCACCATGAAGACCTACCATTATCGCGGCGTGGACAACTCGGGCCGGAGTGTCTCGGGCCGCATGCTGGCGATGAACGAGGAGGAGATGGAGGCGCGGTTGCGCGCGGCGGGCTTCTGGCTGGCGGAGGCCCGGGAAGAGCGCGAAAGCATCTCCGTGGCGTCCGCCACCCGGCGCGTGGTGCGGCCCTCCCGGCGCGAGCTCATCAACTTCTGCGTGTTGATGAG
>CAZXGJ010000156.1:0-1829 GCA_964639955.1 uncultured Ignavibacteriaceae bacterium
GGATTGAAAGGATTGGGGTAGTTTTGATCTAATTTATATTCTGATACAGCATAATTATCCTCTTCAACTGAAACAAACGTTCCAACCCATTTATAAATATAACCTGCTGCTGAACCATCAGTCCAGCCAGCTAATGCTGAGGCAAAGTCAATATGATAATGAGCATCAGAATCTATTGGGATATAACTATTGCCGTTATCAGGTGTATAGTTAGATCCGCCCTGAGCGGCTAAAACATAAGTTCCCCATGTTCCGGGAACAAAAGATATAAGCCTCGGAGAAAAGTTTCCTGAGTAAAACATCGGAGACCAGTTATTACCACTATTTGTTGTTTTCCACAAACTGTTTGAATTTGTGATAAGGATACCATTCACCTCATCGCTAAACTCAATATTAGGATCTCCACCACTGAAACTTTCCGGTGAATTAATATAATCCCAGTTTAAACCTTTGTTTGTACTTCTGAATATTCTGGATTCACTAGTTAAAAACCAGATACTGTTACCTGCTGCAGTGTAATCATCCCCAAACAAGAATTCATTTGATAGTAGCGATGGCATATTTGCGTCTGGTACCTTACTCCAATTAGTCCCGCCGTTAGTTGTCGTAAATATTTCGAAATAATTTCCTTGTCGTTCACCAATTGCTATTCCATTCAGCTCATCGAAGAAATGGATATATTTTGCTGCATCATTTAATACTGTGAATGCAATCGTCTGCTGAAGCCAGGAATTTCCACCATCAGTAGTTTTAAAAATCCGTCCTGCTTCTCCTTGATTTTTTATTGAAACATAAGCTGTGTTCGCACTTAATGCATAAATACATTTGAAGATTCCAGTGACTGATTGTAAAGTATCACAAATCCAGATTGATCCACCATCTGTAGTTCTACTAAATCCAAGCCAAGGACTTGTCCCGGGATATTTGTAGGCAGTTACCCAACAAATATTCTCATTTACTGCATCAATCCAATTGATGTAGTGCTGCGAAGGCAGATTTGTAACTTGCTGCTGCCATTGCGAATTGACTGAAGAATTAAAAAGAAGAAATGCAACTAAAAGAAAAAATAAATTTTTCATGTCGTGCCTCCATTGAAGTTGAAAGAGTTAGTTTCAAAACTTCTGCTTCGGGAGCGTTTTTTCGGCGTGTCATCTTCCAGAGTTTAACAATAAGATGGCTCTATATTATTGCCCTCACGGAGTAGAAAAATATTTCTATCTGCAACTTGAATTAATTTTTAATTAAAGTCAAAAACTATCAATTTGTAATTAGCAAACAATAATCCTCTCAACGTCACACTTCGACAGAGCCTGCCCTGACTTTATCGAAGGGCTCAGTGTGACAATCTAGCTAATTATTGCTTACTGCTTATTGCTTATTGCTAAATTTGAATTCCCTCCCCTTTTGGCTAAATTTGCCTTTATTTTTTTAGAAAAACGAAATATTAATGAGATATCCGCACGCAGAAATAGAATCTAAATGGCAAAAATTCTGGGAAGAAAAACAGGTTTATAAAACCAACTTATTCAACACAGATAAAAAATTATATCACCTGAATATGTTCATCTATCCTTCCGGTGCAAAACTGCATACAGGACATTGGTATCACTACGGTCCTTCAGATTCCTGGGCTCGCTATAAAAGATTAAAAGGCTACAATGTATTCGAACCGATGGGTTACGATGCTTTTGGGTTACCTGCAGAGAATTATGCAATTCAAACAGGAATTCATCCGCAGGACAGCACAATAAAAAATATCAAGGACATCAAAGAGCAGTTGAAAAGAATCGGTTGTATGTACGACTGGCAAGCTGAGTTGATGACTTGCG
>CAZXGJ010000157.1:0-1805 GCA_964639955.1 uncultured Ignavibacteriaceae bacterium
TGGTAATCCTGATAATGGCACACGAATCGTAGCTGATGATACTTATTTAGAATAAATATAGTTATTTAAAACTTCAACTGTCATTTTGCAGGCAGATAAGTCCAGTTCCAGCAAATCCCTCATAGCAAGCACGCCAACAAGTTTTTCATTTTCTATAATCAGGATATGCCGTGTGTTTGCTTCCTTCATTTTTGCCAGTACCGATTCATTCGCCTCATTAATATCAGCAACAATTAATTTAGTGCTCATAACATCTTCAACTTTAGTTTCAACAAGGTTTTTATTTTGAGCAATCACACGTTTAACCAGATCTCTTTCTGAAAACACACCAACAAGCTTTCCTTCATCCATTACAGGTACAAGACCTACTCCTTTTTCTGCCATATAAAAGACAACATCCTTAATTGTTGTTCCTTTATTAACTGTGTACAGCTCTCGACGAGCAAGCATCTCTTTGATGTTTTCCATGATAGTTCCTTTATTATTACTGAAAATATAAAAATTATCCTGTCAGATGCGATAACGTACCTAAAATTGTGTAATTGATAAAATAGGTTCAAAAGAGCGATTACCAAATAGTTGATTTAAGAAATTTATAACTAAAAAGAAATTCTTATCAAGACTTCTGCTATGCTCGAAACAACCAATTGTATTGGTTCTTCTTCTTACTTCCCTAAAAGCTCTGTCAATATGATTGGTTGTATTAATGTACCTGTGCAAAATAGATGGAAAAGCAAACTTGGTTTTAATTAAATCATCTTGCTTAAAACTTTCTACAACTTCAGGTTCTATTCTGTAATACCTTAAAATAAAGGATTTTTTCCTTTTATTGTAATCTGCTAAGGATCTGGAGCAATAGACTATTCCAGCATCCTTTAGTATTTGTTCTTTAAGAGACTTCTGATTAACCAGCTTACCAAGATTTTGCAATTTATGAAAAATACAATCTTGTTGCCTAACTTTATTTGAAAATACTTCTTCCACAGCTGAACAGATTGAGTGTTCACCATCGTGAACTATTACTTCGACAGCTGCTGTATTTAGACCTCTTTTCAATAATGACTTAAATAATCGCACATAAGAGTATTTATTTTCCGAGGGTGCAATTATGTAATCTATTATTTCTTTCTTGCCGCTTTGTTTATTCAATCCAAGCACTGTCAATATTACCCGGTTTTTACCTTTTGCTTTTTTAGTCCCTTTATCTTTTACCGGAAAAAATATCCCATCTATCCATAGAATCGTGTATTCTTCCGTGATCCTTCTTTGATGAAATTCTATTACTTTTTCCAACATTTTATTTGTTATTCTGCTTATGCTGCTTATTGCCAGGCTGTCTCTGTATATCTCACGAAATATCCTTCGTATATCCCGGCAGCTTTCTCCTTGCAAGAACATTTTGGTAACTATTTCATCTACTTTATCTCTTCTTCTTTGCCATTTCCCAAACAGACTGTTTATGAATACTACTGCTCGGTATCTTGGTACTTTGATTTCTTTTATCAGCCCGAACTCTGTTACTAAGGACCTACGGTAATAGCCGTTACGTTGTCGTACTGATTTTTCCTTATATCCTTTTCTAAACTGCTCAAACTCTATCTCAAGAAACTCTTCTATGTAGGTTTTTATTAAACCCAATATTGCTTCTACAAAACCAATCTCTCGGGTTGATTTTATCTGGAATTTTACTTTATTTTCGCTTGCACGATTCATAGGGCGTTTACCTCCTTATTTTTTTATTGCTTATTTAGGTAAACGCTCTCTTTTTTTCTACTCCTCTTTACACAATTTTTGTAACGCTAATT
>CAZXGJ010000158.1:0-1776 GCA_964639955.1 uncultured Ignavibacteriaceae bacterium
TGCAGGTAGCCTTTGAAATTTTGCAAAATGTCATTCGGCCCGGCGCGACTGCGCCCCGGACGATAGTCAAACAGAACGAGTTTGTTGATCGGATCGTAATAAACCCAGTGATACCCCAAGTGCGTTTTGCCTGGTTTGGTGCGATCCAAAACCGGAATCGGCGTTTCATCCGCCATGAGATAAGCGGCGTGCTGGACCAACTGGCGCTCGAGCTCATACAAGGGCACGAACCATTGACAACTGCCCGTGATCCAGCCATCCATGGTCGCGCTGGCAATCTCGACCCCCATCCGACGGAATTGCTGGCGTTGGCGATAGAGCGGCAAATGATCAACGAACTTGCTCATGAGGATGTGCGCCAACAAGCCGGGACCGGCAATGCCTTTGTCAATCGATCGGCTGGGCAGCTTGGCAACGACGACACCTTCGCCTTCGGGACGAGCATATTTGGGACGAACATAGCGCTTCACGTAAAGCTCGCCTGGTTGATACTCAAGCTCCTCGGTGATCTCTTCGCCGATCTTTTTGAGTGCGCTAACATCCTCCGCGGGCGCAAGGATGATTTCTTCGCGGCGCAGATGGCAAGGCAACGCATTTCGGCTGGGAAGTTTGATGGGTCTCGCCTTTGTCTTGCGGCGGGTGTAGGTGATGGTGGTGGTGACCACCGGTGGGGCCGGCGGGCAATCTTGCGCGAGCGCGATCTCGAGTTGCTGAGCCTTGTCAACCGGAATAAAGCGTTCGCGCTTTTGGCCAAAGATCAAGCGCTTGAGTTGCGCAAGCTCGCTTTTCAAATACGCATTCTCGCTGAGCAGTTCTTGGTTGCTTGTAAACAGTTCCTGGTTGCTCGTGAGCAGTTCTTGATTGCTCGTGAGCAGCGCTTGATAGTTCGCCGCGAGTTCTTCGTAAGTCAATTGTCGCGTCACCGTTTCTGTCATATCATAATATAAGCATGAAACGCGCGAAAACCTGAATCTAATTTTGTGCCAAACAATTTTTTTGAAAAAAATCGCAACGGAGGTGATGAATCACGGGCGATGATAGCGCCGACGCCGCTTGATCGAAGTGAGATCGATGCCTTCGAGGATAAGCAGCAGTTCGTCATAGCGCAGTTCAAGTGATGTCTGCTCTGCGAGATTGGTGGGCAATTGAAAGGTGCCCTGCTCCAGGCGCTTGTAGAACAGCCAGAAGCCGGTGCGATCCCACAGCAAAAGTTTCATGCGATCGCGGCGGCGGTTGAGGAAGATGTAAACATCACCGCTGGTGGGGTCACGCGCGAGGGCAGAAGTCACAATCCCGGAGAGACCATCGAAGCTCTTGCGCATGTCGGTGGCGTGGGAATAAAGATAGAATCGGAGACGCGCAGGGAGCGGGATCATGACTTGTCTCCGGCTGCGCGCAAAAGGCAGGTGAGCAGTTGCACATCGATGTCGCCTGAGAAATGGACCAACACGCCGTTGGGAAACTCCAGCGTACAGGAAGCGGCGCGGCGGGCCTGTCTGCCGCGGCTACGATGCAGGCAGGTGCTGGGCTCAAGCTGAAGCGGCACGAAGCCCGAAGCCGTGGGATTTGAATTGAGAGCTTGTCCTAAAGCGGTGCGGTACTTTCGGAGCCAGGCGAGGAAAGTGGGGTAAGTCAGTTTTTCCTGCTGGCAAAACTCCTTTTGGGTCAAACCGCTGGCGAGATACTTTTTGATGAAGGCAATGCGGGTAGCGGGGTTCACCCGCGGTCTGCGAGGCAACATGGGATTCCTCCTGGTGAATGTTGCGCAAAAATACG
>CAZXGJ010000159.1:0-1769 GCA_964639955.1 uncultured Ignavibacteriaceae bacterium
GAGAACAGGGATGTGTTTCGCTCGCATTCGAGCCCGTCAGGCGGTGCGCCGGTACGTGGCGGTGTCGGTCTTGTCACTCGGCACCATTCCGGCGATGTCATGGGGCGAGCCAGCGGCGATATTCTTCGCCGACCACCAGCGCCTGTATGCCATCGATCCGCAAGCCAATCGCATTACGCAATCGGCCGGACTCAGCGCAGAGCCGGAAGCGCTGGCGCCGGCCCTGAACGGCGGCATTTGGGTTCTCGCCAACAAGCGCCTGCTGCGCTACAGCGCTGCTCTCGCCTACGAACTCGAATTCGATCTTCGCCGCGCCGCGGGCCCACTCGAGGGTGCCCAGCGGTTTGTCGCCAATCCATTCGACGGCAGCGTATGGGTCGCCGGTGAAAAGACCGTTGTTCGCCTTGGTACCGATGGCGTCGTGCTTGGCTCCTGGAAGGCGAGCGACGACATAAGGACCATCGCTCTCGATCCCGACGAAACGCTTTGGGTGTTGGCGAAGAAGAAGCTCTGGCGTCTCGGCAAAGACGTCGCTGCGTTGCAGGCCTTCGATACGGTCAATGCCATCAAGGAACCCGAGCTTTTGGCAGTCGATCGCCTCGGCAACCGGCTATGGCTGTCGGACGGCAGGGATTTGGTTGCCGTCGACGCGGACTCCTTCAAGTCGCTCACCCGGATCGATGTAAGAACAGTACTCGCGAGTGCCGATAATGTTTCCCACAAAGCCAGGGCGCTCGCCGCGCATCCGATCTTCGGTACCGTCTGGGTCGTCACCAAGACCGCACTGGTACTGTTAGATCGCGACGGCGGCTTTCTCAAGCAAGTCGACCTCAAAACCCACGACCTCGGTGAAATCGAGGCAATCGCGTTTGACGCCGCGAATTTCGGTCTGTGGATTGGCGGTAAGAAGGCCGTTGCGCGGTTTCAGAGCAACGGCGAGTTCGTAGCGCGGATTCCGATTGCTGGCGAGCTGGAGGCGATCGCCGCGTCGGGCTTCAAGCTCTTGCCCACGCTCGCGTTGCTCGCGCCGCCAGACGGGGTCATTACCAACAACGCGTTCACACCGCTACGCTACCGCCTGGGCGCGGATTGCACCGGCACGCCCTGCACGCTCGACAACGAATATCCGCTGTCTTTGCACCTCGACGTTGACGCGAACGGGCAAATGCTGGGACCGTTCTTCACTCGAACGCCGTACGAAGCCTCTTTCACCCCCACAACGCGCTGGCCGGAAGGACTGAATCGACTCAGCGCGGAAGCGACCGATCGGTATGGACACAGGTCGGACCGTCTCAACAGCACGTTCACGGTCGATACGATCCCACCCGCGTTCCTTTCGGTCGATCCGCCGGATGGCAGCAGCGCCAGGTCATCGAGCGTCACTATCAGCGGATCCGTCGACGACGCCACGGCAAATGTCGCGCTCTACGATGGATCGGGCAGGATCCTGAGCTCGGCCGCTGCAAACTTCCGCTTCGCCGTCACCTTGAAACCGGGTCTCAATACGTTCGTTCTCACCGCACGCGATCCCGCTGGCAACGAGACAAGCGTACAACTTCGGGTGCATCTTGGTTCCCTGGACGCAACGCTGATCGGTCTCGCGTCCGGTACGACCGTTGAGACAGACCTGCTGAGCCTGGGCGGGACATACTTGGGACCGGAAAATTCCGGCGTGACCGTCAACGGGGTTGTGGCACTAACCGATGGCCATCAGTTCTACGTGAACAACCTGCCGCTCGAGCCTGGCCAGAATACCCTAACCATCACTG
>CAZXGJ010000160.1:0-1739 GCA_964639955.1 uncultured Ignavibacteriaceae bacterium
ACCTCGCTCCAGCCTCGATGCCTTTCCTCAGCGGGTCCACCCCTCCGCGATAGCCCCAAGTGCCGAGACCAACCTCCGGAATGAGTTCACCGGTCCTCCCCAATTCCCGCATAATCACCGGTTATTCCTCTTCGCCGGCGATTCCGCTCTTCCGAAGGCTCCTCTTCCAGAAGCGAGCGGTCTCATTCCTCGAGTAAACTCTTCGTAAGTATGCTCCGCCGTGAGGGGCACCGTGGCGACACCAAGGGCCTCGGCGGCCGGCGTGCCCCAAAACACGCCTGGAGGGACGTTCCGGCTGACAACTGTCCCCGCTTTAATGACTGCCCCCTCGCCAATCCGCACATTTGGCAGAATCACGCAATGCGGGACAATGAACACGTTTTTCTCGATGACGACCGACCCATTGCTCTTGGCCCTTCGTGCGCCCCAATAGAAGTGTGCAAAAATGGAAGTCCTTAAGCCGATCGTGCAATTCTCGCTGATCGTGATGCATTCCGGATGAAGCTCGTCGATGTAGACCAATTGTGCGAGCCAAGTGCCCTTGCCGATACTGACTCCCCTCAGCCGGTGCAAATAGGGGCGGATAGAACCCCCTCCGGGCGCCAAAAACGCTATCTTGCTGAGAAGCTTACTCACGATCCGCAACACTGTTACGCCGCTCTCCAGCTCATTGGCCGCCGAACGCGCGGCCGCCCTTGCCCACCACTGAAGCAATGCTCAATGAATCTTCTCTGTCTTGCATCGCTTTTCCGTGATCCTGTACTGGATCCCGCCTCCCTCTCTCGCCGTGGCAAAAGCTACGCTTGCCCATTCTGCGCCCGCCCCGCTGACCTCCCACATCCCATTGCTGTTTACCAGGGTCATCTGGTCGCGCATCCTCCACCAATGGTTTATTTCGCCTGGTTTGGCCGCCCACAGATTGCGCACCGCTCGGAGTTCTCGCAGCCATTCAAGCAACTGCCTGTATTGCCGAAGCGCTGACTCCTCCAGCACGTAGTCTGGGTGGACAATGAAACTGGCAAGCCCGTGCTTGGCGAGAATCAACTCAACCTGCTGCTGCCATAACGCTATGGAGTAGTCCTTTAGAATATGTACAAGCGAGTAGTCCTGGATTGTTGTAAGCGGCAGCTCGAGAATCGAGCCGATGAAATAGGGAAATACTGTGCAGCAGCCACCCCGCTGAGGCTCCAGGTGCGCTACATTTGGCACCGACATGTCATACTCAATACTGAGATGCTTGAGCCACTCTACATTTCGGTACATGCACGGCGACCGAAATCCTTCGGCAGAAAAGACTTTGATGTATTGATTAATTCGGTCTGCTTTGTGTAAGTATGACGAGAAGTCGCCGAACAAGTTAGCATTATGATCAAGTCCATGTACGTTTGCTTCACACCCGCGTCTGTGAATTAACTCGAGCAAGTCGCTCGACACGCTATAACGCTCCTCGGGTACAAGCTGATACGCGCCCTTGAAACCATATTCGTCATCGATGTCCATCAGAGATGGCACGAAGTTCAGCCCTTTACGCGTTTCCACATCGTGCGTTATCATGATGGCCCCAAGTGCGCCGGCAGGCCAAAACCAGATGAATGGGACTTCTGTGAGGCTGTTCTCCCGCATCACGTCCAGCAAGACCGCCTCGAGTTGGCCCTCCACCGTCGTGTCGACCGGCCAACCTGGAAACGCCAACTTCCGCCAGTCGTTTAGATACAACCTTTGAAGACGCCTTCTCACGC
>CAZXGJ010000161.1:0-1725 GCA_964639955.1 uncultured Ignavibacteriaceae bacterium
CCGCGCCAGAGATCGCAGTAGACCTACCCATGGAAGAAGTGGATCGCATCCTCGGCATTGCTGTCAGTTGCGATGAGGTCACTGCGATCCTTGAATCGCTTGAGTTCAAAGTAGAGCGGATCGGCGCAGACATGCTGCGTGTCATCGCGCCTGACCACAGACTAGACATCGGGTTCACGAACAGCCCGGCGGAACAAGACATCCAGGATGTGATTGCCCGAGCTGATCTGCTGGAGGAGATCGCACGGATCTACGGCTACGATCGCATCCCAGCCACCCTGCTCAAAGACGAGCTTCCTCCCCAGCGGGCTAACATGTCACTTGAGCGCGAGGAGATGATTCGCGATCTGCTGGTTAAAGCCGGGTTCCAGGAAGTCGTCACGCACAGCATGACCACACCGATGCTTGAGGCGAAACTGACGCCGCCAGAAGCTCAGTCAAGCTGGCCTCAGCTACCTTATGTCCAGATCGCCAATCCCATCAACCAGGATCAGACCGTGCTGCGGCATACATTGCTGGCACGTATGCTTGCCGTCCTCGCAACCAACATTCGGCTGACTACACGGCTGGCTTTGTTTGAGATCGGACAGGTCTACTGGCCAGTCAAGGATGAAAAGCTGCCTGCTGAAATCGGCCACCTGTGCCTGGCCATGACTGGCGAACGAGTGCTTCCTACATGGCAAGACCCGCGCGATGCTGGGCCTGCACTAATGGACTACTTCGATCTTAAGGGCGTGGTCGAAATGCTGGTGGCTGGACTGCACATCGACAATGTGAGTTACGAAGCCGCCGAACATAACACGTTCTTTCCGGGGCGGACGGCCTGCGTGAAAGTGAACGGCGCTGAGATCGGCACGATGGGGGAACTACACCCTCTGGTGCGCGAAGCCTTCGATCTGCCTGACCAGCCGGTATTGATTGCCGAATTGGACCTGAGCGCCCTGATCGAGGCTGTGCCAGGCCCGCACTGCATCCGACCCGTGTCGAGCTATCCGGCAGTCTACCAGGACATTGCCATCGTGGTAGACGAGTCAATCCCCGCGGCTGAGGTGGAGACCGTGATCCGCGAGGCCGGGGGATGGCTATTGCGCAGTGTGCGGCTGTTCGACGTGTATCGGGGTGGCCAGATTGGCGCTGGTAAAAAGAGCCTGGCCTACGCGCTGACCTTCCAGGCCGACGACAAGACTTTGCGCGATAAGGACGTCGACCGGATTCGCGAGAAGATCGTCAAGACGCTGGAGTCAAAACTGGGCGCTCGCCTGCGGGCGTGAGTGTTAGATACTTGCAGACTTCACAGGAGGCGCAAGATATTTTGCGCCTCCTGTATTTTGATGCCCTCTATGCCATTCTCTTTGGCTTCCCACATCCAGCAATGCTATACTGGCAGTAAGTCTTTCCCCATTGACTCTGCCAGGACCAATCCGGTCCGTGTTAGTGTGACAGGGGTATCCCTATGACTGGTGAGCGCATTCTGGTGGTAGACGATGGTGCCGATATCCGCGAGACGATCACCAAGTACATCCTGAAGCCTAACGCCTACGACTACCTGGAGGCCAAAGATGGTCTGGAGGCGATCGATCTTCTGAAGAAGGTGACACCTGATCTGATCTTGCTGGACCTCCAGATGCCACGCCTAGATGGAGTCGGGTTCCTCCACAAGTTGCGCGAGTACAACATTGCCGTCCCAGTTGTCCTGATGACAATGTATGGCTCATAGGAAATTGC
>CAZXGJ010000162.1:0-1704 GCA_964639955.1 uncultured Ignavibacteriaceae bacterium
TGGTTTCGATTAAAAGAGAACTTATAAATTGTGCAGTGAAAATTATAGATAAGGCGAGTAAACCACAATTGCTTAGGTTTTAATATTAGTTCTGCCGAATAAAATCATATTAATGAATACAGCGCAAAATCCATTTTACCAAACAGGTTAGGTTTCCCTTTAAGCTCATTAAACTTTTTATCGAACCAGTCTGCTTCAATGTTGTTTGCAGCGGCAGTTTCTTTAAGCCAGTTAATTTCATTTTCGGTTATTACATCATCAGAAAGAGCAAGCTTTAAGCCGTCTTCAAGAAACGATGCGGCAATGCTTTTATTGGAAAAAGTAATTGGTTCTTCTGTTATATATTTATTCTCGAGAAGGCTGGAAATAGTTTCTTCGAAAAAGTCGTTTGAAAAGCCCAGGCGTTCAGAAAGCTTTTTAATTATTTTTCTTTCGCTTTCTGCAAGCTGTTTATCTTTTTTTGCTGTAATTAATAACCCCTTAAGGTAGTTGCTTCGGTCTATCTGGGGTATATGCATCATACCTCCTTGGTTAATTTTCGATGATCAAAAGTAATTAACTTTTCTTCTTTTTAAAATGCAATTTCCCGTGAACAAACTTAATGCCTGAGTATTAACAAATTATTATCTTACCTGACCGATAGTAAAATAGACTGATAAATGGTGAATATAATTGTCTTTTAACTTATTCTTCTGACTTTTCATTTTACCTGCAGGTCTTTTTAGAATCTGTCATGCTTCAATTACATTCTTTCATTTTTACTTATTAACCGAGAAAGATTACCGGCAGCTTTTCATCCTGAACCAATTAATTATCTTTAAATTTATTATTGAAAAGTTTTTTTGTTATAAAAATCATTCCTGAAGATGAAATCATTAATAATAATTTTACTATGCTGTATATCGGCAGCCCGGATAATACCGCAGCAACAAATCGATGAGTGGATTACATATTTTGAAAAATCAGGATTTGTATCAACTGCTTCCTATGAGCAGACAATGAACTACTTTCAAAACCTTGCTGATAATTCTGAGTTCGCTGAATTATTAACGTTCGGTATTTCTCCGCAGGGAAGGGAATTAAAATATCTGCTTCTTACAAATGAAAGAAAAACAGACAGAGAAATGTCGGCTCAGTTGGGAGTAAGAGAATTATTCAAGCCAACCATTCTTATAATTAATGGAATACATTCCGGTGAAATAGAAGGTAAAGATGCCTCGATGCTGCTGCTGAGAGAAATCCTGATGACAAAGGAAAAAGAATATTTACTCGACAGCATAAATATTATTGTTGTTCCGATATTCAGTGTTGATGGTCACGAAAGAAAAAGTAAATATAACAGAATCAACCAGAACGGTCCCGAAGAAATGGGCTGGAGAACAACCGCACAAAACTTAAACCTCAACCGCGATTGGATGAAAGCCGATGCACCCGAGATGCAGGCAATGCTGAAATTAGTTGACCGCTATATTCCGGATTTTGTAATAGATACTCACACAACCGATGGTGCAGATTATCAATACACAGTTACTTATTCAGTTGAATGGTCCAAAAATATTTTTAAGTTGATGGGAGACTGGTTGGGTAATGATTTTGCACCTTATTTGGAAAAGGAAGTCGAAGAAAAAGGGTTTCTCATTTTTCCATACGTCTATTTGAAAAATTGGGATAAAGGTCCGGAGGAAGGTTTGATTTACTGGCCAT
>CAZXGJ010000163.1:0-1670 GCA_964639955.1 uncultured Ignavibacteriaceae bacterium
AGACCGCAGGATGGGCGACAGAATTGCGCGGGCGCCGTAGCGCAGATTTTGAATCCAATGCCACTAACTTTTGCGGACTGGTTTTCTGAGTTGTTGGCGGGCCTGGGCGCGAGTGCCCTGCAGCGGCGGGAACACCTGCGGCACGTGATACTGAGCCCGCGGCTCCGCGGGCCGCGGCCGGGACCGGCGCGGCAATCGGGCCCGTCCCACCTCCCGGCCGATCCGCTCCAATTCCTCCCAGCGCCGCCGTGCGGGCACCCACCCCAGCCAGAGCGTTCCCAAGGCTCCGAACAAGATGGTGCGCGCCGCCGCAAACGACAAGGCGCCCACCACCGCCACGGCGGCGATGCGCGCCGCCACCCCCATCAGCCCGCGCACCAGATTGTAGGCCATCAGCCCCGCATAGAATTCCTTCTGTGCCATCTTGGCCGATTTCACCTCCAATTGACCCAGCCCCATCGTGACTTTGACCCAGCGCAGGTTCAGTTCCACCTGCCAGCGCCGGCCATATTGCTCCAGCAACCAGGAGGGTGGATAGGTGGCCGCGTCGGTCAGGGTGGTAAACCAATACAGCGTCTGGGGACGCCAGCCCGGCCGGTGCGCGCGCACCACCACCAACCGCCCGGCCACCGCTTGTTTCTTCAAGCCGCGGTCCACTTGATCGTGACGGGAGGCCGACCACTCGACGGCCCGGTCCAGTCCCGGTCGCAACCGCTGGCCCGCCGCCAGTTTGCCCGCCCGCACTCCGGTCAAGCGCACCAGAGCGTGACCACCGGACTGCGCGCAGGCCCGCACCACCCGCCACACGCCGAAGTTGCGGTCTCCCACGTAGAGTGCCCGCGTCGCCGCCGCCAGGATCAGGCGCACGGCCAGCGCCTGTTCGCTCCGATGAATCGAACCGATTTGTGCGGCCAGGGCCACGCCGGTGTGCGCGCAAAAACTCACCACCACCCGCGCCACACACCAGTAGGCTCGCTGACGGCGGGTGCGGTGGGGCGGGAAGACCCGGGGAATGTCGCCGTGCGGACGCAACCGCACCGTCGAGCCATCGAGCAATTGCACGGGCAACGGGTCGGGCGTGGGTCCCAAGATCATGGTGGCCAACTGCCGGGCCAGGCTGGTGAAGCACTGCTGGACCCAGGCCAGGGGCAGGCGGGTCCGGGCTTTGGCCAAGGCGGTGGTGGCCGAGGAACGGAGGCAGGCCGACAGCGGTTTGGGCCCGGGGCGCAAGGCATCGGCGCCGCCGCGGCGGGCGTCGGTCACGATGGCGGTCAGGGTGTGGTCCGGCGAGAGCCGCTGCCAGAGCAGATACCACAGGGTGATGATCGGACACCAGGCGCGCTGATAGAAACGGCGCTTGGACTTGAGTGCCGGGTCGCTCAGGCCGTGCAGTCCCAGGAGACGGGCGAAGAGTTGGAGCAGTGGAGTGGCCGCGTCGAAACGGGCCTTCGGGGATGCGAACAGTTTTTGCATCCCCGAGTACTATACATGGATTCCAAAAGTACAAGCTGATAATCAACGACTTACGCATGATGAAAAGTTCGTGGCATTGGGTTGTAAACCCGTTCCACGCCGTGCGGTTTCATGGTCCGGATGCGTGATGCCTGGATCGTTGAGGCTTCCCACGGACTGTCCATGAACATCCTGCCCGCCATCGATCTGGCCGTACT
>CAZXGJ010000164.1:0-1640 GCA_964639955.1 uncultured Ignavibacteriaceae bacterium
GCTATCCTGTTAACGACGGTAGACAGCCGTGAAACTGCAAGGATATGGATAAATAACAATTTGCCAGCAGGAGCTAAGATTGCCATCGAGTCGTATGCTCCTTTTGTAGATCCATTGCGATTTCATGTACAGGGTTTTGGGAGAATGATAGACCACGACCCAGAGTGGTATGTTGAAAAGGGCTTCAATTACTTGATTTTTAGTGAAGGTATGTATGGGCGGTTTTATCGAGAGCCAGAACAATATGGAAGTCAAATATTGCAGTACGACAACTTTTTTAGTCGGTTTCATCTTGTAAGAACGTTTACTGACGGGGGCTACGAAATACGTATTTACGAGGTCAAATAAGCCGCCCAACATCTCGCTCCAGCCGACAGCGCTGCGCTCGGTCGCTGCGCTCGGTCGCTGCGCTCGGTCGCTGCGCTCCCTCGCTCCGCGCTGCGGCTGAGCTCGGTACCGTTGGGCGACTCGACTCGCGGGCGTTTGTATCCTTCTCTATGGAGGTGAACCATGAAGCAGAGCACACTCAGTATGCTGGTCTTCGCGATCTACATGGCTATTCTGTGCGTCGTATTCATTGTCTTCCCCGACAGCTTTGCGGCGCTGTTTAGCCTCGGCCCACCCGATGGGCTATGGATCAGAGTATTCGGCATGGTCCTGGGCATACTAGCCTTCTACTACGTTATGGCCGTTCGCGAGGGCAATAGGAGTTTCTACCGCTGGACCTTCTATGGGCGACTCGCTATCTTCCCTACCTTCGCGGCCTTTGTCGTTCTCGGGATAGCACCGCCGATCGTTCTGTTATTTGGCGCATGGGATAGCGCGTGCGGAATCTGGACGGGTATGGCGCTGCGGCGGGAAGCAGCCTGAGCACATGCGCTTGGCCCCAACAGATCTTGGTTCACAGTCTCCCACATAGCCGACTCGTGAGCTGTCGCTGGGAGAAAGACAGCGAGGCATTCTGCAAAGACTGACCGCTGACTGCGGTCGACAGCGGATCGCTGAAACGCGGCATCTGACATGCGAGCCGAGCCGCCCAACAAGCGGTTGCAGCCGACACGCTCCGCTCGCTTCGCTCGCTCCGCGTGCGGCTGAACCGCAGATCGTTAGGCGGCAGCCGCGACGAAAGGAGCGAGAGATGAGCCGCCAGCAAGTGCTACTATTGGGAATTGCAGTAACATTGATTGGGTTATTCTTGGTTGGGTGTGGGAGTATCGTCCCTACGCCAGTAGTAGAGGTCTCAGCAGCAACAGATACGCCGGAGTCACCAGCAGTAATATTGACACCATTACCACCAACACCAACACCGGAACCACCTACTACTACGCCGACCCCCTCAATCACGGGCTTCGGGCAGGCAGCAGCGTTTGAAGGATGGCAAATGAAGGTGGTTAGTACAGACCAAGTAGACAGTCTATCCGCTTCGCCCTTTACTTTCCAACCGGATGAAGGGTATGTGGTCTACTTAGTTGAACTTGAATTGGAAAATACCGCTGAAACAATGAGTACCCTAACAGTCGATCCTCAGAAAATAGAGGTGATTGACACCGAGGATAAAACGTATATGTCGCTTGGTGGTTCACCAGGCGGGAAAAATTCCAATTTTCTATTGCACGTTTATCAAGCGGGTGGTTCAGCAT
>CAZXGJ010000165.1:0-1606 GCA_964639955.1 uncultured Ignavibacteriaceae bacterium
AAAGAAATTATTGATACATTTATTCCCGGAATGATTTTAACAATAGATAAGTTTAAAAATCCGCGAAAGAAAATATTTAAAAGATTATTTGCACCGACTTTTTCACATACAATAAGTAAAGCAGGAAGAAGTTGTAAGTCCTGCCATAACAATCCGCTTGCACTTGGTTATGGAAAAGGGGAATTATTATTTAACAGAAATGGTAAATGGAGTTTTAAACCTCAATTCTCAAATCATATAGAAGATAATTTACCAAAAGACGCCTGGATTGGCTTTCTTAAAACCAGAGATGAAACATCAACTACCAGAACTTATACAAGACCGTTTACAATCGAGGAGCAAAAAAGAATTTTACTCGTTGGTGCGTGTTTAACTTGCCACGATGGACAATCTGAAATAATGAAAAAAAGTCTTTCTGAATTCGGGACAATTCTTAAAAATATCTCATCTAAGTGCTTTTTACCTGTTTGGGAGTAATAATCTTTTAGAAAAACTATTCACTGAAAAAATATTTTACAGCTGTTCATCATTCTATTTTCTTGGAAAAATCACATTCAAATTTCTTTATAATGAAAATTTGTCAGTCGTTTGATCCTCTTAA
This sequence comes from uncultured Ignavibacteriaceae bacterium, assembly GCA_964639955.1. Classification (GTDB taxonomy): domain Bacteria; phylum Bacteroidota; class Ignavibacteria; order Ignavibacteriales; family Ignavibacteriaceae; genus IGN2. The sequence goes on from CAZXGJ010000165.1 coordinate 602, forward strand.
AAGCCAATAAACCGATTATTATAATTGGCAATAAAGTTGGTATTTATAAATATCAACTTTTAAAAAGTTGCTTAAGCGATAAATCAATGACTAACAACGAACCTATTTATCCGATTAGAACCGCAGCAAAGCTGCTTAATATTTCTGTTCATACCTTAAGAATGTATGAAAAAGAAAAGCTCATCATTCCTTTTAAAAAATCTTCCAGCCATCGGCTTTATTCTGAAACTGATATTGAAAGAATTAAATGTATCAGATCAGCAATAAATGAATCCAAAATAAGTATTAATGGAATTAAAACTATTTACTCAATGATGCCTTGCTGGGAAGTTATGCATTGCAGCAGGGAAGACAGAAACAGATGTAGCGGTTATCTGACACATCAAGGACCTTGCTGGTCGGTAAAGGGCAAGGATACTGTTTGTGCAGCTAAAGACTGCAGAACTTGTTCGGTATATAAAGACTTTGGTGAATGTGACAGCATTAAAAATTTTATACGGAATAAACTAATAGGAAAATCATGAATTCCTTATCAAGAAGAAGATTTTTAAAAATTTCCGGTGCAACGATTGCAACCGCTGCAGTTCTTGCAGGATCGGCAAAAACTTTTGTTAAAAGTGCAATTAAGATTAATACAGAAAATGAAAAAGGGATTAAAAAGATTCCGACGTATTGCGATTTATGTTTCTGGAAATGCGGTGTGATGGCTTATGTAAAAGATGGAAAGCTTTGGAAAGTTGAAGGTCATCCTGATGATCCATTAAGTAACGGAAGATTGTGTCCAAGAGGAACCGGCGGTGTTGGTGCCCATTATGATGAAGATAGATTAAGATCACCATTGATTAGAAAAAGTTTACGCGGAGAAGAGAAATGGGTTGAAGTAACCTGGACAGAAGCTTTCGATTACATTGCCGAAAAAATGAACAAAATAAAAGTTGAATACGGACCGGAGTCGATGGCTTTATTCAGTCATGGAATTGGCGGAACATTTTTTAAGCATATGAT
>CAZXGJ010000166.1:0-1578 GCA_964639955.1 uncultured Ignavibacteriaceae bacterium
CCTTTCGCATAATCATCATTAAGAAATATTACATTGTTTCTTATCGTGGGTTTTGCTCCTATGCCTTCGTCAATACCAACACCCGAAGTACTTATTACATTATTTTCTATTATTGGAGTATAGTTAAATGATATAGATTCAATGTGAATTCCTCGTGATGTAATGTTATCCATTTGGTTATTTGAAACAATTGAACTAGAATTATTTAGAAAAATTCCATAAAGCATATTGTTTAAGAAATTATTGTGTGCTACTGTAAAATTATCATAGGTTACAGAGATGGTGTTATTTATTAATATTCCCCAATGTGCACTTTCAATTCTATTAAATGAAATATTAGAATAGAATGTAATGTTTGATGAGTCATTTTCTGCTACAATTCCTCCACCATTTTCCAGATTATTTGAGACTATAATCTTAAATCCATTTATATTCGAACTATCGGCCATAATGACTGCAAAAAAGCCTAAGGGTTGAACCAATGCTCTTGTATCAATTATACAGCTATCCATACCTCCGCCTTTAAGTGTTAATCCCTGTATCATCACAACCTGTTCTTCATAAACTCCGTTGGCAACGTAAATTGTATCGCCAAAAACACAAATGTTAATGCACTCCTGTATACTGTCTGCTGCTGTCTCCCAACTCGTGTAAGGCGGTATGCTTAAGCCGGTTTTGCTTACGTAACGGATGGTGGCGTTACTCTGGAGACTTATAGCAAGTAATATTATTGTAATAATCAATTTCATCTTTTTATCCATCCTCCACTTATTTCAAAAGAATCATTTTGCCAGAATCGCTGAATACAGGAATTTTTCTGTCACTGTAAACGTGAAGCATATAAAGGTATACTCCTGTTGCAATGTCACTGTATGTTTTTCCCATCGGTACTTCAAAGCTGTTTGCTCTCTGCCTCTCTTCTGCATTTGGTCTGAATTCTATCTCATAGTATCCTTTCTCCTGCCACTCGTTTACCAATACTTTTACCAGTTCCCCTTTTACATCGTAAATGTAGAGCTTTACATATCCCGCCTCCTTTAACCTGTAGGGTATTATTGTAGATGGGTTGAACGGATTCGGGTAATTGCTAAGCAATCTGTAATCATCATATCCTTTCGGAGGGTGTTCGCCCATTCCGGTTACCGTTACAATTATTTCTTCACTTGGACTTGATTGATTTCCCTGGTTGTCGAAGGCTGTGATTACATAATAAAAATTTGTCTCTTTGTTTACCGGAGGAAGATTATCATAAAATACGGTGTCCGGTGTCTCTCCAACTATCTTTGATGAATCGTAAATAACAATGGTTACTGTATCCCTGTATATCCTGTAGTGTGAGAAATCTGCCTCCGTGTTTTTATTCCAGGTTAGTTTCACCAGACCATCTTCAATTACTGCGGTAACATTGTGTGGAGGGCGGGGAGCTAAATCTTTATAAGTATAAGTCCATCCGTATGGTCCACCGTAAAGCCCTATATCACTCCGGCTGCCGTCTCTATCCAGAATATTTGGATCACCTGCATCAATTAAAGGTGAGAACATTTGCAAATGAAAATCCAAATCTCCCTGTGTTGTGTC
>CAZXGJ010000167.1:0-1540 GCA_964639955.1 uncultured Ignavibacteriaceae bacterium
GCCTACACCTACGACGAACTCATCAACCGCGACAAGTCCAGCCTCGATATCTTCTGGCTCAGGGACGAGTCTCTATCGGAATCTGAGAACCTGCCTGACCCCGATGTTCTGGCGGCCGAGATTGTCGAAGACCTCGAAGCGGCCTTGGAACAGTTTCGTGAGATTGCAGGCGATATGGGTGGCAGAGGCGAGTGAAGTAGAGAGGTTGTCGAATCCGGCAAACGAGCGGCAGGTCACCCCTCACTCTGATTGTCGAACGATTCGGTCCGCTTGACCGACCGTATCTTATGAGATACAGTTTCACAAAACCGTGATCGAGATCCGGCAGACAGCTGAGTATGCGAGATGGTTCGCGTCTCTGCGCGATCGACAGGCGCGCGCCCGCATTGATGCGCGTATTCGCCGATTGTCGTTGGGCAACCCCGGTGATGTGAAACCGGTGGGCGGAGGCGTTTCGGAACTGCGGATCGACTACGGCCCCGGGTATCGGGTGTATTTCGCACAGCGTGGTCAGGCCCTGGTGGCCTTGCTCGCCGGCGGGGACAAACGCACGCAAGACCGGGATATCAAACTCGCGCAAGCGTTGGCGCGCGAACTGTAGGAGGTCGTTATGGCAAAGACAAAAACCGTTCCTTGGGATGTGGCGGACCATCTGGAAACTGAGGCCGATATGGCCGCGTACCTGGAAGCGGTTCTGGAAGACGGTGATCCGGCGCTGGTAGCAGCAGCTTTGGGCGACATCGCACGCGCCAAGGGCATGAGCGCCATCGCCCGCAAAACCGGGATGGGGCGGGAAAGCCTGTACAAGGCGCTTTCATCCAAGGGCAATCCGGAACTTGGAACCGTCCTCAAGGTAGTGCGGGCGCTTGGTCTCAAGCTTCATGCCACGGCCGCCAAGCAACCTGTTCGATCCTCTCGCGGTAGTCGCCGGGCGGCATGACCGAGGATTTCGACCGTGCGACCGGAATAAACCGTGCCAGAGACCGGAATAAACCGTGCCAGTCAAATAAAACGCCAATAAACCGTGCCAGAGAGGAGTTTTTTTCTAATATTCGCTCTTTATGCCCGTTAGGCCATGATTGACGGGCCTCTTCGAGTCCAAGAAGGCGCGACCGTTGGCGGGTCGGTGGACCCACGTTAGACATTCGTTCCGTGCCCTACGAATCGATCGACGATCTCCCGGAGTCGGTGCGCCGGCATCTGCCGCCGGCCGCGCAACACATTTACATGGAAGTCTTCAATAACGCCTGGGTGGAGTACGCCGACCGGCCGGATCATGAGGCGATTGCCCACCGGGTGGCGTGGGCAGCGGTAAAGAAACAGTACGTCAAACGTGGTAGCGAGTGGGTGCGAAGGTCGCTGTAATCGTGCCGACCGGGTTAGTTCGTTCGAGTAGCGCGGACCAATAGGGTCGCGGACCAATAGGGTCGCGGACCAATAGGGTCGCGGACCAATAGGGTCGGACTCGGTTGCAGCTCATCAACCGCGACAAAGCCAACCTCGACATTTTCTGGCTCAAGGACGAATCGCTGTCGGAATC
>CAZXGJ010000168.1:0-1533 GCA_964639955.1 uncultured Ignavibacteriaceae bacterium
AGAAATTGTTGACATAAAAAATTCACCTGCATCAGTTGAAGCAAAGGATAAGCGCACTTTGGTATTTTTAAATCAATTGTGTAGGAAACTAAAATTAAAACCACACACCATCTCTTCCGATGAAAAAGCCTTTCATCATCTTGCAGCGGTGCACAGCTCAAACTTTCTTGTCGGAAATCTTTTTAATGCTTTCTCTTTAATATCTTCAAAAAGTAATCTGCCAAAAAATATTCTCAGACAGACAACTCAGTCGGCGCTCAATAATGTTTTCAAATTATCGCCTGCAAAAGCACTTTCAGGACCAATTGACAGAGGTGATATTTACACAATAAAAAAACATTTAAATGCTCTTGATATGGAAATAAGAAAATCAAAAAGTTATCGCATAAAATTTTTAAAAAAGAATTACATCATTCAATCGCTGCTATTACTTGATGTTGTAAGGGAAAAATATGGAATATTAAAGCGTCAGCATCTTCAAATAAAAAAATTATTAATCAAAGAACTTGAATCTTAAAGTCATAATATTCTTACCGTCAGCAAACCATTTTTTACTATATTTGCACTCAAAAAAATATTAAAGGAATACTATCATAGCACAAAACAATAAAAACGACACATTAGAAAAAATCGTTTCTCTTTCTAAACGAAGAGGATTTGTTTTCCAATCAAGTGAAATTTATGGTGGTCTCAATGGCTGCTGGGATTACGGACCGCTTGGAGTTGAACTGCTCAACAATATTAAAAGCGAGTGGTGGAAAACGATGACTTATCGCGAAGATGTTGAAGGCATTGATGCATCTATTTTAATGCACCCACGAGTCTGGGAAGCTTCGGGACACGTTGAGAATTTTACAGACCCGATGATTGACTGTAAACAATGTAAAGCAAGATTTCGGCTTGATGTGCTTGGTGATTCTTATGCTGATAAGAAAAAAGAAAAAGCAGTTCAGGAATTAAAAGAAAGTTTGAAGACTGATGAAAATCTGATTAAAAAGATAGATGATAAAATTCAAAATGCCGGTGTCGAAAATCCTTTCACACTTTTGCTTGAAGATGCAGAAATATCAAAACTACTCCTTGCACAATTGAATTGTCCTCAGTGCGGAAATAAAGGAACATTTACCGATGCGCGAAAATTTAACCTGATGTTCAAAACATTTATCGGTCCGATGGAGGACAGTTCCGCAGTTGTTTACCTGAGACCTGAAACTGCTCAAGGAATCTTCGTTAACTTTTTAAATGTGCAAGGTTCTTCACGACAAAAACTTCCATTCGGAATTGCACAAATTGGAAAAGCATTCCGCAATGAAATCAATACGAAAAACTTTCTTTTCAGAACACGTGAGTTTGAACAGATGGAAATGCAGTTCTTTGTAAATCCTGATGCTGATAAAAAATGGTATGACTACTGGAAAGCTGAAAGGCTCGATTGGTTTAAAAGAATGGGAATGACGCCGGCCAAGTTACGTTACCACGATCATCCGGCAGATAAGCTCGCGCATTATGCAAAAGAAGCTGTTGATATTGAAT
>CAZXGJ010000169.1:0-1517 GCA_964639955.1 uncultured Ignavibacteriaceae bacterium
GCTGTCGTCTGTGAGTTTCACAATCGCAACAAGGCGGATTCTGATTTGCGTGTTGCACGATGTATGGCAAGGTACGAAAGAATCAAGGACCGCTACAGTACAACCGGTCCCAACCGTCCTAACCTTGGTGACTTTCTGAGTGAAGCAGGTGGAAGCAAGTACCTACTTTCGGCACGCATAGACGGAACTGCTTTTGAATATGAACTTGTAGAGACTGGTGTGTCCAAGCGTATTGTCCCCCTTTTCCGTGATAAGCTGGCAAATATGGACTCCGTTTTTGTGGAGCTTCCCGTTGAGTATATTTTCCATGATGAGCGAATAAACCCTCGCGCTGTCAGTGCACGGATTCGCGGTTTGATAGAGGAGTTTTTGGATGCTCGACCTCAGTTACATATTGCCCTTGCTTGGGGAGAACTTACTGATGGCAAGTTGAAGGTGCAGGTATTTGATGGCCAGCACAAGGCTGTGGCTCAACTGCTTCTTGGTGTACACACCTTACCGGTTCGCCTCTTTCTGAACCCTGATGTTAATGTGTTGTTACAGGCTAACACCAATGCCGGTACTACATTAAGGCAGGTAGCTTTCGACAAGGCTACGCAACGTTTCCTGGGTAGCCAGATTTTCTGGGAGAAAGTGGACGAGTATCGCAGGGCGACGGGCAGGGAAGAGGATGACCTTGGGTTTTCTGAGCAAGAGTTGCTCAGATTCTTTGCGGGTGAGCATCGAGAAATCAGGCGATATATTGTTGATGATGTTCGGGTTGGTGTGATACACAACCCTGAGAACCGCCTAAAAACCTATGTAGAATTCGGTGGACGAGCTAAAGATAAGCCGCTTTCATATAGCACCATTGAGAAGACAATTTTCTCTATGTTCATTCACAAAGATCCTTTGCCCACACCTATGGATTCCCGTCTGGAGATCGGTGAAAACCCACGGCAATTGGAAAAACAGCAGCTAGTACAACTGATGAACATCATTGCAGAGGAGATATTTGAGGGCAAGTATGATTTTGATATAGGTTCGGACAGAGTCGAGGAGCGTCTGCGTCGCCAAGAAGATGTACCGGATGGGCATCTGCGGGCAACTCGTATGTCGAGAGAGGAGGTATTCTATAACTGGTTGAGGTACGTCCGCGATCTCATTCGGCGGTATTTCCTCATGCGTGGCCAAGTTGTTGAGGACGATGATCTGTTTGAGCGAAAGTTCCCACCCGAATTGTGGGATCTGGTGGGGAGGCTTATTCGGGGCTTGGCAAATTTACCTTTGTGGGTGAATCACTCTCTGTCCTCCACGGTGTTTGGGGGAAAGCAGAATTATGATTTCTGGAAGGTAATCTTCGAAACTGGCAAAAGCCCGGCTGGACAGCCCGTCTTGGCCAGACCATTAAACATAGATGAGCTAATCAAACCGTAGCAGTTAACGTGGCCTAACCCGCGCTTCAAGCCGACTGTGCTCCGCTCGCTTCGCTCGCTCCGCACAGCGGCTTAAGCGCGAGCCGTTAGGCCGCTATAGGG
>CAZXGJ010000170.1:0-1517 GCA_964639955.1 uncultured Ignavibacteriaceae bacterium
CCACAACACCGAGCCACGTTGATCTAGTGATCTAAAAGAGATACTGCTGCGGGGTTGCCGAAAAAGACATCGGAGGCAAAAACATCAACTTGGTATAACAGTCGTCTCGTATTTTCTTCTATCATCTCGGGGCAATGAATGAAGCTCAGCACTGAGCGGTGGGCACGAGGATGCGGCCTTTAGGCATGCAGACGAGTGAACGACCGCTCGAGCGCATTGTTAGGTGCCACCGTTCTCGGCCCCGGCGTTCTGGTACGCCAGATACAGGCGGCCCACCAGCACGAAGGCCTGCGGTGTCGCTTGGAAGTCTCTAAAAGCGACCGGACGGGTGGCTGGGCAAAGGTACCCCGCCGGCCCATCGTTCACCGAGGCGCTGCCATCCTTGACGAGCATTACGTCGTCGATGTCGCCAGCAAAGTAGGGCTCTTCCGTTTCGGTCTTGCCAGCAACCTTGACCTTTCCCTTTGCGATGAACATCGAGGTGAGGGCGTCCAGTGCGTGGGCTACGGGGTCCTTGGTCGCCCAAGCAAGGGGCATTGCTCGGGCCGATGCTGCCAGAACTCTCGTTAGTAAGGTGCGGCCAAGTCGGAGGTTGATCTCAATCGTGGTAGCGGCGGAACCTTGCATGACCAGATGCAAGCACATGGGGTCGGGCCGCCGCAGGGAGATGGTTGCCCCATAGCTCTCATCGAACCTGTGATAGAGGTGGACAACGCTCCCTGATTTCGCCGGATCTGCGAAGAGTAGGCGTCGATCCTGGGGAGTTACCATCCAGACATTGGAGAAGGCCCCGAACTCGGTGGGCGTGGCGGACCAATACGAGATGCGAAACACGTATCCTGTGGAAAAGGCGAGGAGCGAGCTATGCAAGCCGCCAAACGGGCGCAGTCGTGAGATGTCCATTCTGAACCCCGTTGCCGCCTCAGGCGCACGGTGGCGCCTAACGATCTGCATAACTTGGGCGGGCAATCAGGAATGCCCAAAACCTGACGCTGCTATTGCGCGTCAGGTTGATGCAGTTGTTATGCAAAGTATTATTGATTGTCTGCTGTGACCGGCAGTAAGTCGACTCGCCATGAATCGCCCCGCGAGTCTGCTGAAACGTAGGGTTATGCTGCAGCCTCATCAGGAAGTTCCCAACCAGGAAAAACAAGAACACCTGGATGACACTTCAACGCCCGAGCCAAGACTTTAGCGCGCTCTACTCCCAGGCGAACTCGATCATTTTCGATTGCTGAGATCGTAGCCTGGGGAATGCCTGTAAGGTGCGATAGTTCGTTTTGGCTTAATTCCTGAAGTTCACGAATGATTCGCACAGACTCGCCAACCGAAACCGTAATTCTTTTCTTTGCAGGACGATACTCACTCATTTAAGACCTCCGATAGTCATGGGCGGTTATCGAAGCAACTTGGAACAAAAGCTCTCTTGGAATAACCCGGTAGATCACCCGCCATTGCAGGCCAAGCCGGGAGGAGCGGTAGCCTTGCCACTCGCCCGATAAAGCTTCGTCGTGAAA